>CAKZSI010000055.1 GCA_937918935.1 uncultured Chloroflexales bacterium | reverse complement strand
AACGCAACACCCGGGGTTTGGGGCAAGCCCCAAAGACGTTGCAAGAGCCCTTCGAAGACGCAGCACCCAGGCCCTGCGAACCAGGTGAACAGGTTACGTATTTCAAGGAGGACATATGTCGATTGACCCGGACACCCTTGCCGCCCAGCTCCTGGGCAACGCCGCCCGGGGCCTGTTGATCGGCGGCGCCTGGCAGCACACGGCCAGAACCTTTTCCGTGACCAACCCCGCGACGGGCGCGCGGCTCGCCGAGGTGGCCGATGGGGGCGCCGAGGAGACCCGTGCGGCCATCGAGGCCGCGGCGGCGGCCTTCCCGGCCTGGGCGGCAACACCGGCGCCCGCCCGCGCAGCGGTGCTGCGCCGGGCCGCTGCGCTCATGCTCGAGCAGCAGGAGCGCCTGGCGACGATCATGACCCTGGAGCAGGGCAAACCCCTGGTCGAGGCCCGCGGCGAGATCGCCTACGCCGCCAGCTTCCTCACCTGGTTCGCTGGCGAGGCCGAGCGTATCTATGGCATGACCATCCCCGCCAGCATGCCTGGCAAGCGCCTGCTGTTGTTACGGCAACCGGTGGGCATCGCAGCCCTGATCACCCCCTGGAACTTCCCCGGCGCCATGATCACCCGCAAGCTCGGCCCGGCCCTGGCCGCGGGCTGCACGGCCATCGTCAAACCCGCCGAACAGACGCCCCTCTCGGCCCTGGAACTGGGGCGCATCTTCCTGGACGCCGGACTGCCCGCCGGGGTGCTGAACATTGTAACCTGTCGGGACCCGGTTCCTTTCGCGGAGACGATCTTCGCCGACGAGCGCGTGCGCAAGGTGAGCTTCACCGGCTCCACCGAAGTCGGCAAGCTGTTGATCCGCCAGTCGGCGGATACGGTAAAGCGCCTCTCGCTCGAACTGGGAGGCAACGCGCCCTTCATCGTCTTCGCCGACGCCGACCTGGACAGCGCCGTGCGCGGGGCGATCGCCTCCAAGTTCCGCAACGCCGGGCAGACCTGCGTGTGCGCTAACCGGATCTTTGTTGAGCGCCCGATCTACGAACGCTTCGCCGCGGCTTTCGCCGAACAGGTGGCCGCCTTGCGGGTGGGCAACGGGCTGGACCCGGCCACAGTGATCGGCCCGCTGATTGACGCGCAGGCCCGCGCCAAGGTGGAGCGCCACGTCGCCGACGCCCTGGCCGGGGGCGCGGCCCTGCTCACCGGCGGCGGCCCCTACGCCGAGGGGCGCACGGGCAACTTCTGGACGCCCACGGTGCTCGCCAATGTCCGTGCGGAGATGCTGGTGGCCCGCGAGGAGACCTTCGGCCCGGTGGCCCCGCTGATCCCCTTCGACAGCGAGGAGGAAGTGCTGCAGCAGGCCAACGCCACGCCCTACGGCCTGGCGGCGTATTGCTTCACCCGCGACCTGGGGCGAGCCTGGCGCATGGCCGAGGGTCTGGAGTATGGCATCGTCGGCATCAACGACCCCATCCCCTCCACGGCCCAGGCGCCCTTCGGCGGCTACAAGCAGAGCGGCCTCGGGCGCGAGGGCGGGCCGACGGGGATTCATGAATATCTGGAAGAGAAGTACGTTTCGATGGTGATCTGAGTGGCAGCATATGGGGGGTCTGGGAGGGCTGCGCCCTCCCAGAGAGTCTTCGGATACCCCGGCCATGCGAAGAGGCCCTTACTCGTACCGCAGGGCCTCGATGGGTTGCAGCATCGCTGCGCGGCGGGCGGGGTAGAAGCCGAAACCGATGCCGATCAGCGAGGCGAAGGCCAGGGCAATGGCCACGGCGCTCCAGGAGATCTGCGCGCCGATGCCCGCTGCCGCGCCAATGAGCAGCACGATGCCGATTGCGCCAGCGATGCCAATCAGGCTGCCGACCAGGCTGAGGGCCAGGGCCTCGAGCACGAACTGGCCGAGCACGTCGCCGTCGGAAGCGCCGAGGGCCTTGCGAACGCCGATCTCGCGGGTGCGCTCGGTGACGGCCACCAGCATAATGTTCATGATGCCGATGCCGCCCACGACCAGGCTGATGCCGGCCACGATGGCGATGAAGCCGGTAATGGCCCCGTTAATGCCCCGCAGCACGTTGAGGGCCTGCGTGGGCGTGCGCACCTCGAAATCGTTGATCGCCCCGTCGGGGACGCCGCGGGTGGCCCGCAGCGTAGACACGATCGCCTCCTCAGCCGGGTCCACCACTTTCTCGCTGGTAATGCCCAGCAACACGCTGCTCACCCGCAACCCGCGGCCCGGAAGGTCCAGATTCCCTACCAGGCGCAGCCGCACCGTACTTACCGGGGCGAACACGCGCCCGTCGGTGGAGAAGGGGCCGCCATTGTCATCAATTACACCAATAATTGTCAGCGGCTGGCCGTTGATCTCCACCGTGCGACCCACGGCGGCCCGCAGCGCCTCCGGCTCGGCGCCGAACAGGTCGCGGGCTACCAGATAGCCCAGCACCCCCACACGCGCGCCATCGGCCTCGTCAGCAGCGGTGAGGAAGCGTCCGGCCAGCATCGGCACCGTCTGGACCTGGGGGTATTCCTCGGTTGTGCCGACGAGCAACGCCTGAACGGCCACGGCGCCCGCACGCACCTGGGTGTTTACTGCCACCTCGGGCACCACTGCGCGGAAGAGGTCGGGCCGCGATTCGGCCATGTCAGCCAGCGCCCGGTAGTCCTGCACCGAGAGTAGACCGTAGCCGGGCACGTCGCGGGCGCCTTTGGCCCTGGGGTCGCCAGGCTCCACAGCGATACGCCGGGTGCCCAGGTCCACGAATTGCTCGAAGACGCTGCTCTGGAGGGCGTTGCCCAGGGAGAGCACGGCCACCAGGGTGCCGGCGCCGATGATGATGCCGAGCATGGTGAGCAGCGAGCGAAACTTGTTGGCCCTGAGGCTATCGAGGGCCATGCCGATCTGTTCTTTGATCATCTCTCGAATCTACTCCTGATCAGCCTCGCGGCGGCGCGCGGGAACCGGCACCGGCTCCAGGCCGTGCTCACGCTCGACGCGCTCAAACACCTCGACGCCGTAGTATTCGCTCAGAATGTTCTCGGCTAGGCGCCCGTCGCGCAGACCGATTACCCGATCCATGTGCCGTCCGATCTCCGGGTCGTGGGTCACGATGATGATTGTCCGGCCCTGTTCACGGTTCAACTCACGGAAGAGGGCCATAATCTCGGCGCCGGTGCGAGTGTCGAGGGCGCCGGTGGGTTCGTCGGCGAGGATGATCGCCGGGTTGTGGACCAGGGCGCGGGCGATGGCGACGCGCTGCTTCTGGCCGCCCGAGAGGGTGTTGGGCAGATTGTCAACTTTGGCCCCCAGGCCCACCGCCTCCAGCGCCGCGCGGGCCAGTTCACGCCGCCGCCGTCCGTCCACGCGCCCGTAGACCAGGGGTAGTTCCACGTTTTGCAGGGCGGTGAGGCGGGGCAGCAGGTTGAAGTTCTGGAAGACGAAGCCGAGCTTGCGGTTCCGCACGCGGGACTGTTCCAGGCGGGTGAGGCCGCTGACATCCTCGCCGTCGAGCACGTAGCGTCCACTGGTGGGCGTGTCGAGCAGACCGATCAGGGTCATCAGCGTGCTCTTGCCTGAGCCTGACGGACCCATGATGGCAACCATTTCGCCCTGGTCAACCTGCAGCGAAACATCGTCAAGGGCGCGGAAGACGCCATCGCCGGTGGGAAACTCTTTGACCATATGTTCGATCTGGACGATCGGTCTGGTTCTATAGTCGGTGTGCATGGCACAGTGCTCCGTTATGTAGAGGGAAACCGGGTTTCCCTGTGCCCCGGCCTGCCGGGGTGCAGGCTTTTCATCACCCGTTAATGAGGAGTGGGGAAACCGGGTCTCCCCACGCTCCGACCTGCCGGGTACTGGTATGGGGAAAGCAGGTTTCCCCATACCTGCCCGTGGAGGCTACGGGCGCTCGAACGTCCGGCGTTTGCTTAGCGAATGACAATCTGCTCGCCTTCGGCGAGGCCGCTGCGGATCTCGATTCGATCACCGGCGCGCAGACCGGTCTCGACAACGCGATCCTCAATACGGCGCTCGTTGCCTTCGCCCACAACCACGCTCACCACGCTCTTGCCATCAACGCTGCGCACGGCGGCCAGGGGCACGCTGAGGGCATCGTCGCGGCGCTCAGCGACGATGGTGGCGCTGGCGGTCATGCCGGGCTTGATGGCGACGCCGGCCGGGTCGATCTCGACGGTGACCTGGTAGGCGGTCACGCCGCTGTCGTTGCGCGGTAACGGCTCCAGGCGCAGCACCGTGCCGGGCAGGGTCTGGCCCAGGGCGTCTACCAGCACCTCAACCGGCTGGCCGGGCTGGACACGGGCAATATCCACCTCATCAACCGTCACCTTGACCAGGAAGCGGCTGATGTCAATCAGAACGATGGGGGCAGCAGGGCCGACGCTCTCACCGGGGGCGACGTTGACACTGGCGACCACGCCATCGAAGGGGGCGCGCAGGGTGAGATCGTCGAGGGCCACCTGGGCCTGGTCGAGCTGGGCCTGGGCCTGAGCCACGCGGGCCTCGGCGCGGGCCAGGTCGCTGGTGGTCGGATCGGCAGTCAGTTGTTCCAGGCGCGCACGGGCCGCCTCGAGGTTGGCCTGCTGGGCGGCGACGGCGCCAGCGCGCTGGGCTCCGGTCAGGCGGGCAAGCTCGGCCTGGGCGCGGGCGAGTTGCGCGCGGGCCGCGGCCAGGTCGTCGGCATCGGCGCCGGCGATCAGCGTATCCAGGTCGGCCTGGGCGGCGCGCACGCGAGCCTCGGCAGTTTGCAGACCGCTGATTTCGTTCTGGACCGCGGTCTCATACGCGGTCTGAGCCTGTTGCAGAGCGGCCTCGGCATCGGCCAGGTTCCGGGAAGCCTGGTCAAAGGCGACCTGGAAATCCTGCTTCTGGAAATCGTTCAGCGAGCGACCGGTGCGCGGGTCGGTGCCGTTCTTGCGCACGTGCTCAAGGTCCCAGAAGGCGGTGCTATAGGCGCTCTGGGCGTTGCGCACCGTGTTGGCGGCGGCCTCGACGTTCAGGCGAGCCTGCTCTTTGGCGCTGGCGAGAGCCGCGCGCTGGCGGTCAAGCTCGGCGCGGGCCTCGGCGAGGGCCGTCTCGGCGCGAGTGCGGGCATCGCTCTTTGCCCCGGCCTCAAGCACGGCCAGGCGGGCGCGGGCCTCTTCCACAGCGGCGCGGGCGGCGGCGATGTCGGCATCAGTAACGCTGCCCTGGGTCTGGGCCAGATTGCCCTGAGCAGCGCGGACCTGGGCGCGAGCCTCGGCGATCTGCTCGGGGGTGGCGCCCTCGCGCAGGGCTTGCAGGTCGGCCTGGGCCGCCGCGAGGTTGGCAGCAGCGGCGGCGCGGGCGGCAGCTTGCTGGCGGCTATCGAGCTTGATCAGCACGTCACCGGCCTTGACCGTATCGCCTTCGACAACCAGCACCTCGGCGACGCGCCCCGAAGCGGTGGGGAAGGAGAGTTCGGCCTGGACGCGCGGCTCAACCCGCCCGGTGGCGCTCACCCCCAGCACCAGGTCGCTCCGGTTTACAGGGACAAGCGTGGCGTCGGCCAGGGGATTGGCCCGCGCGCCGGTGAAGGCGCGGAAGGCGAAGGTGCCGGCGACGGCCAGCAGCAGGATCAGAGCGATAATCGCGGCAAAGGTCGGGCGACGCAGGCCGCCCGGTCGAGACTGTGGAACCGTGGTCATAGAATGCATGTTCCTTTCAATGTGTGTCTGTGTCGGCCGGTCACGCGCTGCGCGCGCACCGTCACGTAAGCGTGTTGGTGGGAGGGAACTTCCTCCTGGACCCTCTCGGCGGGCAGAGAAACCTGGTTTCCCCCATGCCCTTCCACCGGACGTTGATTATGTCAGGCTTCATACGGGTGTTCCTGGGAGGGCGCCAGCCTCCCAGACCCTCTCGACGCTCTCTCACTATGCGCCTCATGCATCTCGGTAGCGTCCGGGGCGCCACGGCGCCCTGACGCTGCAACACCGTACAGAAACAGATCCACCGTCTCCTCGGTAGAGATCGGACTAATGTGCACGGGAATGCCGCTCTCAGCAGCCCAGGCGACCATCCGGCTCTCGCCGGAAAACTCCTGGCAGGCCTCGGACACGCTGAGGAACAGGTTAGCCAGGGTCACCGGCGCGAAATGCCCGAGCGTCCCTTCGGCCACGCCCTCCTCCATCACGGCCAGAATGGGGCGGAAGAGGTGCGTGAAAAAGGCCCGCGCCAGCCGGTTGCGATTGGCCGGCCCCAGATGCTCGGCCATCTCATGGCGCATCATGCGCATATCACGGTCGCGGTCGTCCATCAACACGGCAGCAAGGGCGCGCAGGCGGGCAACTGTCCCGCCGGGAGCATTGGCCGCAGCAGTGAGGCGGGCGCCCACCTCTTGCAGCACCCGCAGCCCCATCTGAACGAACAGTTCCTCTTTGTCGGCGAAGTAGTAGTACAGAGTTGGCTTGGTCACATCCGCGGCACGGATGATATCGTTAATCGAGACAGCCTTATAGCCCCGCTGCATAAAGAGGTGACTGGCGGCGTCAACGATCTTCACCGCCGTGGGGCTGCTGATGGGTTCGAGATCTTGCACCATATGATCCTGTATGAACGGTCAGTAAGCAAAAGAAGCCAAAATATTTCGCACCTTTACCGACCGGTCAGGAAGAGTATACACTCATTATCAGGTCTTGTCAAGTCTTTGCACAGGTTCGGTTGCCCCGGGAGTGCCACCATCCTGTCATCTTCATAAACGCCGAACAGACCCATCAGGCACGTTAAACCCAATAGGTGCCCCGTAGCGCACCGGGTTGCCGCCAGCGCGCCACCATGGCAGCCGGTCAGGCGCCTCCCAACTGAAGTTGCGGCAGGGAGGGCAGGCCCTCCCTGAAAAACCCTGTGCTTATCCCAATGGTAGGTCGCAAGCGCAGCTTGTGCGCGTGGAGAAAATGAAGGCCATGCTCTCTCGCCGACGCCTCTTGCACCTGCTGGGCGCCACGGTTGTTACGCTTGCCGGCGCGCGTCCCGTTTGCGCTCAGGAGTCCCCGTTCCAGATCTACCTCCCCCTGGTCAGTGGCCTGGAACCACCACCCGAGCCTGTTCCTGAGCCGTCGCCCGATCCCATTCCAGAGCCGCCACCCCCGCTCCCAACCGATCCAGGCGTCTGGGCCAACGAGAGCGGCTATTTGCTGGCGCCGCCCTCGGGGACGGCTGAACAGGCCATCGCCTGGTTCGCCGCCCGCTCCACACTCTATACCCTCTACGACATCACGTCGATTGTGGGAGCCTATGCCCGGATCGGGACCGAGGCGGGCGTGGACTGGTTCCTGGCCCTGGCCCAATGCGCCCACGAAACCGGCAGCCTGACCTCCTGGTGGTGCGCCCGGCCCCGCCGCAACCCCGCCGGCATCGCCGTAACCGGCGCGACCATCCCCGGCTCACCCGAGTATCCGCCCGGACGCAACTGGGCCTGGGACGGCCTGGTCTGGCGCGAGGGGGCCAGTTTTGCCGCCTGGGACAGCGACTCCGTCCGGGCACACCTGGGGCGCCTGCTGGCCTACGCGCTGCCTGCCGGCTTCGGCACACCCTGCCAGCAGGAGTTGGTCGCCTACGCCCTGGAGGTGCGCGGCCTTTCTCCTGCCAACCGTGGGGTCGCGCTGACCATCACCGACCTGAACGGACGCTGGGCCGTGCCCGGTACCGAGTATGGCCAGCGCATCTTGAGCCTGGCGGCGCGGATGCGCACCGGGTGAGCACTACCCTGGCTTAAGAAATCTCCACTCTCACCACGAGGCGCGCCAGGCGCCTTGCAGCGCGTTGTAGCGCGCTGAAACGCCTCTCCGAACCGGCGCAGGATTTCCCTTGACTCGCCCCTGCCCCGGTTCTATAATGGGCCTATGTTAAGCACCCCTTAACCTCTTATTCAGGAGGCGCCGGTATGGGGGCAAAAACGAACATCGCCATCAGCACTTCCCTCAGGGGCGCGTAGGCATACGCCTGCGGCGCCCCTGATGTTTTTCTCGTTGATGAGTGGAGTGGTCTGAACACGGCAGTTCAGAGATAACAGGAGGCACGCAATGCATTCCGACCTGATTGGCAAGATCGAGAAGGCCCGCCGCTACGCCGAGGAGCCGGAGCGGATCAAGTTTAATGAACTCAACGTCACCTTCCATGGTGGGAATAGCAGCCACACTATCTCTTTGAAAGACGGTCAATGGCACTGCGATTGCTCGTTTTTCCAGGTCTGGAACACCTGCGCCCACGTGATGGCGTTGCAGCGCATTCTCCAGCCCATGCTCACCGCGGAGGCCCTGAACGTCGATCTGCCGATCCCCGAGCATAAGCTGAGTGAGGAGATCGTCGCCGTTTGAGGTGTAGACACACCACAAAGATGGGGAGAGTGTGGGAGAGCGCGGATCTCCCGCACTCTCCCCTTTTTGCTACGTACAGCCTGGCGAAGTGAGATACGCATGCCCCTGATCATCGCCCACCGGGGCGCTTCGGCCTATGCCCCGGAGAACACGATGGCCGCCTTCGAACTGGCTCGACGGCAGGCCGCGGATATGATCGAACTCGACGTGCGGCTCACCGCCGATGGGCGGTTGGTGGTGTTCCACGACGAGACAACCGAACGCTGGGACGGCCAGAACCGCCCCGTTGCCAGGTGCACGCTGGCCGAGCTTCAGGCCCTGGACATCGGCGGCGAACGCGCGCCTGCGCTCGAAGATGTGCTGGACTTCGCCCGCGTGAGTGGTATGCGGCTCAACATCGAGTTGAAGACCACAGGCATGGCCGCCCGTTGCGCCGAACTGCTATCCGCCTTCAATCTGGTTGAGCAGGTGATCGTCTCATCCTTCAGCGAGGATGCGCTGCGCGAACTGCGCGCTGTCGTGCCGGCGGCGCCCCGCGGCTACCTGATGGGCACCCGCACGATGCATCCCACCGTGCGCATCCGTGAACTCTGGCCCTTCTTTGCCCTGCGCGCCGTCGAGGCGGTCGCCTGGCATCCCTACTACGATCTGCCCAACCTCAACTGGCTGATCCCCCTGGTGCGCCGCGCCGGCTACCAGGTCAATGTCTGGACGGTGGACGAGCCGGGGCGTATGCGCGGCCTCGCCGCCCTTGGCGCAACCGGCATTATCACCAATCGGCCCGATTTCGCCCGCCAGGTGTTAAAGGGCTGATCTGAAACATAGAGCAACCCGGTCTCTCCCATACCCCTGCCGGCGGGCAGGCGTCCCGCGCCCCATCGCCAGGTGGCGGAGGGTGAGGCAACCCGGTTTCGCCACGCCCCTGCCGGTGGAAGGGCCTGTCACCGCTACGCGGCCCGGCGGGACGCTTCGATGTAGCTCAGCGACTGGTGGCGGAAGTAGGTGTTGTAGAGTTCGGCATAGTGCCCGGCCCGCGCCATCAGGTCGTCGTGGGTCCCTTCCTCGATGATCGCCCCCTTGCGCAGTACGATGATGCGATCGGCATGGCGCACCGTCGAGAGGCGATGGGCGATGACCAGCGAGGTGCGTCCTGCCAGCACAGTGTCCAGCCCCTCCTGGATGAGCGCCTCGGTCAGCGGGTCAATACTGGCCGTGGCCTCGTCGAGGATGCAGATCGCCGGATCTTGCAACAGCACCCGCGCCAGGGCCACCAGTTGACGCTGACCCATCGAGAGGCTGCCACCCCGTTCGCCCACCTGTGTATCGAGACCGTTGGGCAGGCTATCGAGCCAGTCGCCCCCGCCGATGTGCCGCGCCGCGGCCAGCACATCGGCGTCGCTGGCCGCAGGGCGCCCGTAGCGAATGTTCTCGCGCACCGTGCCGTCGAAGAGGAAGGGCGTCTGGGTGACGATGCCCAGGCGGGACCGGTAGGCGGCCAGGTCGAGTTCGCGAATGTCCACGCCATCAATTGTGATCCGGCCCCCCTGGAACTCATAGAAGCGCGCCACCAGTTTCGCGATGCTGCTCTTGCCCGAGCCGGTGTGTCCCACCAGGGCCACCGTTTCGCCGGGCCGGATGCGCAGATTGAACCCGGTCAGCACCGGCTCGCCTTCACGGTAGGCGAAATCCACCTGCTCGAAGCTGATCGCCCCTTCGAGGTTCGGCAAGCTGCGGTTGCCGGTCTGCACCACCCGCGGTTCGCTGTCAATGAGCGCGAAGACACGCTCGCCCGCGGCCAGGCCGAGCTGAAACTGGCTCCAGAATGAGGCGATGCTGGTCAAAGGAAACCAGAAGCTCTGCAACCCCTGGATGAACAGGAACCACAGTCCCGCCGTCAGGACGCCCACACGCACCTCCAGGCCGCCAGAGTAGACCAGCGTGGCCGTGCCGATTGCTGCCATCAGGTTGAGCACCGGGAAGATGCCACTGAAGACGAAACGCATGTGACGGTTGATCCGCCGTGAACGCTGGTTCACCTTCAGGAACTCGGCGTAGATGGCTGGCTCCTGGCGGAAGGTCTTGGCAACGCCGATGCCGTTGACCGTCTCGCCGATGTGCGCGCTGACCTCGGCGTTCATGCGTCGCGAGGCGGTGATGGTGCGGCGGGCGATGGCGCGGAACGCCAGCGCCGTGCCGATAATGAAGGGAGTCAGCACCAGCAGCACCATGGTCAGCTTGAGACTGATCGTCGCCAGGTAGCCGACGATGAAGATGACCAGCAGCAGCCGGCTCATCAGGTCCATCGTGAGGGTGATAACCTGGGCGAAGGCTGCCGTATCGGAATTGACCCGGCTGACAATCTTGCCGGTGGGGAACTGGTCATAGAACGACATATCGCGGCGCAGCACGGCCTCGACGGCGTCTTCGCGCATAGCCAGCACCACGTCGCCCACGGCCTGCGCCGAGCAGGTCTGCCGCACCAGGTTGAAGAGCCACGATGTGCATCCAAGGAGCGCGAGGACGGCGGCCAGCCCGCCGATCAACCGGGGGTCAGGGTTGGCGCTGATCCAGTCGAGGCTGCGGGCGATGAAGATCGGCGCCCCGGCATCAAGCGCCGCCGTGGCGGAGACCATCAGCGCGGCAAGGATCATCTTGCCCGCCTGGGGCCGGAAATAGCCCAGAATGCGGCGCACCAGCGCACCGTCGCTGTAGGCGCGATCGTAGGCTTCAGCGTCAAGCCCATCGAGAATAAAACCCATACTGGCTCCCTGGTTGCTGTCGGTGCAACCTTAACCACCTGACCGCTCCCCGACCCTCGGCCTGCGGGGGGGGGCGCACGGCGCCTCCCCTCGCTGGGCGAGGCTGGCAGAGGGCAGCCATGCAAGGCAACGTACTTTACAGACTACGTCCGGCAACCTTGACGGTTGCACTACATTCCCCGGCATCATGCCGCTTGCAGGGGCGCACCCGTTTCGTCCTCCAGGGGGGGCAAGTCCACCTCATAGCGGGCGAAGATCCGCCGGTAGTGCGGCGAGCGGCGCAGGAGTTCGTCGTGCGTGCCAGCAGCGACCAGGCGCCCTTTGTCGAGGACCAGGATCATGTCGGCCCAGCGGATCTGCGAAAGGCGGTGGGTGATCAGCAGCACCGTGCGCCCCTCCTGGGCCTTGCGAATGGCCTGCTGGATCTGATCCTCGGTCGCGCTGTCAATCGCACTGGTTGAGTCATCGAGGGTCAGGATGCGCGGGTTGCTCAAGAAGGCACGGGCCAGGGCGATGCGCTGCCGCTGCCCGCCCGACAGGGTCACGCCGCGTTCGCCCACCACGGTGTTGTAGCCCTCGGGAAAGGCGGTAATGAAGGCGTGGGCCTGCGCCGCCCGCGCGGCCTCCTCGATCTGCGCCCGTGTAGCCCCCGGCGCGCCGAAGGCGATATTCTCAGCGATGCTGCGGGTGAACAGGAAGATGTCCTGCTCGATCTTGCCGATCTGGGCCCGCAGTGCATCCAGGCTCCAGTCGCGCACGTCCACGCTGTCAATCAACACCCGCCCGGCAGTGGCGTCATACGTCCGGTTCACCAGTTGCGTCAGGGCGCTCTTGCCGCTGCCGGTCTGCCCGACGATGGCCACAGTCTTGCCGGCGGGGATGTGGAAGGAGATGTCCTTGAGCACGCTGGTGGTCTGCGCGGGGACGCTATTGTCGCCTGCTTCGCCCTGGTAGTGGAAGGAGACGCCCTCAAAGGTAATCTCCCCGCGCAACTCGGCGCTATACCCGGCGCCGTTCTCGTCGAGGTCGCTCTCGGCGTTGATAATCCGCAGAATGCGCCGGGCGCCGGCCATGCCGGCCTGGATGACCGAGAAGGCGAAGATCGAGATGAAGGTCGGGTAACGCATCACGTTGACCAGACCTATCACGCTCACCACCTGGCCGATACTGATCGTTCCCTGAGCGTAGAGCGCCATAGCGTGGAGAAAGGTTCCGCCCACGGCGATCCCATAGAGCAGCAATGGCAGGTAGCGCGCCTCGATGTACCCCTGTTGCACGTAAAAGTCGCGGAACAGCCGCGCGTTGCGACGATACTTCTCGCGCTCGAACGGTTCACGGGCCGAGGCCTTGACCACCTCGATGCCTGAGAGCGTCTCCTCGAGACCGGCATTCATAGTTCCGTACTGTTCGCGCTGGGCATCAATCACCGGCTGGAGCCGGCGCAGGTAGCGCCGCGCGGTGATCACGTAGAGCACCACAAACGCGACGGGCGCCAGGAGCAACTCAACGCGGATCAGGGCGATGAAGCTCAGCGGCGCCACGAGGCCCAGCACCGTCTCGGTGGCGAGCAATCCGCCGGGGACGATCAGATCGGCCAGGGCGCGGGTATCATCGGTGGCGCGGGCCATAATGTCGCCAGCGCGTTGTCGGTCGTGAAAAGCCTTGCTTTTGCCCAGCAGACTCTCGTACAACTCCTGCCGCGCATCGGCCTCGACGTGCGAGGCCAGGCTCTCGGCGGCCAGCAGGCCAATCAGCCCACTGACGGCATCGCCCAGCAGGACTGCCAGCACCACCAGGGCGGCGATCAGCAGGCCGTTGGGCATGCTCGGGTGCAGGATCTCGTCGGCGGCGCGGCCAATCAAGACCTGGGCGAAGGAATAACACGACCAGGCGCTCAAAAAGAAGATAAAAAACCCTAGTGCGAAGTACCAGTAGCGCCGGATGTGAGATATGATCCAGCGCCCCGCGCTGCGCGTGTCATACTGATGGGCATTCGCGATGTTGAACTCGCTGCGGCGATCCACGGCAAAGCTCCTCACCGACCCCACGGCCCCTTCCCGGGTACGCGGAGCGCGGACGCACAAAGGCCACGGCCTTCCCGTTCACGTCAGGTCCGCCGCGGCCATTAAGGAGTTAACCGGCCATGGGGCGGCAATCGGGGGCAGGTGTACCACTCGCCAGAGGGGAGGGCCTGGGAGTGATTACTTCCACTGTTTCGTCGTTCCACTGTCCCGGGGTGTGGAACGCCCCTGCCAGAGGGGAGGGTTGGGGAAGGCGTTGCCCTTCCGAGAATAAGACTCCTGCACCCGTCTTTCGCAGTCTCACCGACTCGCGAGCATTTCGCACCACGCTCGCCCCCGTGCGCCACGCTCGCTCCAGGGTAGCACGCCCGCACAACGGCGGGCATCGGCCCAAAGACGGAGCCGTCGGGCCGGGGAAACCAGGTTTCACCATACCCCTGTCGATGTCAGGCAACCCGCCGGGTTGGGATGGTAAAACTACCAGACAATTGCAAAGAGACCGCATGTGAGACCTGACAGGCAGGCGCCAGGATACCGCTGCTTGAACAGGGATCACTCGTGCGTCTCCCTGTCAGGTCTTTGCGTCATCCCGCCTATTGCCTGGCAGCCCTGCAAGGCGGGGGCCTTGCTCTATGCTATTATACGCCGCAATAGCGCCGGAACGGCCTCCGGCGAAGTACGCTTACGCACAATCATGACCAGGCTCGGGCGGAGGGTGGTAGTGATCGGCGCCGGAGTTGCCGGCCTGGCTGCGGCGCGGCGCCTGCGGCTGGCCGGGGCAGAGGTGACGGTGCTGGAACGGGCGTCGGCCCCTGGTGGCCGCGTGCGAACACTGCTGGTCGAGGGCTGTCGCGTCGAGCTTGGGGCCGAGTTCCTGGCGGACTTTTATTCGCGCACGTTTGAACTGGTGCGCGAGCTGGGTCTGGCGGGAGAGCTACGACGTATTCCGCGGAGTGCCGCCACGCTTCGCGCGGACCACCTCTACCCGCTCTGGCCCAATCTCGCCGCTGCGCTCACACCCCTGGTCGGCCCGCGCCACAAGGTCGCGCTCTCATACCTGGTCGGGGCGCTGGCGCGCCACCGCTCGCGGCTCGATACCCATGCCTTCCATAAGGCCTACGCCCTTGATGATGTTTCCGTCACCGAGTATGCCCGCGCCCATCTCTCCGAGGAAGTCCTGGAGTACGTGCTTCAGCCGCCGCTCTCGGGGATCTTCTACTGGACGCCCGAACGCACCTCGCGGGCCTTGCTGTTTCTGGCGCTACGCGCCGGCCTCAGCCGTCCTGCCGGGATGCGCCTCTACACGCTGCGCGAGGGCCTGGGGCAACTGGCGACGGCCCTGGCCACCGGCCACGACCTGCGCCTCGGCGCCGAGGTCGAGACGGTTACGCCTGGCCCCGGCGAAGGCTATACGATTCATGGGCGTGCCGGCAATACCCCCTTCACCCTTGCCGCCGACGCGGTTGTCATCGCCACAACCGCCAGCGCCGTGCCGCGGTTGCTCCCCTGGCTCGACGACCGCCAGCGCGCGTTCTTCTCTGCGGTCACCTACTCCATGACCACCCTGCTGGCCGTGGGTGTTCATGGCCACTTACCGCGCGTCACCTACGGCGTGTTCTTTCCTCGCCGCGAGACACCCTTTCTCGCCGCCGCCACGCTCCCCACGGTCAAAGATCCGGGATGCGCCCCCGCCGACCGCGATGTGATCTGCCTGCGCCTGAGCGGCCGCGCGGCGGCCGCGCTACGCGAGTGCGCCGACGACACCCTGGCCTGCCTCATGCTCGCCGAATTGCGGCGTCTCGCACCCGACTTCGACCCGGTGAACCGGCGCGTGTTCCAGCGCCTCTACCGCTGCGCCGAGGCCCTGCCCGAGTTCAAGGTGGGACATTTCCACCGTTTGCAGGACTTCGCCTCCGGCGCGATTGAGCCGCCTGCGCTCGCCTTTGCCGGCGATTACCTGGGGGGACCGTTCATCGAAGGCGCTATCGTCAGCGGTGAACGCGCCGCCGAACGGCTGCTGGGGCAGCTCCGCAGCGGTTAGGGTTACAAACAGGGAAGGTCGGGGCGGGCTTCGCCCGCTCCGACCTTCCCCATCGACGCGATCTGCGAGCCTTCGTAGCCCGGAAGGCCCTCAATCGGCCTGCGTCCCCTTCACTGCTTCTTTGAGCGTGCTGCTCGCGCTGAAGCCGGGGGTCCTGGTGGCGGGGATCTGGATCTTGTCTCGCGTTTGCGGGTTCACACCCTCTCGCGCCTGCCGCGAGCGGACCTCGAACGTTCCAAAGCCGGTCAGGGTGACCTTTTCGCCTCTGGCCAATGCCTCGGTGATCACTTCGAGCGCCGAGTCGACCACGAGCCTGGTCTCTTTCTGCGACACGCCCGCTCGTTCCGCCACGGCCTTGATAAAGTCGGTCTTCTGCATCGGTGCAGACCTCCTCCGAGCAAGGATGAGCATATGCGCTATATGCCTTTGTGAAGCAGTATACCGCGCCTGTCAATACCTCTGGCGCATTCCAACGCGGTATTTGCCGCTTCAGATTTTCCAACTCGGTTTTGGCGCATCAGAAAGCCATGAAATATCGAAACATTTGTGTTTATTTTGTTCTGTGAGGGCGCAGCCCTGCCAGAGCCTTCCCCGGGGCACAGATGATTCGGCGGGGCAAGGCCCTGCCGAGTCCTCCCGAAGGAGGTCACCAGCCTCCCGTGGTGCGGTCGTCACGCAGGCGCGCCAGATCGGCCGCGATTCCGGTGTAACTCTCCGGTCGCAGGGCGAGCAACTCCTTCCTGAGCTCCTCGCGCACGTCCAGCGTCTCCACGAACTGCCGCAAACCGTCCAGGGTGAGATCACGCCCGCGGGTGAGGGTCTTGAGTGTCTCGTAGGCTTCGGGGTAACCCTCGCGCCGCAGGATGGTCTGGATCGCTTCGGCCAGCACTTCAGGATGCGCTTCCAGGTCGGCGCGCAGCCGCTCGCGGCGCACCGCGAGTTTGTCCATGCCGCGCAGCACACGCTGGCACCCCAGCAGGCTGTAGCCGAAAGCTGTGCCCATGTTGCGCAGCACCGTGCTGTCCGACAGGTCACGTTGCAGGCGCGAAACGGGCAACTTGCGGCTCATGTGCTCCAGCAGGGCGATTGCCAGCCCCAGGTTGCCTTCGGCGTTCTCGAAATCGATCGGGTTGATCTTATGCGGCATGGTTGAAGAACCGACCTCGCCGGGTGCGGGCCGCTGGGCGAGGTACCCGTCGCTGATGTAGCGCCAGAGGTCCTGGCACAGGTCTACGAGGATTACGTTAACCCGTTTGAGCGCATCGCAGAGCGTCGCCAGGCTGTCGTGGGGTTCGATCTGGGTGGTAAGCAACACCGGCTCCAGCTCCAGGGCGCGCACGAAGGCGCGCGAGAAGGCCATCCAGTCCACCGCTGGCAGGGCGATGGCGTGGGCGGCGAAGGTGCCGGTGGCGCCGTTGAGTTTACCGGTGAGCCGGGCGTCACGCACTGCCTCGACGGCGCGGCGCAGGCGCATAAAGAACACGTTCATCTCTTTGCCGAACGTCGTCGGGGTGGCCGCCTGGCCGTGGGTGCGGGCCAGCATCGGCGTGGCCGCCTCGGCGTCGGCCAGTTCGCGCAAGCGTTCAAGCAGGCGACTCAAGGGCGGCAGGATCGCCGCGTCGCGAGCCTCACGCACCAGCAGGCCATAGGCCAGATTGTTCACGTCCTCCGAGGTCAGCGCGAAGTGCACTGCCTCCTTCCAACGCTCCAGACCCAGCCGGTCGAGTTGTTCACGCAGCCAGTATTCGACTGCTTTGACATCGTGATTGACCCGGCGATCCCAGGCGGCGATAGCCAGCGCGTCGGCGTCGCTGAACTGGCGATACAATTGCCGGAGCCGGGCCTGCTGCTGCGCGTCGAGGGGCGGCACAAACCCGATGCTGGGGGCGCGAGAGAGGACGATCAGATACTCAACCTCCACGCGCACGCGGTAACGGAACAGCGCCGCTTCACTGAAATAGGCCGCCAGATGGCCCACGTCACTGCGGTAACGCCCATCCAGTGGTGAGAGGGCGGCAAGTCGGTTCATGTCATCGGTCATGGCACCATCCTTCCCCGAGAAGGTTCGCAGGCGATGTAGCGTTCATGATACAACGTTTCGGGTGAGGGCTGGCTTTGCCGCTACAAGGGCAGGGCGGGGGCAAGGGGTACGGGGGTATGGGGAAATCAGGTTTCTCTGTACCCTGGCTGTGGGAGGTTCGGGGAGGGCCTGGCCCTCCCCCTCCTTCATCGTGCGACGCCACCGTCAGGCCGGTGCGCTGGCCTACGACGTGTGCCGCAGTGTGAGGATCGTGGCCTCGGGGGGACAGCCGAAGCGCAACGGCAGACCGCCGATGCCCCGGCTGACGTAGAGTTGGAGTGCGCCGATGCTCCGGTATCCGATGGGATAACGCCAGCCGTGGCGCGGCAGGCACAACGAACCGAGGAGCGGCAGGTAGACATGGCCGCCGTGGGTGTGTCCGGAAAGCTGCAGGTGCACCCCGCGGGCGGCTGCCTGGTCGGCGAGGTCAGGGCAGTGCGACAGGAGTACGGTGAAGGCGCCCTCGGGTGCGCCGTCGAGGGTCACTGCCAGGTCGTGAGCGCCATCCCACATATCGTCAACGCCGGCCAGGACCAGTTCGGCCTCGCCGTCGCGCAGTCGCCGGTGACTGTTGAGCAGAAACTCGATTCCCAGCGGGGCAAGCGTCTGCTGGATGGCCGGGAAACCTTCCCAGTAGTCGTGATTGCCCGGCACGGCGAAGATGCCCAGCCGTGGGCGCCAGGATTGCAATGGCGCCAGAAGCTCTGGCAACTCGGGGATGGCGTGCTCGTAGCTCACGAAGTCGCCGGTCATCACCAGCAGATCGGGCTGCTCGGCCACCAGACGCTCGACGGCCCAGCGGGTATTTTCGGTGGTGTAGGGCAGGCCGAGGTGCAGATCACTCAACTGGCCGATGCGTAACCCGTCGAGGGCGGGTGGTAGCTGCGGCAGCCGGAGCGTCACCTGTTCCAGCCGCGGCTGGCGCGGCTCGTGCCAGAGGGCGTAGGCCACCCCGGTGGCCCCGATCAGGCCCAGCGCCGCCGCCGCCGGCGCGCCACCAGCGACCAGCGCCAGAGCGGCCAGGGCGCCGGCGCTCGCCGCCGCGCCAAGCCAGCGCTCGGAATACCGCACCTGCCCCGGGCTGGGGTCAAAACGTCGCCCTTCACGCTGTGGACGAAATTGCTGTGTTGTTATTGCCATATTCTGGATCTGTTCTCTGATGTAACCATGGACATTTCAGAGTCCGGGAGAACCCGGTTTCCCCACACCCCTGCCGGTGGGCAGGGGCCATGCCGCGAGGCTCAGTATAATCTATGCAGATGAAGAACAGATGAAATGGTGCTGCCGGGCGCCTGCGTTGACGCCTCTCACCCGTGGGGGTACAATGCGGTCATTGCATCACCCTGGCGGGCGGAACAAAAAACATATTCATTTGCCGATTCCTGGTTGTTTATTCAACGATGCCCGATTTTTCGTATACAGCAATAGCCGATCCCGCAGCTTTCGAGGAGCGGTTGAAGCGCGTACCCGACGCACCCGGCGTGTATCTGTGGAAAGACGCGACGGGCACGTTGCTCTACGTAGGCAAAAGCAAGCGTCTGCGCGATCGCATGCGCTCGTACTTCGGCTCGCCGCGCGGTCTCAACGCCAAAACGCGCCGTCTCGTCAGCCATATCGCCGATTTTGATATCGTCGTCACCCAGAGCGAACTGGAGGCCCTGCTGCTGGAGATGAACCTGATCAAGCAGCACCGGCCGCGCTACAATATTTTGCTCAAGGACGACAAGAGCTATCCTTATATTAAAGTGACGCTCCAGGAGGACTGGCCGCGCATCTTTCCCACCCGCACGGTGCTCGAGGATGGGGCGCGCTACTTTGGCCCCTACGCCAGTGCCGGGTCGGTTTATAAGACCCTTGATCTGCTCAACCGGCTCTTCGCCTTTCGTCCGCCCTATGAGTGCAAGGACGACAAGTTCAATCGCCATCGCAAGCTGGGCAAGCCCTGCCTCTACTACCAGATGCGGCGCTGCCTCGGCCCCTGCGTGCCCGGGCTGGTCTCGCAGGAGGAGTACCGGGCGACGATTACGGCCGTCTGCCGTTTCCTCGAGGGGCGCACCGACCAGATCGTCCGCGATATTCGCCACGACATGGAGGCCGCCGCCGAGGCGCTGAACTTTGAACGGGCGGCCTACCTCCGCGACCGGATCACGGCCATCGAGCGCATCTCCGAGCGCCAGCAGGTGCTGCGCACGGTTGATGAGGACCAGGATGTGATCGCCTTTGCTCGCGAAGATGGCTCCGCGGTGGTGCAGGTGCTGTTTATCCGCGGTGGCAAGCTGGTCAATGCCGAGCCGTTCACCCTCCAGGGGGCCGAGGATGAGAGTGACGCCACGCTGCTGGGTTCGTTCATCACCCAGTTTTACGACCGGGCTCCAACTGTGCCACCCACCCTCCTGCTGGCCGACCATATTGAAGAGCCGATGATCATCGCCTCCTGGCTCGCCCAGAAGTCGGGCCACAAGGTCGAGATCGCCGTTCCCCGGCGTGGCGAGAAGAAGGAACTGGTCGAACTGGCCGCCACCAATGCCCGTCAGAAGCTCGCCGAGTTGCGCCAGCAGTGGCTCAACACCGAACAGCGGGCCGTCGCCGGTCTCAGCGCCCTGCGCGACCTGCTCGGCTTGCCCGCGCTCCCGCGCCGCATCGAGGGCTACGATGTCTCGACCATTCAGGGTCAGCATCCGGTGGCCAGTATGGTCGTCTTCGAGCACGGCGAGCCGAAATCCTCGGCCTACCGCCGCTTCCGCATCAAGACGGTCGAGGGCGCCAATGATGTCGCCGCACTGCGGGAGGCGCTCGGTCGTCGCTTCCGGCGCGCCGCCGCGAGCCAGGGCGCGCCCGGCGCAGAGATGCCCCAGGCCCCGCCGCCGGCATCGAGCGCCTCCGGCGCCGAAGACGAGGAGGAAGAGGAACGCTTGCCGGAGGAGACCCCGGCGCTCGATGCCGGCGCGCCGGGCGCCGATGCGGCCCTGCCCTCATCCACCTGGGCCGATCTGCCCGACCTGGTGCTGATTGATGGCGGGCGCGCCCAGGTCAATGTCGCCCTGGCAGCGCTGCGCGAGGCGGGCTTCGAACACATCCCGGTGGTCGGCGTGGCCAAAGGCCCCGACCGTGACCGTTTCGACCTGGTGTGCCCTGACCGGCCCGAGACGCTCGTGCTGGAGCGTTCCAGCCCCGCCCTGCACCTGGTGCGGCGCATTGACGAGGAGGCCCATCGCTTCGCCATCGCCTACCATCGCAAGATCCGCGGCAAGGCAGCTCTCACCTCGACCCTGGAGGAGATCCCCGGCATCGGCCCCCGGCGCAAAAAGGCCCTCCTGCAAGCCTTCGGCTCCCTCGATGGCATCCGCCGCGCCAGTGTGGAGGAACTGGCCGCTGTGCCGGGAATGAACCGCAAGGCCGCCGAGACCCTTAAGGGCCTGTTGGGCTGACAACAGGGGGGCAACGCTCCGGTACGCCCCGGGGCCCTGCCTGAGGGGGAGGTCTAGAAGCAATACCTTGCAAATGAGACAAGGCTCACGGCACGGCCCCCCTCCCGGCACTTTCGTGCAACGGGACTTGCCGGATGCACCATTAGCCCCAGAGTTCCCTATGACAGTCATTCATTCTCACATCAACCCGCAGAGCGAAGAGTTCAAAACCAACGCCGTCTACCACCGCGCCCTTGCCGACGAGTTGCGCGGCCGTATGCTCGCCGCCTCGCACGGGGGTAACCCCGACGCGCGCCAGAAGCACACCGCCCGTGGCAAGTTGCTTGTGCGTGAGCGGATCGATTTGCTGCTCGATGAAGGGGCCGCCTTTCTGGAGCTTAGCCCCCTGGCCGCGTATCACGTCTACGAGGATGATGTGCCCGGCGCGGGGATCGTCACCGGCATCGGGCGGGTGAGCGGTCGCGAGTGCGTCATCATCGCCAATGATGCCACCGTCAAGGGTGGCACCTACTACCCGCTCACGGTGAAGAAGCACCTGCGCGCCCAGGAGATCGCCCAGGAGAACCACCTGCCCTGCATCTACCTGGTGGACAGCGGCGGGGCCTTTCTGCCGCTGCAGGCCGAGGTCTTCCCCGACCGCGACCACTTCGGGCGCATCTTCTACAACCAGGCCCAGATGTCGGCCCGGGGCATCCCGCAGATCGCTGCGGTGATGGGTTCGTGCACCGCCGGCGGGGCCTATGTGCCGGCAATGAGCGACGAGGTGGTGATCGTCAAGGGCACCGGCACAATTTTTCTCGGCGGGCCGCCGCTGGTCAAGGCCGCCACCGGCGAAGAGGTCAGCGCCGAAGAACTGGGCGGCGCCGACGTGCATACGCGCCTCTCCGGCGTGGCCGACCATTTCGCCGAGAATGACCACGAGGCCCTGGGGATCGTGCGCGACATCGTCGCCAACCTCGGCCCCCGCCGCCGCCCGCCCTGGGAATTGCGGGCCCCCGAACCGCCACGCTACGATCCGGAGGAGTTGTACGGCATCATCCCCCGTGACACGCGCAAGAGCTACGATATTCGCGAAGTGATCGCCCGCCTGGTAGACGGCAGCCGGCTATATGAGTTCAAGACGCGCTACGGCACGACCCTGGTCTGCGGGTTCGCACACATTGAGGGCATCCCCGTCGGCATTCTGGCCAACAATGGCATCCTCTTCAGCGAGAGCGCGCTGAAGGGGACGCACTTCATCGAACTCTGCGCGGCGCGTGGCATTCCGCTGCTCTTCCTGCAGAACATTACCGGCTTCATGGTCGGCAGGCAGTACGAAAACGGGGGGATCGCCAAAGATGGGGCCAAGCTGGTCACCGCCGTGAGTTGCGCCGCGGTGCCGAAGTTTACCGTGGTAGTAGGCGGTTCGTTTGGCGCCGGAAACTACGGCATGTGCGGCCGCGCCTACCAGCCCCGGCTGCTCTGGATGTGGCCCAACGCCCGCATCAGCGTGATGGGGGGCCAGCAGGCCGCCAATGTGCTGCTCACCGTGCGTCGCGACAACCTGCTGGCCCAGGGCCGCGACATGACCCCCGAGGAGCAAGAGGCCTTCAAGGCGCCCATTCTCGAAAAGTACGAACGCGAGGGCAGCCCCTACTACTCCACCGCGCGCCTCTGGGACGATGGCATCCTCGTGCCCACCGATACGCGCAAGGCCCTGGCCCTGGGTCTGGCTGCGGCCAGCAACGCCCCGGCCCAGGAAACGAGGTTCGGCGTGTTTCGCATGTGACTGCCAGCGACAGTACGATGTCATCAGAGGCCATGCCCGGAAGGGGCCGGGAAGGCTGCGCCCTCCCAGAAACATGCTTTTGCCCGCTTGTTGTACGGCGCAGCCGCGACGAACCACGAAGGTCATCACTATGCTCCGTCTCTCCGAAGAAGTAGCCGCCGCGGTTGAAGAGGGCCAGGCGGTCGTAGCGCTAGAAAGCACCCTGATCAGTCACGGCCTGCCGTACCCGCAGAACCTGGAGATCGCCCTGGCACTGGAAGCCGAGGTACGCGCGGCGGGCGCGGTTCCGGCGACGATTGGCGTGGTGGGCGGAACGCCGACCGTGGGCCTGGCACCGGCGGAACTGGAGCGCTTTGCCACAGGCGGGGCCGCGGTGCGCAAGCTCTCGCGCCGCGACCTGGCGGCATGCATCGTCCAGGGCGCCAATGGCGCTACCACCGTCGCCGCGACGATGGCCCTCGCCGCCGCCGCGGGCATCACCGTCTTCGCCACCGGTGGCATCGGTGGCGTGCATCGCGATGCCGCCCGCACCTGGGACGTTTCGGCGGATCTGATCGAACTGGCCCGCACTCCGGTGCTGGTGGTGTGCGCCGGGGCCAAGGCTATTCTCGATCTGCCGGCCACGCTGGAGTACCTGGAGAGCCTGGGCGTGCCGGTGGTAGGCTACGGCACTGCGGAGTTTCCGGCCTTCTACAGCCGGAGCAGTGGGCTGCCCCTGCCGGCGCGCGCCGACCACCCCGAAGAGGTCGCTGCGCTCTGGACTGCCCAACGTTTGCATTCAGCCGTGGCCGCGCCCGGCGGGATGCTGCTGTGTGTACCGCCACCCCATGAGGTTGCCCTGCCCTCCGCCACGGTGGAGGCCACCATCAGCCGGGCCCTGGCCCGCGCCGAGGCTGCCGGTGTACGTGGCCCGGCGGTAACCCCCTTTCTGCTGGCCGCCATTGCCGAAGAGACGGGGGGTGAAAGCATTGCCGTCAACGTCGCGCTGCTGCGCCAGAATGCCCGTGTTGCTGCCCGCGTCGCCCGCGCGCTGGCCGCCCGACCCTGGTAGCTTTTTCAGGCGTGGCGTTTTCGATGCAGACCGTTAAGAGAGCGAACGGCCCTCTCCCTACCCGACGCGGCCCACATTTCGGTAAAAAAACCCTTGACAAGTTGTCATATCGCAACTATACTTGGCATCGCGGCTATCAGCATGATGGCTGCTGGCACACACCCTCAACACAACCCGCGTGCGCTTAACCCCGACACGTTGAGTGCAAGTTAAGAATGGCTGTGGAGGTGCCACTCCTGCCCGCAAGGGGGGAGTTGTCATGTGTCTTTTTTCAACCCTAGGCGAGGAGCACGGATCGATGCTCAAGCGGACAACATCCATCTGGGAACTGACCGACGCACAGGCTCTGGCGCAGGATCCCGAGGTTGAACATATCATCGAAGAACTTGAGGACCTGGCCCACGAGAGCCCCGAGCAGTCCCGTGGCACTGAGCCGGCCCTCGACCCTGTGCAGCACTATTTGCAGGAAATCGGTCGCGTTTCGCTTCTGACAGCGAGCGAGGAAGTGGAACTGGCCGAGCGAATCGAGCGCGGCAACCTTGCCGAAGAGCGTCTAAACGCGGCGGATCTGCCGCCGGAGATGCGGCGCGCTCTGGAGCAGGACGTGCAACTCGGCCAGGACGCGCGGCGTCACCTGATCCAGGCCAATCTGCGTCTGGTGGTGAGCATCGCCAAGAAGTACGTCGGGCGCGGCCTGTCGCTCCTGGATCTTATCCAGGAAGGCAACATCGGCCTGATGCGCGCGGTGGAGAAGTTCGATTACCGTAAGGGCAATCGCTTCAGCACCTACGCGACCTGGTGGATCCGCCAGGCCGTGACCCGCTCGATTGCCGAGCATGGCCGGACGATCCGCCTGCCCGTGCACATGAGCGAGTCGGTTGGCCAGGTGAAGCGCGCTTCGGAGCGGCTGGCGCAGTCGCTGGAGCGGCAACCGACGGCGGAGGAGATCGCCATTGCCCTTGGGCAGCCGGTGGACCGCATCCAGCGCGTGCTGGAGGCCGCGCGCCGGCCCGTGTCGCTTGAGACGCCAGTCGGCGACGAAGGCGAGCACACCCTGGGCGATTTTCTCACCGATGAGGAGATCCCCTCGCCCACCGAGTTTGCCTCGACGCAACTGCTCCGCCGTGACCTGGCCAATGCCCTGGATCATCTGAGCGAGCGGGAGCGCCGGATCATCGACCTGCGCTACGGTCTGGTGGATGGTCGCCGGCGCACGCTGGAGGAAGTCGGTCGCGCCCTGGGGATGACCCGCGAGCGCGCCCGGCAGATCGAGGCCGAAGCCCTGCGTCGGCTGCGCAGCCCGGATGTGGGCCAGCATCTACGGGATTATCTGGAGTGATTTCCAGACGGTACGAGAGGGGGGCCTGGCAATGCCAGGCCCCCCTCTTTTTCTTCTGCACCTGCCTGAGAGGAGGATCTGGGAGGGCTATGCCCTCCCGGACGGTAACCGGATAACCTGGTGATCCGGACAAGTTCTAGAGCACTGACCGGAACACTTGATCCACATTAGAACCGCGCTCCGCGCTCACTGCTCCGCAGTTCATCGAAACAGGCGCTGCAATACACCGGCCTGGTGCCTCTGGGCACAAAGGGCACGGTCGTCTCCTGACCGCAGTTGGCGCAGGTGGTTTTGTAGGTCACCCGCTCGCGTGTCCCGCCGGTAGCCATCGGGGAGCGGGGAGGGCGGTCCTCCCGTGGGGCGCCGTTGTTCATGGCGGCCTTCCGGGCCTGACGGCACGACGGACAGCGGGCCGGTTCGTTGATAAACCCCTTTGAGGCGTAGAACTCCTGCTCACCTGCCGTGAACACAAAGTCCATTCCGCAGTCCCGACACGTAAGGGTCTTGTCCGCGAAGCTCATCGCTCGCTACTCCTTGCCGAAGGTCCTTTGCCAAAAGTGATTGGTCCGCGCCAGGGTTGCGAGCAGGTTCGCCCTTGAGCCCAAGGGTGTCGGGGTGGCTATGCCCATCGCCTTCGCCTAAGCCGTCCCATTGACCCCATATTATAAACACTTTTCAGGGTGACGCAAGACCTTTGCCGCTCGGATGTGGCTTTCTGACGCCAAATCGAGAAGTTTTTCACCAGTAGGGATGGAAAGGTCTCCCGGCAGATCCGATGGCAGAGCGTGGAGAAACCAGGTTTCCCCACGCTCCTCCAACCGACCGCGGAACGGCGCCTGGAACAACCAGCCCTCAGGAGAGTTCCATAGGCGCCCAGGCTGCCATCGCCGCGGAGGAGTTTGCTTCGACCAGGTGGAGTTGCTGCGGTTCGCTGGCCCGCTGGGTGCGCGCAGCCGCGGCGATAAACTCGCGGAACAGCGGGTGGGGCTGATTGGGTCGCGACAGGAATTCGGGGTGGAACTGGCTGCCGACGAACCAGGGATGCTCGCGGAGTTCGATAATCTCAACCAGGCGTTGATCAGGCGAAAGACCGCTGATCACCAGGCCCGCCTCCTCCAGGACCTCGCGGTAGCGGTTGTTGAACTCGAAGCGGTGCCGGTGGCGCTCGTGGATCAACTCCTGCCCGTAGGCGGCGTGGGCGCGGGTGCCTGGCACGAGCCGGCAGGGGTACGTACCCAGGCGCATCGTACCGCCCTTGTTGGTCACATCGCGCTGGTCGGGCATCAGATCAATCACGGGATGGGCACAGTGGGGAGCGAATTCGGTGCTGTTGACATCCATGGTGCCGAGCACATGGCGGGCGAAGGCGATGGTGGCGCACTGCATCCCCAGGCACAGACCCAGGTAGGGTGTGCCGCTACGCCGGGCGTAGTCGGCGCTGAGGATCTTGCCTTCGATGCCGCGGTCCCCAAAGCCGCCCGGTACAACAATGCCATAGACCTTGCCCAGCAGCCGATCGGGCCCTTCGCGCTCGACCTGTTCGGCAGACACCCAGTGAACATCAATGTCAAGTTCCTGGTGGAGGCCGGCATGACGCAGAGCCTCGATGACGCTGATGTAGGCATCTTTGAGTTCAACGTACTTACCCACCAGAGCGATCGGCAGCACGCGCTTGGGTTGGCGGATCATGCGCACCAGTTCCTGCCAGGCGCTGAGATCGGGCGGGGGCACGTTCAAGCCGAGGTGACGACACAGGTAATCACCCAACCCGGCCGTTTCCAGCACCAGGGGCACATCGTAGATCGAGTCGACCGTCTGGAGCGGAATGACGGCGCGCGAGTCGACATCGGTGAAAAAGGCGACCTTATCGCGAATGTCGTCGGAGATGGCAAAATCGGCGCGACAGATGATCACATCGGCGGTAATACCGACGTTCCGCAGGGCCATCACCGAATGCTGGGTGGGCTTGGTCTTCAGTTCGCCGGTGGAGCCAATGTGGGGCAGCAGGGTCA
This sequence comes from uncultured Chloroflexales bacterium, assembly GCA_937918935.1. Classification (GTDB taxonomy): domain Bacteria; phylum Chloroflexota; class Chloroflexia; order Chloroflexales; family Chloroflexaceae; genus JACAEO01. The sequence continues at coordinate 34,503 of CAKZSI010000055.1, read as the reverse complement.
CGTGGATGTAGAGCACGTTGTCACGGCCCACGTCCTTGCGCATCTGCCGGATGGCCTCCAGGAACGGCAGACTTTCGATATCGCCTACGGTGCCGCCGACCTCAACGATCACCACATCGGCGTTGCTCTGCCGACCCACAGCGCTGATCCGCGCCTTGATTTCCTCGGTGATGTGCGGGATCACCTGGATGGTGCCACCCAGATAGTCACCCCGGCGCTCCTTGGCAATCACCGCCGAATAGATCTGGCCGGTGGTGACATTGCTCAACCGCGTCAGATTCTCGTCAATGAAGCGTTCGTAGTGACCCAGATCGAGGTCTGTCTCGGCGCCATCTTCGGTAACGAAGACCTCACCATGTTGATAGGGTGACATCGTTCCGGGATCGACATTGAGATAGGGATCAAGTTTCAATACCGAGACGCGCAGGCCGCGACTCTTGAGCAGCCTGCCGATCGAGGCAACGCTGATCCCTTTGCCCACCGAAGAAACCACACCACCAGTAACAAAGATGTACTTAACCATCCTTTCAGATGCTCCTTGTCTGTACAATCCCTATGGCTCCCCGGGCCGATTGTGGCACACGGTCAGCAACGGGCGTCCTGCGCGGAAGACCCTCGACACGATTCGCACTCAGGGTGCCATCTGGAGAGGCGCGGGGAGGTTCTGCCTCCCCGCCCTCCCGTTCCGCCCACAGCGCATACATGCCCTGGCGAAGGCGGGAGAGGTCTGCCGCCGCGGGCAGAACCGGCGGATCACAGCGGGACCAACTCTCCGCGCCTCCCGCGAACGGGTACGTGCAATGCTGACCAACGAAATCTTTCGTCGAGCCTGAAGTCACCACGAACGAACCCCATCAGGGATAATGACGTAAAAATGAGTGGGTCGGTCAACCGGAGGGTTGTACCGACCCACTACGCACGTGCGCATCCGATTTGACCCAGGGTTCCATAGGGTTGAGCCGCTCAGCACGCCGCTGACGGTAAGACTGGACATTGGAAGCGTCTCACCGTATCGTGTGCGGTTCCTGGGATCGTATTGCATCAACGACGCATCCGGCGAACTGAGGTCGCGAATAACCAGGGACAAATATCACTACATATGAACGCGCCTCGCCGGAGCTTTTACAGACATTTCATCCATTGATCGCGCGGAGCACAACCACGCGCGTCTCTTCACCCTCTGCCGGCAGCGTAGCTGCTGTCACGGTCAATTTCTCTTCGGGCGTTACATCCTTCAGGCCCATCTCGTGGATGAAGCGTTCGAGGGGCGCCAGGTCATACTCGAAGGAGAGTTGACCGGCCCTGAAGTGAATGGGCACGACCATTCGTGGCTCGAGCTGGGCGATCACGCTGCAGGCCTCGGCGGGGGTAATCGTCTCGCCACCCCCGACGGGGATGAACAGCACATCAACACTGCCTATCTCCTCAATTTGCGCCTGGCTCAGTTCGTGACCCAGATCGCCAAGGTGACAGAAGACCACATCGTCGAGATGGATCGTATAGACGGTGTTCGTGCCCCGCTCGACGCCTTTCACTTTGTCGTGGTAGGTGCGAACACCGGCAATGAGGATGCCGCCCACTTCGTACTCACCGGGACCGTTGATCACAAAGAGGCGCTCGCGCATCGGTCTGACGCCAGCGACGTTGTTGTGGTCAGGATGATCGTGGCTCACGGTCACGATATGGGCTGTCGGGCGGCCGAGGTCGAGGCCAATCGCGCGGCTGTAGGGATCGCAGACGATGATACCATCACGACCGCGGATGCGCACGCAGGCATGGCCAAGGAATTGAACATCGGGCATAACTCTTCACCTTCCAGACGCCCGCCTGGTGCTATCGGGCGCGGCAGGGCAGCGGAAGCCAGGTCATAGCTCATCGGGCGGCGCGCTACGTTCGTGCCACAGTATAGCAAGGATCGGGCGAATTGTGTCGAGATCAAAGCCGCGGCGTTGGAGCAAACCGCCGAGGCGGCGGTCGAAGGTGGCGCGATCAGGAACGCGGGTGTAACGAGAGAGCGCGGCGCGGGCAACGGCGAGGGCGCAGGCCTGTTCCGCGTCTGCATCGCCGCCATAGGCGACCATGGCCGCCTCGATAGTCTCGCGGTCCACCCCCTTGTGGCGCAGTTCCGCGCGCAGAGCACGGGCGCCACGGGGGCGAAAGCTCTGACGATTCTCGATCAGGTAGCGGCTAAAGACCACGTCATCGAGCATGCCGGTGGCGAGCAGGCGTTCGAGAACGCAGGCTACTGCGGCGGAGCCGAAGCCCTTGCGGCGCAGCCGTTGACACATTTCGGCGCTGGAGCGGGGACGCACGGCGAGCAGGCGCAGTGCGGCGCTCAGGGCGCGTTCGGTTTCGGCGAGGGCCTCCAGGCGTATCAATGAGGCCTCATCGAGGTACTGCCCGACATACAACCCCTCGCGGGCAAGGGTGTCGAGGCTGAGACCGAAGGCGAACCGCCCTTCAACGAAGATATTGACCCGCTGGCTATTGTGGGTCTGGGCACGGATGGCGGTGATGGTTCCGGCTGGCATAGGCGGTGCAAAGCAAAAATGGGGAAACCAGGTTTCCCCATGTTGCCCACTCAATCGGAGAGAGGGTTCGAGCGAACGACGTCCTTGCCCCATGCGCCTCGGTCGCTTGCACGCGGTACGCACCCTGCCGAAGGCGCGCTACTCATCGAAGAAAGCGGTGTCGTCATCGGGAGCGCTGAGGGGCAGGGCAGTGGCATTGGTCTGAGTTCGTTCCCGGATCAGTTGCTCGATCTCATTGGCGAGTTCCTTGTTCTCCTTGAGGAACTCGCGCACATTCTCGCGCCCCTGACCAAGGCGGTCCTCACCGAGGTAGAACCAGGCGCCGCTCTTACGGATGATGCCCAGTTCCACGGCCATATCGAGGATATTGCCCTCACGGGAAATGCCCTCGTTGGCGAGAATATCGAACTCGGCCTGGCGGAAGGGAGGCGCCACCTTGTTCTTGATCACCTTGACCCGCGCGCGGGCCCCGATGGCCTCCTGGCCCGATTTGAGCGTCTCGATACGGCGAATGTCGAGGCGCACCGAGGCGTAGAACTTGAGCGCCTGGCCGCCCGTCGTGGTTTCGGGCGAGCCGAACATGACCCCGATCTTCATGCGCAACTGGTTGAGAAAGATCACGCACGTGCGGCTCTTGTTGATCGCCCCGGAGAGTTTGCGCAGGGCCTGGCTCATCAAGCGCGCCTGGAGCCCCGGCAGCGAGTCGCCCATGTCGCCTTCGATCTCGGCGCGCGGCACCAGCGCCGCAACCGAGTCAATGACGATCACATCGACCGCGTTGGAGCGCACCAGCGTCTCACAGATCTCCAGCGCCTGCTCGCCGGTGTCGGGCTGCGACACGAGCAGATCGGCGATCTGCACCCCGCAACGTTCGGCGTAGACCGGATCAAAGGCATGCTCGGCGTCAATAAAGGCGCAGATGCCGCCCATCTTCTGGGCCTCGGCGATCACGTGCTGGGCCAGGGTTGTCTTGCCGCTGCTCTCGGGGCCGAAGATCTCGATCACCCGGCCCCGCGGCAACCCGCCGACGCCGAGGGCGATGTCGAGGGCGATGGATCCGGTGGGGATGACCTCGATCGCCAGTCGGGAGCCAGCCTCGCCCATTTTCATGATCGAGCCCTTGCCGAACTTGCGGTCGATCTGGCTGATTGCTGCGGCCAGGGCCTTCTCCTTCTCCGGCGAGATGGCCATCGCGGGCGCTCCTCCGTTGTTCGTGCTCACGTGTGTGCTCCTCAAACTACGCGTATTATAGTGGATAGCGCCCCATCAGCGCAACCGATATTGCACGTCTGTGCTATTGTAGCACGAACGTGCGTGTCGCGCAAGGGCTATGCCGTCATCATTCATACCGTTTGCGCCGGCCCTGAGTTGCGCCGGTACACAGGTGCATAGGAGCCGATTGTTCATTGTTTTCGCGTCGAGACCTGTGCTACGGCCTCGGGGCAAACCCAACGCCTGGGCGCAGAAGTCGCGCACCATGCGGTAGGAGGCGAACGCCGGACAAGCCCGGGTTTTCGGATGATGGCAGGCGTGCTATCCTGTGGTATAGTGAAGTAATAGAACAAAACCCGATCAATTAGAGGTGGACAGAACCCATAGGCGTCGAGGGGTTTCACGGTGTTGGGATATGCTGGTTGACCCTCAGACCGCCGCGTCTACCAGGAAGTGAATGGTCCATGATCCATCGTATTCCACCCGGTCCCGGTCAGGAGTCCGTCTGGGACTATCCTCGCCCCCCGCGGGTCGAGCCGATCACGCGCCGCCTGCGGGTGGTCTTTGGCGGAGTGTTGATTGCCGATTCGCGCCGTGGTTTTCGGGTGCTTGAAACGAGCCATCCGCCTGTTTACTATATCCCGCCCGCCGATATTCAGATGGATTATCTGACGCCAACCGGGCGGCGGACGTTCTGTGAGTTCAAGGGCCAGGCGTACTACTATACGCTGACCGCCGGGGGGCGCCGCGCCGAACACGCCGCCTGGTACTATCCCGATCCCGCTCCTGGCTATGAGGCTCTTCGTAACGCGGTGGCGTTCTATCCGGCGCTGATGGACGCCTGCTACGTCGACGATGAACTGGTGACGCCGCAGCCAGGCGGCTTCTACGGCGGCTGGATCACGTCGGATATTGTCGGTCCGTTCAAGGGCGGCCCCGGCACCTGGGGCTGGTAGGAGCGCCACGTCCTCCCCCAATGCGCACGGCGCCGTTTGCACGCTGCCGCTGGATCCTCCCATGTTGCTCGCCCCCTCCTCTCCATATGTTGCCTTTCGCGAGCCGCTCTTTGCAATGCTCCTGAGGAAACCCCTATGTCAGTGCGGGATGCTGATGACCGCATCATTCAGGCCGCGCGCCGTGACGTGTTTGCGGCCAGGCTCAGTCGCCGCGAGTTTATGCGGCTGATGAGCGCCCTGGGCCTCTCCGCCGGGGCGGCCGCCCTGGCCGCCTGTGGGGGGGCCGCTACCCCGGCGCCTACGGCCGCGCCACCGGGAGGAGCGCCGGCAACCGCCGCGCCCACCGCCCCCGCGCCCGGCGGCGCCGTCGCCACCCTCCGCGTTGCCACAGAGATCCCCGTCCAACTCGATCCGGCCCTGGCTTCCTCCGATGCCGAGATCCTGATCCTCCACTCGATCTATGACTATCTGGTGGACATCAACGCCCGCAACGAGATCGTTCCGCGCCTGGCCCGCGAATGGCAAGTGAGCGATGATGGCCTGACCTACACGCTACGCCTGGCGGAGGGGGCGACGTTTCACGATGGCAGCCCGCTCACCGCCGCTGATGTGGCCTGGACCTTCAACCGCCTGCGCGATCCGTCGTTGCAGTTGCCCACCGCCGATCTCTACGCTGGCGTCACCGCAGTGGAGGCCGACGGCGATGGCACGGTGGTGTTTACCCTGTCACAACCCAATCCCTTCTTCCTCTACGACCTCAGCGATAACCGCGCCCTGGTGCTCAAAGCCGAAACGACGGACGCGGCGACCAGCTTCAACGGCACCGGTCCCTTCAAGGTGGCCGAGTACCGGCCCGAGAATCGGATGACCCTGGTGGCCAACGAGAATTACTTTGTTGCCGGCAAGCCTGGCGTGGCCAATCTGGAATTGATCTTCTTCGCCGACCAGGCCGCCGCGGTTGATGCGCTGCGTGGCGGACAGGTGGACATTGCCATGCGTATGCCGACGCCGCTCTTCGAGACGCTGCGGCGCGAGCCGGGCCTGACGGCGGTGCAGGTCCCGACCAATGGCTTCGACCTGGTGCGCCTGCGCTCCGACCGGGAGCCGGGCAATAAGCCCGAGGTGATCCAGGCGCTGAAACTGGCCACCGACCGCCAGGCGATCTTCGAGACAGTGACGCTGGGTCTCGGGGCCGTGGGTCGCGATAGCCCCATCGGCCCGCTCTTTGCGGCCTACTACAGCGAGGAGACGCCCATCCCGCCGCGCGACCCCGCCCGCGCTCGTGATTTGCTCGCTCAGGCCGGCTATGCTAACGGCCTGAAGCTTGACCTGCACGTGCCCGACTCGGGTGACCGGCCCGACCTGGCCGTGGTGCTGAAGGAACAGTGGGCCGAGGCAGGGATTGATGTGAACGTGATCGTCGAGCCGGAGAGCGTCTACTACGGTGAGAATGGCTGGCTGGAGGTGGATCTGGGCATCACTGGCTGGGGCTCGCGGCCCGTGCCGCAGTTCTACCTCGATGTGATGCTGGTCACGGGGGCGAAGTGGAACGAGAGCCACTTCTCCGACGCCGAGTTCGACGAACTGGCGGCCCGAGCCGGCTCGACCCTCGACGAAGCGGAGCGCGTCGCGGCCTACCGGGAGATCCAGCGCATTCTAATCGAGCGCGGCCCCATCATCGTGCCCTACTTCTTCGCAGCATTGGGGGCCATTCGCAACGGCTTTGAGGGTTTCGAGTTGCGGCCGTTCCCGGGTCGTACCGATCTGGCGGCGATCCGCGCCGCAGGGTAGGGGGGAGTGTGGAGGTGAAATTACAGCTCTCCAGTTCCACACCTGCACACCCCCAGATCTCCACAAACAACCATGGCCCTTGAGACGGTTGAACGCGGCATTGGCGACGGAGCGTTGACCGGCGGCGCGCCCGGTGCATGGCAAAGGGCGCTGCGGGCGATCTGGGGGCGTCCGACGTCGGCGATCGGGGCGGCGATCGTCTTACTCTTTGTGGCGCTGGCGCTGTTTGGCCCGCTGATCGCTCCCTACCGCGCCACCGACCAGCTTCCCGGCGCGCGCTGGTTGCCCCCGTCGCGCGAGCATTTCTTCGGCACTGACCGGCTGGGCCGCGATGTCTTCAGCCGGGTGGTGCTGGGGACACGCGACATCTTCGCCCTGGCGGGTGCCGGCACACTGGTTGCGGTGGCGCTGGGGACGGGGATCGGGCTGGTGACGGCCTACCGCGGCGGCTGGGTCGAGGAGTTGACCTTTCGCTCCTTTGACGGCTTGCTGGCCATTCCCGCGCTGCTACTGGCGCTGATGCTGCTGGGTACGGTCGGCCCCTCGCGCCAGAGTGTGCTGCTGGTTATCGTGCTGGTCTACACGCCGATCGTGGCACGGGTGGTGCGGAGCGTGGTGCTGGCGATCAAGCCGCGCGGTTTCATCGAGGCGGCGCGTATGCGCGGCGAAACGCTGGGTTACATCCTGGGGCGTGAGATCCTGCCTTCGGTGCTGCCGGCCCTGACTGTGGAGGCGGCGCTGCGCTTCTCCTACGCCATCTTCCTGGTGGCGTCGCTGGGTTTCCTGGGGGTGGGGGTGCAGCCGCCGGCCCCAGATTGGGGCCTGATGGTGCTGGAGGCGCGCAACGACGTGGCTCTGGCCCCCTGGTCACTCTACTTTCCTGCCGGGTCCATCGCCCTGCTGGTCGTTGGGGTGAACCTGCTCGCCGATGGTTTGCGGCGGGCTCTGCAGCATGGCGGAGGGTGAGGGGAGGTGTGGAGATGGTGAAAGCCTCTGCATACGAGCTTTGTAGCGTACAGGCTGGTTGAGGAAGGGGAAACGGTGCAAGGTGTGTCTATCCTGGAGATTGACAATCTGACCGTTGGTTATCGGGGCGCGGAGGGGTGGCGCGACGCGGTGCGCGACGTAACCCTGCGAGTGGCCCCCGGCGAGCGTCTGGGGGTGGTAGGGGAGAGTGGCAGCGGCAAGAGCACCCTGGCGCTGGCGACGTTACGCTTTCTCGGGGCCGGCGGGGCGATCCGCGCGGGTACGGTGCGCCTGCGTGGCGTCGATCTGGCCACGCTGTCGCCGGGCGCACTGCGCGCCATCTGGGCGCGCGACGTGCGTCTGGTTCCGCAGAACCCCCTGGCGGCGCTCAACCCTTCGTTACGCATTGGCGATCAGGTAGCCGAGGCCATCCTCCAGGGCGCTGCACGGACGATCACCCCCACCGAGGCGCGCCGTCAGGCCCTGGACCTGCTGCGCCTCGTCCGCCTGGCCGATCCGGAGCGGGTCGCGGGGGGCTATCCCCACGAGTTGAGCGGCGGCATGCAGCAGCGCGCGCTGATCGCCATGGCGCTGCACGGCGATCCGGCCTTGCTCATTCTTGATGAGCCGACGACCAGCCTGGATGTGACCACCGAAGCCGCTATTCTCACCCTGCTCGCCGACCTGACGAACAAGTCGGGCGAACGGGCGACGTTGTTCATTTCACACAACCTGGGCATTGTGGCACGGATGTGCGACCGGGTAGCGGTGCTCTACGCCGGCGAACTGGTCGAGACGGGGCCTACCGCGGCCCTGTTTGCCACGCCGCTGCACCCCTACACCGTCGGGCTGATTGACAGCCTGCCCCGTCCGGGTATGCGCCACACGCTGCGCCCGCTGCGTCCCATCCCTGGCGCCATTCCTCGCCTGGATGATCTACCGCGCGGGTGCGTGTTTCACCCCCGTTGCCCGCTGGCGCTGGATCGCTGCCGCACCGAGCGCCCGCCGCTGGAAGCGCCAACGCCGGATCGCCAGGTGCGTTGCTTCCGCTGGCGCGAGGTGGAGCGCGGGGCGCTGGCCAGCGCCGAGGAAACCGGCGCGATTCTGCTATCCGAACTATCACCCTCCGCCGTTGAGCCAGTGCTCTCGCTCAGCGGGGTCGAGAAGCTGTTCCCGCTGCGGCGTGGCCTGGGCGACCGGCTGGCGCGCCGCCCGCCGCGGGCGGTGCGGGCGGTGGATGGGGTTGACCTGCGGTTGGGCCGTGGGCGCACGCTCGGGGTGGTTGGCGAGAGCGGGAGTGGCAAGACTACGCTGGCGCGTTGTGTGGTGGGGTTGGAAGAGCGCACCCGCGGTGAGATCAACCTGGTGGACGTGCCGCTGGCGCCGGGGCTGGAGCAGCGCGCCCCGGCGGTGCTGCGACGCATCCAGATGGTCTTTCAAAACCCGCAGGAGGCCCTGAATCCCTATCTGACGATCGGCGAGGCGCTGCGACGCCCGTTGATGCGGCTGGGGCGCCTCACGCGGGCGGAGGCCGACCGGCGCGTGGCCCGGCTCCTCGACGCGGTAAAGCTCGACCCTGGTTACGCCGCACGTTACCCGGCGCAGTTGAGTGGCGGCGAGCGGCAGCGCGTGGCGATTGCCCGCGCCTTTGCTGCCGAGCCGGACCTGGTGCTGCTCGATGAGTCAGTTTCGGCGCTCGATGTCTCGGTACAGGCGGCGGTGCTCAACCTGCTGAGCGAGTTGCGCCGCCGCAACGGCACGACCTACCTGTTCATCACCCACGACCTGGGGGTGGTGAGCTACCTGGCCGACGATGTGGCGGTGATCTACCTGGGGCAGGTGCTGGAGGAGGGACCGGTCGAGGCCGTGTTGCAGCCGCCGCTGCACCCCTACACCGAGGCGCTGCTCTCGGCCCTGCCCACTCTGCCGCCCGACCCGCCGCGCACGCCGATTGCGCTGGAGGGCGACATCCCTGCCCCTACCGCAATCCCCTCAGGTTGCCGCTTCCACACTCGCTGTCATCGCTTTCTCGGGCCGATCTGTGCGCAGGAGGAGCCGCCCTGGCGCGATGCCGGCAACGGCCACCGCATCAGGTGCCATATACCTCTGGAGGAGCTCAGCGGGTTGCAGGGATCGGATGTTGGATTTTAGATTTTGATAGCGTTTCTCAAAAAGATTGACCTGTCATAACGGTGGCGCGCGTGCAGCGCGCCACATCGCCTCCCCCCGCTGGAGGGAGGCGGCTGGTTGCATCCCCCGGCGGAGGAGGGTCAGGGAGATCTCAGGTGTAAGGTTTTTGGAGCGAGAAGGGGTTTTCGGCATTCCAATGCGCTTGCGATCCTCACCCCCCTGCCCCCCTCTCCACCGTAGGTGGAGAGGGGGGAGTTGGGCGTCCCAATGCCCCCGATGGCGAATGCGACGCGAGGGTGTGCCGGAAAACCCTCCACCTGAGAAAGGGTCAGGGAGGGGGCAGATCGCCAATGACACGCTACATTTTGCGTCGCCTGGGCTTTCTGGGGCTGACGCTGCTGTTCACCTCGATGCTGATCTTCGTGATCACCCGGCTGCTGCCGGGCGACGTGGCGCGGGTGATCCTGGGGCGCGAGGCAAGCGAGCAGGCCCTGGAGGCACTGCGCGAGGAACTGGGTCTCAATCGCCCGGCGGTGGTGCAGTACGTGGACTGGCTGGGCGACTTCGTGCGGGGAGACTGGGGGCGGTCCTACAGCACGCGCCTGCCGATCCGCGAGGTGGTGCTGGAGCGGCTGGGCAACTCGTTGATGCTGGCCGGTTTGACGCTGCTGATCGCCGTGCCGCTGGCGGTGGCCCTGGGGGTGATCGCCGGGCTGCGCGAGGAACGCCCGGCGGACCAGGCGATCAGCATCGGCGCGCTGGCGGTGGTCGGGTTGCCCGAGTTTGTCACCGGGCTGGTGCTGATCGACCTGTTCGCCTTCCGGTTACGCTGGTTGCCGGCAAACTCTTCGATTGCCCCGGACAGCGGCTTTATGGCCGCGCTGCCACAGTTGATCCTGCCGGCGCTAACGGCGACGCTGGTGCTGCTGGCCTACATTATTCGTCTGACCCGGGCCGGGGTGATCGAGGAACTGCGGCAGGATTATGTACGCACGGCCGCGTTGAAGGGCCTGCCGCGCCGGGTGGTGATCGTGCGCCATGTGTTGCGGAACGCGTTGTTGCCGACCGTCACGGTGGTGGCAATCAGCCTGGGGTGGCTGATCAGCGGCCTGATCGTGGTCGAGAACGTCTTCAACTACCCCGGGGTGGGCCGCCTGCTGACCTTCGCCATCGATCGGCGCGATCTGCCCCTGTTGCAGGCCGTAAGTATGATCACGGTGCTGATCTTCGCGCTGGCGAACCTGGCCGCGGATGTGATGTATGCCTTTTTGAACCCGCGGATTCGTCTGGGATAAAGGCATCAATTTCGGGGAGGGCTACGCCCTCCCAGATCCTTATGGTACAGGCTCACATTGGGAGGGCGAAACCCTCTCAATATGAGCCTGTGAAGGCAAGCAATGCGACTACGCCCTGGCGGCGGCGTAGCGTTCGGCAACCTTGTCCCAGTTGACGGTATTCCACCAGGCGTCGATGTAGGCGGCACGGCGGTACTGGTACTTCAGATAGTAGGCATGCTCCCAGACATCCACACCGAGGATGGCGGTCTTACCCTCCATTAGCGGGTTATCCTGGTTAGGCGTGCTGACGATGCTGAGGGCGCCGTTCTTCTCGGCGACGAGCCAGGCCCAGCCGGAGCCAAAGCGGCCCAGGGCGGCCGCCTTGAACTGCTCCTGGAAAGCGGCAAAGCTCCCAAAATCGCTGACGATGGCCGTAGCCAGCGAGCCGGTCGGTTCGCTGCTGCCACCGGGGGTCATGATCTCCCAGAAGAAGGTATGGTTCCAGTGACCGCCGCCATTATTGCGCACGGCGGTGCGGATGTCCTCGGGAACGGCGTCGAGGTTACCGAGCAGTTCCTCCAGGTGCTTATCCTTGAGCTCCAGATGTCTGGCGATCGCGTTGTTCAGATTGGTCACATAGGTCTGGTGATGGTTGTCGTGGTGGTAGTGCATCGTGGCCTCATCAATATGAGGCTCAAGGGCATTATAGGCATACGGAAGCGGCGGGAGTTCGAACGGCATCGGAGACCTCCTCTTTCGCTACAGGGCGTGACATGAAACAAGGGGCCCGCGTAGAGTAGAGACGACCCGGCGGGCCGGCGTAGAGACAACCCGGCGGGCCGTCTCTACGCCGGCCCCTCCTCATTCGTGCGGGCCTCAGCGACGAGGCCGATTGTAAACGAACCAGACGTCAGGCCGGAATGTGGTAACGGCAGCAATGCGCGCCGGCGGCGATGGTACCCTCGCGGGCGATCGGGGTTGCGAGCAAGTCTTCGTAGAGTCGTAGTTCCTGAGCGCAGAACTGGGGATACCGGCGGGCGACGCAATCAACCGGGCAGTTGTACTCGGTGAGGGTGAAGGAGCCGTCTTCGTGCTGCTCCCACTCGCACATGTACCCCTGCGCAGCCAGGAGTTCAGCCAGGGCAGCCACCTGAGCCGCGCGATCCTTGCCGGCCAGGTGCGGCAGGAACTCCTGTATCAGCGCCTCGCGACGGCGGGTGAGGACCTGCTCGATCGCGACGGAACCGCCAATATCCTCCAGGTAGGTCACCAGGTCGAGGGCCAGGCGATCGTAGCCTTTGGGAAAAGACGCTTCAGCCTCGGCGGTGAGGGCGTAGAGATGGGAAGGACGGCCAACGTTCCGCCGCACCCCGATAACCTGAACCTGGCCATCGCGCTCGAGCAGGGTCAGGTGTTGTCGGACCCCTACCGCGCCGATACCCAGCACATCGCTTATCTCCTGCGCCGTCATTTCGCCGTGGCGGCGGATGAGGTGCAGAATGTTGTGGCGCGTTGACCCCTGCTCTTTACGTTCGGCCATGGTTGCAGTTTTATCGCCTTGTTGTATTGAAAGCATTGTGAGTATAACACGCATTTTTTTCGAGTGTCAAGGCAAGCGATCCGCAAGGGGTGTCCGCAAGGCTTTCCACAGCGCTCCCTGCCCATCGAGGGCTGCATGCTACCATCAATGCACCTTGCACCGGTTCAGGAATGGCGCATCTCGCGGGGTGGGCAGTGGGTACAACCGGGCCATGCCTTGTCCGTAGGCTATGGTTCACACCTGACTTACCGTTGGATAGGCGGGGGGAGGCCACACCTCCCCGCACCCTCCCTTCCGCCCGGGGTGGTTGACAACTCCTGACTTCGCCAGAGCGCCCGCCCGCCGCTGGCAGAACAAACCGATTGCGGAGGGCTGCGCCCTCCACGCCTCCCGCGAATGGTTACGCAGAAGGCGGCGCAGCGAACCCATCTGTAAGCGCCAGCCCGGCCATGATCCGCCCCGCGGCGCGCAGGTCGGTGAGCAGGGCGCTGCCCAGGGCCACGGCGGCGGCTCCGGCGTCGAGGAAGGCGCGGGCATCGGCGGCGCGCATTACCCCGCCGCCGCCGATCAGCGGCAGGTCCACCGTCCCGGCCAGCCGGGCCACCGCCCGCAGACCCAGGGGCCGCAGCGCCGGGCCGCAGAGACGTCCCTCGACGCGCCGGCCCGCCAGTATGGCGGCGCCCTGGGGGCCATCGCTCAGATTGAGCGCGTCGGCGCCGGCAGCGGCGGCGGCCGCAGCCAGTTCCGCCAGGCCTTCGGTGTAAACGGGCAGTTTGACGAGCAGCGGCAGCGGGGTGGCCGCGCGGGCCGCGGCGACCAGGCGCTCCGCCGCCGCTGGTTCGGTAGCCCCGAACGTTGCGAGCGACAGCTCGACGCCGCGCACCCCTTCGATTGCTTCCAGTTCGGCCAGAAGCGCGCCGAGTTCGGCCTTATCGGCGGCGGCGACGCTCAAGATCACCGGCGTCTCCCAGGTGGCCCAGATCGGTGCGAAGCGCCGGCGCACGGCACCCAGGCCGGGGTTGGACGTGCCGCCAGTGTAGAGCAGGCCAGCCGGGGTTTCGACCAGCGCGGGGGGTGGGTGAGCGCGCCGGGGGCGCAGGCTGATGCTGCGGGTGATCAGCGCGCCCAGACCGTGCCCGCCGTCGCGTTGCCCGAGCCGGAGTTGCCGCGCCACCTCGACACCGTAGCCAAGGCTCCCCGCCGCGGCCAGCAGCGGGGTTGCCAGTTCGAGGGCGTAGGGATTGCGCGGGGCCAGGTCAATCATACTTCAATCTTCTTCCATTTCTCCGAACTGAAGCGCCACAGGACCATGATTGCCTGCAGGGTGAAATCAGTGCACATCGCCAGCCACACCCCGGGCAGGCCGCCGCCGAGCCAGCCCACCACCACGAAGGTGAGGGGCAGGCGTACCACCCAGGTGGTGAGCAGGCGGCTGTAGAGGGGCCAGCGGGTATCGCCCGCGCCCCGCAGCGCACCGAGCAGGATGAAGCTGATCGCCAGGGCCGGCTGCACCAGACCGGCAGCACGCAGCGGGGGCGTGGCCGCCGCGACAACCATGGGGTCGTTGGTGAACAACGCCACCAGTTGGGCGGGGAAGAGTACTATGAAACCGCCCAGTATGCTCATCATCAGGCCGCCCTGGAACAGGCCCTCGTAGGCGCTGCGCTCGGCTTCGTCGGGCCGGCGCGCGCCCAGAGCCTGCCCCACCAGGGCCCCGGTGGCGGCGGCATAGCCCATCCCTGGCAAAAACGAGACCGACTCGATGGTGATCGTGATATTGTGCGCAGCATAGGCCGTCGTACCCAGATTGGTCACGAAGCGCACGAAGATCAGCAGCGCGGCCTGAAAGATGAATTGTTCGCCCGCCGTTGGCAACCCGACGCGCACCAGACGCCGCAGCATCTCGGGATCGGGCCGCCAGTCGAGGACCAGCCGCAGGCCGGCGTGGCCCCGCAGCAGCAGCGCGACGGCGGCGATGCCCCCCAACCCGCGCGCCAGGGTGGTGCCAATGGCCGCGCCGGTCACGCCCAGAGCCGGCAGGCCCAGTTGCCCGTTCACCAGCAGCCAGGTGACGGCGATGTTGAGCGTATTCACCACCAGCATCAGCAGCAGGGGCGTGCGAGTGTCGCCCGCGCCGCGCAGGCAGGCGGTGATGGCCAGGAGCAGCGCGGTGGGAAGGAAGGTCAGCGCAGTAATGCGGATGTACCCGGCGCCGATCGCACGGGTCTCCTGAGGGGCGTTGAGTACGGCCAGGAACAGCTCGGCGCCCAGCAACCCCAGGGCCGTGGCCAGAATACCGACCACGGCGCCCAGCAGCGCCACCTGGCGCACGATACGCACCAGGCTGGCCTCATCACGGGCGCCCACGGCGCGGGCCACCAGGGCCGTGGCGCCGATGCCGACGGCTATGAACAGCACCATCATGATCCAGGAAAACTGGTTGCCCAGACCCGCTGCCGTCAGCGCGGCGGCGCTGTCATAGCCGAGCAATGCCGCGGTCCGTGGAGCCAGATTGCCCACCAGAAACACGTCGGCCAGACCGACCATGGTGTTGAGCAGTTGCTCGCCGACGGCAGGAAGGGCCAGGCTGAACATACGCCGGCGAGTGGAGCCGCCGTACTGGCTGCGGACGTGGTCCGGGGCGCTGACTGCGCGCATCGTTGTTGTTCCTTGCGGACAGGGGGAAGGGGAAACCCGGTTTCCTGGCGTTCATGTGGGGCGCCTATGCGGCTTCACCGCACAAAAACGGGATGGCGATTCTTCTGGGAGGGCACAGCCCTCCCAGACCCTCCCCCTGAGGCGAGAACGCAGTGCTTCCAGGAGGACATGCCCTCCCGGAGCCTCCTGGCGGGCAGGTAGATGGGGAAACCGGGTTTCCCCGCATCATCCCCGATCGCCGTCGGCAGGCGTCGTATACCCCAGGGCTTGCAGGGCGCGCCGGGCCTCGGCGGCTTCGTCCCAGGGGCGGCTGTGATCGGCGTAGATGATACTACCCTCGTGACCCTTGCCGAGCAACAGCACAAGATCGCCGGGCCGGGCAGCCGCGATTGCGGCCTGGATGGCCTCGCTCCGGTCAGGGATAATTTGATAATCCTGCCCGGCGCGACGCCCCACCCGTTCGGCGCCAGCGGCGATCTGAGCGAGGATGGCCAGGGGGTCCTCGCCCCGAGGATCCTCATCGGTGAGCACCAGCAGATCGCAGTAGCGTCCAGCGATCTCCCCCTGGATGGCACGCTTGGCCACATCGCGTTCACCGGCGCTGCCGAAGACGGCGATAATCCGTCCTCGGGCAAGGGGGCGTAACATGCTTAGCACCTGTTCGAACGACTCGGGGTTGTGGGCGTAGTCCACAATCACTTGAAACGGCTGGCCCATTACCACCGGCTCCATCCTGCCGCGTAGCCCACGAGCGGCGCCAAGGGCGGCAACAGCCTGTTCAAGGGGCGCGCCCTGGCTCAGGGCCACGCTGAGGGCCGCCAGGGCGTTGGAGACGTTGAAGGCCCCGGGCAGGCCCAGGCGCAGGCGCGCGCTGCCCCAGGGGGTATCAACCGTGAGTTCCGTGCCGGCGGCACTGGCCGCCACCTCGCGGGCGCGCACATCGGTGTTGGGGCCGGCGCCGAAGCGCAACTGCCTGGCCGCCGGCGCCGCGCGGAGGAAAGCATGGTGGTGCGGATCATCGGCGTTGACGATCGCCCAGGCCTGGCCCTTGCGCCGCCCTGCGGGGGTGCGTTCGCCCAGCATTTCGAAGAGGCGCGTCTTATCAGCGCGGTACTGCTCCAGCGTGCCGTGATAATCGAGATGCTCGTGACCAAGGTTGAGAAACACCGCCACGTCGAAGAGGCAGCCGCCGAGGCGGTTCCAGCGTGCCGAGAGAGCGTGCGAGGTGGCCTCGATCACCGCGACGTCGCAGCCATGGGCGACCATCGCTGCCAGGAGGGCCTGCACTTCGGGGGCCTCAGGGGTGCTCTGGCGCGTATCGTTGGCCCAGCGCCGCGGGCCCACCTTGAAATCCACGGTGCTGATCAACCCTGTACGATAGCCGCAGTGATCGAGGAGCTGGCTGATCAGATCGGTTGTGGTGCTCTTGCCCTTGGTGCCGGTAACGCCAATCGTCCGCAGGCGCAGCGCCGGGTAGTCGTAGAAGGCAGCGGCGAGGGGGGCCAGGGCCACGCGACTATCAATGGCCACCACCAGGGTCGCCTCTTCGGGCGCCGGGGCGTGCCCCCACTGCCGGGCATCAACGAGCACCGCGCGCGCGCCGCGCGCGACAGCCTGCTCCACGTAGGCATGCCCGTCGCTGTGCTGGCCCTTGATCGCCACAAACAGCGCACCGGGTTCGACCTTGCGCGAGTCGTAGGACACCGCGGTGATGGGAATGTCGAGGGGACCATCAGCGCGCAGCACGGCCACGTCAGCCAGCAGAGCGCGTAGGGTTGGCATTGGTTTGTCCATAGGTTGCCTGCGCGGCTTCGCCGCGCACCACCGTAAAGGAAACAAAGGCTCTCTCCGGGAGGGCATAGCACTCCCAGGCCCTTGCCAGCGTTATCCAGGGAGGACTACGCCTTTCCAACCCTTTCCCTGGGAGGACAGCATAGCATGTTCGGGGGAAGGCGCAGCCCTCTCAACCCCTCCCATCCAGAGGCGCCAGAAGTCAGATGCGCCTGAGCGCCAGGCGGTAGAGCGGGGCCAGGAGCACCCGGTCATAGGCCGGCAGGTAGCGCACAATCTGGCCGCCAAAGCCCTTCTTGAAGCGGTAGACCCCGATCAGGGGGTCGTGCTGGGCGGCGCTTTCCAGAGCCGCGCGAGCCTCCGCGTCGGGGGCGGTCGCCGCGCGGCCCAGGGCGTCGGGGATGCCCCAGAGATCGTAGCGCGTGCAACCCTGCGCGCGGGCCCAGCGCATGGCATGCCACGTCAGAAGGTGGTTCGCACCCGAGCGCAGACCGACTTCGTTGGCGGCGCTGTAGAGATACAGACCTGCCCGGGCATCAGCAAAGATAAGATGTGCCGCGGCCGCCCGTCCATCCACTTCGGCGAGCAACAGGCAACTGCGCGTCTGGAAGAGACGCCAGGCCGCCCGATAGTACGCCTCGTTGTGCACGCCAAAGCGCGCTCGTTTACCGGTTCCTTGCATCAAGACGAAAAAAACCGGCAGGTCGGTCACATCCCCCTGACGCACGACAACCCCATTGCGCTCGGCGCGCCGGATGTCGGCGCGGTGCCCCTTGGAACAGGCCGCGAGCAGGCGCTCCTCAGGCTGCCGCAGATCAACGTGGATCGAACTGCGGGGCTGGATAGTCTGCACGGGTTGCAGCCCCTGCAGGAGCAACCAGGTGTGCAAAGCATCGGCAGCGGGATTGTCTTCAAGCAAGTTTGGTTCAAAGCGCAGGAGCACTGCGCGGGCGCGGCGTGCTTCGCGTTCCAGCCCGGCCAGCAACAACCGGTCAACCATCGGATCACCGGAAAAGAGCGGGCCGCGCGGGGTATAGGCCACGCTCAAGCCATAGCGCGCACGGATCAACAGCAGCGCCCCGGCCAGAGGCGTGCCATCAGCGCCGAGGACCGCGATGCGCCGCGCGCGCCATCCAGAGCCCGCCTTCAGTTCGCCCCAGGCGCTGTACTGTAACAGGCTGCCCTGCGGATGAGCCTCAACAAAGGCATCCCACGTCGTTGCATCAGGCGCACCAGGCGCCAGGGCGCCGATCCGTTCGCCGCGGACGAGAACAGTGCCTGTGGTGGGCTGAGACATAGAGATAGCACCTGTTACAGCACCACCGGAACGGTCACCTGAACATCCAGATGCGCTCGCCATAGGCGCCAGCATCAGGGGAGACCCGCGCCGCATAGTCGCGCACGGCCCGGGCCATAGCGGCGGCGCCGCCAAAGAGCACGTCGAGCTGGCTGGTGTAGGCTTCGATCGCCCCGATCTTGCGAGTGAGAGTAGCGTCAATACTGGTGACGAGAGGCAGGAAACGGTCGGGACCTCCCAACTCAGCGAGGCGCTGGTCGCGCGCAGATTCGAGGCGCACGTAGGGAAAATCCTCATAGAAGGCGACGCTGGCGCCGCTGCGGCTAAGCGCCTGAGCGGCCGCAAAGGTAGCCAGATGATCGACGTGGCGCCCGACGCCCAGCGGCGCGTAGATCACCGCGTCGGGGTAGCGGTTGATCAGCGGCTCGAGGCGCGACTGCACATCAGCGGCAAGCTGGTCGCCCTCGGCCACCTTGCCGAACAGTGTGTCATCATTGGCATACACCTCAGGCATGCGGTAGATCGCGTCGAGCAGGTCGAGTTGCAACCCATCAGCGCGCAAAATCTCAAGAGCCTCGGCATCCTCGCGGAGCCGGCGGGCCATGGCCTCATCGGCGGGCAGGTTCCAGCGGCGATGCATCAAGCTGACAAAGGGGCTGAGGAGTGCTCCGGGGGATGGGGGAGCGGTGCAGATGTTCACCACCAGTACGGGGGTGCCCGCAGTAGTATGCTGGGCGATTGCGCCGCCGCAGGAGAGGGCGGCGTCGTCCAGGTGCGGGGAGAGGTAAATATACCGGTACGGAGCGCTCAGTTGCTCGATCCGGGTGTAATGAAAAGGCATAGACGCTTCCGTATGAACGGCGATGCGCCGGGACACAGACGTGGCTCACCATTCATCGAGGGAGAGTTCGGCCAGGGCCTCGTCGGCAGCCTGGCGGCGCGACAGATCTCTGGAGCGGGCCAGGCGTTCGAGCACGCGCCGGGCGCTTGAACCACCCACCTGCCCAAGCGCCCAGATCGCAGCCAGGGAAATCTCGATGTCATCATCGTCAACCAGCGGCAGCAGGGCGGGCAGCAGCGGGCGTCCCTCTTCGGCCAGTTCGCCGACGGCGCGGGCAGCCTCGTAGCGCAGGGCCGGCGAGGGACTCTTCAACTCACGTTCGATATAGGGAAACCAGGTAGGGCGCATCGAGCGCCCCATCGCCAGCAGGGCGCTCTCGCGCATGGCCAGGTCGCTATGGGCGTAGGCCCGGCCAATCTCCGTCTGGGCCTCCCTGGAAGCAGCGAAGTAGCCAAGAGCCTCCACGGCGCGCCGGCGCACCTCAAGCGGCTGTTCGGGGTCGGTCGCAGTGCGCAACAGCACCGCCAGCAGCCGGGCGCCCTCGGCTGCCGACAGGTCGCCAACCTGGCAGAGATAGGCAAAGCGCGCGAGGGCCAGGGTAGCTGCCGCGCGCGCCACCCCGGCCTCATCGTCGAGCATGGCGATCAACCGGTTCATCGTCGCCAGGCTCTCATCCTCCCACAACCCGTTGATGGCCGCGGCCCGCACCTCGGCATCGGGATCGCTCAAACAGGCTCGGAAGACCGCGCGAAAATCGAGATCCAGATTGTCTTCGGCAAGCTCATCAAGCTCGCGGATAATTGCCAGACGGCGTTCGGCGGGAAACTCGCGCCATGCCGCCCAGAACGCCTTCAGCATTGCGGGGCCAAGGTCGGAGAGGGCCTTGAGTTCCGCGTGGGCAAGGGGGCGTTCGAGATCGCCAAGCCGGGCCAGTTGTTCCTCAAAGGTCATGCCGGACCTCACTCATCCTCATCGTACCGTCCATAGCGCTGGCGCAGCGGCGGGCGCTCTTCCAGCGATTCGTCCTCTTCCTCCTCGACCTCTTCGGCGCTGGTGCGGGGGGCGGGTATGTAATAGTAGAGACCCGGGGTCGACTCATCGGCAGTGAAATCTTCGCTGCGTTCGAGCAGCGCCTTCAGATACGCTCGCGAGCCGGGCCGCAGCACGTTGAAGGCGACGTAGAGATCATCGAGCGTAACGGCGTAGCGCGGCTCTGCCGGAGTACCCACCTGGTCGCCAATGGTCTCGCTCACGTGTTCAAGCATGAGTTCCGCCTTGCGGCGCTCGCCCATAGGGAAGGCCTTGAGGCGGTTCAGCCGCCCATAGCGGCTCTGGGTAGGCAACTGGTCTTCGTCCACCACGCAGAAGAACGAGACATTGGCGAACGCCAGCCGGTTCTTTTTCTCGTCGAAGGTAAGCAGGCGTTCGGTTTGCTCGGAGCCTTCCTCGTAGACGACATGAAAGACGTTCGGTTCCCCGGTGCGAGTGATGGTGATCAGGGCGCCGGGCACCATATGCTCGTGGAAGAACTCCTCCAACCCCTGGAGCCAGCCGCCGCGATTGCCGGCGGGGAAGCGCACCTCAACCAGGTAGGTGGTAAAGTGCTGGGGCGACTCGAAGCGCAGCACCGCGCTGCGCTGTTCGGGCAGCAGGGGGGGCGGAAGCAGCGCGGCGAGACCGGCATCGAGGGGCAACACGCCGTACTCCCACTCGAAGAAGGTCAATAGCCGGGTAACGCTGCCGCTCTGTCTGACGGCTTCGATGCTCTGCAATTCCGGGCTATCGTCGTAGCCCTCGACCAGATAGGACGTGATCTGCCCCATCTCAGCGGCCTTGAGACGCTTGCCACTGGTGATCGTCAAGCCCCTGGTGGCCCAGAGATAGGCCCCCTCAACCCCGACGAACTCAAAGTCCTTCTCACGGTGCAGGCGATAGTTCAACGAGAAGCGGAAGCCCTCGTAGTCGGCCTGCCGCGGGTTATGGTAGTAGAGATCGGCGATAATCTCGGTGTCAAGCAGCGGCTCGTTCCGCTCGAGAATGTAGTCACGGATCTTCCGCAGATCGTTCTTGCCGAAGCTCGCCAGGTTGGCCTCAGGGTAATATTTCCGCCCAAAGCTAACGATGCGCTGCAGCGGGTCGTGCTCCAGGCGTTCTGCGAGCACCTGCGCCAGCAGATCGCCGTGCTCGGCCATGATCTCGTCAACCGGCCGGCGGAGATCGATCGCCGTTGCATCGTCAAGGGTAAATACGGTGCTGCGGGGCGGCTGCACCGGTCGCGGGGCCGGCGCCACGACAGGCACTGGCTCTTCGACGACGGGAGCCGGGGCGGGCATTTCCAACACCGCGGGCGCGGGTTCGGGGGCCGCTTCCTCGACCGGGGCCGGGGCGGGCATTTCCAACACCGCGGGCGCGGGTTCGGGGGCCGCTTCCTCGACCGGGGCCGGGGCGGGCATTTCCAACACCGCGGGTGCGGGTTCGGAAACTTCTTCCTCAACGGTAATCGGAGCCTCTTCCGGCGCTGCTGGCGCTTCCTCAACAATCGCTTCGGCGACGGGCGCCGGCGCTTCGGGCGCCGCAACCGCTTCAGTCTCGCCCTCAACCGAGGGGGCGGCCAGTTGCACCTGCCAGTAATCGGAAATATACACCGGCTCGACCGTAGTGATCGCGGGGCGCGAGGTCGAGACAACCACACTGATATCGTCAATCGGAAGCGGATTTTCCGGCTCGTGCAGTCGTTGCTTGAAGCTATGAGTATCGGCGCCTTCCCGGGGCACATAGGCGCCCTGGCGGGTAGTCACAAAGCGCACCTCGCCATCCACGACTTCGCGGGTGAAACGACTGTCGGCGCTCAGGGCCATATCAATTGCCGCCTCAAGCTCCGCCCGATCGCGCCCCTCGCGTCGGGCCAGAAACGTAGCGAGACTGGCAAGCGTCTGGCGGATGGGTGTGTCTACGGCGAACATGGCGCCCTGCGCGACCATCAAGCGATAGATGTCCTCGGCCAGGCGCTGCTGGTCGGCAGGTAACGTGTGCGCAGCGGTCATTCGTTCTCCTCCCTCACCGCCTTGCTCAAGATCTCCAGATACTGTCTGACCAGGTCTGTAATATCCTGAGGTTGCCCCGTCGAACGCAACCACTGCAACAGACGGTCAATGGCCGTCTCGCCAAAGACGATGACTTTTGCGTCCATAAGCTCCCTGCAACATGCAACAACAAGCAGAGAGGGTTTCCCTCCCTGCTCAATTTACCTGGAGATAGCTGATAATATTATAGCATCGCGTTACCGGGGGCGCAAACCAGATAGATTACTCGATAGGGCCGGTGCAAGGTGCGCCTCCGACGGGGGATCGGGGCGGCATGGCGGCCTGATAGGGTCATTTAGCGTTGGTTTTGGCGGCTACGCCGCCAGATCTGATCGCACACGAGGATAACAATGGGAGGGCCAGGCCCTCCCATAACAGTTCAGCGGGAACGGCCCCCGGCTACCCCGCTACCGCCCGCAACTCCTGCGGCAGAATACCCAGCCCGTCGGCGAGGCGCAGGGCGCTCTCCGGGTCCAGGGGAACCAGGCCCAGCTCGATCTCGGCCAGCAGCCGCGCCGGCAGCCCGGCCCGCTCCGCCAGGTCCATGTAGGTCAACTGCGCCGCCCGGCGCAGGCGGGTGAGCTGGCTCACTGACAGAAGCGGCGCGCTCGTCTGGGCGGAGGCCGCCGGTCCGGCAAGCGCGCGCCCCGCCGGGGACTCCGGCGCACTCGCCGGCGCCCGCGACGCCAGCCGCTCCGGGAGACGCATCGCGCCCGCCGGCGCCCGGCGCGCCAGGACGAAGAGCAGCACGGCGACCCCCGCACACACTCCGCCGATGAGCATCGCCAGCGGCAGCGCCGTCGCCACCGGTGAGGCCGGGTTGGCCCGCACGTAGGGCATCACCAGCAGCATCACGATGCTCGCCACCCCGTGGGCCAGAGCCACGCCGATGATCGAGCCGCTCAGGCGCACCACCCCGGCAAAGACCAGCCCGACGATGAAGGCCAGCAGGGCGTAGAGCGGCGAGCCGAAGCCCAGTTGCACCAGGGCGAAGACGGTTGCTACGTAGAGCGGCCCCCAGCGTCCCAGTACTGGCCCGCTCACGGTTTGCAGCAGGCCGCGGAAGATCAACTCTTCGGCGAAGCCGGCGAAGACCAGCAGGGCCAGGGCCAGGGCGGCGAGGGCCTGCCAGGAGACCATGCCGGCGGGGAGTTCGGGGCGTAGCAGGACCGCCCCGGCGTAGCCCAGAGCGATGCCGCAGCCCGTTACCATCAGTTGCATCCACCACTCGCCGAGGGTCAAACCCACCTCGCGCGGGCGCAGCCGCAGGGCGCGCAGCACCAGCGCGGCGGCGGCGATAATGCCGCCGCCGGCCAGGACGTAGCTGAGCAGCAACGAGCCGGACGGCGGCAGCGCCAGGGCGACGATGCGCATCAATGGGATGAGCAGCAGGGCCAGAGCCAGGTTGCGTCCGTGTGCGGCGCGGCCCAGGGTACTGTGGTAGATGAGGGCCAGGGCCAGGGCGGCGTGGAGCAGCAGACCCGTCAGGGGCCGCCCGCTGGGGACCAGCAGCTCGGCGATGGCCAGGGGCGCCGGGTAGAGCCAGAACCATACCCCCGAAGCCAGCGCGCGTTCAGAGCCATGGGTCTCAAAGGGGAGTGATGAGGTTGTCATTGGGAGTTCCTCCTTTTCTACGAATGGCCGGTTGCAAGGTGTGGCTCAATCCGATTCCCCTCCCTGCCTATCGAACGGGTATTGTTTGACTGGCAGGTTCCAGGAGTTCGGCGTACAGGGCCTCGATCCGCGGGATGACCGCGCGCGCCTGAAAGGCGGCCACGCGCCGCTGCCCCGCCGCGCCCATGCGCCGCCGCAAGGCCGGATCGCCGAGCAGGTGCGCCAGCGCCGCCGCCAGCGCCCCGGCGTCACCCGGCGGCGCCAGCAACCCCGTCTCCTCGTGCGCCACCAGGTCCGGCAGGCCGCCAATGCGCGAGGCGACCAGGGGGCGGCCCGCCAGCATAGCTTCCATCGCCACCGTCGGGCAGGGTTCGGGCCAGATGGAAGGCACGATGCCGATGGTGCAGCGCTGCCAGGCCCGCATGACTGCGGGATGGGGCCAGTGCTGAAACACTCGCGCCCCGGCGGGGAGGTGTAGTTCGGGGTCGGCCCAGATGCCGATCAGCGCCAGGGGTGGCGCGTCCTCCAGGCGCGTGTAGGCGTCGAGGAGCACGCGCACGCCCTTGTGACGGCTGAGCGCCCCGACGAAGAGGAGGAAGTCGCCGGACGGAAGTTGAGCGGCGAGGTCCGCCGCATCTTCCTCTGGCGCCTCGACGTGATCGGCGATAAAGTTGGGAATCACCTCGCAGGCGCACCCGCCGCCGGCCAGACCGTTGCCCTCCGCCACGGCCTGGCTGACGGCGATGAAGCGGTCCACCGCCGCGACCAGCCAGGGCAGGGTTGCCCGCTGCGCGGCCAGGGTCGCGCCGGCTTTCAGTGGGCCATAGTGCGTCGCGGCACACCCCGGGCAGCGATCCAGCGCCGGGCCGCCACACGGGCGCTCGTGGCGCATCAGCGTTTTGGTGGCGCAGCGCAGGCCGTAGTCGTGCAGGGTGACCACCAGTTTTGCCCCGCTCCAGGTCTTGAGGGGCAGGAAGGAGTGGACGATCCAGCTATGGGCATGGACGATCTGGGGCCGTTCGCGCTTGATGATCCGCCGCAAGGCCCATACCGTCTCGGGATCGGGCGCCGGCGGGGCAAAACGGCGCCCTGCCTGGCTGAACAGCCCCGCGGCACGCTGCACAGTCCCGCGGATGCGGTAGATCCGCACCCCCCGATCCTCTTCGAAGGGTTCGAGGCCCTCATGCCAGAGGGTGGCGACTGCTACCTGGTGGCCCCGCTCCGCCAGTTCGCGGGCCAGGTTCTCGACGTGGCGCTCCTGGCCGCCAATCAGGGGCCGGTAGAAATCAGTGAGCATTAAGATGCGCATAGGAACATTGCAGATGAGCGATTGCCGATTCGATCGAAGCGACGCCTCCGCGCACCATCTTCGGCGCGCGAATGCCCGAATGGGTTCCCTGGCGCCTGGCTTCAGCCTGCCAGGGCGCTGGCGATGCGTGTTGCCACCACCAGGGCGAAAACCCCCACCAGCGGTACGATCGCCACCCAGAGGGCCGCCCGCGCCCGCTGCGCCCGTTCGTGCGCCAGGCTGCCGATGGCTTCGCGCTGCACCAGCAGCCCGATCAGGAAGATTGTCGCCGCCAGGCCCATAACTGATGCCGCGCCGGTAAGCCCCGTGTTCAGGATGAGTGGATGCATGGTTGATTCCTCCTTCAGTGAGTTTCCGTATACAAAAATCGCCTGATAATTCACTCATGTATGTGTAAAGGTAAAAATACCTCTACGCCTCGACACCTCTCCACTTCGACCACCACACCGGGCGCAGCAGCGTGCCGAACACGAGCAACGCCAGGACGCCCTGGGCGATCAGCTTTGCCCAGCCGATAGCGAGGATGCCCAGCGCCGGGAGCATGAGTGCGCTAAAGCCCAGCAGCAAGCCGCAGTTCGCCGCCTGCAACGCTACGATGGTCCGCACACGATTCTCGATCCGCGTGACGCTCATCGCCAGCATCAGCACCGCCTGCGGAACGCTGGAAAGCGCCAGTAAGCGCAGCAGCCCGGCACTGGCATCGGCATACTCCTGGCCGATGATCCGCAACAGGAGAGGCGCGGCGGGTAGGAGGACGCCTAGCGCCAGGGCCAACAGGATCAGCAGTTGCCCGAGCACGCGCCGGCTGTAGACGACCAGCTTCGCGCGGTCACGGGCCGCTTCCACCGTGAACGAGGCGGTCATGTTCACCGCGAGCAACTCCAGCGCCCCGGCGATGGTCCACGGCAGGTAGAAATAGGCATTCGCCTCGGCCCCCAGGCGCAGGGCCACCAGCACCGGGATAAGGGTCGTGGACATCAGAGCGAACAGCGAGCCCAGGTAGTCGCCGGCGACGAAGCGCGCCACGCCTCTGAAGGTCAGCGGCTCGGCCCTCTGGCCGGAAGCGGAGACATGGGCCGGCAAGCAGCGCACAAAGATGAAATAGTTGATGGGAATGACCAGTGCCAGAATGGGGATGGTGTAGGCATAGTAGATGGCGTGCTCGAAGGCGCTGCCGGCCAGGGCGGTCAGCAGGGCGAGCTTGGCCAGGGAATAGAGCAGGTTCTCAACCGGGGTCCAGATCGCCTGGCGCAGCCCGGTCAGCACGTGATCCTGCAGGGCAAAGATCGTCTGCGCCAAGACCGAGACGATGAACCAGACGGCGAAGGCGGGTTGCGCGACGCTAAAGGCTCCTTCCGGCAGCCACCAGCGGGCGACCAGCAGCGTCCCGCCGCCGCAGAGCAGGCTGGCGCCAATGCTTGCCGCATAAGCGCCGAGGATCAGGCGGCGCGCCGCGAGACCGGCCAGCGGCAGGAAGCGGATCAGCGCGCCGCGCAGGTTGAGCTGGGCGATCCCCGCCAGAAACATCAGCAGGGAGACCAGCGCCGAACTGGCGCCGACCGCCGCCGGGGCGTACATGCGGGCTGCCAGCACCCAGAAGACAAAGCCGAGGCCGGACATGGCCATGGCGCTGATCATCAGCGCATAGCCGTTGAGGTACAGCGGCATGCGCAAACCGGCGATGATCCGGGTTAGTGATGTTCTGGCGTTGGTGAGCATAGTGTTTGCTAGCTGCTCACGCGGCTTCGCCGCGCAGGATAGATTGTTCTGGAAGGGCGCGTTGGAGGCGCGTGGGGAAACCAGCTTTCCCCGCGCCCCCGCTTGAGCAGAAGCTCGCGTTCTCAGGGCCGCGCCAGATGCACCGTCCGGTACGGTTTGTTCTCCTGATCGCGGAA
Source organism: uncultured Chloroflexales bacterium (assembly GCA_937918935.1). GTDB lineage: Bacteria > Chloroflexota > Chloroflexia > Chloroflexales > Chloroflexaceae > JACAEO01. The sequence continues at coordinate 7,612 of CAKZSI010000055.1, read as the reverse complement.
CAGCAGCACCTCGGCCCGCTCACCCGCTTCCAGATCCAGGCTGGCGGGCAGTGATACATGGTAGGTCTGGCCGGGTGTCAAAACCCCCGACCAGCCGCCGGCCACGCCGCCGTTCGGCAGACGCACCTCCAGGCGATAGGCCACCGGGGCATGCTCATGATTGGCAACCACCACCACCTGCCGCAGGGTTCCATCAATGCTTGCCGGCTCAACCGAGAGAGCCGTGAACGGTCTGGTTTCCACCTGGGCGGCCCGGTACAGTGCTACACCGGCCCATCCCGCGGAAGCGATCACCAGCAGCGCGACCAGCGCGCCGGTCAGCAGATGGCTGACCTGTGGCAGCGAGGTCTGGCGAAAGAAGCCGCTCAGGCCGCCGGAGCGCTCCAGGCGCCAGGCGCCAATGGCCAGCCCCGCCATGGTGATGACCCAGCTCAGCCCGGCGAAGAGCGTCCCGGAGAAGGTAAGGGCTGCGAGGTCAATACCGGCGCCCAGCAGGATGCCCAGCGCCAGACTCAAGGGGATGCTCAGGGCTGCCTGTTGCAGGCGGTGAGCTTCGGGCGGAAAAAGGGCGAAGAGCAGGGCATAGCCGGGCGCGAAGCACGCCAGCACCAGGCCCAGGGGCGCGCGCAGCGCCGGGGCCGGTACGTTGCCCGCTGCAAGCAACAGAGCCAGCGTAGCGATCAGTCCGACCAGAGCGGGAAGGAAGAGCGGGCCAGGCCGGCGCGTAAGGAGCGTGTTCATCGGATCACCACCTTTCGATAGAGAAGGATGTCGCCGTTATCGTAGATGCGCTGTAGATCGCGAATACGGTCGAACTTCTCCAGACGCTCGACCGGCACCGGTTGGATCGGTCGCTGCTGGCCGAAGGGATCGGCGTCGCCGAAGTAGGTGGTGTAGCGCGGCAGATAGCGCGACACCCGCCAATCCACGCTGACGAAGTCAATCTTGTGCTCGTTCAGGAACCAGATCGCGCCGCCCGGATCGTCGTAGTAATACAACTGGCCGATGCCCCAGATGCGGGTATGCTGGTTGCCGAAAGTGCCAAAAGCCACCTGGCTGGCCCGGTCGCCGGCCACGCGGTGATACGCCCCGTAGTGCGCCTCCAGCCAGCGCGCCGCCGCGACCAGATCATCGGTGATGGCTTCCGGCCCGGAGGCGGCGAAGATCTGGTGGGTGTGGAAGCGCCCGGCCTGATTGTCGCCCAGAACGATCCCGCCGATCAGCAGCGGTATGGCGATGCCGAACGCCGTCAGGCGCTCCGAGACGCGCACAGGACGCGCTTCGGCCTCAACGCCGTAGAGCGCAATGATCACGTACAGAGCCACCCCCAGGAAGAGGAACGGCCAGGAGCGATAGGCCGCGTCTTGATTGACCGTCAGCACCAGCGGCGTGGACAGGAGCCACAGAACCGGGCCAAAGATCCCCAGAAGGAGGACGCCCGCGTAGGGGGTAAGATCCTGGCCGCGTCTGGCCCAGAAGAAGCCCGCCGCCCGTGCCAGGCCCGCCAGCATAAGCACGCCGATCAGAGCGGGGTAAAGGTAGGCGAAGAACCGCTCCGCCAGCGGCAGCGGCGAGTTGGCAAACAGCAGACGCAACCGCCAGCCCTCACCGCCGGGTGACGCCGCCGATCCGCTCAGCGCGGCCTGTGCAGCGTTGAAGAATGCCGCCGTCCGGTTGATGATCGTCAGGACGACATACTGAATGCCGCGATCAGACTGAAAGACAAGCCAGGCCAGGGCGAAGACAGCGGTGAAGAGGGCCAGCGCCCCAAAGAGACGCCGTTGTTCGTGCCGCAGCGCCCACGTGACCAGCGCGCATCCAAACAGCCAGACCAGGCTGATCAAGGTGCTGAAGTGATGAGTCATGCTCACCGCCGCAATGACTATCAGCAGGAGCAGGTGAACCTGCCACGCCCACTGCGTGTCTTTGCGTAGCAGGTTCAAACTAAGGAGCGCCAGGACCAGGAACAGGAGCGTTCCCAGGGTCTCGTAGCTAAAGACGCTGTGGAAGAAGAAGAAACTGCGGTTGCTCATGTAGACCAGCCCGCCCACGAATGCCAGGCGCTCCGGCACGCGCAGGGTCGCCAGCGCGGCGTAGGCTAGCACCGGCATGGTAAGGTGGACCAGGAGCGGCACGAGCCGTACCGCCCATTCGGAGGACAGGCCGGCGATGCTGACCATGTGCAGCCCGAGCAGGGCCAGGCCCGGATAGTCGCGCGGAACAGTGAAAAATGTAAGACTCACCTCGCGCGTGCCATGTTCACGCATCAGCGTCAGGGCCTGGTAGTGGTACAACTCGTCGGCAAAGATCGGATAAGCCGGGCTACGCAGAAAGGTGGGCAGATACAAAGCGCCCCCCAGAAGTCCCAGCATCAGCAGGCGTTGCCCGGTGGTGCTGGCAGGGGCCAGGCCAGTGATGATAGCTGCGCCTACGCTCAACCCCAACCCGGCCCAGAACCAACCATAGGCCGCCGGAGTATTGGCCTCGACCATATATGCCTGTGCCAGCACTCCCAGGCCCAGGAAAAACAAGACCAGGCTCACGGCGATGATCGGAGGGCGCCAGCCGCGCAGCCACGCGCCACTCAAGGCCGCTCCTTCCGGCAGCATCGTGCGCCGGTATTCTGTTGGAACGTGAATGCTCATGGCAACTCCTTTCTTCAACAAGGTTCATTCGACCACCACGGCGCCCTGGCCCGCCGTGGCGGGCCGCCTGACGACGCCCCGGCAGATGGCTGCATTGGCCAGCACCTGCGCACACTCCTGAGCCACCCGGACGTTCAGCGTGGCGATGACCGCCTCCCGCTGACCGAGTTGCGCTTCGATCAGTTCGATCAAGCGTGCCCCGCTCACCGTCTCGATAGGGACGATCCACCGGCCAAGGTCCATGCGCCGCATGATCCCGGTGGTCTTATGCTCATAGGCAATCGCCACCACGGGTACGCGGGCGAGCATAGCGAAGATCGCCGAGTGAAAGCGCGTAGCCAGCAGCATATCCATCCCCTCAAGCATCTCGATCAGCTCGGATGGCGCCAGATCGTCCTCGACCACCCGCACCCGATCGGGGCGCTTCAGCCGCGCGGCCAGCCCCCGCTCCACAAGGCGATCGTCATCGTTGCCGGGACCGATGACCTGGGGCAGGAACACGATCTCGGCATCGTGGACAGCCAGCAGATGGTCCAGGGCCACTACCAGCGCATCTTCGTAGTGGCGCTGCGCCGCCTGGCGATCCAGCGAATGGGGAAACGCCCAGTTGCGCGCGGTGACGCCAACCCGCAGGCGCCCCGAACGAGGGGCGCTGGCACGACGGACCGGCCGGTCGCGGTCCAGGGCAAAGGCCATGTCGGTACCGAGATGGAGCCGCTCCGGGGCGATGCGCATGGCCTGGACGGTTGCCAGGGACTCGCTCTCACGGATCACCACCGCGTCGGTTCGGCGAAGCACGTGGCCAACGAGGGCGCGGAGGCGTGCGCTGCGGAAGGGGCCAACACTCTGCCCAAGACAGACGACAGGGACGCCGGCCACCAGGGCTGCCAGCACCTGGGCCACGTGGATGAGCACGCCCGCGCCCCAGCTATCCTGCCAGAAACCGCCTCCGCAACTGATCGCCACATCCGCCTCGGCGATTGCCTGCACCAGATCACGCAGCCCGGCGGGCCACCAGCGCGAAAGCGGCCGGCGTGTCAGGCGACTGGCGAGCAGCCCGCCGAGCAGGGCCAGGTATTCACCCACGAAGCGCCTGCCCCGCACCCCCGCAGGGATATGCGCGGCATAACACAGACCGAAGGGACCGGCCACGACCCGCAGGTGCTCGGCGGCGTAGTGGAGCCGGTCAATCTCCGGCGTCAGCGAGACAAGCGTAATGTCGGCCTCGGGCGCGACGGTGCGCACTGCGCGGACGGTGCCGAGCACGATTGCCGCATCGCCCTTGTTGAGCCAGCTATAGGTGTTAAGAATGACAATGCGCATCGCCTGCCACCTCCAGAGCAGCTTCCTCAGGGGCGTGCAAGGCCCCGAACCGCGCCGCTACGGCGTAGATATCTAGCATGACATCGGCAATGGCCGATCGGGTGTACGGCCGCAGGTCGGGCGGCGCTCCCGTCTCCCGGCGAACCGTCGCCTCAAGCAGCATCGCAACGTGTGCATCACTGGCGTTCGGAGGAACCAGGGTGACCCACTCCGGGTAGCGCCGGGCGAACTCGCGGTGCGCCGGGATGTCGCTGCACACCACCCGGCATCCCATGGCCAATCCCTCGACGATGGTGCGCCCAAACGACTCGGCCTCCGAGAGTGACACCAGCACACCTGCGCGGCGGTACCAGGCGCGCAGGTCGGCATCGCTCACCCGGCCAGCGACATGCAGCCTGGGGCGTACTCCGTACTGATCGGCCAGTTGCTCCAGCCGCGCGCGCTCCGGCCCATCGCCAACCAGGGTAAGCGCATAGCTGTCTGAGAGATGGGACAGAGCGCCGATCAGCCGGTCCATCCGCTTATGGGGGGCCATCCGTCCGACACTGAGGAGGTAAGCGGGCGCCCGTACCTCTGCGCAGGCAGAGGGTTCCGTACTGAGGCAGGCTTCATCAACCAGCGCCACAACAGTGGGCACAACGCTCACCTGGCGCGGGCCGAGGCCAAAGGTGCGGCGAACCAGGGCCGCCTCAGCCTCGGAGACGCACACGATCCCCTCCACGCGGCGGATCAGCCCCCTGGTGGCCGGCACATAAAGCCCGTGCAGCAGATTCGCCAGCGACGTATGCCCTTTGCCGTGATAGTAGAGGCTGAGCACCAGCGGCGCCGGCCGCGCGACACAGGCCAGCATAAGGGGCAGGGCGTGGTAGTTATGGGCATGCGCCACATCCCAGGCGCCGGCATGCACCCGAAGATAGCGCAACAAGCCCGACGGGTAGCGGTAGACCCCCCGTCCGACGGCAGGAAAGCGGCGCACTTCCACGCCGTTGATCGATTCCACCGGGGCCAGATCCCGTCGTCGGCTTTCGGCCAGCACCGTTACCTGATGCCCGTACTGGACGAGGGTCTCGCTCAGTAGCTGGACATGGCCCTCGATCCCGCCGAGGTCAGGGTAATAGCCTGAGGTGATGTGTACAATCTTCATCGGGCGCCTCGCGGGAGCAGGTACCGGGTGAGACTATGGCGGCGCCGGGTGTCGAGCCAGCCCACCAGCGTGCCACTCAGATAGCCGCAGCCGGTGATGGCGAGACCAGCCAGGATGGCAGCCGAGCGTCGTATCCCGTCGGGATCGCGCCCGGTGACAGTGTCCGCCAGCCCGCGTGCTACACCCGACGGCAGGGTGCGGGCCACATAGTCGCGTTCGGCGGCAAGCCCGTCGCGCGAACCGACCAGGCGGGCCATCTGGGCCTTGGAGAAGCCCTCCGCATAGCAGCGGGCGCGAAAATAGGCCCGGCTCGCGCGACCCTCGGTTACCCGATGGCGCACCCGGGCCTGTGGCACGAAGAGCAAAACCCGATCACCACAACGTTGCCACAGGCGGATCGTGAACTCGGTGTCATCGCTGCGCATGAGATCATGACCTACCTGCCCGATCTCGCTGCGGAAACCGCCCGCCAGGTCAAACGCCTCGCGCCGGAACGACATATTGCATCCGATCAGTCGCTGCACCGGCATTGGCGCGGTCGGCACGCCGCGATAGGTACAGCCGACCACCCAGTCGAACTCCTCGGGGAACCATCGCGGTCGCGCGCCGGGCCAGAGCGGCTCAATCGCCCCGCCGGCGGCGATCACCCGCGGATCACGATACGCCAGGAGGAGCTGGGCCAGCCAGTCAGGCTCGGGGATGGCATCATCGTCGAGAAAGGCAAGGATTGCGCCCCGGGCATGGGCCACACCGGCATTCCTGGCGCCCGAAAGCCCTCGCGGACCGCTGTTGGCAAGCAGCCGCACACCCTCAAGGTCCGGCTCGTTGCTGGCCCGTTCGAAGAGCGCCGGATTGTGATCAACCACAACAACAATCTCGTAAGGGGGAGTCTGCTGCGTCCGCAGCGCAGCAACGGCGGCGAGCAAGTCCGTCCAGCGGGCCTCGGTGTAGGCGCAAATGATCACCGAGACCGGCAGATCCATTGAGGACACCACGACAAACCTCCTCTCTTCAGAGCATCTACTGAACAGGCTCGACGCCGGAGAGGCGCACGACGGCGCTGCGGTGATCCTGCTCGCACTGCTTGCTTGCGGTGTTGGAGGCAAACAGCGCCATAAGCAGGGTGGTAGCAAACAGCTTGGTGCCGCCAACCACCATCGCCAGCGCGATGATCAACTCCTGGCCCGATCGGAACGAGGCAGGACCGCCCCAGACCCACTGGCTGGCAAGGACGAGCGTCCAGACGCCACCGGCGAGGACGAGCAGCCCGGCGAACGCATAGTTGGCGAGCCGCACCGGCTGCCGCGTCAGGAGGTCAAGGATGCGACTGGGCCGGCGCATGCCGTGACGGGTGATGTACAGGTGCACCACCCCGCCCAGCATCAACAACTGGAAGCCGGTCAGGAACGCCATGGCGCCGAGGATCATTGCCGGCTCGCCGCGGGAGATGCCAGACGGGTCGTGGCGTGGTATCAGCACCACTGCGAGGGCCAGCAGCCAGAGCATCAGCCCGGGCATGATGTACGTGGCGAAGGGGTTAAAGATCGCCGCCAGTCGCAGGACGCGCAGGAGAATGGCCCAGCCGTCGCGCAGCGGCTTCAGCTTCTTCTCGCCGATGCGCTCGTGGTACTGAATGGGCATACTGTGGGCTGTGAGGGCCAGCAAGCCGGCCTTGACCATGATCTCCGTCTCGATGTCGAAGCCGTCGGATTCGAGCTGCATCGCCAGCAGGTGGCGCCGGTGCAACCCGTAGAGGCCGCTGAGCACATCGGCGCCCTCGACCTGATGCACGCTACGGATGAGGTGATCGAAGAACAGGTTGCCCAGACGATTGACGAGGGGGATCTTATCGCGCCCATCGTGGCGCACACAGCGCACCAGATCGTACTGGTCGAGCTGACGGGAGATCTCGGGGATGGCGCTGGCAGGGTACGTGGCATCGCCATCAATGAAGATCACCTTCTCGCCGCGGGCATGGGCGAGGCCGGTGCGCATCGCAGCGCCCTTGCCGCGATTCACCTGATGGCTGATGACCCGGCAGGGGTAACGTTGAGCTACGGCGACGGTGGCGTCGCTGGAGCCATCGTCAACAACCAGGATCTCATAGCCGGGCCCCACATTGGCGATCACATCCTCCAGCACGCGGGGCAGAGCCGCTTCTTCGTTATAGACGGGGATCAGGACGGTCGTGTGGATAGGGCAGAGGGCCTCCTCGAGCGCACCGGGCAGGTTCGGATAACGATGAAAGGTCGTCGAGACCACGGGCTCCTCCTCTTCACTAGGATTAAATGTAGTAAGAACGATGAGTTCGGAAGGGAGCGCAGCGTTGTTATTTATCTTTTCATAGAGTAATGACGCATAATTACTGATTTGTTACCATAAATTGATAGTTTTCACTGTAATCTTCCTGTAATCTAGTTATATTTGTTAGTACGACAGTGATTAATATGGTTTAGACAAGTGCAGCACCTGCTTGTAACCCTCAACACAGAGCAGGGGC
>CAKZSI010000054.1 GCA_937918935.1 uncultured Chloroflexales bacterium | reverse complement strand
CTTTGCACATCTCGACTGCTTGCAGGACGAACTCGAAGCCGTGCTTGCGACCTACACTCCCGAGCGACTGCAATCACTCAGTGGCTACCCCTACCTGGTGCAGACCGAGCTTGCGATGACCTCCTAGGGAATTGGTATAACGTCCCTGAGATTAAGCACCTCGCCATTCGCAGCGTTTTACGATGCTTGCTGCTTAGTCGTCCGTGAACAAAGGCTTTCGCTACACCCTCGCCCCCTCCCCAACCCTCCCTCGCCGGGGGAGGGAACCGGGCTCTTCCCCCCGGCCGGGAGAGGCTGGGAGGGGGCCGTGCCGTGAGCTATGGCGTATGTGCAAGGTATTGCTTCTAAGATCCCTATACCCCAGGTGTGCCTTACCTTGCTGTATCTTCGTTGGCCGACTGCTGGTATGGTATCATACGTTCAGTACAGGTCTCCCCGGCTGATACGTAAACGGTTAATCTCCTGAGCAGGTCGAGGCCATCCTCCGCGCGATCCGAAGTGGCGCCGAACCATAGCTTATGTGTATTTTGATGAGGAACTGAAGTGTTGTGGCAGTGGCGATCGATCTTGCGATCAGTCGCACACAGCTCGGTTGCCCTGGCGCCTTCGACCCTATGTCTCTCAACGATACCCTGACCCTCCAGCCCGGCGCGCTGCTGGCCACCGCGCCTGCCACGACGCCCATCGAGGAGCTTAACGCCGCGCTGGCGCCCCACGGCCTGTGCCTGCCAATCTTTCCCCTGACGCCAGGGAGGTCCCTGGCCGACCTCGTTGCGCGCAATGCGGGCGGGCGGCGTGGGCTGCGCTACGGCCCCATCGGGCGCTACGTGCGCGCGGCCACGCTCGAGGCGGGCGCCGCCGAACCCCTGGTCGCCGGCGGCCCCACAATGAAGCGCGCCACCGGCTACGGGCTGCATCGCGCCCTTGCTGGCGGGGCGCTCGATCTCGGCGCGCCCCGCGAGCTGACCTTCAGCCTGCGTCCCCTGCCGGCGGCGCGGGAGGCGCTTCTGCTCCGCTGCGCCGATGTGCCCGCCGCCTGTCGCCTGGCCGCCCGCCTGCTCGCCGAGGGCCTGGCCCTGAGTGCCCTGGCGGTGGCCGATGCCGACGACGCGGGCCTGCTGCTGGCCGAACTGGAGGGCCGGCCCCCCGTGCTGGCGCGCCAGGTCGTGCTGATCCAACGCCTGGCCGCCATGGCCGGGGCGCAGAGCGTGGCCGAACCGGCGCCCTGGACGCACTGGGAAGGCCTGGCCGCCGCGGGCGCCGACCTGTCCCTCAGCCTCCCTCGCGTCGCGCTCCCGGCCTTCACCGAAACCGTCCGTAGCCTGGCGCGCCGCTACCGCGCTACGCTGGCGCTCTGGGGCGACGCCGGGGTTGGTCGCCTGTGCCTGCGGGTGACGGCGGCCCACCCCGGTGAGGCTGCCCAGCTTATCGCGTTGATGCGTGCCTGCGCCGCCGATGTGGGTGGCAGCCCGGCGACCGAGGAGGGGCCGTCACCCGCCCCGGCCTGGCGCTTCGCGCCGGATGCGGCGCTGGCGGCGCCCGCGCCTGCGCCCGTCCTCGCGGGGGCGGGCCGGGCGGCCTTCCTCGACGCCCTCGCCGCCGTGGTCGGGCCGGGCTACCTGCTCACCAGCGCCGAGGCGCTGGCCTGCTACGAATTCGACGCCTCCAACGCCCGGCCCGCTGGCCCCGCCCTGGCCGTCGCCCTCCCCGCTTCCACGGCGGAACTGGCCGAACTGGTTCGGCTGGCCGCGGCCCATGGCGTGCCCATCGTCGCGCGGGGGGCCAGCAGCGGCCTGGCCGGGGGCGCGACACCGGCCCCCGGCGCCCTGCTGGTCGGGCTGAACCGTATGCAGCAGATCCGCGTTGACCGGGAGCAGCAGGTTGTCCATGTGGGCGCCGGGGCGATCACTGCCGAGGTGCAGCGGGCCGTCGAGGCCGTGGGCCTGTTCTACCCGCCCGACCCGTCGAGCCAGAGCGTTTCGACCATCGGCGGCAACCTGGCCTGCAACGCCGGCGGTCCGCGCTGCGTCAAGTACGGGGTGACCTCCGACTATGCCCTGGCCATCACTGCCGTGCTAGCCGATGGCCGTGTCGTTCGCTGGGGCGACGGCCTGACCGGCCAGGGTCCCGATAACGGGCTGGCCCAGCTCCTGATCGGCTCGGAGGGCACGCTGGGGATCATCGCCGAGGCCACGCTGCGGCTACTGCCCCTGCCGCGCAGCCGGCGCAGCGTGCTGGCGCTCTTCGCCAGCCTGGAGGCGGCCTGCGCGACCGTCGAGCAGATGATGGCCGCCGGGGTCGTGCCGGCGGGCCTGGAGTTGCTGGACGACACCACCCTGGCTGCGGTTGAAGCCTATGCGCCGCTCGGCCTGCCCCGGGATACGGGGGCCATGCTGCTGATGCTCGCCGATGGCGAACCCGAGGACGTCGAGGCCGACACGGCGCGCCTGGCCGAGTTAGCGCGGGCCGGTGGCGCGTGCGAGGTACACCTGGCCCGCGATGCGGCCGAGGAGGCCCATCTGTGGAAGGCCCGGCGCGCGGTCTCCGTCGCTCTGGGCCGGGTGCGCCCCAATCGGCTCGGCGAGGACATCTGTGTGCCACTGCCGCAGATCGCCGCCTGTGTGCGCCGGATCAAGGCAGTGGCGAGCGAGTACGGGCTGCCGATTGCCGTCTTCGGCCACGCCGGCGACGGCAATCTGCACCCCAACATCCTCTTCGATGCAAAAGATCTGGCGGAGACGGCGCGGATCTGGCCGGCGGCCGAGGCGGTGTTCGTCGCGGCCCTGGAGGTCGGCGGCACGCTCTCGGGCGAGCACGGCATCGGCACGCTCAAGAAGCCATTCATGCAGCAGGCCCTCGGCACGGCGAGTCTGGTCGCCCAGCGCCAGATCAAAGCCTGGCTCGACCCGGCCGGGCTACTCAATCCGGGGAAGGTCCTGCCGGAAGATCGCGCTGAGCAGAGTGTCTGATACCTGGTGCGCTGCGCTACCGCGCCCGGCGCTGGCGCAGCAACTCGTAGAGCATCACGCCGGTGGCGACGGCGAGGTTGAGCGAGTCGCTGTGGCCAAGCATCGGGATGGCGACCATCAGGTCGCAGAGTGCCTGCTGCGCGGGGCCAAGGCCGGCACGCTCACTGCCCATCAGCAACACCGCTGGCTGCGGATAGACGACGGCCTGGAAGTCGTGGCTGGCCCGATCCGAGGTGCCGATCAGCGGCAGACCGCTCGCCTGCTTCCAGGCGGCGAACTCCTCCCACGAGGCGCGCACCAGCGGCAGGGTGAAGGCCGCGCCCATGCTGGCGCGCAGCGCCGCCGGGTCGTAGGGGTCGGCTGCGGGGCCGAGGATGATCACCCCGGCCGCGCCGACCGCGTCGGCGGTGCGGATGATCGTGCCGAGGTTGCCGGGGTCGGCCGGCTCGACCAGGGCCACCGGGCCGAGCTGGCGATCACGTGGCAACTCGGCCAGGCTGCTGAAGCGCTGACGCACCACGGCCGCCAGCCCCTGCGGCCCCTCCTTCTGCGCGAGGCTGGCAAACACCTCCGGCGAGACCTCCAGCACCGGTGTGCCCGCGGCGCGCTGCGCTGCCACCAGGTCACGGGCAAAGGCGCTGCGCAGCAGGCCGGGGGCGACCAGCAACTGGTCCAGTTCGGCGCCGCTCTGCAGCGCCTCGGCCACCGGGCGGATGCCCTCAACCAGGCACAGCCCGGTTTCATCGCGGGCCTTGCGCTGGCGCAGCGCCCGGATGCGCCGGATCGCGGGGTTTGCCGTACTGGTGATCATGGAGCCTTATACCAGGAGCGGATCGCGGCTTGCAGACAGCGAGCGATGCTTCGCTTCAATTTAGTAGTATGGCACAGTTCGTGCGCGCATAACGTACAACTGTGGGACGAAGGCGTGCGGACGTCCCACCGCATCGACGCGAGTATCAGCCCGTTGGTCGCCGCGCGGGTGGGGGTTTGTAGTGTCGGGGCGCGGTCTGGTTGTACCAGACCGCGCCCG
>CAKZSI010000053.1 GCA_937918935.1 uncultured Chloroflexales bacterium | reverse complement strand
CGGGATGGAGATGGTGATGCCGGGGGATAACGTGGTGATGGGGGTGGAGTTGATCGTGCCGGTGGCCATCGAGGAGGGCCTGCGCTTCGCCATCCGCGAGGGCGGGCGCACCGTCGGCGCGGGCGTCGTCACCAGGATCATTGAATAGCCCCGATTTGGATTGGCGATCGTGGGTGTCGATACCGCTTCCTGGGGAGGCTCGGAGGGGCGCAGCCCCTCCGAAGGCTCCTCGCGCGATCATCCACGATCCTCGATCCCAAATAGGAACCGAGCAATGGCCGTGGCCAAAGATATAAAGGAACAGCGGGAAAATGCTATCGTCCGCACGTTCCGCGAGACACGGAGCGAGTTGCGCAAGGTGGTCTGGCCAACTCGCGAAGAGACGATCCGCCTGACCATCGTGGTGATCACTGTCTCGGTGATCATTGGCCTGATCCTGTTCATCGGCGACTCGCTCTTCCTGTTCCTCTACACCGCCCTCGTCGATCTCGTCTCGTAAGGCATGGTTCAAATGCGCCTGACAGTCTGGCCCTTACCTCAACACTACTAAAGCCCTGCCGACCGGTCGTGTGGAGGTGTAACGCAACGGCAAGGCATGTTGCACATTGGTGAGACCGTCTGCTCCACGCCTCTATGCCTCCATACCTCCAATACCTCTACGCCTCCACAGGCTGGTCGGGTAGAGCGGCGTAGCACCTGTCAAGTATGGATGCCCGGGTCGGAAACATGCCTAAGATGATGTAGTTACTGACATGGAGCTAAGCGTGTCTGAGGAAGAGAAAACCAAACCGTCGGCTGAGAAGACCGATGATCGTCGCTGGTACGTGATCCACACCTACTCCGGCTACGAGAATAAGGTCAAGCAGAATCTGGAGCATCGCATCGACTCGATGGAGATGCACGACCAGATCTTCCGCGTGATCGTGCCGACTGAAGAGGAGATCGAGATTAAGAACGGCCAGCGCCGGACGGTCAATAAGAAGATCTACCCCGGCTATGTGCTGGTACAGATGCGCCTGACCGACGACTCGTGGTACGTGGTTCGCAATACCCCTGGCGTAACGAGTTTTGTCGGTCACGGCAATAAGCCTACTCCGCTCGAGGACGAAGAGGTGAAGACTATCCTCAAGCAGATGGAGGGCGAAGCGCCCAAGGTGCGCGTCTCGTACCAGAAGGGCCAGGCGGTGAAGATCATTGATGGCCCCTTCACCGATTTCGAGGGCGTGGTTGATGCGATCGACCATGAACGGGGCCGTGTTCGGGTGCTGGTGTCGTTCTTTGGGCGCGAGGCGCCGGTTGAGCTTGACTTCCTTCAGGTTACGCGCCTGGTGGATTAGCTCCATTGCGCTCGCGCGCGGACTGTGAGGGCCGTTCTGCGGCCCTCGTCTTGTGATGTCTGTGCACCTCGCCCGGCCCGTCCGCCCGGGGGAGGGAGGAAGTCTTTGCTTCCACTCAGAGGAGAACCACTGTGGCGAAGAAACTCGTAGGCGTTGTTAAGTTGCAACTGCCGGCAGGCAAAGCAACGCCCGCTCCCCCCGTGGGGCCGGCCCTTGGCCAGTATGGCATCAATATCATGGGCTTCGTGAAGGAGTACAACGAGAAGTCGGCTTCCCAGGCCGGCAGCATCGTTCCGGTCGAAATCTCGATCTATAGCGATAAGTCCTTCACGGTTAAATTGCTGACCCCCCCCGCCGCCGACCTGTTGCGTAAGGCTGCCGGGGCTCAGAAAGGCTCGGGGACGCCCAATCGCACCTCGGCGGGGCAGATCACCCGCGCCCAGTTGCGCCAGATCGCCCAGCAGAAGATGCCCGATATGAACGCCCTCGATATCGAGAGCGCCGAGAAGATTATCGCGGGCACCGCCCGCAGCATGGGCATCCGGATCGTTGATTGAGTAGCGGATGGGAGGGTTCCGGGAGGGTCTGGACTCCCATCCGTTGTATGTGGGAGGGCCGCCGGCCCGCCAGCACCACCAGGAGGACATCCATGGCAAAGCATGGTAAGAAGTACCGCGAGGTCGCGCAGAAAGTCGATCAATCGCGCCTGTATACGCCCGATGAAGCGATCGCGCTGGTGCGGGAAACTTCGTATGTGAAGTTTGACCCGACGGTCGAAGTGCATCTGCGTCTGGGCATCGATCCGCGCCACGCCGACCAGAATATCCGCACCACTGTCGCCCTGCCCCACGGCACCGGCAAGCGCGTGCGGGTGCTGGTCTTCGCCCAGGGTGAGGCCGCTCAGGCCGCCCTCGACGCCAGCGCCGACTTCGCCGGCGCCGACGAGTTGATCGCCCGCATTGACAAGGAGAATTTCTTCGACTTCGATGTGGCGATCGCCACCCCCGATATGATGGGCAAAGTTGGGCGCATCGGGCGCAAACTCGGCCCCCGCGGGTTGATGCCCAACCCCAAGAGCGGCACGATCGTTCCGGCTGAGGATCTGCCGCGCACCATCCGCGAGGTCAAAGGCGGCCGTGTGGAGTTCCGCAACGATAAGACCGGCTTGCTCCACGTCGCTATCGGCAAGCTGAGCTTTACACCCGAACAACTCCACGAGAACTTCGCCGCCCTGATGGAAGCGGTCAAGGCTGCGAAACCGAGCGGGGCCAAGGGTACGTATATTCGCAGTGTTACCCTCACCAGCACGATGGGACCTGGCATTCCCGTCAATCCCTCGCTGGCGCAGGGGATGATGAGTTGAGACCGGGGGTGGGCGCGGAAGACTCTGCATTGGCCCCGCGTCGGGGCGAACGCTCTTCGCCCCGACGGCGAGTAATGGTATAATCACCACGAATTGCATATCCTGCCCCAGACCGCTCGGTGGGCGTTGCCCTTAATGGCCGTAAGGCCGCCAGCCGAGGCAGACCCGATAACGATCCGCGCGGGCCCTTGCCCCCTGGTCGTTGCGTAAGTGTGTTGCGCGCTTGCGCCGTTGCGGTCGCTGTGTCTGGGGACGCAGCGGCCTTTTTTGTTGCCAGTACATCGGGGAGAGGAGGTGAGTACGTGCCAACCCAGCGCAAAATTGATCTCGTTGGTGAACTGACCGAAAAGATGCAGCGTTCGCAGATGACGGTCGTGGCCGATTATCGCGGTTTCAGCGTAGCCGAACTGACGCAACTGCGGAGCAAGCTGCGCGAGAGCGGCGCCGAGATCGTGGTGGCCAAGAACACGCTGCTGCGCATCGCCGCGCGCAATACCGGCCACGAAGGTCTGGAGAGCTTTCTCGAAGGTCCGACGGCCGTGGCCTTCGCCTACGACGATGTCGCCAAAGTCGCCAGGGTGATCCTTGACGCCAGCCGCGCTGCCCCTAAACCCTTGAAGGTGAAGGGCGGAGTGCTGGGCGCTGCCCAGATCCCGGCTGATGGCCTGGAGGCGGTGACGAAACTGCCCTCGCGCGAGCAGGCCCTGGCCCAGGTGGTCGGGGGCATCGCCGCGCCGGTGGCGGGCGTGGTCGGGGTGCTGAACGCGGCGATTACGAATGTGGTGCTGGTGCTGCAGGCCCGCATCGATCAGTTGCAGCCTGCTGGCGAAGCGGCCTGATCATGGGGAAACCAGGTTTCCCCATTCCCCTGCCTGTGCGAGGGTACGATGCGGGAGGGCTGCGCGCGCCCAGCAAAATCCTTGTTCATTCCGTTGTTGCAGAGCGCAGCCGCGGGCAACAGCTAACGTCGATCATTATCGTGATAAGGAGAAGTCTTACATGGCAAGCGACAAGGTTGAGGCTATTATCGCCTCGATTGAGGGTCTGAACGTTCTGGAACTGGTCGAACTGAAGAAGACCATGGAGGAGAAGTGGGGCGTGACCGCCGCCGCTCCGGTGATGATGGGCGGCTTTGCCGGCGCGCCGGTGGCCGCCGGTGGCGAGGGCGCCGCTGCCGCGCCGCCTCCGGTAGAGGAGAAGACCGAGTTTGATGTGATTCTCCAGGAGATTGGCGCGAATAAGATCCAGGTGATCAAGGCGGTGCGCGAGTTGACCAACCTCGGATTGAAGGAGGCCAAGGACCTGGTCGAAGGCGCCCCCAAGCCGGTCAAGGAGGGGGTCTCCAAGGAGGAGGCCGAAGCCGCCAGGGCCAAACTGGCCGAGGCCGGGGCCACGGTGGTAATCAAGTAGCCGTTCTGCTCCCCTGTGGTCAAACCGTGGGCGGGTCTGGGAAAGGAAGCCCCTCTCAAACCCGCCCGTGAGATCGGGCGTTGGGAAAACTGATTGCCCCCGCGCCAGGGCCACGTCACCGTCCTGGATAGAGTCCCTCTCCCCCTGACCGCTCTCCCTGAGTGGTAGAGACGGTGCAATGCACCGTCTCTACCACGTTCAGGCGCGATGAGCGACGTTGACGTAGCCCTGCTCCTGCGCCTTTCCCCTCGCGCACCACCCACACTTGCGCTACCATGCGGGTATGGAACAACCCTTCGCGCTAACCCCTCTAGCCTTCGCGGCCCTGGAAGGGTTCCCTACCCTCCGCGCCGCCGTGGACGAGAGCCTTCAACGGCAGCGCGCCCGCGTCATGACGCTGCGTTCGCGTTACGCCCGGCGTCCGCGACTGGTCGCGGCCATCGAAATGGCTGTCAGCGATCCGCAGGGTGGTTTGCTCGTTGTGACCGGGCCGCCCGGGAGCGGGGTGAGCAGCCTGCTGGTGGCGCTTGCCACCAACCACCCCTGGCCGATCTGGCTTCCTGCCGCCGCGCCTGCCGGTCTCCCCGCCCTCTATGCCCAGATCGTCGCCCTGCACCGGCCGGCCATGCCCCTGATCGACCCCGCCGCCGTTAGTGATCCGGCCGCCCTGGAGCGCCTGCTCGCCGAGGCCCTGCACCTGCGCGTAAACACTGCGCCGATCGTGCTCCTCTGCGACACCCTTGACCTGCCCGGCCAGCCGCTCGATCCTGGCCCTCTCCCCCTCCCCGCCGAACTGCCTCCCGGCCTCTGGCTCATCCTTGGCGGCAATCCACAGGCTTCTCCGCTCTACTCACCCCGCATCAACTTGCGCCTGCCGGCGGATGACCCCGATCTCGTCACCGTTCAGGCCCGCGCGCTCCGTGCGCTGAGTTGCCCACCAGCCTGGCAAGAGGCCTTGCTCGGCGCCTCGGAGGGGAACATGCTCTACCTGCAACTGGCCCTCGCCGCCCTGCGCGCCGATGAACTGGCGCCCACGGCGCTCCCCACCGGCCTGGACGGGCTGCTTGGGATCTGGTGGGCGCGCCTGAGCGCGCCGGAGCGGCGCCTGGCGGCGGCGCTGGCCGCCGCGGGCGAGCCGCTGCCGCTGCCCCTCGCCGCC
Organism: uncultured Chloroflexales bacterium; assembly: GCA_937918935.1. Classification (GTDB taxonomy): domain Bacteria; phylum Chloroflexota; class Chloroflexia; order Chloroflexales; family Chloroflexaceae; genus JACAEO01. Next base: position 6,644 of record CAKZSI010000053.1, on the reverse strand, counting down.
GAGGTTGCCGGCGCCGCGATTGAAGCGTCGTTTGCGCGCTGGGAGCAACTCGGCCTGGTTGACCTGTCGCTCCAACCCACGCCCAGGGCCGAGGACGATGCGCGCGCGGCGCCACTTCTGCTGGCCCAGTTCACCCACGATGCCCTGCCGGCCTTCGTGGCCCGCGTGGCGCCCGACGGTCTGAGCGCCGCCCACGCCGACCTGGCGGCGCTGGCCCTGCGGCGCCTCGAGGTCGAGCGTGAACACCCGCGCCGCCACGCGGTCCTCAGCACTGCAGAGCGGGGGTACGCCCAGCGGCAGTTCTCCCGCCACGCGGCCCTGGGCGCGGCAAGCCAGGAACTGCTGGCCCACGTAGTGGAGCGCGACTGGTTGCGAGCCCAGGAACGGCGCGAAGGTCTCGCCGCGGCGCTTCAGGATGCACGTTGGGAACTGCGCGCCGCCGTGGGCGGCCCCGTCCTGCGATTAGTGCGGGCCGCGACCTTCACCGGCCTGCTCGCCACCCGTTCGCGCCGCATGCAGCCCGAGGCCGCGGCAGCGGCCCTCGTGACGGCGCTGGAAGGCAATAGCCGCGATCTGGCGCTCAAACGCGCGCTGGAGGTGGTAGAACGACTCCCCGATGGTCACGAAAAGGCACAGGTGCTGCGGCGCCTCGGCGAGGTATGTTACGCGGCCCGAATGCGCTCGGCGGCGATGCGCCTGCTCTCGCGCGCCCTCGACCTGGAGGCGCACCCGGTATCGCGAGCCTGGCGCGATGGACGTGAGACGCTGCTCGCCGCTCTGGCCGGCGCCACGCTGCGCCTCGGCGACGTAGAGGCCGCACTGGCCATCGCGGAACGGATCGAGCACCTGGAACGCCGGGCAATGGTCGAGACCGAAGTGGTGCGCCACATGCTGGAGACCGGCGATCTCGACCGGGCGCAGCGACTGGCCCGTGCCATCCTCCACGAGGGTATGGGCGCGTGGGCCAGGGCCGAGGTGGCCGTGGCGCTGACCCGCCGGGGCGATCCGCGGGGCGCGATGTTGCTGGAAGAGATCGAGGCGGAAACGGTGATCGCCTGGGCGCAGATCGAACTGGCCTGCGACGAAGTGGTAGACGACGAAGTTGCCGCCCGCGAACGCATCGCCCGGCTGCCATCGTCGCACCAGCGCGACCGGGGTCTGGCCCGGCTGGCGCGCACCCTGGCCGCCGCGGGCAATGATGGCGCCGCCCTGGCTGCCGCGGAGGCCATCGTGGGTGTAGATACGCGGGTAGCCGCGCTGATCGATCTGCGTCTGAACCTGGAGGGCCTGGTGGCGATGCTGGCCCTGGAGCGGGCCACGCGGGACATCGGCGCCGTTAGCGAGGAATACCGCGCACCCCTCGTCGCCGACCTGTCGGCGGCCCTGGCCGCGCTGGGTCGCCGTGAGCGGGCGTTTGAAGTGGCCATGAGCCTGCCCGAAGGCGAAGAACGTGACCGGGCCCTGGCACGCGTGGCCGTCGCCCTGGCCCAGCGGGGCGACCATCCATCCGCGCGCGCCTTGCTTGAGTCGATTACCGACGAGGATGAGCGCGCCTGGGCCTACGAAGAACTGGCGCGCCAACTGGCCGCCGCGGGCCAGTGGAACGCCGCCAGCAACCTGACCGGGTGCATCAGCGCGGCGGACCAGCGCCACCGCGCCCTGGCGGATCTGGCGATTGCACGGGCAAAGGCCGGCGAGCCTGTGGCCGCCCTGGCGATGGTTCGCGTCCTGGCGCCAGCGGAACGCGCCCGCGCACTCGTCCTGATTGCTCCTGAACTGGTAGCGCGTGGCGCCACGCGCCAGGCTCGCGCGGTGGCCAGCGAAGCGCGGATGCTGGAAGGCGCGGAGTCCCGCGCGCGCTACCAGGCGGCGCTGGCGATCGCCCTGGCGGAGCACGGAAACCTCAACACCGCCGCCAGCGTCGTCGCAGGCATCAAGCGCCCTGCCGAACGCGCCCGCGCCGGCGCCGCGCTGGCCCGCGCCCTGGCGGCGCGCCATCCCCGGCGCGCCCTGGCTGTCCTTGGCGATGCCCTGCGCACCGCCGCCATTGGCCGTGAGGAGACCCTGCGCGCGCTGGAACAGGCCGTGCCGGCCCTGGCGGCCCTCGGTGGAGTGGAGCTACTGCGCGCAACGGCGGCAGCGGTTGATGAGATTGACCGCTGGTAGGAGCAGGCCCGCTGCCGCGGGCGCAACCATCGCGGAGGTCCCACGCCTCCGCACCTCCCCGCAAAACCTTCTTCCCTCCACTTGCTGTAGCAATAGCGAAAGAGGTTTGACAACTTTTCTGAAATAAAAGTTGTCATATTAGAATTGATCATCAATTATTGTTAGTGTATACTAACCTCCGTCCAGTCAATGTGCTTGCTCGCGGCGCAACCGGGAACGTCCCTTCCGCTACCGCCACCGGTAGGCAAGAGCGCGGGGAAACCGAATTTCCCCATGTTCAACTCACAGGAACCCGGGCCGCGCGCGGAAAAAGGAAAGGATGGGACCGATGCGAGTGTTTCGCCTTGCCGTGCCTCTAATGGTTATGGCGCTGATCCTGGCAGCCTGTGGCGGCCAGCCGGCTACCCAGTCCCAACCCGAGAGGCCACGCAAACTGGTGGTCTACTCTGGCCGCAGCGAGAGCCTGGTCGGGCCATTGTTCGAGCAGTTTACGCAGGCAACGGGGATTGCCGTCGAGGCACGCTACGGCGATACGGCTGAACTTGCCGCAACCATACTCGAAGAGGGCCAGAAGAGCCCGGCGGATGTGTTTTTCGCCCAGGATGCCGGGGCCCTCGGCGCGCTAAGCGCGGCGGGCTTGCTGGCACCCCTGCCCGAGACCACCCTGAACGCAGTGGAGGAGCGCTTCCGTTCCTCGCGGGGCGACTGGGTCGGGGTGAGCGGGCGCGCCCGGGTGGTGGTGTACAATACCGAACGGTTGGAAGAGCATGATCTGCCGGCATCGATCACCGGCTTCGTGGCCCCGGAGTGGAAGGGCCGCATGGGTTGGGCGCCCACCAATGGCTCGTTTCAGGCCTTTGTCACCGCCATGCGGGTGCAACTCGGCGAGGATGCGGCCCGGCGCTGGCTCGAGGGTATGCTCGCCAACCAGACCAGAACCTACGAGAAAAACTCGGCCATTGTGCAGGCCGTGGCCGCTGGCGAGATTGACGTCGGCTTCGTCAACCACTACTACCTGTACCAGCTCCAGCGGGAGGCCGGCGACACCCTCAAAGCGGCCAACTACTACCCCCTTGATGGCGACGTGGGCGCGCTGATCAATATCGCTGGCGCGGGCCTCCTGAAGACAGCGGCCAATGCCGCCCATGCTCAAACCCTCCTCGATTATCTGCTCTCCAGCGATGGGCAACGCTACTTCGCCGAGCGAACCTTCGAGTACCCCCTCGCCGCCGGTGTGCCGGCTGATCCCCGACTCAAACCGCTGGCGGAGATCGAGACGCCCGCCCTCGATTTGAACCAGTTGAGTGATCTGCAGGGGACGCTTAAACTGTTGCAGGAGGTTGGCGCGCTGTAACACCATTTCAGATCACCGTCGGGGTGAGGCGCAGAGGGTTGGTCGCTCCTGGACCTTCCCTTCAGGCGGGGGCGTGGGGCAACCAGGTTGCCCCTCCCTCCTCCAACCCGCCAGGGAAAAAAGCACGCCTGGGAGGGCTGCGCCTTCCCAGACCCTCCCGATCTATGTGGGAAGGAAATGGCTGCAACGAATCGCACCCTTACACTTGAGATCCCGGGCGGACGCGCGCGGAAGGCACGCCCGTGGCTGCTGATCTTCCTGAGTGCGGCGATCGTGGCCCTGGTCGCCCTGCCGATCGCGTATCTGATCACGCGCGCCGTAGGGGCCGGCTCCGAGGTCTGGGCGGCGCTGTTGCGCCCGCGCACGTTACGGGTCTTTACGGGCAGCGCAGCGCTGGCCCTCGGCGCCGCGACCTTCAGCACACTGATCGCCCTGCCGCTGGCCTGGTTGACCGTTGCCACCGATCTGCCCTTCCGGCGTTTCTGGGCCATCGCTACCCTTCTGCCCCTGGCGGTGCCCTCTTACATCTTTGGCTTCGCGGTGATCGCAGTATTCGGTCCCCGTGGGCTGCTCCAGCAGAGCCTGGCGCCCCTGGGGGTTGAGCGCCTGCCGTCAATCTACGGTTTTGGCGGGGCGCTGTTCGCGCTGACGATCTGCACTTACCCCTACGTGCTGCTGACGGTGCGGGCTGCGCTGTGCCGCTGCGACCCCGCGATGGAAGAGGCAGCACGGAGCATGGGCGACCGGCCCGTGCAGGTCTTTGCGCGAGTGCTCCTCCCGCAACTCCGCCCGGCGATCGCTGTCGGGGCGCTGCTGGTGGCGCTCTACGTTTTGAGCGACTTCGGCGTGGTCTCGCTATTGCAGTTCGACTCATTCACCCGAGCGATCTACGTACAGTATCGGGGCTCGTTTGACCGCAGCGGCGCGGCCTTGCTCTCGCTCTGCCTGGTGGCGCTGACCCTGGTCCTGCTCGGATTGGAGCAGGTCATTCGCGGGCGCCCGGCCATGAGCCGTAGCACCAGCGCCGTCGCTCGCCCGCGGCGGCTGGCCAGGCTGGGGCCGTGGCGCTATCCGGCTCTGCTGTACTGCGCGGGGTTGACCCTGCTGGGTGTGGGCATGCCCGTGCTGGCGCTCAGTTACTGGTTGCTCCGCGGCCTGAGCAACGGCCAGGAGTTGGTATCGCTCTGGCGGGCAACCGCCAATTCGCTCCTCGCCGGCGCCCTCGCGGCGGCCTTCACGCTGCTCTGCGCCCTGCCGGTGGCCATTCTTGCCGCGCGCCATCCCAGCCGGCTCAGCGCGTTGATCGAGCGGGGAGCCTACCTGGGCTACGCTCTGCCGGGGATCGTGGTGGCCCTGGCGCTGGTCTTTTTCGGGGCTAACTACGCCCCGACGCTCTACCAGACCCTCCCGATGCTGATCATCGGCTACGCGGTGCGTTTCTTGCCGCAGGCCGCCGGCAGTGTGCGGACCTCGCTCCAGCAGTTGAACCCACGTGTCGAGGAGGCCGCGCGATCTCTGGGTCGCGCACCGCCAGCGGTGCTGGTCACCGTCACAGCGCCGCTGGTTGCCCCGGGGATGCTCGCCGGGGCGGCCCTGGTCTTTCTCACGACGATCAAGGAGTTGCCCACTACCCTGCTCCTGGGGCCGAGCGGCTTTCCTACCCTGGCGACGATGGTCTGGAGCGCCGCCAGCGAGGCCATGTTCGCGCGCGCCGCTGCGCCGGCGCTGCTGCTCATGCTGCTCTCGGCCCTGGCCATGGGATTGCTGCTGGGACAGGAACGCTCTGACAGGTGAGCGCCAGGATTGCGTTATAATGCCGGTTATGAGTGTCGTGCACCTTCCGCCACAAACACGTGCGGCGTTGACTATTCAGGGATTGACCAGGCGTTACGGCCAGCTTGTTGCTGTCAACGCCGTGGATCTGTGTGTGGCGCCGGGGCAGTTGCTGGCGCTGCTTGGCCCAAGCGGCTGCGGGAAGACGACCCTGCTGCGCCTGATCGCCGGCTTCGAGCAGCCCGACGCGGGCATAATCACCATCGGTGAGCTGGCAGTGGTATCGCCCTGCGGCGCGGGTCTGCCCCCCGAGCAGCGGGGCGTGGGCATGGTGTTTCAGGACTACGCCCTCTTCCCCCATCTAAACGTCGAACAGAACGTGGCCTACGGATTGGGGCGCGGCCCTGGCCGGGCCGCTCGCGTGGCCGAGTTGCTTTCCCTGGTGGGTCTGGAGGGTCTGGGGCGGCGCATGCCGCACGAGTTGTCGGGTGGCCAGCAACAGCGGGTCGCGCTGGCGCGCGCCCTGGCACCGCGCCCCTCACTGCTGCTGCTCGACGAGCCCTTCTCGAACCTCGACGCCGGGCTGCGCCAGGCGGTGCGGGCCGAGGTGCGCCGCATCCTGCGCCACGAAGGCGTCACGGCGATCTTCGTGACCCACGATCAGGAAGAGGCATTGAGCCTGGCCGACGTTGTCGCGGTGATGCTTAACGGCCGCGTCGCCCAGGTGGCGTGTCCCCGCGACCTGTACGAACGCCCCGTCTCGCGCGAGGTGGGGGCCTTCGTCGGCGCGGCCAACTTCCTCCCTGCAGAAGCCAACGGAGCAGTTGCCCACTGCCCCCTGGGCCAATTGAACCTGGCGCGCCCGGCCCGCGGCCCGGTGGAAGTGCTGGTGCGCCCGGAGTTCATCGCGCTGACGCCTGACCCCGCCAGCCCCCACGAGGTTGCCGAACGCAGCTACTACGGCGCCGACCAGATGGTCGAGGTGCGGCTGGCCGGAGGTGCCCGCGCCCACGCCCGCGTGCCCGCCTGGCACGATTTCGCCCCGGGCGACCGGGTCGCCACCGAGGTGCGCGTGCCGGTCGTGGCGTTTGCCTGCCCTCATTAAACGGGTGAGCGCCGCCGCAAGCCGGGGGCAACGGGTAAGCCGGTCGCCCTGGCGCGCAACCCGGCAGGGCTGAGGCGACGTCCATCTCCGGCGGCAGGGTCCGGAGCAGCAGGCCGCCCGCGACGGTGATTGTTCGTTGGTTCTGGCGGCTGCACTGCCAGAACCAACGAACAACCTGAAGTTCGAGGCTTGCCCCGAAGACGCTGCACCAGTCCTGCGCAACCCTCCGGGTTGCGCAGGACTACT
>CAKZSI010000052.1 GCA_937918935.1 uncultured Chloroflexales bacterium | reverse complement strand
GGGAGCATCCCTCCCAGACCCTCCCGTTGTTTTGCGGCGCAGCGGCATGGAAGCTGCGAAACTCAGGCGAAGGCGGCCAGTTCTCGCGAGAGGTTTTCGAGATCGCCGCTGGTGACGGGCGCCTGCAAGCGCGCCACGGCGGCCCGCAACCCGGCGCACTGACCGGCGGCGGGGGGCTCGGGGAGCAGGGCCAGCATGGCCCGCAGCACGGCAACGTAGGGCCGCGCCAGGTCATCGGAAGCGAGGGGTTGTTCCATCAGCTTGAGGTCAGCTTCGATCTGGCGGCGCGCGCCGGCCCAATCAATAACGCCGGGCAGCTCAGCGCCCAGATCGAGGAGCCGCGTAATGCGCGCAACGGCGGCCAGTCGTGGCTCATGCGCCACCGAGGCAACCGGCGCGTCCAGGTTCGGCACACTGTCTGGCCGCTCGTCTGAAGGCCCGACGGGGGCAGGCGTGGGAGGTCCTTTATCCGGCGACGCCTCACCCGTCAACAGTGCCTGGAGACGGGGCAACCCGGCCAGCAACAGCGCCTCGATCTCGCGCGCGTACTGCACCCAGGCGCCTACTTGCATGCGGAAGGGATCGGGGACGTCACGTTCACGCCCGGCGAGTTCGCCGAGTGCGGCGACGGTTGTGCCGGGGCGCCTGGCGCGCACCACGCGGGCCACGCCGCGATCAACTGTAATGATCGCCTGCGCGGCCCGGACCATCTCGTCGGTGAGCGAGCGGGCGCGATGGGCGCTCAGATCGAGGCCAAGGATCAGCAGCGCATCGCGGGCCTCGGGTTCGGCGGGATCGTCATCGTGGCCGACCACCCCGGCCGACTCGACGCGCCAGTTCAGGCCGCGCTGTTCGGCCAGACGGCGCAACAGCGCCACGGTGATCGGGGCACGCCCCGTGTCGGCAGCGCCGACAATCAACACGAAGGGTTCATCCATTGAGAAGGTGTGTTCCTCGTAGCGTCGCTCTCCCCGGTACTCTCCCTGACTTGAGAGGCAGACAGAACAGCCGGGCGAACACGGCCTCTAGCACATCGGGACGGTCCCGGGCACGGCTCTGACCTGCCCTCTCCCGTGCGGGAGAGACGGGCAGGGGTGAGGGTGCAACGGCGCATCCCAACGCGATGAGTGTTCCATCCGCCCCTGAACTTCCCCTGGCAAGGGCGGTTGTCCACGGGAATTATCCGTCTGGATTGTAGGCGGGCAGCAACGCGCTGTCAACCATTCTCTCAGCAACCTTTCAGAAATATTTGACCTTTTTCGGACTTTATGATATCCTTCCGCCCCGCCAGCGACCCCGACCGTCGCGGCGTCACGTCGCCCCGGTGCGACCGAGTCCGAGCCGCCAGGTGCGGCGCCGGGCGATGGCGCCCGTCCCGCGCCGATACCGGTCCGGTTCCGTTGAGGGTCTGGTGCTCCGTGTGCGCCAGCCGGATCCACGTCGATCACCAGGGAGCCGTGCTCCCCAGGACCAGGAGGTTGTCTTTGCCACGTTCGCATCTGTTTATGCCATGCCGCAGCAATGAGACCCGCAATCTTCCGTTCCGCCTGCTCCTCGGGCTGCTGGTATCCTTTCTCTCCCTGTTCTCAACCCCTGGCCCCCGTGCTGCCCAGGCTGCACCGGTGCTGATCCTGCCGACACCACCGGGAGAAGACTGGCGCATTATCCAGGGATACGCCTGTGGGACCCACAATGGCTGGGATCGCTATTCGCTCGACCTGGCCCAGGTCAACGGTCCAACCTACAACGCGCCCATTCGCGCCGCGGCCGGCGGCACGGTATGGTACTGGGAGGGTGGCAGCGGCACGCTGATCCTGCGCCACAGCGGAAACTTCTTCACGATGTTCACCCATCTGGCCCGCGCCGTCTCTACCCAGGCTGGGCGCTCCTTCCAGGTCGGGGAGACCCTGGGCTTCGCCGGGGATCGCGGTTCGCCGGGGGTGCCGCACCTGCACTTTACGGCCTACACCGCCCGCGGCGACGGCTGGAGCGGCAAGCAGTCGGTACCGCTGCACTTCGCTGAAGGGATCGATTTGCCGGAAATCGGCGGGTGCAACCAGCATGGCGGAAAGATCGTGCGCGCGGCGTCAATTAAGGAACCCGAGGTGGCCTTCCAGAGTGCGGCGCAGCCGGGCCAGTGGTACACCAGCGACCAGCGGATCGAGTTCGTCGTCGCATGGGGCGGAGGCGGTCTCAGCCAGGCCTGGAACCAGCCGCCGCCGGCCGACGCGCCGATGTTTCCCCGTGTCACCGATGGCTACGCCCAGCTTGCCGATGCCGGTGAGGGCATGCACACGCTGAAGGTGCGCGCCTGGGGGCCGGATGGCCGGGTGACCCTGGCCGAGTTCGGGCCGGTAGGCTACGATGTTACGCCCCCCACCATGCCCGCACTCATCGGTGAACTGACGGTCCCTGCCGGTCCCGTGGCGTTGCAATGGCAGCCCGCCAGCGATGCGCATTCGGGCATCGGGGGCTACCGCGTCTACGTCGGGGCCAACCCGGAGGGCACGTCTGAGTGGTTTACCACGGAAGCCGCGGTAAAAACCGAGCCGCTGGCCCCGGGACGCTATCTGCTGCGCGTCCAGGCGCTGGACGTGGCGGGGAACAGCAGCCCGTGGGTCACGCTCGGAGCAGTGACGGTGGGGCCGTAATGTGATTTTGGATTGTGGATTTTGGATTGCCGTTCCACACCTCGCTCGATCAGCAATCCAAAATCCACAATCCACCATCGTATGAGTTGCGCTTCGCGCCGGTATGCGCTACGCATGCTCCATTTCCTCATGCCCCGTTGCGGCGCAGGCGGCGCAGGGCCGGCCGGGAATGGGTGGATTCCTGGGCAGAGACATCTTCACGTAGATGTGCGTCAGGGGTCACATGTGAAGCGTCAGGCAGATGGCCATTGGCACTTTCCCTCGAAGCGCCTTCCTCGCCATTGGCGGGCGGGGTCAACAATTCTGAGCGAGTAAATAAGCGGGGCGCCCCCTCTATAAGCTCGGGGATTTGAAGCTCGGTGTTGCCGATGTCCAGCTCGCGCAGGCGCTTTGCACTCAGGAATAGCGTGCGCTCCAGCCCCCCGATCGTGGCATTATATTTCTCCACGCTCTCACCAAGAGCTTTGCCGAGCCTCCCCACATGCTCGGCTACGCCGCTCAGGGCCTTGTAGACCTTCTCCCCCTCATCCCTGATCTTACGGGCGTTCTCGGCCAGGCGCGCCTCGCGCCAGCCGTGGGCGATCGTCCTGAGCAGGACAATCAGGGTAGTAGGACTGGCCAGCACAACGTTGTGCTGGAACGCAAAATCAATCAGTTCGGGATCGTGTTCCAGGGCCGCGCGGTAGAAAGGCTCGCCGGGGATGAACAGCACCAGGAGCTCGAAAGCGCCGCCGATTGCGCTCTGATAATCGCGCTTTGCCATCTCCTTGATATGGTCCCTGATACGTTTGGCGTGCTCTTTGAGATATTCCCCGGCTTTGCTGTCGTCCTGGCATTCGTGGGCCTTGAGATAGGCATCCAGGGGTGCTTTCGCATCCACGGCAACGACCCGCTGGTTGGGCAAACGCACCACCAGATCCGGGCGCTGGGCTTTGCCTGCGCTGGTTATGGGCTCCTGCTCCACAAAATCGCAGTGCTCGCTCATTCCAGCCAGTTCAACCACCCTGCGAAGCTGCATCTCGCCCCACCGTCCGCGGACCTGGGGCTGGCGCAGGCTGCTCACCAGTCTGGCGGTCTCTTGCTGAAGCAACCGCTGGTCCTGGGTCATTCGGTGTAATTGCTGCTCGATGCTGCCGTAGGCCTTCTGCCGTTCGCGTTCCAACTCATCAAGTTTGCGTTGCTGCTCATCGAGGGTGGCCTTGAGCGGGGCGGTCAGGGTCTCGATCTCGCGTCGGGCGCGCTCGTTGAAATCGTTGCTGTTTGTGCGCAGCGCCTCCTGACCGATGCTGGCGAACATATCACGGATGCGTTGCTCGGACAGACCATTAGCTCCCAGACGGGCGAGCATGAGCCAGGCAACGAACGCGCCGGCAATAACGCCGCCTACGACAGCCACAATGACGACGAACACGTCCATCGGGCACCTCCTGCGATGCTGACTGCGATGTGTTGATGCCGAAGGATGGGCCACGACCCTATTCGTGCCGCGAGATCCGCGCCTACGACGGTCAATCGTTATGCACTATAGCGTTGCGAACGAACCAATCCGTAACCGTGGAAACAGAAAACAGATTGGGAGCACCCCACCCCCAATCCCCAATCCCCAATCCCCCAGCCTACCGTCGCCCAACCGCCGCCCGGGCCATGCGCCAGAGGGCGCGGTGACGGGGCATAAGTTCGTAGACCCTGCCAGTCACCCCATCGGTGGCTGAGGAGGCCATACGGAGGGCCATCGCCGCGGTTTCTTCGGCGGTGGTGCCGAAGATGCGCATGATGCGCGGAAAGGCGCTGAGCGCCTCGGCAGCCGCGCCGATAGGCGCCCATTGTGTGGTCATATCCGTGGGCACGATGCCCGGCGCGAGGACGTTGATCGAAAGAAACCCCTTCTGGGCCTGGTATTCGCGGGCCAGCCCCTCGGTGAGGCGCACGATCCCCGCCTTGGAGGCGCTGTAGGCGCTAAGAAACCGCTGGGCGCGTTTGTAGCCGCCCCCGGTAACGTTGATGATCTTGCCGTAGCGCCGTTGCAGCATGTGCGGCAGCACGGCCCGACAGCCGTACAGGCAGCCGAACAGGTTTACGCGGATCACCCGTTCCCACTCCTCCGGCGACACGTCGAGGGTGTAGGCGAATGGCCCGGAGATAGCGGCGTTGTTGACCCAGATGTCTACGTGGCCAAAAGCCTCGATGGCGTGGCGAAAGAGGGCGCAGACCTGCTCGCGGTCGCTCACGTCGCAGGCAATGCCCTCGCAGGTGATGCCCCTGGCGCGCAACTCGCCGATCGTGCGCGTCACGGCCTCTGCCCGCGATGAGGAGACCACCACGCGCGCTCCGGCGCGGCCGTAGGTTTCGGCAATAGCCCGTCCGATTCCCCGTGTGCTCCCGGTAATGACCGCCACTCGATCGTGGAGTGAAGTTTGTCGCTTTGCCATAACCCTGTAACCCGAAGTGTAGCGTGGCTTGTTGGCGTCCCGGCCACGTTCCGTTACTCAACGGTTGGGGAAGATGGTTTCTGGAGGGGCTCCGACCTCCCGGACCCTCCCATTCGAGAATGAGCCGTGCGGGTTGCTTACTTCCGCGGGCGGACAATCAACGTCTCGCCCTGGCGGGCGGCCTTGATCGCCGTGACGCCTCGCAGCCCGTCGGGGAGCAAAATATGGCGCCGGTAGATCCCCGCGCGCACGATCAACTCATCGCCGCTGAGGGTCAGGCCGAGGGTCTCACGGGGCAAGCCGGGAACATCCAGGGCCACCATCGGGTCAGGCGGCCCGCTGAGGCGCACCGGCGAGGGTAGCGGGGTCCGGGGCAACGGCGAGGTGTCGGCGTAGATCCGCGCGCCGAGGGCGACCAGTTCTGCGGGGCCGGAGGGTGTCACCGTTGCCGGCATGCGGAGCAGGGGACGTTCCTTCCAGATGGTCGCGGCCTCGCCGGTGACATATTCCTGCTCCTCGACGATAGGCGTAAGTCCATCCGTGCAGGGAAGCAGCGGACCGGCGATAATCGCCTCAACGGCCAGGCCGAACAGTTGCAGCGCGGGCAAACTGACGCGCGCCTCTTCCAGGCCGGCGCGATCCGCTCGCAACACGTAACGAACCCTGGCCCGCGTGGGAGCTACCGTTTCATCACGAAGCTGTTCCAGGCGCACCCGGGCCTCCTGGAGGTTACTGGTCCACTCCATGGGAAAGGGCAGCAAACCGATCGGTACCAGGGCGCGCGAGACCGATGCGCTGGAACGTCCGGGACCCCGGTCGAGACCAAGAAAGAGGCGCATCGTCCAGCGAAAGGTGTCGGGCACGCCAAGGGCGCGGAGCAGCGTGTCAGGTGGCCCGGCGTCAACGCAGACCAGATCATAACCGGCGCCCAGCGTGCGCAGGTTTGCTACGGCGAGGAAGAGGTCACTGCCGGGGATCACCGGCAGTTCATCGCCAGCGATGGGCGATTTCGCCGGCAGCGCGGACCAGATACGCGCCAGGTCGGCCAGCGGATCGAGGCACCAGGCATCCAATCTCGGCCCAACGGGGTGCGGGTTACCTCCCAGAGGGATTTGAGTCAGGGTCGCGACCGAATGCGAAGGCCCCACGCTCGCGAGCAGCGTCCGCGCACCAGCGACAGCCGTCGCCGCGGCGGTGGCGGCAGCGGCCAGGGCGGTAATGCCCGCGGGACCGGTAAAGATAAGCATTTGCATAGCCTATAGTGTAACACGTTCCGCGAGCACTTGCGGTACAGGGGGCGCCCGCCCACGGGCCGGGGTATGAGGAAACCCGGTTTCCCCGGGTTCATAGCAGGTCTAACGCCGCCTCCAGGTCGGCAATCAGATCCTCAACCGCCTCGATGCCGACGGAGAGGCGCACCAGCATCTCACTGATGCCGCGTTCGGCGCGCCGCTCGGGGCCGAGTTCACGGTGCGAGGCGAGTGCCGGCACGCTCACCAGGCTGTAGATGTCGCCCAGGGTGGTGGCGGGCAGGAACAGGCGCAACCCATCCACAAAGCGCTGCAGGGCGAGCGTATCTCCGACCAGTTCAAAGCTCACCAGGCCGCCGAAGCGCCCACCGAAGGCCGCGACCGCCAGGGCATGCTGGGGATGCCCGGGGAGACCGGGGTAGTAAACCTGTATCACGGCGGGGTGGTTGTCGAGAAACGTGGCGATACGGGCGGCGCTGGCACACTGGCGCTCGAAGCGCAGGGCCAGGGTCTTCATACCGCGCAGCGTCTGCTGGGCCTCGAACGGCCCCGGCGAAGCGCCCAGGAGCCGCGCCTGCCGCACCAGCGTGTCGTGCAACAGGGCGGTGCGCGCCGCGGCCACACCGCCCAGGGTGTCGCCATGGCCTGACAGGTACTTGGTCGCACTGTGAACCACAATATCGGCGCCCAGGCTCAACGGGCGTTGCAGCAGCGGGGTGGCGATGGTGCTGTCAACCACCAGGCGCGCCCCTGCCGCCCGGCAGCGCGCCGTCAGGCCGGCCACGTCAACCACGCGCAGCAGCGGGTTCGACAGTTGCTCGACCAGCACCACCTCGGGACGCAGATCGGCCAGGGCCGCCTCGACCGCGTTGAGGTCGCACATATCGGCGTAGGCCACCACCACGCCGCGGGCCACGAAGAGTTCTTCCAGCAGCACCGTGGTCGCCCCATAGAGGTCGCGGGCGGCGAGAATGGCCCGTGGCTGCGGCGCGGTTTCGCCGCGGGGCGTTGCGGCGGCGAGCAGGGCGGCGTGTAGCGCGGCCATCCCCGAAGCGTAGGCTACCGCCCCCCGCGCGCCCTCGATGGCGGCGATGGCACTCTCCAGAGCAGCAACGGTGGGGTTGCCGTAGCGCGCATAGAGGTAGCCCGCACCGCTGGCAAAGGCGGCATCAAGCTCGGCCAGCGTGGGGTAGAGGTAGGTGCTGGTGGTGTAGATCGGCGTCGTCGTGGGCAGGGCCTGTGGGGCGGCGGCACGCTCCCCGGCGTGAACCAGGCTGGTCTCCAGACGCCATTGTGGCGTGTCTTGCTGTTCGTTCACCGGGATCTCCTTCCGCAAGCCGGGTGTCATCGCCGGCAATGGTACGCGCGTGGTGGCTGGTTGTCAATTGCTCCGGCGTGGCATAGAGCCTTCTCGACGGGACGGCTTTACGCCACATTTGGTACAATAAGTGGGGATGGCCAACCAGAACAGCCATCCACAAAGGCAAACACCAGCACTATGGCCCTTCGCCCCATCACCACGTACCGCCGCATCGTCGCATTGTTCCTGTCTGGTATCGCAGGGTTGATCATTCTACCCTTGCTGGCGTGGGCCGTACCAGTGGCTGCTCAGGAGGCCACCCTGAGCCTGGCGGCCTACGAACAGGCCCTGCGCGAGGCGCGCGCGGCCGCCGAACGGGGCGATCGCATCAGCCTGGACCTGGTGGCTCCCCGTCTGATCGCCACCACCTCGGTGGCGCTCCCCGATGGCGAAAGCGCGCCGGTGGACAATCGCTGGCTGGCCGAGGAACTGGCGCGTCCTGAGCCGCGCCTGCCCCTGATCGCTGCGCGCCTCGGCGCCCTGATTGACACCCTGGCGGGGGCCGGTCCGTCTCCTCCGGACGACGCTCTGGAACGGCTGAAGGAGATTCTCGCCCGTCCACCCTTCGCCCGCCCCGAGTCGCGGCCACGCGAACCCGGTCCTCTCGACCAGTTCTTTGAGCGCCTGGCGCGCCTGCTGGAGGGTCTACCCGGACCCATCGGCGAGGCGGCTGGTCCCTCTGGAACCGTCGCTGGCTGGGCGCTGCTCGCCGCCGGCGGCGCCCTGGTCCTCGCGGTGCTGTGGCTGTGGCTACGGGACCTGCGCCGGACCCTGCGGACGGAGAGCCGTCTGGACGCCCGGCCCGCCGCGACGGTGCAGACCGCCGCCGAGGCGCGCAATCGCGCCGACGAACTTGCCCGCGAGGGCAACTACCGCGAGGCCGTGCGCGTGCTGGCCCTGGCCGCGCTCCTGTGGCTCGATGAGCGCGGGCGCCTGCGCTATGAACCTCACCAGACCAACCGTGAGCACCTGGCCCGCCTGCGCGATCAGCCTCCGCTGCACGAACGCCTCGAACCGGTCGTGGAAACCGCCGACCGGGTCTGGTACGGCAAGGCGCCGATCGATGCCCGGGAGTATGCCGAGTATGCGCGCCGGGTAGGCGAATTGCGGGAGCATGCCGGCGATGCGGCGTGACATCCTCATCCTCGCCAGCCTGTTTGCTGCTCTGGCGCTGTTTATCGCCCTGGGGCCGGGACGGGCGGCCAGTGTGCCGGGCATCGGCGCCAGCAGCCACGCCAGCGGGCCACGTGGGGCGCTGGCGCTCTACCGCTGGATCGACGCCCTTGGCTACGATGTGCGCCGTTTGCAGTACCGCGAGCGCTTTGTGCCCGACCCTGAAGCGGCCATGCTGATCGTCCTCGGCCCCAGCGAGCACTATACCCTCGACGAAGCCACGGCGGTGGCAGACTGGGTTGAGAAAGGCGGTATTCTGATAGTGGCCGACGACCGCCCCGGGCAACTGGGGGGAGCGGCGCCGTTGTTTCGGGTCTTCGACCTGGCACTCTTTACCCCGCCGCCGGACCAGTCGCTCGAACCGGCGCCGGTGCTCCAGCCGGCTTTTAGTGCACCGCCAGCCCGCGCCGTGGTTGCCGGCACCACCACGGCCCTGCGCACTACCCGTGCAGACGCCGCGCCCCTGGCAGGCGCCAACAACGCACCGCTGGTGCTGGGTCTGCCATATGGGGCCGGTTATGTCTTTGCCAGCGCCGCGCTGTACCCCTTCACCAACGCCGGTCTGGACGATGGCGACAATGCGGCCATGGTGCTGAACATGCTTCGGCGTGTGCCACCGGGCAGGCGCGTGGTTTTCGACGAGTACCACCACGGGTTCGTCAGCCAGCCCTCGTTGCGCGCGCTGCTACTCGGCACCCCCTGGGGGTGGGCCATTCTCTACACCGCGCTAACACTGGCCGCCTACCTGGCGCTCACCGGGCGGCGCTTTGGCCGGGCGACGCCGCTGCGTGAGGAGATCGCGCGCCGCAGCAGCGCCGAATATCTGGAGAGTATGGCCGGTTTGCTGCACCGTGCCGGCAAGCGCGAGGCGCTGCAGGCCCACTACCGCGCGACCTTCAAACGGCGCCTGGCCCGCGCCAGCGGGCTGAGCCCACACCTCGACGACGCGGCCTTTCTGGCCGCCCTGGCCGCCATCGCCCCTGAGCGCGCCGCACGCGCCAGCGCCCTCCTGACGGCCATGGCCGCCCCGGTCGCCAGCGATGCCGTGCTCCTGCGCCTGGTGGCCGAGGCCGATCAGATTGCAGACGGCAATCTCTAGCGATAGAGGGTGAGGTCCTCCGCCAGCAGCGATTGGGTGAAGGTGGGAAACCTGGTTTCCCAATGCCCTGCCAGAGGAGGCAATGCGTACACAGCGACAATCCCTGCGGGCAGTGCTGGAGCCGGTCCTCGATCTGCTCGACGAGGGCCTGCGCCTGTACCGACGCACCTTTCCGCGCATGCTGATGCTGGCTTCCCTCGCTGCTCTGCCCGCCGGTGCGCTGCTTACCGCGTCGGTCATCGCCAGCGACTGGCTCGCCACCCCATCGGGCACGGTGCTCCTCCTCCTGGCCACACTGCCGGGTCTGCCCCTCGGTCTGTACGTAATGGGTGCGGTGAGCCGCGCCGCCGCGATGGCCGCCAACGGCGAGGCCGTCACCCTGCGCGGGGCCCTGGCCCTGGGACCGCTCCGCATGCTTGGCATGGGCTGCTACGGGACGGTGTTCGTCGTGGTGGCGGTGAGCGTAGTATCGGTGATCAGCAGCGTTTGTATCTGCGTGGCCTATGTGTTCGGCTTCGCAGGCTTTGTGGTGTTTTCTTCGGCCAGTGTTGTTGGGGGACCAGCGGGCACGGCGGTGTCGGTGGCGGGGATCGTGGCCGTCATCCTCGGGGTGGTGCTGATCTACGCGGTCTTGCTGGTTGTCAATGGCGCGGCCTACAGCAGCGCGATCTTCGCCGTGCAGCCCTTCGTGCACGAACACCTTACGGCGGGCCAGGCCATCAGACGCAGTCTTGATCTCACCTTCTACCGTTTCGGCCAGAACCTCCTGACCTTCGTCTGCGCCAGCCTGGTCTTTGGCGCGATTGCCGTGGCCGCAACGCTGGCTATCGGAGTGCTGGTGTCACTGCCAGTACTCTTTCTACTCGGCGCCGAGTCGCTCGCCGGGCGCGCCATTACTGCGGCGGTCTGGGTAGGCGCGGTTAATGTCGCCCTGCCCCTGCTGCCAATCTGGATGGCCCTGCTGTACCGGCGCCGTCTGGCGGCCTGGCGGGGCGATGACCTGACAATGCGGCTCGCGGCACTCGCGCCGACAAGCGGCGAGGCGGGGTAAATAACACCCTCGGTCGCCGACGTCTGGTTGAGTGTAAGGCCGGCTTGCATCTTCTTAGAAATATTGTTATCCTGAAATAACCGTGAGCCATATGTTACGAGTTTCGTGGAGGGCGCAGCCCTGACCGCGGTTTCGATATGTTCCTCCGGGGAGCACAGCGTGTGGCACGCATTACCGTGGTGAAAGTCGGCGGCAACGAACTGGACGAGCCGGCCTTTCTGGAGGGCCTGAGCGCCGCCGTGGCTGCCTTTGGCGGGCCGCTGGTACTGGTGCACGGGGGCGGCAAGGAAATCAGCGCGGCCCTGGACCGCGCCGGCCTGCCGGTGCAGTTCATCGCGGGGCTGCGAGTAACCTCGCCCGAGGCGATGGCGATTATGCAGGCGGTGGTCTGTGGCACGATCAACAAGCGGCTGGTGGCTCATCTGGTGACGCGCGGCGCCCGCGCGGTGGGTCTCAGCGGCATTGACCTGGGGTTGCTGCGTTGCGCGCCCTACCGCCCCGATGGAGCCGACCTTGGTCGCGTCGGGGTGGTTACTGGCGTTGATGTTGCCGCCATCCGCGCGATGCTCGATCTAGGCTGGCTACCGGTGTTCGCGCCCGTGGCTATGGGCGAATCCGATGGGCTGAGCTACAACATCAACGCCGACATGGTCGCCCAGGCCATCGCCGGGGCGCTGGGAGACAGCGAACTGGTCTTTGTCAGCAATGTGCCTGGTGTCATCCTCGACGGCCACATCGCCCCCCGGCTCAATGCGGCGGCCATCGAGGCGGCCATCGCCAGGGGGGCCATCAGCGGCGGCATGATCCCCAAGGTGCGCGCGGCCCTCGACGCACTCGCCGCTGGCGCCGTCGCGGCGCGTATCACCAACCTTGCCGGCTTCACGGAGGGCGGCACGCGCATTGCCGGCGCGCTCGACGAACCGTCGGGCGCGCTCCCAGGTTCTAATTCATGACCAATGAACCCGCCATCCACTGCGTAACTGCGGGCGACATCTTCGCCCACCTCGGCGCCGCCGAGCGGGCCGAGATCGAACGCCTGATCAGCTACAGCATCTACCCTGCCGGGCAGATCTTCCATTCACCCAATGAAGTTGGCGAGCAACTCTTCGTGCTGCGCTCCGGGCGCGTGCGGATCTACAAGCTCTCGCCCGAGGGCCGTGCGCTAACGCTCATGGTGCTCGAACCGGTCACGATCTTCGGCGAGATGACCCTGGTGGGGCAGTGGCTCCACGACACCTTTGCCGAGGCGATGACCGAGTGCGTCATCGGGCTGATCGGGCGCGATACCCTGCGCCGCATCCTCGAACGCTACCCTCAGGTAGCCCTTGCCTTCATGGAACTGATGGGCCAGCGCCTGCGCGCCATGGAGAATAAACTGGCCGACATCGCCTTCAAAAACGTCGCCCAGCGCCTCGCCAGCGTGCTCCTCAACCTGGCAGGGCTCCCGTCCCTGCCCGCGGCCCTCCCCGACAGCCCGCCCATCGTCGTGCGCTACACCCACCAGCAACTCGCCGAGATGATTGGCTCCTATCGCGAGACCGTTACCAGGGCCATCGGCGAACTGCGTGAAGCCGGGATGATCCGCATTGACGACGATGTTATTTCGTTGATCGACGTGGAACAGTTGCAGCGCCTCGCAGGACGACAGTAAGGCCGAAGGATTGGTGCAGCCAATCCTTCGGCCCAACAACGAAGCCTGGATGCAGTCCTACCGCCGTGTCAGACCGCTCCGCGCGCGGCGATAGGCGTCTTCGATCCCCTTCTGCGACATTTCGAGCAACTCGCGCCAGTTCATGATCTTCACATCGGGAATCTTACGGTTGCGCTCGGTAAACACCCAGGCCCACAGGATCCCCTGCGCCACCAGCACGAACAGCATGATGCCGAACATAATCAGCGCGTCATTCATGGCACCCCTGCCTTTCTGCGGCTTCTCGTTGTCATATCATACCGCAAGTTGACGTTCTAAACAATACCCTTTGTCCAGGGGGCAGGGCCGATAGA
This sequence comes from uncultured Chloroflexales bacterium, assembly GCA_937918935.1. Classification (GTDB taxonomy): domain Bacteria; phylum Chloroflexota; class Chloroflexia; order Chloroflexales; family Chloroflexaceae; genus JACAEO01. Next base: position 26,646 of record CAKZSI010000052.1, on the reverse strand, counting down.
AGGTCCGCTTCCCGCAGGAGGGGTAGGGCGGCCATACCGCTTGATAGAGCCATATGGCGTTGGTTCTGGCGGCTACGCCGCCAGAACCAACGCAATGCGTGAAGTCTAGGGGCCTCCCCCTGGACGTTACAGCTCCTCTGGTTCGGGTGGCCAGAGCTTGAGCAAGAACCATCTCCCGCCGCGGGGCGCGGGGTATTTCTACGCACCATTATACTCCTGCCGGGCCGTTCCGACTATGATCAGCGTGCTATAATCCCGGTGCGGCCCATTACAGCCACGGAGGCGACGATGCCCGACTACGGTTTTTCCACCCGCGCCATCCACGCCGGTCAGGAACCCGACCCCGCCACCGGCGCGGTGATCGTCCCGATTTACCAGACCAGCACCTTTGCTCAGGAAGCCGTGGGCGTGCACAAGGGCTACGACTATGCCCGCTCTGGCAACCCCACTCGCACCGCGCTGGAAACGGCCCTCGCCTCTCTCGAAGGTGGCGCGCACGGCCTGTGCTTCGCCTCTGGCCTGGCCGCCGAAACCACCATCGCCCTGGCCCTGCTGCGGGCGGGCGATCACGTGCTCTGCGGCGACGATGTGTACGGCGGCACCTACCGGCTTTTCAAGCGTGTGCTGGAAGACAAGGGCATCAGCACCAGTTTTGTTGACACTCGCGACCCGGAGCGCGTGGCGGCGGCGTTGCGCCCCGCCACGCGCCTGATCTGGCTCGAAACACCTACGAACCCTCTCCTGAAGCTGGCCGACATCGCCGCGATCAGCGCCATCGGGCACCAGCACGGCGCGCTGACGGTGGTTGACAATACCTTCGCCTCCCCCGCCTGCCAGCGGCCCCTCGCACTCGGCGCCGATATCGTGCTCCATTCCACCACCAAGTACCTCGGGGGGCATTCCGATGTGGTTGGCGGCGCGGTGATCACCTCGCAGGACGAGGTCGCCGCCCGGCTGCGCTTCACGCAGAACGCCGCCGGGGCCACCCCCGGCCCCTTCGATTGCTGGCTGGTGCTGCGGGGGATCAAGACCCTCGCCATCCGCATGCGCCAGCACGGCGAAAACGCCCTCGCCGTCGCCCGATTCCTGCAGGGCCATCCCGCCGTGACGCAGGTATTCTACCCCGGGCTGCCCGAACATCCACAGTATGACCTGGCCTGCCGTCAGATGCATGGCTTCAGCGGCATGGTCTCATTCGTAGCCGCGGGAGGTGCGCCCGCCGCCCACCGTCTCGTTAGCCGCACACGCCTCTTCACCCTGGCCGAAAGCCTTGGCGGCGTCGAGAGCCTGATCGAGGTTCCCGCCGCCATGACCCACGCCTCCGTCGCCGGTTCGCCCCTGGAGGTTCCCGCCGGCCTGGTGCGCCTCAGCGTCGGCATCGAGGACGTGGACGACCTCCTTGCCGACCTGGAACAGGCCCTGGAGGCTGCCGATTAAAAGCCAGAGGAGAAAACTGCCATGCGCCAGTTGATCCGTCTCGCAGCCGCGGTGGCCCTCCTGCTGCTGCTGGCGGTTCCGGCCCTCGCCCAGGGCCAGTTGATCATCCGCGACCCCGGCGGGCGCCTGGACCGGAACGCGGTCGAGCGAGCCGCCCGCCCCCTGGTCAACCGGGGGGCCGCCGTGGCGGTCTACCTGGTGGAAGACGGCGGTTCCAACGATTTTACCGAACGTCTCGTGGACGACGGCCTGATGCGCAGCGACGGCGCGATGCGCACCAATGCCATCGCCATCTATGTCGCGCTCAACCAGCGCTATAGCGAGATCAGCTATGGCGATGACTGGAACGCGGCACTCGAAGTCAACGACAATGCCGAGTACATCCGCACCACCGCCCTTAACCCTGGTCTCTCCGCCGGCGATTTTACCCGCGGCGTGACCACGGCCCTCGGGGCGATTGAGGAGTCGATAAAGAACCCACCCCAACCCGGCGGCGGCACCAACATTGATCCAACACCGATTGTCGTTGGTGTTGGCGGCCTGGCGGCTCTGGGCGCAGGCGGCTACGCCCTGGCTCGCCGGCGGCGTGCGGCGAAGGCCCGTGGCGCCGCCCAGCAGCGGCTCAAAGATGCCCGCGAGGAGGCCGCGGCGCTTATCACCGCTCTCGGCCAGCGTTTCAACGCCGCCGCGGAGAAGGCGAAGTTCGACCGGGTCTCCTACCCTCCGGCTGAAGTGGAGCGGCTGAGCCAGCTCCAGCGCGCCGCCAGCGATCGCTTTGTCGCGGCCCAGCTCCGTTTCAAGGAGACCGCCGAGCAGTTGGAGCGCCGCGAGAAGCCTGCCAACGAGCAGTTGCTTCAGGCCGCCGCCACCTACGAAACGATTGTGGCTGAGGCCAGGGAGATCGGCGAGGATCTGGCGGTGGTTGAACGACTCCGCACCGAACTCGATGAACAGGCGCGGCAGGCGCGCGAGGAGGTCGAGCGGGCAAAAAAAGCCTGACCGGCGCTGCCGACCGGCTTGCGGTCCTGGGTGAGGAGCTTGCCGACCCTATGGCGGCCCTCGCCCCGGTCCAGCAGCAGGTGGAGCGCGCGGCGGCGGCCCTGGCGAAGTTCGCCTTCGCCGATGCCGTTGCTGCCGCCCGGGCAGCGTCGGAACGCAGCCAGCAGATCGGCGCCATCGCCGAACGCCACGCCCAGATCCGCTCCGGCATCTCACAGGAGCGCGAGAGCGGCATCGCCGTTGAACGGCAGGGCTTCCGGCTCGACGCCAGCCGTGAGGCCCTGGACGAGGCCGATCAGGCCCTGGCCGAGGCCGCCGCTGCCCTGCAGCGCGGCGAACCGGACGCCACCCTCCCCCGGCTCGAGGCGGCCCAGGCGCATCTGGAGGCCGCCATCGCCCAGGGCAGTGGCGCGCCCGCGCTCTACGAGGCCAACACCCGGCGCATCGCCGAGCTTGAGCAACGTGGCCTGCGGGCCGCCGAACGCATCGCTGAGGGGCGCCGCGTCTTTGACATCGTTGACGAGTTCGCCGAGAGCGCCTGGAACGACATCCGCGGCAACGGCAGCGAGGCCCAGGCTGCTGCCGATCGCGCCCATGAGCACTGGGAGCGCGCCCGCACCGCCAATTCCATGGAGGCCCAGCAGTTCCTCTTCGCCCAGGAACAGCTTGACGCCGCAGAGCAGGAACTGGCCTTCGTGGACCAGTTGATCGAGGCAATTATCGAGCGTCTCAAGGCTCTCGAGCAGGCCCGCGACGCCGCCCGCGCCCTGCTTGCCGAGGCCGAGCGCAGCATTGCTGCCGGTGAAGAGTTCGTGCGCACCCACGACCCCGATGTGAGCAAGGCGCCTGAGGAACAACTCCGCGAGGCCGCCGCACAACTGGCGATTGCCCGGGCCGAGGCCCAACGGGAAAAACCCGACTGGCTGCGCCTCGCCGAGGCAGCCACCACCGCCGACCGTCTCGCCGACGAGGCCCTGGCCCGGGCCCGCTCCGAGGCCGAGACGATGCAGAAGCTCCGCCAGCAGGCCGATCGTCTCCAGCCCATTATCACCGGCGAGGTCAACAAGATCGCCAGGTTCGTCAATGTCCACGATGCTGACATTACTCCCGCCAGCATCGCTGCGGTGAAGAAGCTGCTCCAGCGCTTCGAGCAGACCCGGGCCCTCGACACCCGCGCTCGCCAGGTGGAGGAAGAAGAGCGGCGCGCGGCGCTCGAGCAACTGAGCGTCGCCTATCAGGAGTTGCAGCGCGAGTCGCAGACGGTCTACCAGGCGGTGTATGGTGACGTGCAACGCCTGGAACAGCTTCGGAGCAAGCTCAATGGCACCCTGGCCGAGGCGCGCAACTGGCTCAACTCCGCCGAGAGCGTCGGCACGCGCGTGCGTGTGCGCGCACCCGCGAACCTGTTCCAGCGTTTGCAGGCCCTCCGGCAGGACTTCGACCAGATCCGCCTGCCGATCACCGGGGAGGAAGCCCTGAACAAGGCCCTCAAACGCGCCGAGCGCATCCGTGATGAGGCCCGCGACATCGAGCGCCAGCTCCGCTCCTACGACCGGCCGAACATGCCCGGCCCTGGCCCGATCATTATCGCTGGAGGCGGCTGGGGCGGCAGCGGCAGTTGGAGCAGTGGCGGCGGTAGTAGCGGTGGCAGCGGTTGGGGCAGCCGCCACGGGTCGGGCGGTTCGTTTGGCGGGGGAAGCGCGGGCGGCTCCTTCGGCGGGGGCCGCTCCGGCGGGGGATGGTAGGAAGCGAACGACGTTTCGCATCTACCGGGTATTCCTGCAAGAGCTTTGCCCTTCAAGACCCTCTCTTCAGGCAGGGGCGTGGGGAAACCGGGTTGCCCCACTCGTACAGGCCGAAGAGGGGTTGCGGGTGGAGGCCGATTTCAGGCAGGGGCGTGGGGAAACCGGGTTGCCCCACCCCTCCTCCAAACAGGCAAGAAATGAGGCGGGTCCGGGAAGGCTCCACCCCCCCGGACCCTCTTCTCAGGTGTAGGGTTTTCCGGCACATCCTCGCGTCGCATTCGTCATCCGGGGCATTGGGACGCCGAATTCCCCCCTCTCCCGCGCGCGGGAGAGGGGGGCAGGGGGTGAGGGTCGGAAGCGCATTGGAACGCCGAAAACCCCTTCTCGCTCGAAAAACCCTACACCTGAGAACCCGGACCCTCACCTTCTCAGCAATTCGCCGTGAGCGGCAGATAGATTCGCTGCGGCAAATCGCGGCTCTGCGCGGGCTGTGCCGGTTCCTCACCGACGGCCCCGGCCCAGACGATTGGCCCTGGATCCACCCCGCTGACCAGGCCAGGGGGCTGGAACATCTGCGGGGTCATGCCAGGGAAGATCGCCCCGAGATTGGGGTTGCCCAGGCGCCGGAGGATAATCTCGCCCAGCACGACCCGAAAATCGGTGGTGATCCGCAGATCCTGACCCTGGTCGAGGTCTTGCAGGCCAGGCCAGGCGCCGTACACCTGGCCGCCGTTGACCCCGCCGCCAAGGACAAGCATGACGTTGCCGTGGCCGTGGTCGGTGCCATTGCTGGCGTTGCGCCCCAGACGCCGGCCAAACTCGCTCATCACGACGATGGTTAAGCGGCTCTGGTAATCGACCAGGTCGCTGTAGAGGGCGAACAGTCCCTGTGAGAGCATCCCCAGCCGCTCGGGCAGGTAGCCGTTGCCATCACTCTGAGCCTGGTTCTCGTGGGTATCCCAGCCCCCCAGGTCCACCGTGGCAATGCGCAGCCCTTGCTCCATTTTGACAAGCTGCGCCACGGTGCGTAACGCATTGCCGAACGAGCCGCCAGGGTAGGTAACGCCATCGCGCGGCGTATAGTTCCCTGGATTGGCGGCGCGGATGGCCTTGATCGTCTCAATGGTGCGGCGTCCGGCGATATCCAGGGGGTTGAGACCGCTGCCCGGGTAGAAGGTCTCCAACGCGCGCATCAGCGGATAGTTATCCTCGGGGCGGTTGTAGCGCCAGTAGGTGTTGATGGTGAACGAGCGCGGGTTGGGCATCGCCACAGCGTCTCGGTAGGCCAGCAGCGAGGCCGGGGTCTGGTTGCCGGCAGAGACCGCGGGCAGCAGCCCGATGCTCAGGCCGCTGGTTTGGAGGTGACGGGTGATCCAGCCGCTCTCGGTAGTCTTGTTGCCCGGCGTGCCGCGCTCGATGTAGTCCATAGCATCGAAATGGCTGCGCGTATCGTCGTTGAGGCCACAGGCGTGGACCATGGCCAGCCGCCCGGCGTCGTAGAGTTCCCTGAGATGGGGCATTTTGCTGTTCAGGCCGAAACTGCTCGTGCCGTAGGAGGGGTTGCGCGGATCGATCCGCAATGGCGCGTTTTCACCCGTGAGGGGCAGGGCGAGCGAGCCGCGCGCCTGCCGGTAGGCCGGGTCATCGTAGGGGCAGAGCAGGCTCAAGCCATCACAGCCGCCCCGCAGGAACACGACCACCAGAATCTCGTCACTGCCGGCGGCACTGACCGGGTCGGCAAAGATCAACTGGCCGACGCGGCCGGCTGCCAGGGCCGCGATTGCCGCACTGCACCCTACAAGAAATTCACGTCGTGTAACTTCCACGGGTTGTTCCTCCTATCGAACGTGCGGTGATGCATCAAGATAAGTCTTTGCAGGAGGTAGGGGCGGCCCTCGTGGATTCCCCTACCCCCGGTCGAAGCATACAGAGAGAGCGTGGCCGGGCGGGGGGGACACACCCGGCCACGTGAGGGCGACCAGGGGGGAAGGTCGGCCCTCCGGCGGAACGCGCCAGACACATGACCTAGCGCAGGTTAAATTCAGGACTCATCGCCAGAAGCTGCACCATCGCGCGCACGCGATCGTGAACGCCCTCTATCGCGCCCCAATCCGGGGCGCGCGGCGTCGGGCGCGGCGGGGCGTTGGGGTCGCCGCCAAAGGCAAGAAAGTTGATCAGTTCGGTCCGCACCCGAGGGGTGAGCTCGAACCCGCAGAGACGCCTGCTCCACTCGTCAACGATCTCGCGACACGAGGCGTTGAGATTGGTCTGGGCAATAACGTCAATGCTCACGTTCCCACCCCAGCCCTGGGTCATGGAGTAGAAGCTGTTCCAGCGCGCCAGCAAACTGTTAGTGTTCGCCCAGTAACTGGCCGTATCGGGGTGGCCGGTTGGCGTGTCCCAATCGAAGAGCTGGTGCCCGCTCTGGTCGGCGGTGTAAAACAGGCTGCTCCAGTAGCCGCCGCGGGCCGGGTCACCGTCCACGGACTCCACGTCGCTCGGCAGGCGGGCGTCGGTTGCGCGGAGAAAGGCCCACATCGCCTCAAGCGGCCGGCGCATCTTGCGCCCAAATGTGGCGCGGCACTCCGGCGCCAACACGATTGCGCGCACCACCTGGCGGATCTGATCAGGCGCCCGGCGATTGGCCATCCAGACCTCGACTGCCGCGTCAATCACTCGTTGGGGCGGATCGTCGGCGACGAGCCGCCGGGCCAGTCTGGTGCAGATGTGTCGCGCCGTGCCGGGGTGATTACAGAGCAGATCGAAGACCTGCTGGCCGTCGGTCAGACCGGGCTGATTGCGGGGGATATTGGGCGCTGGCGGGATGCCCGGCGCGGGACGCACGGCCAGCACGGTCTTGGGATTGGTATCGTGCCAGTCGGCGAGGAAGTAGAACTCGCCGGTATTGGGGCGGCCATCCCGCCCATTGGCAATCGTCCAGCCGGTGAAACAGCGGGCCGCTTCGTAGACATCGTCGTCAAGGTAGCCGCGCGGAAAGGTCTCGCCGGCGTAGCTGATGGTTTCTATCATGCCGCGGTTGTCGTAGAACTTGAGATAATTGTCTGAGCCGAGCGTGTGCAACTCAAACAACTCGCGGGCATAGTTCTCGTTGCCGCCTTCGCCCCCGGCGGCGCGATTGCTGGCATTATCGAGGTAGAGCATCATTGCGACGCTCTTGCCCACTTCCTCTACGAAGGTGCGAAAGTTTCCCAGGGCGTGGGTGCGGATCACGCGATCGTAGGCCGGCCAGGTGGCAGCAATGCTCCCATCAGAGGAGGCCTTCACGTTGAAGTGGTTGTGCCAGAAATCCACCAGCACCTCGAAGAGCTGGCGCCGGCTATAGACTGCGCGGATCCAGGTGGCGACGCGCACCTCGTTGAAGGGCCTGATCCGCTCGCTCCAGTCCATGGCCATCCCACTGTTGACGCGCGCCCACAGCTCGGCAGTACTTGCGCCGAGCAATTCCAGGGGACGGGCCTGGTTGACAGTACCATAACGGATCTTCAGGCGCGTAGCGGCGATCTGTTGCTCGCACTCGCTATCATCAATCGTCGCCGGATTGAGTTGCTGATCGACCCAGCGTTCGTAGCACTCATCGGGGGTGGCGCCCAGGGCATTGAAAGCGGCGAGATCCTGGGCGCGCATCCCATAGGCGAGCCGGTTAAGCGCAACGCTCGCCGGAGAAGCCGGGGGAAGCACCTGGCAGGCCGCCAGGGCCGGCGCCGGCTCAAAGACCAGCGTGCGCGCCGTTGCGGCTGTGGCCGCCAGGGCCACGCCACTACCGAGCAAGTTCCGTCGAGTCAGCCTCATAGAGCCTCGCTTCGTATGGTGGAGCGTGCGGTGCGACACTATCGTTCAAACGGTTAGCAGCGCATCTAGAACGGAAACTCACGTCACCAGGGGCGCCCGGCAGACGCTTCCGAGAGATACCGCCGGGGGCCACGCAGCGGCGTTTCCTGATGGGCACGGCATTAGTATAAAATTGGTTAAAAGATTGGCAAGGATGACAATGGTCCCGAAGGTATGGCGCTCCTCGTAAGACGGGGCGTACGGTCTACTGTCGGGGAAAAGAGGGAAAGGTTGCGCTTGCCGCGACGGGGGTTGTATGCTACGATGACGCACTGTCCCATGATACCTCAATGGCGCGGACCTTCCCATCGGGCAGGCGTGCGGGGAAATACAGTTTCCCCGCCCTCCTCCAACTGGCGGTCAAACGTGCTAGCCTACAGACCCGGATATGGACTGGATCGTCGTCCGTGGCGCCCGCGAGCACAACCTGAAGAACATTGATGTGCGACTCCCGCGCAACCGGCTGGTGGTCATTACCGGTCTGTCGGGTTCGGGCAAGAGTTCTCTGGCCTTCGACACCATCTTTGCCGAGGGTCAACGGCGTTACGTCGAGAGTCTTTCTACCTACGCACGCCAGTTTTTCGGGCAGATCGAAAAGCCGGATGTAGATTCGATCGATGGCCTCTCGCCGGCAATTGCGATTGATCAGAAAAGCGGCAGTCGCAATCCCCGCTCGACCGTCGGCACGGTTACCGAGATCTACGACTTTCTGCGCCTGCTCTTCGCGCGCATCGGCCACCCCCACTGCCCCCAGTGCGATCGCCCGTTGACCCGCCAGACCCCGCAACAGATCGTGGATGCCCTCCTGTCCCTTCCTGACGGCAGCCGGATACTCATCCTGGCCCCCGTGGTGCGGGGCCAGAAGGGCGAGCATCAGGCCGTCTTCGACGATCTGCGCCGGCGCGGCTTTGTGCGCGCACGCGTGGATGGCAACGTGCACGAACTGGACGAGCCGCTGAAACTGGAGAAGTACCGCCCCCACACCATCGAGGCGGTGGTGGATCGTCTGGTGATCCGCCATCCGCCCGGGAACGCTTCACCCGCCACCCATCCCGACCGCGTGCGCCTGAGCGACTCGGTAGAAGCGGCGCTGAAACTGGGCGCCGGGCAGATGCTGGCGCAGATCGTCGGCGGCGAGGAACTGACCTTCTCGGAACAGTACGCCTGCCCCGTGCATGGCGCGGTGAACCTGGGGCGCCTGGAACCACGCGACTTCTCCTTCAACAACCCCCAGGGCGCCTGTCCCGCCTGCGGAGGTCTGGGGGTGGTCCAGGAACTTGACCCGGCCCTGGTGATCCCGGATCGGAACAAGTCGCTGCGTGAGGGCGCGGTGGCGCCGTGGGCCGAGGGAAGCAAGGCCAACCGGCGCTACTACGACGACATGCTGGGATCGCTGGCCGAGCACCTGGGGTTTTCGCTCGACACTCCGCTCCGCGCCCTGCCGCCCGAGGCGGTGGGCGCATTGCTCTACGGCACCAATGGTGAGGCCCTCTCCCTGCACTACCATATTGGCGGCAAGATCCGCGAGGTGCAGGCGCCCTTCGAGGGGGTCATCCCCAACCTGCGGCGACGCTTCGCCGAGACCCGCGACGATGCCGAGCGCGAGGCCCTGGCGCGCTACATGACGCCGCGACCCTGTGGGGCCTGCGGCGGGTCCCGGCTGCGCCCGGAGGTGCGCGCCGTCACCGTAGCCGGGCACACAATCGGGGCAATCACACGCATGAGGGTGGCCGAGGCGCTGGGTTGGGCCGAGGGACTCCTTGAGGCGATTGGGGACCAGGCGGCGCAGAGCGAACCGTCTGAAGGGGAGACGCGCCAGCGCCAGGAAATGCGGGCAACGCTCAGCGAGCGCGAGAAGCTGATCGCCGCACCGATTGTGCGGGAGATCCGTAACCGGCTGGCCTTTCTCTGCGATGTTGGTCTGGGCTACCTGGAACTGGATCGCTCGGCGGTCACCCTCTCCGGAGGCGAAAGTCAGCGCATCCGCCTGGCAACCCAGGTCGGCGCCGGCCTCTCCGGTGTCCTCTACGTGCTCGACGAACCGAGTATCGGTCTGCACCCGCGTGACCACGACCGCCTGCTGCAGACGCTGCTGCGCCTGCGCGACCTGGGCAACAGCGTGCTGGTGGTGGAGCACGACGAAGCGACCATTCGCGCCGCCGACTGGGTGGTTGACATCGGCCCCGGGGCAGGCGAAGCCGGAGGCGAGGTGATCGCCAGCGGTCCCCTGACCGAGGTGCTCGCCGAGCCACGCTCGCTGACCGGCCAGTACCTCAGCGGCAAGCGGCGCATCCCCGTGCCACGGCAGCGCCGCAGCGGCAATGGCAAGCGCATCGAGATCCGCGGCGCCCGCGAGCACAACCTTCAGGGCATTAACGTGAGCATTCCCCTGGGAACCTTCGTGGTCGTCACCGGGGTGAGCGGGAGCGGGAAGAGCAGCCTGATCATGGACACACTCTACCCGAAGGCGGCCCAGGTCCTGCACGGCGCCCGCGGGCGCGCCGGCGCCCACGATGCCATCCACGGCCTCGAACACCTCGACAAGGTCATCAGCATTGACCAGAGCCCGATCGGGCGCACGCCGCGCTCCAATCCTGCCACCTACACCAGGGTGTTTGACCCTATCCGCGCGCTCTTCGCCGCCACTCCCGAGGCGCGCGCGCGGGGCTACGACGCCTCGCGCTTTAGTTTCAACGTCAAGGGCGGGCGCTGCGACGCCTGCGACGGCGAGGGGTTGATCCAGGTGGAAATGCAGTTTCTCCCTGACCTGTTCGTGCCCTGCGAGGTTTGCGGCGGCACGCGCTACAACCGTGAAACGCTCGACATTCGCTATCGCGGCAGGACCATCGCCGAAGTGCTGGATATGACGGTGGAAGAGGCGGCGGACTTTTTCGCGCGGGTGCCGGCGATTAACGAGCGGCTTCAGGCCCTGCGCGACGTTGGCCTGGGCTACGTGCGGCTCGGCCAGCCGGCCACGACCCTTTCCGGCGGCGAGGCCCAGCGCATCAAACTGGCGAGCGAACTGGCCCGGCGCTCCACCGGGCGCACCCTCTACATTCTCGACGAGCCGACCACCGGCCTTCACTTCGCCGACATTGAACAACTGCTCAAGGTGTTGCAGCGACTGGTGGACAGCGGCAATACCGTGGTGGTGATCGAACACAACCTCGACATGATCAAAAGCGCCGACTGGGTGATTGACCTCGGCCCCGGCGGCGGCCCCGACGGCGGCCGGCTCGTGGGCAGCGGCACCCCCGAGCAACTCGCCGCTCTTCCTGATTCCTACACTGGCGCCTATCTGCGTGCGTGCCTTTCGGCCTCACTCAAAGGATAGAGGCGGGGAGGGTAGCAGGGCGACCCCCTCCCACACCCGCCCATCCGTTGATATTCTTACCCTCACCCGCGCTCGCCTTGACACTCCCTCCCGTCACTCGTACCATGCAGGGGGAAGCCCCCATTGTTCCACGCTTCGTGGTGGCCGGAACCTTGCGGTTCAGGCTGTGCGCCTCTTTCCCAGACGGTTCTATCGCGCAGGGTGATGCACCGCCCGCGCCCGCGCAGGCGCGATGGGGGCATGGTTCAAATTGCGGAACCTGCCGTTGATCACTACCGAACGAGATGAGGGCAGGATGCGAATCGAGTTTGTGATGCTGATCGCGGCGGGATTGGTGTTACTCAGCGTTGTGGCAACCCGCACTTCCAGCCGCTTAGGCGTGCCGGCCCTGCTGTTGTTTCTGAGTATCGGGATGCTCGCCGGCTCCGACGGCCCGGGGGGGATCGCCTTCAGCGATTTTGGCCTGACGCAGACCATTGGCATCATTGCGCTGGCCTATATCTTGTTTTCCGGTGGTCTGGATACCGAGTGGAGATCGATTCGTCCGGTGCTGGTCCAGGGGTTGGTGCTGGCCAATGCCGGGGTAGTGCTCAGCGCCGTGCTCCTGTGCGGCTTTGCCGTGCTGGTGCTCAACCTCGACTGGCGCGCCGGCCTGCTGCTGGGAGCGATCGTCTCATCTACCGACGCGGCGGCGGTCTTCTCGGTGCTGCGCGAGCGGGGCGTCAATCTGAAGCATAATCTCGAACCGCTGATAGAACTGGAGTCAGGCTCGAATGACCCGATTGCGGTCTTTCTGACCATCGGGTTGGTGGACCTGATCACCACCCCCGGGGCCACGCTGCTGAACCTGGCACCCAGTTTCATCCTCCAGATGGCCCTCGGCGCAGCAGGCGGCGCCCTCTTCGGCTGGCTGACCGTGTTCACGGTCAACCGCATCCGCCTGCAACAGGAGGGACTGTACGTGGTGTTGACCCTCGCCGCGACGATGCTGACCTACGCGGCCACTGCCCTGGTTGGCGGCAATGGTTTCCTGGCGGTCTACCTGGCAGGGATCGTGGTGGGGAACCGCAACATCGTGCACAAGCGCAGCATTCTGCGCTTTCACGATGGGATCGCCTGGCTGATGCAGATCGCCATGTTCCTGACGCTGGGCCTGCTGGTCTTCCCCTCACAGTTGCTGGCGGTGGCGCCGGTGGGGCTGCTGGTGGCCCTGTTCCTGGTTCTGGTCGCCCGGCCGCTGAGCGTCATCGGGTCGCTGATCTGGTTCCGGCGCTCGCTGCGCGAGCTGCTCATGGTCTCGTGGGCAGGACTGCGCGGGGCGGTGCCGATTGTGCTGGCGACGTTTCCCCTGACCAGTGGCATACCTGGCGCCACAACGATTTTCAATATCGTCTTCTTCGTGGTGCTGGTATCGGTGCTGCTGCAGGGGATGTCCATCAACTGGGTGGCGCGCTGGCTGGGGCTGAACACCGACGAGCCGCGCGGCGCCGACCGCCACACGTTTGTGCCGGACGTGCGCCTCAACAGCCGCCTGTTCGAGGTCATTGTCCCCCAGGAATCCTCGCTGGTGGGCAGCAGCCTGCTGGAACTGGGGTTGCCACGGGGGGTTCTGGTGGTGCAGATCCAGCGTGACGGCGCTGTACTCATCCCCAACGGCAGCACCGTGCTCCACACCGGCGACCACCTGCTGGTGCTGGCCACGCCCGACGCCCAATCGGCCCTCGAGCAGTTGTGCGACGAGTGCAGCGTGCAACTACTCAGCCCGGTGACCCTGGTTCGTCCGGTTGAGTTGCTTTCCAGCCAGACGCGCCGAGGGTAATGCGATGTTGGGTTTTTGACCTGCAAGACTTCTCCTTGCAGGGTAAGGGTGGCGGGGCTTTACCCCTGCGCCATCCCCGCCGCGACGAAGTCTCTTTGGTGTCAGTTTGCGAGGGCTACGCCCTCCAGACTCAACCACTTCTCGTTCATTCTGAGACGGTCTCTGCCATGTTGTCCGACCGACTACGCGCCGCCACCATCAACATTGTCGCTTATGACCGGAATCTGGTTGAAACGATCCTCCGCGACTGGAGCACCCAGCAGCTTGCCCAGGAATTACGCGCCGGACGGTTTGGGACACGGCTCAACCCGAGGCAGGCCGCCGAGCTTGAGGCCCTGCTGACGGCCTGGCAGCAGCGGGCGCTGGGGCCAATGCCACTGCGAGACGCGCTGCTGGTTGATGAGAAACGCGGCCGGCGCGTCTTCGCCCTGATCTGCGCCGCACTCGCCGTTCGGCGCGCCGCCGTGCCACCCGAGTTGCGAACCGCGCTTCCGGCGGGCCCGGTTGACCTGGAGTGGTTGCCCGAACCACTCGCCACGGACCCGGACCTCAGCACCCTCGCCGAGACCGCAGCGCGCGATGGGCTGCGGCTGGCAGTGCAACAGGCGCCGGATGAGTTTCCCTACCCCGACAACCTGGAGGCGCTGACGCCCCCGCCACCCCTTTCGGCGTATGCCGCAGACGAATTCGAGCAACCCACGGGCTGGCGCCGGAACGGGGCCATCCTCCTGGCGGCCAGCGGCGTGTTACTCCTCTTGCTGCCGCTTCTCGGCGGCCAGATCCCCGAGCGGCCCGCCGGCCTGCCCCTGGCCCTGATCACGCTGGCGCTGCTGGTGGGTATCCGCGCCGGCTGGGCCGGCTACGCCGGCTCGCTGTGCATCTGGCTGGTAGCCAACCTGCCCGGCTTCCACCATGGCACGGCCCTGCAAGCCCTCTGGCCCGCCCTGCCACTGCTCGTCGTCGGGCTCGTTCTGCTGAGCGCCGACAGACGTGTGCGGGCCATGTGGCGCTGGATCAGGCATCGCCTGCCCTGGCGGCGCCGAAACACGGGGGAGTAGGCCCTTAGTTGCTTCTCCCTCCACGGAGGTGCGGCCCAGCCCCGACGTCAAAACACCTCACCCTCGCTGCCAGGCAGCGTAACGACACGCATATTCACCCCGCGCACCTCCGGGAACTGGAGCAGCGTGTATGTAGTCTGCTCGCGGATGAGTTGCGCGCGTTGCGCATCATTCACCCGCCGCGTGTGAAGAGACCTTTCCGCACGGTGAGCATACTATTTCGCGCAGGACCACGGTTTGCAGCTATACTGAAACGAAAATGGGAAAACCGGGTTTCTCTGCCCTGGCAAGCCCAGGTCGAGTGAAGGGGTAAGGGGGAAACCTGGTTTTCCTATGTCTGCCGAAAGGGAGGGTTCGGGAGCGCAGCCGACAACCTCCTGCGGTGGCATACGCGCAGCGCGCGTCTGATGACCGTCGTGCAATGTCCGTTCGGAAAATCCTTGCAGCGCGGAGGGAGGTAGCACAATGACGTGCCGAGAACGACTGGAAGCCTACCTGCAGGCCCGGGGGGTGCAGTACCGGGTCTACGAGCACCCGGCCGCCTACACGGCCCAGGCGGTAGCAGAGCGGGAGCACATTCCCAACAAGCTGATGGCCAAGGTGGTGATCGTGGTCGCCGACGGGGAGTTGACCATGCTGGCGCTGCCCACGTCCCGCCGGGTTGACCTGGCCAGGGTGAGGGAGGCGCTCAACGCTCGGGAGGTGCGCCTGGCAACCGAGACGGAGATGGCCACGGCGTTTCCCGACTGTGAAGTTGGCGCTACTCCGCCCTTCAACGCCGGGTACAATATGCCACTCCTGGTTGACCGCTCGCTGGCCGAAGAACCGGTGATCTTCTTCCAGGCCGGCAGTCACAGCGTGGCCATGAGCATGGCCTTCGCCGACTATGCGCGGCTGGTGCAGCCGCGCCTGGCGGAGTTCACTGCCGAGCCGCGGCGTCTGGCGGCCACCTACGAAGACATTCACGAACTGGGCGGCTGGTGAGCGCATGTTCGGATAACCCGGGTAGCCGAAAGACAGTTCTGGGAGGGCCATGCCCTCCCAGCCTCTTCTAAGGAGGGCGCCATGGAACTGCACGTCGTGCCGATACGCAAGCCCGACGACCTGAACATCATCCTCGGGCAGACGCACTTCATCAAGTCGGTTGAGGATCTGCACGAGACGCTGGTCACTGCGGTGCCGGGGATACGTTTTGGCCTGGCCTTCTGCGAGGCCTCGGGGGCGCGGCTGGTGCGCTGGAGCGGCACCGATGAGGCCCTGATTGACCTGGCACGGACCAACGCTCTGGCGCTGGGGGCGGGCCACAGTTTCATCATCGTCCTCGGCGCGGGGTTCTACCCGGTGAACGTGTTGAACGCGATCAAACTGGTGCCGGAGGTGTGCCGGATCTTCTGCGCTACCGCCAATCCGGTCGAGGTGGTGATTGCGGAGACGGCGGCAGGCCGGGGCATTCTGGGGGTGATTGATGGCGCCACGCCCCTGGGGATTGAAGACGAGACGGGGATCGCCTGGCGCAAGGGCCTGCTACGGACCATTGGCTATAAACTGTAGCCCGAGAATCCACGAGGCCGAGCGATCGTTTTGATCTCCTCGGCCCCGGTATTGAACGGGAAACGTTCCGTTTTCCTCTTTGCAGAGGCCTCGTACTTGTTTACCCGTCCAATCCAATCTTTTAGTATCCTTGATGGTAGCACATCCCGCACTGGCTGCAACGAGGCGTGTCACAACCGTAGGTGGCGATCTGGCAACCAGCACCACCTTCCCGGAGAGCTGAATGCGCCGGCTTACCCCGGTATGTTCCCGTGGGACGAGGGGTTGCCGCGCCCCACGGGAAAGTGGAGGGGCCGCCGTCCTGTGCGTTACTTGCCGCCGCAGCCCATCAGAGCCTTCTGCTCGGCGGCATCGGTCGCAGTTTGCCGCTCAGCCGCCAGCTTCAGGGCAGTGGTCTCGGCGCTGTCGCGAGCTATGCCCACCAGGCTCACCAGGCTGCCCTCAGAAACCAGAACGGGTGCCGAGGCCGGCTGGGCCGGCTGCAACTGCGGCGCTGCAACGCCGTTCGGCAGCACCATCACTTTGCCCGCCGCGGGCTGGGCCAGCGTGCCGCCCGCCGGCGCAGGGCTGAACGCCAGCGCGGCAATGACCGCGAACACCACGACGGCGACCGCGCCACTCACCACCAGACCCTTCCAGAGCATGCGCAACCTCCTTGTACGGATACTGATAGCCAGGGCCACGCCTGAACGCTGTGCCAGCCGTAGCCAGAGAACGGATAGTGATTACCAGTGGGGTACACAAGTATTGTACTACCTTTGCAAACATTTAGCAAAGGAAAAATATCCCGATCCGGGGCTTGAGCAAAGTCCACCTCCGGCAGGTGGGTTGGGGCAACTCCAAAGACCTTGCATGAGGCCAGATCGCGACTCCAGGGATTGAACAACGCTGGTATGATAGGAGCAGGCTTCGCGGCGGGTCCGGTTCCGCTGCGTTTCTGCGCCTTGCCAGGGAGAGTAGCCGTGGGATGTCGATTTGCCCTGTGGCCGTCGCTGCGGTCACGTCGCCTGGTTGTCCGCCCATTGACCCTGCTGGCAGCGGCCATGCTGCTCGGCGCCTGCACTGACCTGTTGCCCGGCGAGCAGCCCAGCCCCGTGGTGGTGATTGTCACCGCCACCCCGGCCCCCGGCCAGCCAACCACCCCCCCGCCGCCGCCTGCACCGCCGCCGGTTGCGCCCACCGAAGCCCCGACCCCCACCCCGGCTCTCGTCGCCAGCGATACGACCGCAACCCCGGCTACTGAGGCGCGCTCGGGGTTGCTGCAACGGGTGCGCGAGCGCGGGCGGCTGATCTGTGGCGCCAATGCCGATCTTCCCGGCTTCGGGTTCTACGACCGGGTGCGCGATGAGTGGAGCGGCTTCGATGTAGATTTTTGCCGGGCCATCGCCGCGGCGATCTTCAACAATCCCGACGCCGTGGAGTTCATCGGTCTGACCACCTCGGGCCGCAATGAGCGCTTCGCGGCTGTGCGCAATGGGACGGTGGACGTGCTTATTCGCAATACGACCTGGACCCTGGGCCGCGACATTGCCGGGCTGGCCTTCGGGCCAACCACCTTTCACGACGGGCAGACCTTTATGGTGCGCGCCAGCGCCCGCATCACCACCTCAGCCGACCTGGCCGGCAAACGCATCTGCGTGGCGCAGGGCACGACCAGCGAGCAGAATCTGACCGATGACTTCGCCGCCCGGGGGATCGACTTCGAGGCCGTGCTCTTCGACGATGAGGGCCAACTCTACCCGGCCTATGACCGCGGTGAATGCGACGCGGTGACCAGCGACAGCTCCCAACTGGCCTCCAAGCGCCAGACCCTCAGCGCCCCGGCGGATCACGTCGTCCTGGGCGAGCGGATCTCGCGCGAACCGCTGGGGCCGGTGTTTATCGAGAACGATGAGCAGTGGCGCGACGTGGTAAGCTGGGTGGTGTTCGCGACGATCTACGCCGAGGAGTTGCGGGTCAACCAGGAGAATGTCGAGCAGCAGCGCGCCCGGAGCGATGACCCGCGGGTCAGGCGCCTGCTCGGGCTGGAGGGCGACTTCGGCCAGGGCCTGGGCCTGAGCAACGATTTCGCTTACGCAATAATCCGCGAAGTCGGCAACTACGGTGACATCTACGATCGCAACCTGGGGCCGCGCACGCCCTTCGCCCTCGACCGCGGCCCCAACAAGGTCTGGAACCTCGGCCAGGGCGGCGTGCTGGCCTCGCCGCCGTTTCGCTAGTATCACCCAGTCATGCAACAACCACTGATCTGCCCCGCCTGTCACGCCAGCAATCTGCCGCGGGCGCGCTTTTGCCAGCACTGCGGGTACGATCTGATCCTGAACAACGACGGGCCGCAGTTCTTCCTGACCAGAACCATCAAGGAGGGCGGGCAGGGCGCGGTGTTCGAGGGGCGTGACGAGGCCGGTCAGGTGGTCGCGGTCAAGGAGATGCTCGACCGCTTTACCGACCCGCAGGAGCGTGCCGAGGCGATGCAACGCTTCAAGGCCGAGGCGGAGATGCTGAGGCGCCTCAGCCACCCGCGCATCCCACGGATCTTCGCCTCGTTCGACGATGGCGGGCGGCACTACCTGGTGATGGAGTTTATCCGTGGCCAGGATCTGGAGGACCTGGTCAGCCGTGAGGGCGCCCAGCCCGAGGCCCGGGTGCTCGAATGGGCCGACCAGCTCTGCGATGTGCTGGAATATCTGCACGGCCAGGGCCTGATCTACCGCGATATGAAGCCTTCCAATGTGATGATCGAACAGCCTGCCGGGACGCTGAAGGTGATTGACTTCGGGATTGCCCGGGTCTTTCAGCCCCAGCAACGGGTGACACAGATTGGCACGCCGGGCTATGCGCCCCCCGAGCAGTACCAGGGCCTGGCTACGCCCCGTTCAGACATCTACGCCCTGGGGGCGACCCTGCACCACCTGCTCAGCGGGCGCGACCCGCGCGACCATCCGCCCTTTACCTTCCCGCGCCTCACCAACGTGTCGGAGCGCACCGCCGACGCGATCGAGCGGGCGGTGCAGATGCGCCCGGAGGATCGCTTCCAGAGCATCGCCGAGTTTCGCGCGGCGCTGCGACCGGCCCCGCCGCCAGTGGTGGCAGTGGCCTCCACGCCGGCGACACCCGCGGTGACCCGCCCGGCACCTACGCCGGTCCCCATCTCGGCGCCCGCACCACCCGCCACGCCCGTACCGGCTGCGCCCGCTACGCTACCGCCGGCAGCTCCGGCCACGCCCGTACCGGCTGCGCCCGCTACGCCACCGCCGGCAGCCCCGGCCACACCCGTACCGGCTGCGCCCGCTACGCCACCGCCAACAGCCCCGGCCACACCCGTACCGGCTGCGCCCGCTACGCCACCGCCGGCGGTACCCCGGCCTACTCCGGCCCCGGCACCTGCACCCGCCCCGACGCCCGCACCAACCGCGACGGCGACCAGACGACGCTCGCGCCTGCCCTGGGTCCTGGGCTTGCTGACGCTGCTGCTGGCCGGCGCCGCCGGAGCCGTCGTGCTACTCCGCCTACCTGCGGTGGCGCCCGTGCCAGGAGCTACGGGAACACCGCAGGTGCTGGTGGCACGGCCCTTCAGTGTGCGGGATCTGGAGATTGACGTGCCCTACGGCGCCAGCCGCAACGAGGTGGACAGGGCCTTTGAAGCTGCCTTCCTGGCCCTGGCTCGCCAGGAATGCCAGTGCGACGCGCAGATCGCGCCCGGCAGTCTGGTGTATAGCAATGGAGGTGAGCCGCGCGAGATCGGCATTGTGGGAAACCGCGAGCGCTACCGGGCCTCGCTGGAGGCAACGCTGTTGACCCCGCAACCCTGATGGCTGTTGCACAGACCGCGTGCACATCATCGCCAGGTCGCACCGGAATGCCACACACGTCAAATCCGAAATCACGCTTATGCCCTACCGGCTCATCGCCATTGACCTCGACGGAACGCTGATCGACGCCGCACACCGCCCGGGGCCGGGCAGCGCGGCAGCCATCGCCGCCTGCGAGGCCCGCGGCGCGCGCGTGGTACTCGCCACCGGGCGCAGTTTCGTCTCGGCCGCGCCCTACGCGCGCATCCTGGGGTTGAGACCGCCGCACATCACCCTCAACGGCTCGATCCTGGCCGAGCCAGAGACCGGGCGCTTTACCGTTCGCGCGACCCTCACCACCGAACAGTTGGCCCTGGCGCTCGATCTGCTCGACGCCCGCGGCATTGCCCACATTGTCTACGGGGCCGCGGGGATCTACGCCGTGCCCGGAACGCCGCACCTGGACCTGCTGGCGCCCTACGGCGAGGCGCCTGCCGTCTTCTGTGCTCCCGCGGAGCTACGCGACGTGCCTGAGCCGCTCAAGGTGCTGGCCTTCCTCCACGCCGGCGCGCTCGACCAGGAACTCGCCGCGGTCGTCGGCGAGCGCGTGGCAACACTCCGCAGCGGCGCGGCCTTCTTCGAGTTCGTGCCGCCGGGAGTGAGTAAGGGCGAGGCGTTGAGCGAATTGATGGCGCGCTACGGTGTGACCCGCGACGAGGTGCTGGCAATCGGCGATGGCGAGAACGACCTGAGCATGTTCGCGGTGGCCGGTATGAGCGTGGCTATGGCCGACGCTCCGGCGGCCGTGCGCGCCCGGGCGTGCGCGCTTACCGGCGCCTGCGGCGAGGGCGGAGTAGCGGAGGCGCTGCGGAGATTCGTCCTGTGCCAGGGCGTCGCCTGTTGACGCCAGCGGGAGCGCGGGGAAAGCAGATCTCCCCGCACCCCTGCGCGCCGGGAGAGGTCTCCCGGCGCATATCTAAAGACCATGAGCAAACTCAACTCCCAGCGCCTGCTTGAGCGCCATCGGGTCGCCTACACCACCCACACCTACGTTTACGACCCCGACGACCCGCCGGACGCTGAAGAGGTTGCCCGCCGCATTGGCCTGCCGCCCGGCCAGGTCTACAAGACCCTGGTGCTCGGCGGGGCCAGTCACGGACGACCCGTGCTGGTCATGCTCCCCGCCAATCGGCAGCTCGATCTGAAGCGTTGCGCGTCCGCGCCTGGCCAGAAGCGTCTCGAACTGCTGCCCCGAGCGGAGACCGAGCGGCTCACCGGGCTGAAGATTGGCGGCATCGGCGCCCTGGCCCTTGTCCCCAGACGCTGGCCCTGCTACCTGGACCATTCGGCAACGGCCCACGAGCGCATCTACGTCAACGCTGGCCAGCGGGGGGTCATGCTTGGCGTGGCCGTCGCCGACCTGCTGCGGGTGCTCGGCGCCCAACTGGTAGAGGTAGCGGCATAGGTTCCTGACCTGGAGCATTATCTCAGCCTGGCGCTGAAGGTGCATCATACTGCTGGCGAACTCCCGCGTGGCTGGGAGCGCGGGCGTCCCGCCCGCATGCCAGCCTCCGGCCCGCACACCCGGGTTTGCCAGCAGTAGCGTTGCATCAACACTGGCCTGTGGCCCGACGTGATTGTTTCTCGGCATGAAGCGTGTTATGATGGGGCGAAGAACCGGGCTCATACATCAATGGGGAGGAGCCTGATGGCTGATCTAAAGCACCGTCTTATCGAGGTTAACGCAAAGATTGAGGCTCTGGAAGAGGAGCGACGGGTCATCTACGAAGACAGCCATGTTGACGAGTTCGAGCACCCGCGCCTCAGCGTGATCAACGAAGAACTGGAACACCTCTGGGACCTGAAGCGCCGTCTGGAAGCGGCGATCTCGGCCGGGTTGAGTGAATTGCCTGTGCTGCCGCCCGAAACGTTTGAGATCAGTGACGGGTAACCCTGACTCTCGCGGCAGAAAGGCGTGTGGGGAACCCTGATTTCCTGTCATTCCTCCATCGGCCTGACGCTGAACCCCATACAGCTTCGCCGCACAACGACGACGTAGCGTATCCCCGAAGGGTTTCGCCCTCCCAGACCCTCCTGGCGCGCGGCAGGGCCGCACAACGGCGGTCGCGGGAAGGCTACGCCTCCCCGCGACCCTCCCGCGCCCCGTCAGGCAGAGCAACAGCGCCTCAGAGGCATCCGGCCCCGCCACACACACTATCCGGTTCCGGGGTAACAACAGGCGTGGTACCCGGCCCGCCGCCAGGCACGAGGCGGTACTCAGCGGTTGCCCGCAGGCGGCTCGTATTGCCAAAGGCGGTGTACGTGCGCAGGCCAACCGGCTCCTGCTCGCTGAGGTAGAGC
Organism: uncultured Chloroflexales bacterium; assembly: GCA_937918935.1. Classification (GTDB taxonomy): domain Bacteria; phylum Chloroflexota; class Chloroflexia; order Chloroflexales; family Chloroflexaceae; genus JACAEO01. Next base: position 4,702 of record CAKZSI010000052.1, on the reverse strand, counting down.
CGCGCCACGAAGGCGCCGCCCGTATCAACGACCACATCGCCGATCCAGAGAGTGGAAGCATCCGGTAGGGTGACCCAGATCGTCACGATTTCGCCCGGCTGGTAGCCCCAACCGCTGAAGACGGCAAAGCTCCGCTGGTCATCGGGCGAGGACTCGATCCGCAGATTCGCGCGGCCCGAAGGCACGGTCAGATCAGCCACCTGCACATCGAACTCGGCAATGCCATTGGCGCCGCTGTCCACACCACGAGCTGTCAGGGCATAGCGGCCCACCGGCGCACCAGTAACCTTCAGCACGTACTCGATCTGTCCGCCTGGCCCTGCCTGCGTGCGCCCCAGTTCTTCTACGGTTGCATCGGGGTAGCGCAACCAGACCGCGACTGGCTCGTTGGTACGATACCCGCTGCCGCGGAAGATAAAGGTGCGGCCCTGGCGATCCCCCGCCGGATGGACGCTCAGCGTAACGTTTGGTGACGGGCCAGGCGCCTGGCCGATGCTCACCTCAATCGAGGCGTAGACTTCACGGCCGCTGCTCTGCCCGAAGGCGGTATAGGTGTAGCGGCCAACCGGTGTAAACGTAGCGCCCAGGAAATCGGGCACGTAGGGGAAGTTGAAGGCCCCATCGCCATTGGTAACAACTTCGGTGACGCCAAAAACCGAGAAATCAGGATAGGTGATCCAGATGGACACCGTCTCACCGGGCGAGAAGCCAGAACCGATCAGGGTTACCGTATCATTCTGCCGAGGCGTAGCGGGCGTGGCTATCAGGCTGGCCGAACTGGCGGCGCTCTGCCAGGTCCACAAACCGATCAACAGCGCCAGACCAGCAACAAAGCAGGCAAGAACGATCCGTACAACCAATTGCTGTCGTTTGAGCATAGCTGTTCTCCTGTGTTGAAATGAGATCGACGGCCTATGCAAGGCTGTGTCTGTGCTGGTGGTTCACCTCCAGATGCCGCGCCTATCACTCGTGGAGTGCAGATCACGGTCATTGGCGCACGATGCGCGGTTTTTTTCCTACTGCCAGACTACCCCACGCCCCCCTGTCCGAACGAACGTCGTAAGTAACGAGAAGATGACAGGGGACTTACAACCTGCTAACAAACTCCCCTCTTTTTGTAAGGCAGGATTTATGTTAAAATGGCCCTGTTCGTGCACACCGCCACGGATGCGGAAGGAAGATTACGGCATGCTCAGAACCACGTACCGCGCCGCCCTGCTGATGGCGCTGGCGCTTGCTCTCCTGGCTGGCGGAGGCCCTGTTGTTGCGCGCACCCCGACGCCCCGCAGCGCCGCAGAGGCGTCTATCCCGCGTGGCAGCGTGACCAGCCGGCCCTACACGGTGATGATTGACAATCACCCGAAGGCTTATCCTCAAACCGGCCTCAACCAGGCGGCGATCGTTTTCGAGGCCCTCGCCGAGTACGGCATTACCCGCTACATGGCGGTCTATTTCCCCGGCATCACTCCCGACCTGGCGACCATCGGGCCGGTGCGTAGCGCCCGGGCCTATTTCGTCGAATGGGCCAGGGGGCTGCGCGGGGTGTATGTGCATGCCGGCGGGGCCCCCGATGCGCTGACCATGGCCGCCACCTCGGTCGAAATTGTGGATATGGACGCGCTGCACAACAACGCCAGCACTTCCTTCATCCGCAGCGCCGACCGCCTTGCCCCCCACAATCTCTACACCTCCAGCGCCCGCATCGCCGCCTTCCTCGATAAGCGCCGGGCTGAAGAGCCTGATCTGGGCGAGATCGGCTTTCGTATCAAGCGCGACCGGCCCGTTGCAAGACCCACTGCTCAGCGCATCAGCTATTACTTCATCTACCCGGAGTCCTATGTGAGCTGGCGCTATGACCGGACCACGAATAGCTATCTCTACTTCCGCCAGCAGCGTCCCCACGTGGATGCCGTCACCGGCGAACAGTTGCGCTTTAAGAACATCGTGGTCCTCGAGGTGCCGGAACGCCCTATTCCCGGCGATCCCAAACAGCGCATTCAGCAAGATGTGATCGGCCAGGGGCCGGCGCGCGTGTTCCTCGACGGGCGGATGATTGAGGCAACCTGGCGCAAAGGCGCTGGCTTCGCCCAGTTGCGCATCTTCGATCGCTACGATCGCGAGCTTCCGCTCAACAGCGGGCCGATCTGGTTCGCCGCCATTCCATCGCTGCAGAATCTTACGGTGGAATAAGAGCCATCCGGATAGTCAGGGTCTTCGCTGTCTTTTCTGGGAGGGCTACTGGTATTCTGTGAACGAAGTTTTTCGGTAACTCCGCCCCCTCCCCAACCCTCCCCCGCTGGAGGAGGGCTTCCGCCTTCTCCCTCCAACGAGGGGAGGTTGGGAGAGGGACGGAAATGCAAGGAAACCTCATTCACAGACCACGACACCCTCACCTCAGGCAGGGTTCGTCCAACCAACACGTCTCCAGGAGAGAGCATGATCGCAGGCCAGCTCCGTCGCGTTCTCGGCCTCGCCATCTTCGCCCTGATGGCTGCCCTGACCCCCCAGGCCCGGGCCGGGCCCGCCGCCGAGGAATCGCGACCGGCCCTCGCTCCCACCTACCGCATCTTCGCCACCCGTGAAGGGCTGGTCGGGCAGCGCACGGCCAATGGCCATATCATTCAGCCGCGTGACCGCTTCGTCGCCCTGCCCTCCTGGACCGTCCTCTCTCCCCGTGGCTCCGACAAGTTCCGCGTGCGCCTGACCTATAAGGGCCGCACTGTGGTTGTGCCGGTCTGGGATGTAGGCCCCTGGAACACCACCGACGACTACTGGAATGTCAACCGACGCTACAAGGATCTCCCGGTGGGCATGCCCATGGCCCAGGCCGCCGTGTTGCACGGCTACAACGGCGGCCGCGATGAACGCGGGCGCCGTATCCAGGACCCCAATGGCATTGATATCGCCGATGGCACGTTCTGGGACGATCTGGGTATGACCCGCAACGACTGGGTGGAGGTGACCTTTCTCTGGCTGGGCGCCGACCCGGGGCCGGGCAACGCCGTCCCCATCGAGGTTCCGGCCCCCGCGCCGGCCCCGCCGCCGGCCCCACCCCCTCCCAGACCGGTTACGGTAGAACCGGGCGCCATTGCCGTGGATAACGGCGATCCGGGCTTCGCCGCCAGTAGCGCCTCCTGGTCCGAGGCGGCCTGTGGTCTTGGCGGAAGCCACGCCTGGACCTACTCAACCAGCGATCCCGCGAAGGCCACCATCAGTGCTACCTGGACTCCCCAGCTTACGGGTGCGGGATTCTATGAACTACGGGCCTACATCCCCGAGTGCGGAGAACGAGCGACGGAGTCAGCCCGCTATGTCATCTACCACGACGGCGGGGTGAGCGAGGCGCGCATTGATCAACAGGCCAGCGGGGGGAAGTGGGTGACCCTGGGGGTCTTCGGCTTCGGAAGTGGCGGCTCGGTCTCCGGGGTAGAGTTGAGCAATCTAACCGGCGACGACCGCCGCGTCGTGCGTTACGATGCGCTGATGTGGGCCTTGCGCCAGGACAGCGCGCCGCCCGCCGCCCAGGTTACAGGCATCCAGCGCAAGGGCAATGGCTACCAGATCACCTGGGGCGGAAGCGACGACCTGAGCGGCATCGCCAGCTACGATGTGCAGGTGCGGATGCTGCCCCGCGGCGGCTGGACCGACTGGAAGCGCCAGGTGGAACTAACCACGGCCTGGTTCGGCCCGGATGAAGGGAAACACTTCGCCTTTCGTGTGCGCGCCCGCGACCGGGCCGGCAATCTGCAACCCTGGCCCCCGGAGGCGCAGATGGATACCACACAGGCAAGCCCCTGAGGCCGCCCTCTGACCTCACAGGTCTGGCAAAGCCTTGTGAGGATGAATACACCCTGAAACACACCCCTGTTTCTGCTTGTCTCCGCTCTGATTGCATAGAACCTGCGCTGGCTCACCGCAGTGCGCACTTCCACCAGGCCAGACAATCAGCCGGTCAGGCGGGGGCGGGTTGCGCCTGCCTCGCCGCACCTTCTGCAACAGTAAGCACCGCATGGTATACTCATCGCAATTTGTTAACAGACTATCTGGTGCAGGCGCGCATGAACATCTTCGACCTCCGCAACCGCCTGATTGAAGATTACAACGCCTACATCAGCAGCTTCTTCCAGATCCGCGACCCGCGCATTCGTGCGACGGTGGACGAGGCCATCCACGCCGGTCTGCTCTGGCCCGAGGCGCTGATCCAGTTGAATCCGGCATTCGCCCCTGGCGCCTGGATTGATGACCTGGTCGCCGGGGGCGTGTTGCATGAGGAGTGCCGTCGCATCTTCCGCAAGGACAAGGAACGCCCCGAATACCACGGCGCGGGACGCCCCCTGCGGCTGCACCAGCACCAGGAAGAGGCAGTGCGCCTTGCCCGCCAGGGCCACAATTATGTCCTGACGACCGGCACCGGTTCGGGCAAGAGTCTTTCCTACATCGTCCCGATTGTCGATCACGTGCTGCGCCACGGCACGCGGCGGGGCATTCAGGCCATCATCGTCTACCCGATGAATGCGCTGGCGAATAGTCAGGAGGGCGAGCTGCGCAAGTTTCTGCACCTTGGCTACCCCGACGGGCAAGGACCGGTCACGTTCGCCCGCTACACAGGGCAGGAGGATGATGAGACGCGCCAGGCGATCATCACCAACCCGCCCGATATTCTTCTCACGAATTATGTCATGCTGGAACTCATGTTGACGCG
>CAKZSI010000051.1 GCA_937918935.1 uncultured Chloroflexales bacterium | reverse complement strand
CGCAGACAGGTCCGCTAACCGGTATGGAAGTGGTGATCGAAGCGCCGCCGGAGATGGCCGGCATCACCACGTTGGATAGCCTAAAAATCGTGTCCATTGCCGGAGCTGCCATGTGCGCGTTCGCGCCGTCGGCGGATCCTTTCATCGTCATGTTCACTGCGCCGCCTGGCCAGGAGCCGCCGACGCCGGTCGCCACCTTCAGCCTCTCCGTCAGCGGCGGGGTTACGCCAAATCAGCCGACGCCGGCGACGTTCGAGATCGGCCTCTACCGTCCCAATGAGGATCCGCAGATGTTTGCCGGGGAAGGAACCGTCGTCGTAGCGGCGGACGGCAAGTCAGGAACCTTCGAGACGAGCAGACTGAAGGGCCGCTGGACGTGCACCTTCGCCGAGTGACGGGCGCCGGCAGCAGGATGTTCCGCTCAATGCAGTCGAACGATAACTGTGGCTGAACCCGGGAAAGGCGATGTTGTGAAGTGAGGAAACCACTTATGAACGGACGAACCCGCAAGACGATGATTGCGCTGGGAGCGGTGCTTGGATTGATGATTCTATTGACGATAACCTCCACACGGGCCCAGGTGGAGCTGCAAGACGGGGCGACGCTACAGGCGAACCCGGGCACAGGGTTCACGTATCAGGGGCGGCTGACGAACGGCGGCACACCGGTGAACGGGACGTGCGACTTCGAGTTCAAGCTATACGATGCGGCAAACGCTGGAACGCAAATCGGTAGCACGCAAACGAAGACGAACGTAAGCGTGGGCGCGGGGTATTTCACCATTCCCGACCTCGACTTTGGAGCGGGGGCGTTCGACGGGCAGGCGCGCTGGCTGGCCATCGGGGTGAAGTGTCCAACGGGGAGCAGCGGGAGTTACACCGCGCTCAATCCGCGGCAGCCGCTCACGCCTGTGCCGTATGCGCTGGCGCTTCCCGGCTTATACACCCAGCAAACTGCCGGCACGTCCAACCTGATCGGCGGCTACCACGGCAACAGCGTGACCGGCGGCGTGGTGGGTGCAACGATCGGTGGCGGCGGCATTAACGGGTTCGTCCAGCGGGTGACCGACAACTATGGCACAGTGGGCGGCGGGAGCAATAACCAGGCGGGTGACGGCGCCGGCACGACGAATGACAGGGAATACGCCACTGTTGCTGGCGGCGGCGCCAACATCGCCAGCGGCAACTCCGCCACCGTCGGCGGGGGCTTTCAGAACACCGCCGGGGGCGATTACGCCACCGTCCCCGGCGGGTTTCGCGCAAATGCCTCGCACTACGGCGAGATGGCGTATGCGTCCGGTTGGTTCAACAGCGCCGGTGATGCGCAAACTTCGGTCTATGTCATGCGGAACCTTTCACCAGATGATGGAAGCTTCGTCGACCTGTTTCTGGATGGCGTCGCTCAACGCCTTACCATCGCTCAGGGACGCACAATCGCCTTCGACGCGATGATCGTCGGACGTGACGCCGGCGGCAATTCGGCTGCCTATCGCATTGTTGGAGCAATGGAGAATGAGGGTGGCACCACCCAATATGTAGGTTCGCCGATTGTGCAATTAGTGGTCGAAGATGTCGTCGCGTGGGATGTTCAAGTGAATGCCGATGATCCCAATGATGCGCTGACCATCCGGGCCTCATCGCTCGGCTCGCAGGCGCGCTGGGTGGCGGTAGTGCAGACGGTGGAAGTGCAGAGCCCGTAGGAGGTCTATATGAAGCGAGTTCTCATCCTGACGGTGGCATTGTTGCTGCTAAGCGCGGGCGTGGTTGCCGCGCAGACGGGCAGCGGCTATAATCTGACGTGGAACACAGTAGACGGCGGCGGGGCGACCTTCAGCACAGGCGGGGACTATAGCCTTGGCGGGATGGCTGGCCAGGCCGACGCCGGCACGCTGACCGGTGGGAGCTACGCTTTGCAAGGCGGCTTCTGGACGTCACCGGGCTGGCTGGTGCATGTGCCTGTGATAAGGCGGTAGGTTCTCCCTTCAGCCTCTGCCCCCTTTCCACCTGTGGAGCTATGGATCACCCACAAGAGGGGGACAACCCGCGACCTTCCTGTGCATCTGTATCGGCAAGGGCGACCGTCCGGTCGCCCTTGCCGGTGTACCTGGCCTCACCCGGCGCCACGAGGGGGCGAAGCGGCCCTTTGCCGTAACAATCGCCTTGTATGGATAGAGGGCGCATTAAACTGTTCGGCGGCAAGATTGTCCGCGGTTATGATCTTCGCATCCGGTAGCGCCAAACGCTGCGGGCTAAAGCCCTGGCTGAGTTCAGAAAAGCCCCTGCGGGGCTTCCACGTCCTGAGCGAGGGCCTTCGCGCGCAATGCTCTTCTAGGGATCATCGTGATGTATCGGATTTCGTATTCTTAATCGTCATCACAAAGTGCGCCGCGACTCACCCGGAGCGGGGCGCGGGCAGGAATGAGACAAGGGGAAACCGCAATGAGAATCGCCTGGCTTGTTCTGATCGTAGCGGCTATAGCGCTGGCTGCCTGTTCGGCGGGCGAATCTTCTGCTCCTCCTGCGACCACAGCGCCAACGGCAGTGCCCCCCGCAACCGCAGCGCCTGCGGCAACGGCTGAGCCAACCCCGGCGCCCATCGCAACCGCGCCTGCTGCTACGGCAATGCCTGCTGCGACGGAGACGCCCGCCACCTCGTCCGCTGGGGCATGCCAGAATGTGTATTACCCTGTGGTGCAGGGGGCGTCGTGGCAATACCAGCTTAGCGGGGTGACTAACGACACCTTCACACGCACCATTAGCGCCGTCCGCGCCGATGGCTTCGATGACCAGGACACCTTCAGCGCCGGAACAACCCGTACCGCCAGTTGGGCCTGCCAGGACGGCAACATTATCGCCCTGACCCCATCCTCTGAAGGCCCGACAGTGAGTGCCGCTGACATGCAGTTCGATTTCACCGTCGAGTCGAATGACGGCATCTCCTTCCCTGCCAACCCGCAGCCGGGGCAGACGTGGACACAGAACATCGTTTATCTCGGTCAGCAGAATGTCGGCGGCACGACGATCCAGTCCCGCAATGTGCTGGAGAACTCATGCAAGGTCGGCAACATCGAGACGGTCAACGTTCCTGCCGGTGAGTTTCAGGCCCTGCGCGTGGATTGCACCACAAAGATTGACATCTATATCTCCGACACGCTCGCATTCACCCTCAACAGTAGTAACGCGGCCTGGCATGCGCCACAGGTAGGCATGGTCAAATCAAGCGGCTCAAGCGACATGGGCGCGACCGACATCGTCCTGCTGGCGTACAGCATTCCATAATCCCCATCCTGGCTGCGTCGCCTTATACCAATTTCACTTGAAGACTCCGCAAGCAGCGTTGCGTCAAAGCGCACCTGGACGCCTTGTGCGACAATCTGCAATCCAAAATCTACAATCTGAAATGGCCGTCTCTGCCCTGCCGGGGTGGGCGTCCGCAGGTCCGGGCAGCACGTTACGTCATACCCCATCCCACCAGGGCCGATGCAACGTCTGGCCACCTCCTGCGCCGGGGCCGTAACCGGCCCGGCGCGCGATGATGAAGGCCGCTATTGCGGCCTGCTGAAGCCGGCGCAGGCCGGCTTTGTCGCTGTAGCCCGCCGGTTTACCGGCTGGGCGTAAGGGGCAAAACGAGATTGCATCAGCCCTGCTCACCCCCATCAGCCTGCGCGCCGTGCGCTCCAGGCAGTGTTATACTACACCCAGAATTGCCCCGTGAACGAAAGGACCTGCGCCGTGGCAACGATTGGCCTCTCGGCTGCCCTCGAACAGTTCCATCCCAACGAACTCCTTGAACACTGTAAACTGGCCGAATGTTACGGCTTCCACGGCGTCATGGCCGCCGACCATTTTCAGCCCTGGGTGCCGGCCCAGGGCCACAATGCCTTTGCCTATAGCTGGATGGGCGCCCTTGGCGCCGTCACCGGCCATAGCTTCGGCCCCGGCGTGACCTGTCCCTCCTTCCGCACCCATCCCGCCGTCATCGCCCAGGCCGCCGCGACCCTGGGGGCTATGTTTCCCGGTCGCTTCTGGCTTGGCCTCGGCAGCGGCGAATTGCTCAACGAAAACGTCGTTGCCGGCGAGTGGCCCGACCCCCTCGTCCGCTTTGAAATGCTCCAGGAAGCCACCGAGATCATCCAGCGCCTGCTCAGTGGCAAAGAGACCCGTTACCGCGGACGCTACTTCAAGATGAACAAGGTCCGTCTGTGGACCCTCCCGGAACAACCCGTGCCGATCTACATCGCCGCCACCGGCCCGCAGACCCTCAAATGGGCCGGGCGGACCTGCGACGGGCTGATTACTCCCGGCGCCTCCCACGAGAAGCTGCGCGGCATTCTTGACAATTTCGCCGCCGGCGCCCGTGAGGCCGGCAAGGACCCGGCGAAGATGCCCAGGCTGTTGCAACTCCACATCTCCTGGGCCGAGACCTACGAGGAGGCCCTCCAGAACGCTCTGGTCGAGTGGCCCAACGGTGGCATGAACTTTCCCAAGCAGGACATCCGCTCCCCTGAGGACTTCGCCGCGATGGCGAAGCTGGTGCGACCTGAGAACTTCACCGGCCGGGTGCTGATCTCGCCCGATCTGGAGGAGCACCGCGCCCATCTGCAGGGCTTTCTCGACCTGGGCTTCGATGCGATCTACGTCCACAACGTCGGGCGCAACCAGGAGGCCTGGATCCGCGCCTTCGGCGAGCAGGTGCTCCCCAGGTTAAGAGTCTAGCTGCCACCTCGTGCGATGACCTGGAGGGGCGCGGGGAGGCTGCGCCCCCAGGTCTGATTACAGCAATCCAAAATCCGAAATAGCATAAAAGGTTCATCCCAGATGTTCACCCGCATCCTGATTGCCAACCGCGGCGAAATCGCCGTCCGCATTATCCGCGCCTGCCGTGAACTGGGGATCAGTCCTGTCGCGGTCTTCTCGGAGGCCGACGCGGGCGCGCTGCACGTGCGTCTGGCCGACGCGGCTTACCCCATTGGCCCGGCTGCCGCGACCCGGAGTTATCTGCGCATCGAGGCGATGATTGCCGCGGCCCGCGAGCTGGGGGCCGAGGCCATCCATCCCGGCTACGGCTTTCTGTCGGAGAATGCCGCCTTTGCCCGTGCCTGTGCCGAGGCCGGCCTGGTCTTTATCGGCCCCCCCCCGGAGGCCATCGAGGCCATGGGCGGCAAGATCGGCGCCCGTCGCATCGCCCAGGAGGCCGGCGTGCCCGTCGTGCCCGGCTACGACGGCGCCGAGCAGGGCGAGAAGCGGTTGCTGGCCGAAGCCGAACGCATCGGTTTCCCTCTGCTGATCAAGGCCAGCGCCGGAGGCGGCGGCAAGGGCATGCGCGTGGTCAACGACGCCGCCGGCTTCGCTGCGGCCCTCGAGGGCGCCCGCCGCGAGGCCCGCGCCGCCTTCGGCGATGATGCCGTCTTCCTCGAACGCCTGTTGCTGCGCCCGCGCCACGTCGAGATCCAGGTGCTCGCCGACGCCCACGGCAACGTACTGCATCTCGGCGAACGGGAGTGTTCCATTCAACGCCGCCACCAGAAGATCCTGGAGGAGTCGCCCTCTCCCGCTCTTACCCCCGACCTGCGCGCCCGCATGGGCGACGCCGCAGTGCGCGTCGCCCGCGCTGCGGGCTATGTCAATGCCGGGACGGTCGAGTTTATGCTCGATGCCACGGGCCACTTCTACTTCCTGGAGATGAACACCCGCCTCCAGGTCGAGCATCCCGTCACCGAGATGGTCACCGGCCTGGATCTGGTGCGCTGGCAGATCGCCATTGCCGCCGGGGCGCGATTGCCCTTCAGCCAGCGGGACATCAGCTTTCGCGGCCATGCCATCGAGGTGCGCCTCTACGCTGAGGACCCCGTGACCTACCTGCCCGCGGTAGGGCGCCTGGCCCTGCTCGATCCGCCCCAGGGGCCGGGCGTGCGCGTGGACGCCGGCCTGACCACCGGCGACGAGGTGACGGTTCACTACGATCCCATGATCGCCAAGCTGGTAGTCCACGCTGAGAGCCGCCCCGCGGCGGTTGAGCGCCTCCGCCGCGCCCTCGACGACTTCGCGGTGCTGGGGTTGACCACCAATCTGCCCTTGTTGCGCGCCCTGGCGGCCCACCCCGCCTACGCCAGCGGCGACACCCATACCGGCTTCCTCAACGAGCATTCCCTGGAGGTGACGCCCCCCGCCGCACCGCCCTCGGCGGTGCTCGTCGCCGCTGCGCTCTACGAACTCCAGGCCGCCCCGCGCCAGCACGCGCCGGTGAGCGACCCCTTCGCCGAACGCTGGCGCGCCGGAGGCATGGGCATACCTATCAGCTTCGAGCACGGTGGCGTCATCTACCGCCTTCACGCTCAGCGCCAGCGGCAGGGATGGCAGTTCATCCTGGCGAATCAGCGATGCCATGGGCAGGTGCGGGCCACCGGCCCCGGCGAACTGGTCGTGGACCTTGACGGTCAGTTGGAGCGCCTGCGCGTGGCCCGCGACCACGAGGGGGCCATCCTGCTGACATGGCGTGGCGCCAGCTATCGCCTGGCGCGGCCCGCACCCCTCAGCGCCGACAGCGCCACTCGCGGGCGGGGTGGCCACGATGCCGCCAGCCTCACCGCGCCGATGCCCGGCACGCTGATCAAGGTGCTGGTCAGCGAAGGCGAGAAGGTGCGCGAGGGTCAGCCACTGGTGGTGCTCGAAGCTATGAAAATGGAACACACCGTCGTCGCTCCTTACGACGGCGTGGTGCGCCGCCTGCCCTACGCCCGGGGCGCCAGCGTGGCCGGCGGCGCCGATCTGGTGGATCTGGTGCCCGCTGAGTGATGTTTGTTGAGCTGTCGAGCTGTGGAGCGATCTGATAACACCTCCACACCTCCACACGAAACTATGACCCTCCACCTCACCATCTATCCGCCCGTGATCGCTCTGGCGCCCTGTAACGAGCCTCAGGTGGCCTACGCCCTGGTCACCATCGGCGCCGAGGGAACTGCGAGCCTTACGCCGCTCAACTGGGTGGTGCTGGCCGACGCCAGCCGCTCGATGCGCATCCCTATCGTTAGCGAGGAGCAGTTCCGCCACCTGGTGCGTGGCGGTGGCGCCCACGAGGTGCTGGTGGACGGGCTGCCCGTCTGGCAACTGGCCGGCCCCGTTCCCGAGACCATCCGCGCGGTCGCGCCGAGCGCCCTCGACCATACCGCCCGCGCCCTGCACAGTGTGGTTGAACGCCTGGAGTATGACGACCGCCTGTGTCTGGTGGCCTGCGCCGAGCGGGCCGTGCGTCTGGCGAGCGGCAGCGGCGCGCGGCGCGATGAGCTGGTTGCCGGGATCGCCGCACTGCCAGCGGTGCAACTGGGCGAGGAAACTGACCTGGCGGCAGGGATACGCCTGGCGCTGGAAGAGTCAGGCGCGATGGCCCGGGGTGGGCGCATCGTTCTCCTCACCGACGGCTTCACCCGCGACCCCGAGGCCTGCGTCGCCCTGGCCCGCGTCGCTGCCGCCCGCGGGTTGAGTGTCAGCACCCTGGGGCTCGGTGGCGAGTTCCAGGACGATTTGCTCACCCGCCTGGCCGATCTGACCGGCGGACGGGCGACCTTCCTGCGCCGCGCCGAGCAGATCCCCGCCGCCGTCAGCGCCGAACTCGACGCTGCCCGCAGCGCCGTCGCCCGGACCCTGACCCTGGAGATCCGCCTGACCCGTAGCGTGACCCTGCGCCACGCCACCCGTCTGGCGCCCGACCTCGCGCCGCTGGAGTGGGAGGGCGACCCCGATTCGCGGAGCATCCGCCTGCATCTGGGTGATCTGGAGCGTGGCGCGGCGGTGCGATTGCTGCTGGAGTTTCTGGCGTCCCCCGCTCCGGTGGGCAGCCCGCGGACCCGCCTGGCGGCGCTGACGGCCCGCGCTGGAACCTTGCAGGCCAGCGCCGATGTGCTGGGACACTATGCTGGCGCCGTGGCCCCGGCCCCGGACATCCTGGCCGCCGCGGGACGCGCCAGCATCGCCCGGCTCCAGCGGCGCGCTGCTGCCGCCGCCGCCAGCGGTGACACCGCCGGCGCCGCCAGGCTCCTCCAGGCCGCTGCGGCGCGCCTGCACGACCTGGGCGAGCACAATCTGGCCCAGGCGGCCCTGCGTGAAGCGCTGGCTCTGGCTGCCACCGGACGCGACACCGGTCCTGGGGCCCGCGAGTTGACCTACGCTACCCGGCGCCTGGGGTGAACGTAGGAGGGTTTCGCTCGAACCCGTCCTTGCCTTATCGGACGGGGCGGGAGGGTAGCAAAAGTTTACAGACTAATGCGCATGCCGAAAAACCCTCCACCTGAGAGACTTCCCTATGCTCCTGCGTGGGGGCGCCCGTCCGGCGTCCCGATCCCGGCGGGTGTCACCCGCCGGACACCCGGGCTTCGCTGAGGGTGGCGGATGGCGCCTGAACGGTATCCGCCTCATCGTTGGCAAGGCGTTCCACTTCAATCGTGCGGGCCATGCGTCGGTCAAGGGGGTAACTGGCGCTGCCGAGACGGATGGTCAGCGGGCCGTCGAAGGGGGCGCTGGCGGTTACTTCAACCCGCGCCCCGGGTACCAGGCCCAGATCGGCCAGGTAACGCAGGCGCTCGCCGCTCTGATCACGCACGCGCACGATGCGCCCCCGCTCGCTGACGGCCAGATCGGCGAGGCGTGTGCCGGCGGACGCCGGGAGCGTGCCCTCGATGGTGGGGATCGGGTCGCCGTGGGGGTCAAAGGCGGGATTACCCAGGTGCTCGGCGATGCGCGCCTCCAGCTTCTCACTGATGTGGTGCTCAAGCCGCTCGGCCTCCTCGTGCACCTCGTCCCAGCTATACCCGAGGGCCTCAACGAGGTAGAGTTCCAGCAGGCGGTGGTGGCGGATCACCTCCAGGGCGATGCGTTCCCCGGCGGGGGTGAGCATTACCCCCTGGTAGGGCGTATGTTGCACCAGGTTCATCTCGGCGAGCTTCTTGATCATCCCGGTGACCGAACCCGGCTTCGAGCCGCGCTGTTCGCCGAGCAGCGAGGTAGTGACCACGCCGTGCTGCTGCTGCAGGGTGTAGATGGCCTTCAGGTAATCCTCGATGGCGGGCGTGACGCGACCGTGTTCCTCTGAGTCGGGCATCAGAGCGCTCTCTTTCTGCAGGCGAGCCGGCCCCGGGTTGCTTCGCGGTCAGAACAACTTTATCATACCGCTGTGCATCGTCGCAACCGTTGCCCGGGTAATAGCGCCGTGCTATGCTGAGGCGAACATTGCCGCCCCACGGGAGGGTCAGGAAGGGCTTCACCCTTCCGGCCCATCCTCTTCGGCACAGACGTGGGGAAAGCGGGTTTTCCCACACTCCTACAACCGGCTGTCAATCGTGTTGAGAGAGAACCATGACCATCACCGATCGGATGCTCACCGGAGCGATCGCCAACAACCCGGCCAACTACGCCGGCGATGGCGAGTGGCGTTACTCCATCACCCATCGCGCCCTCTACTTCACCAGGGCTTCTGAACCCGATCCCCGAGATGCCGAACCCTACTTCGCGCTCCCCTCGCTCAACCCCGACGGCTCGCAGCGCATGGAACATGCTTTCCGGCAGTTTATCAAGCGGCGCTGGCCGCCGAGCCGGCAGCGTGAGTTGGAGCGCTTTGCCGAGAAGCGCGGGTGGCACCTGGCTATGGAACTGAAGTACGGCGGCGGTGCGCTGGAAGATCACGAGGCCGAAGAATGGCAATACGTGGTCAACCGCGAACTCCAGCGCCTTGCCGCGCAGGTGCGGGCAAAGATCGCCGAGATCGAGGGCGGCGCGTGATCGGTGGCCGCAGGGAGCGGGCGCCTGGTCTGGTAGGCACGTTCTTGTGTGTTCCCTTACCGGGGTGCGACCTTGCATGGGGTGGTGCAACAGGCGCCTTGCTGATTCAGTCCCTGGATCGCTTGAACAACCCCGACCGGCGACGCACGAACCTGCGAATGGTTTTTGCAATGGCAATAGCCTCACGCGCCTCGTCCAGCGCTGGTTCATCAGGCGTATGAGCCGAAGAGAACAATCTTCTCGGGATTGATCTCACGGACGATCTTCTCGATCGCGGCTGGAAGCGTCTTGGCTATGGGGGGCAGGCTGCGCGGGGCGAGGTGAGAGGGGAACGGAATGGCAAGGTTCATCGAGGGTTGCCTTTCGATGATCGTGCAAGCGCAGGCAAGCTATAAAGGACACGGGGCCTTGCCACGAGGACCTTACTGGACAGTACCTCCAGGTTCCGTCGCCACAAAGCGTCGCACCTGCGTATATGGAAACCCCAACAGCCGGTAGGTAGCGCTGGCGGTGATGCGGCAGGGGCCGTTGGGTACGGCGCTCAAGGGTATCTCGGCTTCCAGCGCCTCGCCATCGGTGGTGGCGCTGCCGTAACTCTCCCCCAGTTCCACATCGAGGACAATACTGATGGGCCGCGCCCCCGGGCCATACGACCAGGCGATTGTCGCGTAGAACGGGCCAGGGCCGCTGATCGCCGTCAGGCGCGCCTTGCGCACCCGCCCCGGCAGCAAGGTGGCGCCCGCCAGCCAGAGGCCGCCGGCGAGCAGCGCCACGCGCCAGAGCCAGGCGCCGCTGATGGTGTTGCGCATAGGTTCGGGCCTCCGCACGTGCAACCCGAAGGGTTGCGCTGCCGCAGGCGGGCCGGGATCGGGAGAACTTTGGATGCCTCCGCCCCGCCTGCATCATCGGTGGCGAACCCCGTCCGGCTCGCTGATCAATGCAGGGGCCTCCCGATAGCGCCCCCGCAGATCGTTCAGGCGCACGGCGAACACATCGCGCAGATTGCGAAGCGAATCGCGCACCGGGTTCACCTTGGTCTCGGCGCCGTAGTGCCAGCGTACAGGCACCTCGGCGATGCGGTAGCCGCATTTGCGTGCCAGGAACAGCACCTCGACATCGTAGGCGGTCACCGCGGCGCCCTGCACCACCGGCGCATCGTCGCCGTAGATCCGCACGCGCTGGAACAGATCGCGGGCCACCTCGCGGCGCATTGCCTTAAAGCCGCACTGGGTATCGTTGATGCCCTGCAGGGCCACCAGGCGAATAATCCAGTTGAAGACCCGGCCCATCACGTGGCGATACCAGGGCTCACCTTCGCGAGTTGCGCCAATCCCCTCACGCGAGCCGATCACCACATCATAGCCGCTGGCGAAGAAGCCCTCGAACTTCACCCACTCCTCGATCGGCACGGCAAGATCAGCATCACACAGCAGCACATAGTCCCCGCTGGCCGCCAGAGCGCCCGCGCGCACGGCAAAGCCCTTGCCACGATGCTCGCGGCGCAGGACCTGAACACCCGGGTGGACCGCGGCGACGGCGGCGGTACGGTCATCGCTTCCATCGTCAACCACGATCACTTCGCCGCCGAAGGGCTGGGCCGCCAGATAGGCGCGCACCTGCTGGAGCGTGGCGGGGAGGCGCCGCTCCTCGTTGTAGGCCGGAATGATAATTGAGAGGTAGATTGGCTCGTCAGAAGATTGAAGCATGAGCGTAATGGCCGTAATCTAACTTACGGTGCCAGGCAAAGTGTCTCATCAGATTGAAGACGTCGGCGTTTGCGGAGAAAGAGGGGCAGGGAGCGCAGTGCGTCCATCTGGCCCCGCAGCCGGGCGCGGGCGGCCGGCTCACGGATATGGCGCAGGCTGTGGAGCGCGAAACGGGCCTGCGAGGCCAGCAGCGCCGGCCAGTAGCGCCGGGCCAGTGGCGCGGGCATGTTCTTGGCCCACACCAGGGCGAAATTGCGCCCGCAGTAGTAACTGGCCAGCGTTCCGCCGCTGGTGGCGCTGAGGCGATGGTAGACCACCGCCGTGGGAACAAAGATCGTCCGCATCCCCCGTCGCCGCGCCCGCAGGTTCAGGTCCACATCTTCGCAATACATTCCCAGATCCTCGTCGAACACCCTGCCGTCCTCGGCCAGAGCTTCCAGGGCCGTGCGGCGATAGGCCGCGGCCCCGGCGCATGGGCCGAACACCTCCGTGACCGCGTCATACTGGCCGCGATCGCGCTCCCACACCCCCCGGCTGCCCGGTTCACCGTCGGGCCGGTAAAAATCACCGGCCGAGTGCAGATAATCGCGCCGGTCGAACAGGAGCAACTTGCTGGCGGCGAAGGCGTAGGCCGGGTAGCGTTCCAGCGCGCCGATCAACCGTTCGAGCCAGGCCGGATGGGCCTCGGTGTCGTTGTTCAGCAGCACCACGAAAGGCCGCCGCGTGGCGGCGATGCCCGCATTCACCGCGGCGGCCAGGCCCCGGTTACGTGGCAGGGCCACAACCTGAACCTCGGGGTAGCGCAAAGCCAGCAGGGTGCGCGAGTCATCGGTGCTGCCGTCGTCCACCACCGTTACGAGTACATCGCGGCGAGTCTGCGCTCGCAGCGCATCGAGGCAGGTGGGCAACAGAGCCACTCCATTGTAATTCGGAACAATTACATCAATCATACCGCGGCCAGCGTGGCGAGGTAGGCAGCGACGGCCTCCTCCCAGGGGCGCAGGGTCAGCCCGATCGCTGCCCCGGCATAGTTCGCAAGGGGTGTGTAGGGCGGCGGCGTGCTATCGCGGGCGAAATCGGCCAGTTTCATCGGCGTCACAGGTATTGTCAGACCGGCCAGGCGCAGTACGGCCCGGGCCAGTTCGTAGCGCGAGCAGGCCCCGGCATTGACCAGGTGATAGGTGCCAAAAAAATCCGTTGCGATGAGCGTAGCCACCGCCTCGGCCACATCGGGCGCGTAGGTGGGGCTACCCACCTCATCCTCTACCATTCGCAGGCCAGTGGCAGGGGGATGCTCGGCCAGGCGCAGCACAGTGCGCACGAAATTGCGCTCCCCGCCGAAGAGCCAGGCCACCCGCACAATATAAAAACTGTCCAGCAATTCCCGTACCGCCTGCTCGCCGGCCCACTTGGAGCGGCCGTAGGCATTGACCGGTCGAGGTGAGTCATACTCGGCGTAGGGGCGTCCGGCATCGCCGGGGAAGACCTCGTTGGTGCTGATATAGACCATGGGCGCATTCAGCCGGCGGCAGGCCAGGGCGACATAGCGTGTGCCTAACCCGTTCACCCGGTAGGCCAGATCGGGGTCGCGGGCGCAGCCGTCCACATTGGTATATGCAGCAGCGTGGATAACCAGATCGGCGCCGGTGGCGACGATCTGTTCAACGGTGGTGGGCGAACTCAGTTCGAGTTGCTCGTGACCCAGAGGAACCAGTTCGTAGGCCGGGGCCAGGGCGGCGCACAGGGCGCGTCCCAGTTGCCCGCGGGCGCCGGTGATGGCGATTCGCACGTTGGGTACTCCTCGCTTGGCTGGCGCCGCGGCGCATGCGCCGGGCGGTTCTCAGGGTGGAAGAGTAGCAGAACGGCGGGGAGGCGTCAACCCGAATGAGGGTATGAACATCTGCACACTCCCCCGCGCTCGGCGGCGAATGAAGACTCCGTATGGACTCGGGTACACCGTTCTCACGAAGCCGTAGCGGAACGTTCGTCCGACCATACCGATCGGACGCAGCCGGTGAAGACACCGTAACCGGTGCGGAACAGCTTTTTACCGTTTCTAACCAGCGAAGGATGTACCCTTCATAACGTGGGAAGGGAGCGGCGGCACGGTCCATCCCATCCAATGCCAGGCGGCCCGTTCACCCAACAGGAGCACGCAGACCTCCTGCCGATGCGCCGCACCGGTCTGGAATCGCGCTAGAGCGGCCCGACCCGCCCGCGGGCGAGTTGTACCAGGGCAAGCAATTCTTCATCAGACGGGCTGCCGCCGTGCTGTTCCCACCAGCGCCGATACCAGCGCAGATTTTCGGTAAAAGCTGCCAGCACCTCCTCACGGGTCAGAGGAGGAACCTTCTGGCGGAGCGCCTCCATCGCCTCGTTGCGGTCGCTATCGCTCAGTTCGGCGATCGAGTCGAGAATGCGTTCGGCGCGCAGGAGGAACAGTTCGCGCTCGATGGTCGGGAACTGATCGCCAATTTTACGGATATTGCCCAGGTAGCAGATGGTGCGCTGGCGCGGTGCGCCTTGCTCGTCGCGATAGCTTTCAACCAGATAGGCGTCGTAGAAACTTGTATCAGCGCTCAGCAAGTTCTTGTGGCGTCGGACGACCCAGCGGATGTACATGGCCCGACTCCGTGCTCGCAGTGGCTTCCAGTATAGCACAAGAAGTAATTATTTTGAATATATGAAAGGCAGGACTGTCAGGCCATTCGAGTGGTGCGATCCAGTCCTGGGGCAATTTCGTTACATATAACGCAAGTTATTTGTGCTGGCAAGGACGGTCGGGGCTGTTTTCGTGGCCGATTAATTGCTCGAAGGACGCAACGATTGCTCCTCGAACTGTGTGTCACTTCTTTTCATTGGCAAGTTTGCGTGGCACGTCGAGGGTTGAGGTACAGCTCATGTCATAAAAACAACACAGTAAGATATCGAGGTTTTGCACAAAAATTGCAAATATTGCGACCCTTTTTACCATATGCTATACTCAGGCCAACGTACCGTTCTTGCCGCTACCTTGCCAGCGGAACTGCACCTTCCCCTTGTCCCGTCCGCGCGATGGGCGCCAGTGCCAGTGATAATTCCAGGAGGCGCTAGCCTCAAGCTTTTGGATATATTCAGTATTCTTTCAGTCTATTCCTGTAGTTCCTAGCCTGTACTACATTCTCCGGCCCCCGTGCCCTGTTGCAGAAAGGGGAAGCGTGTATGGCCCTCCTGCGTCTCCTGGTCAAGACCCTCCGCCTGTCCATCTTGCGGATCGGAGCGGGATGGATGTTTGCTCTGCTGACGTTCAACTTCAACCGAATTACCATTGCTGACCTGGGCGCCATCGCGGTGATCGTCACCACGCTGATCGGCATGCACCACTTCATCTCCTTCTTCCAGGTCTACTGGGGGCGCCTGGCCGATCGCCATCCGATCCTGGGGTATCGCCGCACGCCGTATATTCTGTTCAGTTCACTGCTGGCCTCCCTGATCTTCCTCTTCCTGCCCTCAATCGCCATCGGCCTGGGGCAGCGCGATCCCCTCGCCACCATCGAGGCCTTCCTCTTCATCGGGGTCTTCGGTGTGGCGATGGCGATGAACGGCAGTTCCTCCAACGCCTTGATGGCCGAGGTGACCACTGAAAAGGATCGTGGCTTTGTGGTCGCGGTGATCTGGGCCACGGTGATCATCAGCGGGATCGTCTCCGCCGGGGTGTCGCGGGTGATGATGCCGGTCTACTCGCCCGAGGCGATGCAGCAACTCTATAACCTGACGCCGATTGTGGTCATGGTGACGACCCTGCTGGGGGTGGTCGGCATGGAGCGCCGCGTCAGCAAGGAGCAGCACGCCGCGTTCCTCGCCGAGCAGCCCGCCGAGGGGGCCTCGCCCTTCGAAACCTTCCGCGTAGCCCGGCGCTTGATGGGCGACAATCCCCACGTGCGCGCCTTCTTCTTCTTCATTCTTCTTGGCATTTTCGGCATTTTCCTCCAGGACGCCATCCTGGAGCCGTTCGGCGCCGAGGTGTTCGGCATGACCCAGGCCGAGACGGCCCGCTTCCAGCAGGTCTGGGGGGGCGGGGCGTTGCTCGGTATGATCGGCATCGGCATTCTGTGTAGCGTGTTTGCGATTCCGAAGAAGCTGATCACCACCATCGGCGGCCTGGGGATCGTCGCCAGCCTGGCGGCAATTGCCTTTTCCGCCTTTTCCCATCGTCCGGAGTTGATTCTCCCCAGTCTGATCGTGATGGGTCTCAGCATTGGTCTGTTCGATGTGGGCGCGCTCTCCATGATGATGGACATGACGCTCGCAGGGCAGGCCGGTCTGTATATGGGCATCTGGGGCATGGCCCAGGGCTTTGGCAACGGCTTCGCCAATGTGCTCAGCGGCGCGTTCCATACGCTCTTGATCGAGCAGTTGGCGATGACCCCGACGATGGCGTACGGGCTGATCTTTTCCTTCGAAGCGTTGGTGATGGGCCTCGCCATCGTCATCCTCCGCACCGTCAGTGTGCAGGAGTTCAAGGGTCTCACGCGCCAGGAGATCGGCACGGTGCTGGCGATGGATACAGCCGGCTAAGGCTTGCCAGCGTGACCGATCAGCCGGGAAGAGCGCCTTCGGGGCGGGTTGCCTGCTCGCCCGCTGGAGTTACGAGCGATGATGTATACACCCGAACAGTTGCGACGTCGTGAGGCTTCACGCTGGACGCGCGTGCAGATCATCCTGGCCCCCATCCAGTTCGTTGCCTTCATCATCAGCTTCGCTCTGGTGATTCGCTATCTTATGACCGGCGAAGGGTACTGGATCACCACCATTAGTATCTGGATCAAGATTGCGCTCATCTGGGCATTGACGATCACCGGGATGCTCTGGGAACACGATATGTTCGACCACTACTTCATGGCCAGGGAGTTCTTCTGGGAGGATCTCGGCAATCTGATCGCCATTATTACCCACAATCTGTATTTCGTCGCCCGGTGGATGGGCGCCGATACCCAGACGGTGATGTGGGTAATGGTCTTTGCGTATGTGACCTATCTCTTTAACGCCGGGCAGTTTCTGGCGCGGGGCATCCGCTCTGCACGCCAACGGCGCGCACTGGCAACGCGGGCAATCAGTGTTGGTACATCCACCCAGGATTGAGGCAAGCGTCCGTGGCGCCGCGGATCGATGCTTCCGGCAGGTTCATTTGCGGCGAGCCGGGCGCCCGTTGGAGCGCCCGCTCGCGACCTAGAAAGCGATACCGGTATGCCGATCAAATCACGCGCCGTGGTGATTCCGCGCCGCAACACGGTCGAATTGCGCACCGTGCAGGTGCAGGAACCCCGGTCCGGCGATGTGTTGATCCGCACCGCCTTCACCTCGATCAGCGCCGGCACGGAACGCATGTTGCTCGATGGACGGATGCCCCACCCGGCGTTGGTCTTCCCCGTGGTGCCAGGGTACGAGACGGTGGGCAAGGTTATCCAGGTGGGATCGAGAGTGCCCCAATCTCTGCTCGGGCAGTGGGTCTATGTTGGCGGCGCCCGGTGCTTCCGGGGGGTGAACCCGGCCTGGGGCGGGCAGAGCGAGTATATTAGCGCCGAGGCCGAACGTGTCGTGCCCCTCGGCACGATTGACCCGCCCACCGGCGTCCTCCTGGCGCTGGCGGCTTCGGCCCTCCACGGCGTCAATGTCGCCACCATCCATCGCTCGGATCGTGTGCTGGTCCTGGGTCAGGGCATTGTCGGCCAGCTCGCCGCTCGCCTCGCCAGGATCCAGGGGGCTCAATTCGTGGCCGTCGCCGACCGTGTGGCCGTCCGGCTCCAGGCCTCGCAGGCCGATCAAATCATTGATGTGACCCGTGAGTCGCTTGATGAGGCTATTCCCGAGGCCAATATCAATGTGCTGATCGAAGCCACTGGTTCGATGCCGGCCCTCTCCGGCGCGCTGCCCCTGCTGGCCAACCACGGCCGGGTCTTGCTGCTGGGCTACTACGACCACGTGGATTTTCCCTACGCGCCGGTCTTTATGCGCGAGGCCCAGGTGCTGGTGGCCCGCGAGTGGGCCTTTGGCCCCGATGGGGACCTGCCCCGCGTGCGCGATCTGATCGCCTCGGGCGAACTCGATGTGCGCGGCCTGCTGACCCACCGGGTGCCCCTCGATCGCATCCAGGCCGCCTATCGCCTTGCCCTGGAGGATCCAAGTTGCCTCAAGGTGGTGATTGAATGGCCGCACGACGGCAATGGCGTCGTCGCATCGTGAGTACGTGAGGAAGCGAGGTTGCGATGCCCGCTCATCTCAAACCCACCCCGCCTGGCGCGGCGCGTATGCTGGCGGTGTATGGCAAAGGGGGTATGGGGAAGTCATTCTTCACCACCAACCTGGTGAGCAAGCTCGCGCTGCTCGGCCATCGCGTGTTACAACTTGGATGCGACCCGAAACATGATAGCTGTAACGCGCTGTTCGGCGGCGTAAGCCTGCCCACCCTCGGTGACGTGTGGCGCGTCTTCAAGGAAGCTGGGCGCGAGGAGGAACTTCAGGCCCAGCACGTGATCTTTAAGACCCAGATCATGGATGGGGCGGCGACGGTGTATGGCTGCGAAATCGGCGGCCCGGAGGTGGGGCGCGGCTGCGGCGGTCGCGGGATTACCTTCGGCTTCGATCTGCTCGAAAAGCTGGGCCTCAGCCGCTGGGCCCTCGACTATGTGGTCATGGATTTCCTGGGCGATGTGGTCTGCGGCGGCTTTGCCACCCCGCTCTCGCGCTCGCTCGCCGAGGAGGTGATTATCCTTTGCGGCAATGATCGCCAGAGCCTCTACGCGGCCAATAATATCGCCAGCGCCGCCAGGTACTTCGCCAGCATGGGCGGCCGCACGCGCCTGGTCGGCCTGGTGGTGAATCGCGATGATGGCTCCGGCGTGGCTGCCCGCTTCGCCGAACGGATCAATCTCCCGATACTGGCCAGCATTCCCCTCGACCGTACCGTGCGCGAACTTGCTGACGCCTGCAAACTGGCCCTCACCGAGCCGCAGTTCGACGCCATCTTCGAGCGTCTGGCGCGACAGATCGTCGCTCGCGATACCCCGCCGGTCGAGATGGACGCCGTGCGCCCCCTCGAGTACCGGGAGTTTCTCGGCGTCTTCGGCGCCGATGAACCCGATATCGTCCCCGAAGGCGCATGCGCCGAGGAACTGTTCGGCGGCCACGCTGCCCCGGCCGTGCCGGTGCTCGAACTGGAGTTGATGAGCCGCGCCGTGGGCGATCAACCCGGACTCGATCCAGCCGCGCGCCGGGTGGTTAAACGCCTGCTGAAGGATCTGGGCATGTATGTCACCGAGGCCAGCCAGGATCCCCGCAAGGGCCTGACCCTGACCGTTGATGGCCATACTACCATCTGCTTCGGTGATGAGCGCGAACTGGATAGCAAGGTGGCCATTCTGGCCGCCCTGCAGAAGTCCGGCGAGCCGTTTCGCTACGTGGATCTGCGACGGCCCGCCAGTCCGGTGTACCGGTAAGACTGGTTTCGAACCTGGGCGTTCTACTGTACCCGTTGCTCCAGGGTTCCTCATCACCGGTCTGTAGAGGTGTGGAGCAACGGTGACACAGGCATGGCTGCCCCCGAACTGTGAAGCGAGGTGTTGCGATGAAGGTGCGGATACCGTCCACAACGGCCGTGACCGAGTATCGTCTGGCGCCCTGGCATCTGCGCCTGCGCTGGTGGTTCGCGGCGCGCTTCTGGTGCTGGTGCCACAGTTTTGAGGAGGTTGGCGCAGAAACGCCCGAACAGGTCAATCCCCTCTGGCATCGCTAGGAAACGTATCCCCGCCGGAGGGGGGCTTTGCCCTCCCGCGAAACCGTCTGCTGCTTGTTAACCCCTGAGCCGATGTGTGGTACAATACAGAAAGAAAAGTTCATATCCTTCCAAAAAGTTGCGCGAAGTGATATGGCGTCCTTCGTCGCGGAAGCTAGACAGGAGTAGCGCCATGACCGAGACGTATGCTCAGGCTACTCAGATGATCGGGCCGCTTACCCCGGCGCTGGTATGTTGGGCCTGCCTGATCATTACCGTGCTCACGCTGGGCCTGACGTTCCTCTGGACCAACCTTACCGCTTATGCCCGCCGCCTGCCAAATGGCCAGCGGCAGCCGACCGTCGGTTCGATGCCCGAGAAGCCTAAAGCTCGCTGAGGCGCCAGTAGATCTCAGCTTTTTGACCGGCGCCTGATTGCCTGAATACTGGCCCGCCGCCCCGCGCGACGAGCTATGCTGGGAGGGCCCGCCGGAGGGAAGCACCCTCCCCGAGGCGGCCCCCCTTCTTTTTTTTAATACCGAAAGTCGCGCCCCTATGGCAACAGAGACAGAGACGCTCGCGCCCCGTCCCGCCGAGAATGGCGCCACACCCGCCCCGCAGGGTCCCGTGCCGCCATATCCGTTTGTCGCGATTGTCGGTCAGGCTGAGTTGAAGCTGGGGTTGATTCTCTGCGTGGTCAATCCGACCATCGGCGGTGTCATGGTGATGGGCCATCGTGGTACGGCCAAGTCAACCGCCGTGCGCGCCCTCGCCGCCATGCTCCCGCCGATCAAAGCGGTGGCCGGCTGCCCCTACTCCTGCGCGCCCGAGGCTGATGGCTTCTGCGAGCATACTCGCCCGCACGAGTCGCCCAATGGTAAGGCCCAGCCGCGCAAGCCCCGGGCCGTCACCATCCCCGTGCCGGTGGTGGATCTGCCCCTCGGCGCTACCGAGGACCGCGTCTGCGGTACCCTCGATATCGAGCGCGCCCTGACGCAGGGGGTCCAGGCCTTTGCCCCCGGCCTCCTTGCCCGCGCCAATCGCGGCTTCCTGTACATCGATGAGGTGAACTTGCTGGAGGACCATCTGGTTGATGTGCTCCTCGATGTGGCCGCCAGTGGCGTCAATGTGGTCGAGCGCGAGGGGATCTCTATCCGCCACCCGGCCCGCTTCGTGCTGGTTGGCTCCGGCAACCCTGAAGAGGGTGATCTGCGCCCCCAGTTGCTCGATCGCTTCGGCCTCCACGCCCGCATCGTCACCATTACCAATGTGGACGAGCGGGTGGAGATCGTCAAGCGCCGCCGCGCCTACGATGCCGATCCGTTCGCCTTTGCCGCGGCCTGGGAAAAGGAGACCGCGCGCCTCCAGCGCAAGATCAAGCAGGCCCAGAAACGCCTTCCCGAGGTGCAACTCCCCGATCCGGTGCTCTACAAGATCGCCGAGTTGTGCGTCAAGCTGGAGGTGGATGGGCACCGTGGCGAGTTGACCCTCAGCCGCGCCGCCACCGCCCTGGCCGCCTTCGAGGGGCGCAATGAGGTGCGCGTCGAGGACGTGCGCCGTATCGCCATTCTTGCCCTGCGCCATCGCCTGCGCAAGGATCCCCTCGAAACCCAGGACGACGCGACGCGCATCGAGCGGGCCGTGGAAGAGGTGCTGGCGTGACCCCGGCGGTGTTGCCCTTCTCTGCCCTGGTTGGTCTGGACGCGGGGCGCCAGGCGCTCCTGCTGCTCGCGGTTGACCCTGGTCTCGGCGGGGTGGTGATCGCCGCGGGCGTGGGTACCGGCAAGAGCACCCTGGTGCGCGCCTTCGCTCGTCTGCTTGCCGGCGGCGCTTCCGGGCCGGCGCCGATCCACGGCGGGCTGGTTGAGTTGCCCGTTGGCGTCACTGAGGACCGTCTCCTCGGCGGGCTCGACCTGGAGGCGACCCTGGCGCGGGGCGAGCGTGTCCACCGTAGCGGGTTGCTGGCCCGGGCCCACGGCGGCTTGCTGTATGCCGATGGGGTCAATCTGCTCGATGATAGTACGGTCAATCATCTGCTGGCGGCCCTCGACAGCGGCCTGGTGCGCGTGGAACGCGATGGTCTCAGTCTGGTCGAACCGGCCCGCTTCGCGCTGATCGCTACCTACGATCCTGCCGAGGGGCCGCCGCGCCGCCACCTGCTCGACCGCGTCGGCCTGATCGTCGCCCCGGTGTCGCAGGCGCCCGGGCACGCCCGCGCCGAGGTGGTGCGCCGCAACCTGCTGGTGGATCGGGCGCGACTGGTCGCAACGGCGCGCCGCAACAACAATGGTGCAGAGTATGGCGAAGGGATGGCCGAGGAATGGGCCGATGAGGATGCCATGCTCCACGCCATGATTATGGCTGCCCGCGAGACCCTGCCCGAGGTGCGCATCAGCGAGGCCCAGATGGTTCAGTTGAGCCAGGCGGCGCTGGCGCTGGGGGTGGAGGGTCACCGGGCCGATATTTTTGCCGTGCGTGCGGCCCTGGCCTCGGCGGCCCTCGCCGGGCGCGACGAGGTGGCTGACGAGGATCTGGAACGGGCAGTGCGCTTTGTGTTGCTACCCCGTGCTACCCGTGTCCCCCAGGCCGCCGAGCAGCCGCCTCAACCCGAGCAACCCCCGCCACCGCAGCCTGAGCAGCCGCCCCCCGACGAGCAGCAGCGTAACGACGATGAGGACGAGAGCGAGCAACCGCCTACGCCTCCTGAGGATCTCACGGTCGAGGATCTGATCCTCTCTGCGCTGGATGCCGAGGTGCCCCCCGACGTGCTGGAGACGCCCTTCACCGTGCGCCGGAGCGGTCGCAGCGGCTCGCGGGGTAGTACTTCCGGTACACGCGGGCGGCACATCCGTTCCATTCCTGGCCTGCCCTCCCAGGGTCGCCTGGACGTGGTGGCGACCCTGCGCGCTGCCGCGCCCTGGCAGCCGGTGCGCCGCCGCGAGGCCTCCCGCCACCATGGCCATATTCGCCTCAAGGCCGATGATCTGCACATCAAGAAGTACCGGAGCAAGGCCGGGACGCTCTTCTGCTTCGTGGTTGACGCCAGCGGCTCGATGGCCCTCCATCGCATGCGCCAGGCCAAGGGCGCGGTGAACACCTTGCTCCAGCAGGCCTACGTGCACCGTGACCAGGTGGCCCTCCTGGCCTTCCGTGGCGAGTCGGCGGAAATGCTCCTGCCGCCGTCGCAGAGCGTGGAACTGGCCAAGCGTGCCCTCGATGTGCTGCCCACCGGCGGCGGCACCCCCCTGGCTGCCGCGCTCCTGGCAGCCTACCAGGTGGCCGAACAGGCCCGCGCCCGGGGCATCCACCGCACCACCCTGGTGCTGATCACCGACGGGCGGCCCAATGTCCCCCTGCGTCCTGACCCGGCCCACGATAAGCAGCAGCGCCTCGAGGTGGCCCGCACCGAGGTGCAGACCCTCAGCGCGCGTATCCGTGCCGCCGGCATTGGCGCCGTGGTGATCGACACGCAGCGGAGCTTCATCTCCCGCGGCGAGGCTCAGCAACTGGCCGCCTGGCTCGGCGGCCGCTACGTGTACCTGCCCCAGGGCCGCGGCGAGCAGATTGCCCAGGCCGTGCTCGATGCCAGCAGTGAAGCCTAGTGCGATGTTAGATTGCCGATTCTGGTTGCGGATTGGGCACGGCGCATCTGCACGTGGCCGAGGACCCTGAGCCGCGTGGCTCGTGGCGCTCCCGCCGCTATCGTTACGGGTCCAATCTTTTCGAGCAACGCTCCAAAATCCAGAATCTAAAATCATCAAGGGATGCTCATCTACATCGCCTACCCTACCAGCCTGACCCTCCAGTCGGCCAATGCCATCCAGACCTACACCACCCTCCGCGAGCTACGCGCCCGGCGCCCCGGTACGCTGGCGCTGATCCCCCGCTGGGGCCGCGAGCCGAGCCGCTTCGGCGAGGTTGGCGCCACCCACCTGCCGCGGCCGGCCATCGGCAAACTCTCGAGATTCTACAAGAGCACGCTGCTTTACTACCTGGAGCACAGCGCCTTCGCCCTGATGACCGCGGCGTGGCTCGCGCCCCGGCGGCGGGTGGTCGAGGCCGTGTACGTGCGCCAGGTGATCGCCGCGGCCTGGTGGGCGGGTGTGCTGGGGCCGCGCCTGGGCCTCCCGGTGATCTACGAGGCCCACGATCTCGAAACCCGGAACCCCTCGCGCGCCCGCGAGCCGTGGGCCGAGGGCCTGCTGCACCTGATAGACCGCGTGGCGCTGACGCGCTCCTCGGCGGTGGTGTCGCTCACCGCCGACTTCCGGCGCCTGCTCTCCGCCATCGGCTGGCGCGATCCCGCCGATGTCTTCGTGATCCCCGATGCCTACGATGAGCGTCTGTTCGCGCCCCGACCGCGCCTGGAGGCCCGTGGCGCGTTGGGGTTGCCCCCCGAAGCGCCAATCATCGCCTATGCTGGCATGACCTTTGCCCATCGCTGGCTCGACGGCCTGCTTGCCGCGACTGCCCGCCTGCGCTCCCGCCGTCCGGATTTGCTGCTCGTGCTGGTCGGGGGGCGACCCGCCGAGCGTGAGGCCCTGGTCGGCGAGGCCATGCGCCTCGGCATCGCCAAGGCCCTGCACCTCGTTCCGCCCCGGCCCCAGGCCGAGATCGTCACCTATCTGGCCGCCGCCGACGTGCTGGTCATTCCCGACACGGTGACCGACGTAACGGCCTCACCGCTGAAGCTCTTCGAGTACCTGGCCCTGGGCCAACCCCTCGTCGTGCCGGCCATCCCCGCGCTGCACGAAATCGTGCCTCCTCCACTGTGCTACACCTTTCCCCGCCGCGATCTCGAGGGCCTCACGATGGCCCTCGGCGCCGCCCTGGACGCTGCCCCAGACGACACGGGCGCGGCGATGCGGCGCGCCATTGCCGCCGGGCACACCTACGGCCGCCGCGCCGAGCGCATTCTCCAGGTCGTGGAGCGTGTGCGCGCCCGACAACGGGAGGGCGAAGCCCTCCCGGGCGCGTTCAGATGAACGCTATCCCGAAATCTTCCAGAGGTAGATGCGCCCATCGCGGGCGCCGCTGGCGATGATTGACCCGTTGGGACTGTAGGCGAGACTGGCGACACCCGCGCGATGTTCCAGCGTGGTGGGCAGTGCGGTCCAGTCAGTGGTGCGCCACAGGCGAATCAGCCGGTCTTCGCTGGCGGTGGCAAGGAAGCGCCCATCCGGGCTGAAGGCAATCGCGTGAACCGGTCCCTGGTGTCCTCCCAGGCTCTCGATCGGTTTCTGGTCGCGCAGGCGCCACACGCGCGCCTGGTTGCCGCTGCTGGCGACGAGCCAGTTTCCATCGGGGCTGAAGGCAACGCTATTGATAAAGGTGGTTGATCCGCTGAGAATGCCCACCAGCCGGTCATCCTCGGGTTGCCAGAGGTAGACCGAGCCATCGTAGGCCCCGGCGGCGATCAGGCTGTTGTCGGGGCTAAAGGCCAGGCTGTGGATGAAAGGAGATGCGAGGCTGTTAATGATGCCGATGCGATCCTTCTCCACCTCGCAGAGGGTGATCGCGCTGCCCCAGCCTCCAATAGCGAGATAGCGCCCATCGGGGCTGAAGGCGACGCTCTCGATCGGGCAACCCGGCACGCGCAGCAGGCGCAGGAAGGCGCTGTCGGCCACCTGCCAGAGCCGCACCGTCTCATCGTCGCTGGCCGTGGCAAGGGTGCCGCCCGTCGGGGCGAAGCGTAGACAACGAATGCCGCTGGTGTGCCCTTTCAGGGTTGCCAGATGGGTGAAGTCGGCGATGCGCCAGAGACCGGCCGTATGATCATCGTAGCCAGCGGCCAGCAGCGCACCGGAGGGGCTAAAATCAAGCGAGCGGATGGGGCTGCCAGTGGTGAGCATGCGTAGCAGGGTGCCGATGGGCTTCGCCGTCAACTCTGCGGATGGCCCGGGGACATTGGGAGTGATCGCGCCGGGGTAACTCGTCGCACTGGTGCTCAAGCCTTCAACCGGCGGTCGCGGCTCGGAAGCTGGCGTTTCATTGGAGACAACGCCGGCCTGTGGGGTTGGCCGGCTGGCCGGCTGGCCGGTCGAACCAGCGCGGGTCGTTGGCGAAAGGCCGCCACGCAAGCGTTGCAAGGCTTCGCGCATCTCTCTGGCGGTCTTCGGGCGCTCGTCAATGGTCACATGCAGGGCCTGTTGCAGCAGTTCCGCGATACCTGCAGGAACGTGGGGCGCCAGATCGCGGATCGGGCGGAGCGGGTCGGGTTGTCCATTGGCCAGTTTTGCCATACGCGACATCGCGTCAACTGGCATGGTGGCTGTTAACAGGTGGTAGATGGTCGCCGCCAGGGCGTACAGGTCGCTACGGGCGTCAGGCTCGCCATCGCGCATCTGTTCGAGGGGCGCGTAGGGGGGAGTAAAGCCGTAGATCTTGCGCGCCTGGTCCTGCGAGGCGGTTGTATCATTCGGGTTGAGCGAAACCGTCACGCCGCCACGCGCCAGCCCGAAGTCGAGCAGAATAATCTCATAGGTCGCGGTGAGTTTCAGGTTCTTGGGCTTGATATCGCGATGGTAGACGGGAACTGGCCGCGTGTGCAGGTAATGCAGGGCGTCGAGGAGCTGGTCGGCCCAGCGCAGAATGGTGGGCATCGCCTGGGGGGTGGCGAAGCGTGCGCCAAGCCGGGCGAGCTGGTTGCCCAGGTCCTCACCGGGAATATACTCCATCACCAGGAACTGGCCCATACCCTCGCTGAAGTGGTCGAGCACTCGTGGCAGGGCCTGATGGCGCAGGCGCGCCAGGATCTGCGCCTCTTGCTGAAAGGCGCGGCGATAGGCCGGATCGGAAAACAGGGTCTCTTTAAGGGCTACATCGGTACGTAGCCGCAGATCGCGCGCCCGGTACACGGAGCCCATACCGCCTTTGCCGATAGGCGCGATGATCTCGTAGCGATTTTGAAGTATCGTGCCAGGCTCAAGCATGGCTTGTCTGTCTTGGCGAGGCCGAGGGGCCTTGCCACTGCTGTCTGGGATCCGTCACGATTAAGTATAGCCGCAAAGTGCGCTAGAGTGTTACCATCGCTCCCAAACGGTCACACTCGCCACACGCGCGTCGTACCATCGGAGGAGGCGCTCACCAGGGTCCGACCGCCCCTGGCGTAGACCAGGTGGGTAACGGCCCCGGCGTGCCCGGCGATGACAACCGGCGCATCGGTACGCCGTCGCGTGTCGGGGGCGAGCCGCCAGATGTGGATGGCGCCATGTCCATCACCGGCAGCCAGGCGCCCCCCGTCGGGACCAAATGCCAGGCTCATCAGCGGGCCGATTGCGCCGGTCAGGGTCCAGAGCAGGATGCCATCACTGACCCGCCGGATGTGTACTGTACCCCTTTCGTCACCCAGGCCCAGCAACGTTCCGTCGTCGCTCAGGCTCAGACTGTGGATGTGCCCGTCGCCAGCGGGGAGACACACAGGATCACTCTCGCGTTCCGCGTCGGCGAGGGGCCAGAGGTAGACATAATTTTCATCAGCAACGGCGATGACCCGGTCGCCAAGGGCGATCCGGCGCGGTCGGCCCCGCAGGCCGCGCAGCACGCGCCAGAAGTGGCCGCCAGGCGATACCGGGGGCGGGTCCAGGCGCCAGAGTTGTACGGTGGCCTCGCCGTCGCTGAGAGCCAGAATCTGCCCGTTGGGCGCGAACGTTGACAGCGCGCCGCCAGGGTGGGTCTGGAGCAGTTCGCGGCTTTCGCCCGTGTCAAGTTGGCAACTGCGAAGCCGCTGATTGCCGGCAACGGTGATCAGGTGCTGTGGCCCGCTGAAGACCATCCCTGTGATGGCCCCCTGATGATCGCCAGGACGCGTGCGTGGAGCGCTGTTCCCTGCCAGGTGATACACCGAGAGCGACCCGTCGCTGGCGCCGATCGCCAGTCGTTCCCCCGCGGCGCTGACGGCCAGAGCTGTCGCGCGCCCGCCGAGCGCGCGCAGGTTGACGAGCTGGACGCCATCGGCGACGCGCCAGGTCATCAGGCGCCCATCCCCGGCAATGCTGGCCAGGGTCGTGCCCTCGGGGCCGAAGGCCACGCCGACGATCGGCCCGCCGTGTCCCTGAAGCGCGCGCAGGCAGGCGCCGGTACGCGCGTTCCACAGACGTACCTGATGATCCGTCGCGCCGGTGACCAGCAGCGCCCCATCGGGGCTGAAGGCCAGGGTTTCAATCGCGCCTGCGTGGCCCTCCAGGACATGCAGGTCCTGCCAGGTGCGGGTGTCCCACAGACGCGCTAGGCGACCGCGTGAACCCGTGGCGAGCACCGTTCCGTCAGGGCTGAAGGCCAGGGTCTCGACCGCGCCACCGTGCCCCGCGAGCGTCTGCACTCGCGCGTGATCAAGCACGCGCCAGATGCGAACCAGGCGGTCAGCGCCAGCGGTGGCGATCAGTGTTCCGTCGGGGCTGAAGGCGACGCTCAGGAGCGGATCGTCGCCATCGCGGAGCAATGCCAGTGTCGCTGGAGGACCGTGCCCGGCGTAGCGCCAGAGCCGCGTGGTGCGGTCGAGGCTGCTTGAGGCCAGGGTCTGGCCGTCGGGAGCGAAGGCGATACTGGTGACACGGTCGGTGTGGCCGTTGCAGATGCCGCGGAGTTCTCCGCGGGCGAGGTCCCACAACAAAATCTGCGAGCCCGCGCCGAGTGCCAGCAAGTGCCCGCCAGGGCCGGGCGCGGCGCAGTGGGTCGGGCAGTCAATCGCCCACAGGGGGGCGCCCTGCTCCAGGCTCAGCAGCGCCGGCCCGCCCCCCGAAACAACCAGGGCGTGCTCCTCATCGGGCATAAACACGGTGCGGGCCACTCCCCGGCCGAAGCGGAAGATCTGACCTTGCCGATCAAGGGCGGCTAAGGTAAAGGCCCCGCGCAGGGTCAGCGCGGGACTCCTGGAGGGTTGGGGGGCCACCGCCGGCGTTGTCGTTGGCGACTCTGGTTGAACCCGCTCGCGGAGCGTATGCAAGAGGCGCTCGTAGTCACCAGGGCCAAACAGTTCCAGCACATAGGCCTCGCGCAGCGCCGGGGGCAGATCGATCGTGGAGAGCTTGAGCGCGAGGAGCAGTCGGCGAGGGGCCGGAGTGATCTGCAGCACGTCCAGAAACTTCGCCAGCGCGGGAACCGGGCGGCCTTCGGGCCAGGCGCGGTGCGACAGGCAGACCACGACGGCCTCGGCGGCAGCGAACATGGCGCGCAGGGTGCGTGGCGATTCGCGCCGATCCGGCGGCAGATCCACCACCAGCGTCACGGCGAGGCTGTCGGCGTTCAGGCGCCGGGCTACAGCACGCATTGCCGGCGCATCATCTGGCGCGCACAGGATCAGCGTGCTCGATGTGATTTCTAGATCGCGACTCACGGTCATTAGTTGTGCCTTCGGACCGGTCGCCATTACCGGGGTAGTATACCATGCCGGTTTTCGGCGTGCTGCGCGCGATCTGAAGTCTGGCGCTACCGTGGTCTCTGGCAGACAGGGGTGTGGGCAAACCAGGTTTCCTCGCCTTCCCGCAACACGTGTCAGGGGCGGTTGCCCCGACGGGCATGGGGACGGCAAGTCCGGGTTTCCGCCGGTTCCATCAGTATCTGACCAGAGTATACTGAAGACCAGAGCTATCAAGGCAGAGAGGCGGGGGCGCGGAGCGCCCGCCTGTTCGGCGCCAGCGACGATGCAAGAGGTGTACTATGACGGTGCACATTGAGGAACCATCACAGTATCGCACGCTCACCATGACGGTGCTGATGACACCGGACACGGCGAATTTCGCCGGAAATGTGCATGGCGGGCACATCTTGCGTCTCCTCGACCAGGTGGCTTATGCCTGCGCCTCACGGTTTTCGGGGACGTACGTCGTGACCGTTTCGGTGGATCAGGTGGTGTTCCACGAACGCATCCACGTCGGTGAACTGGTAACATTTCTGGCTTCGATCAACTATACGGGCAGCACCTCGATGGAGGTAGGCATTCGGGTGGTGGCCGAAAACATCACCAGTCGCACCCAGCGCCACGTGCTGACGTGCTACTTTACGATGGTCGCGGTGGACGAACACGGGCGACCCTGCAAGGTGCGCCAGGTGCCGATTGAGACGCCGGAGCAGCGTCGGCGCTGGGCAGCCGCCAGGCTCCGCCGTGAGCTGCGACGTGAAATCGAGCAACGCAGCCTGGAGATCCGCCAGCACCCCGAGGAGTTGCTGAGCGAACTGGATAACGAGCCGCACTAACATACCTGGGGAACTCTGGTTTCCCCCCTACAGCCCGGAAGAAGCGTCGAGGAAATGGCTGAGGCGCCAGGGTTTAACCTGGCGCCTCTCTCCGTTGGTAGCGGCGGTAGGATTCGAACCTACGACCTTCGGGTTATGAGCCCGACGAGCTGCCACTGCTCCACGCCGCGTCACCCATAGAATAGCAAACTTGTCGCGCCGTGTCAAGGGAAGTTTTGCGGCTGTGTCGCGGCCCGGGCAGGGGTATGGGGAACGCCGGGTTCTCCACGCTCCTCCGAACAGTGATAGGGCTGCCGTTCTCACCCTCCTTCTCCACTGCAGGTGAGAGGGAGGGGGAGGACTTTCTAAATCAGCGCCTCGGCCACCACGCGGTGCACCACGGCGCGGAAGGCCCCCCAGGCGCGCCAACTGCCGCCGATGGCCCGATCACCGCGCGCCTCAAGTTGTTCCAGATGGACCGCGATCGCCGGCAATTCGCCAGGCGCGATCTCGCGGAAGGCCTCGACCCGTTCATGCGGGTCCTGCACAGCCAGGGCGCCGCCCTGCTCGTCGAGCAGAAAGGCAAAGGTGTAGAAGGCTGCCTCCCCGGGCGCCTCGCGGACGTAATAGGCGATCGTGGCGAGGAAGCGGTGAATGCGCACGTCCAGGCTGGTTTCTTCGGCAACCTCGCGCAGCAGGCCCGCCTCGATCGACTCGTCGGGGGCGATGCCGCCGGTGGGCAGGCGGAACACGCCGGGCGGGTAGATCTCCTTGCGCATGGTCAGGAGGTGACCATGCGGTCGCCGGATGACCATGCAGACCTCGCCAATGCGGTCGGTGCGGGTCAGGGGGTCGAACACGGCGTCGTTCAGATGGGCTTCGACGCGGGCCGGCGCGCCGTACCGAGTGGCCAGGGCAACGATCTCCGCCAGGTGTGCTGAGGACAGGGGCGCCATGTGGTGAGCCTTTCGTAATCGGGTGGTTGGCACCAGGACGATGCTCATTGTCTGGGGGCGGTTCGGAGGGACATAGCTCCTCCGCAAACCTTCGAGACGAAGTATTGTCGTAAGGGTGAGGAACCCCGGCTTCCTCAGGCCCCCGCCTGAGCCGGAGGCGCCACTTAGCTCCGCGCCCGGAGCTACTCGGCGAGGGCCAGGCGCTGGTGTTCGGCCCTGACATTGATCCAGATGCCGGCGAGCATCACCACCGCACCAAGCAGCACCGTCCATTCCAGTGGCTCGCCGTAGGCCAGGGCGCCGACGACGGCGATCAGCGGCAGGCGCAGAAAGTCCATCGGCACGACCACAGTGGTCGGTGCCAGAGTCAGAGCCCGCGCCATGCAGTAGTGGGCGCTCAGGGCGCACAGACCTACGACGAGTATCCAGGGCCATATTGGGAGCGATGGCGTGGTCCAGCCAGCCAGTGAGGGCGCCAGTGCCAGCGGCGCCTGGATCAGGGTCATATAGAACAGGATCGCCAGGGGCGTTTCGCTAAGCGCCAGCCGGCGCGTCAGGGTGTGGGTAAGGGCGAAACACACCGCGCCGGCCAGGACAGCCAGGGCTGCCGGATGTACGCTCTGTATGCCGGGCCGGAGGATGATCAGCAGCCCGGTGAGGCCCAGGCCGACGGCGGCCAGGCGCGGCGCGGTGATGCGCTCGCCGAGCAGCAATGCCGCCCAGATTGCCGTCCAGATCGGTGCGGTGAACTCGATCGCGAAGACTTCGGCCAGGGGGATGAAGGCCAGCCCGTAGAACCAGCCGAACTGCCCGCCGAAGTGGGCCAGGTTGCGGACCAGGTGTAGCCCGAGGGGCGGGCTGCGCACCTGCCGCTGGCCGCCGCGCATGAGGAGCCAGCCAACGACGATCAGGCCCACCAGGCTGCGAAAAAACAGGATCTGAAAGGTGCTCAGTTCTGCGGCAAGTTCACGACCGCCGACGGCCATGGCCATGAACGAGAGCAGGGCGCCGCTCATCCAGAGGGCGGCAAACACCACTGCATTGGGGCTTGAGGGTGCGGGCACAGCCACCTCGTCGCTATGGCTCAACGGGGTGGCCCGCATCGCGCCAGGCCTGGAAACCACCCTCCAGCGCAATCACCCGGGGGTAGCCGAGTTCCATGAAGATCTGCGCCCCTCGCTGGCCGGACTCAGGCCGCTCGGCGT
Source organism: uncultured Chloroflexales bacterium (assembly GCA_937918935.1). Lineage (GTDB taxonomy): Bacteria > Chloroflexota > Chloroflexia > Chloroflexales > Chloroflexaceae > JACAEO01. The sequence goes on along the minus strand of CAKZSI010000051.1, from coordinate 16,239 downwards.
CGCCATAGGCGATGATCATGGCGCCGTCCGGCAGGTCCTTCAGGCGCTCCTCCAGTTCCCGTGAGGTGATGGTCAGGGCGCCGGGGATGTGACCGGCGCTGAAGGCGCTCCCCGAGCGCACATCAACGAAGATCGCCTTGCCCGCGTCAAACAGGGCCCGCGCCTCCGCCAGGCTGATCACCTCTACCGCCGGTCCCTCCGGGTTCAGGCCCCCGTGGGCCTGGGGGACCGCCTCGCCGGTGGCGCCCGCGTGGGCAGTCGCGGCAGCCTGTTGTTCCGGCGAAGAGGCTGCGGGCGCCGGTCGGGCCGGTACTAGCCTGCCGGTTAACACAACGGCCAGCAGGGCCGCCAGGAGGATGATCGCACCCACCATCGCGGGCAAGAGCCAGCGTGGCGCACCGCGCTGGTTTTCGGTGTCGGGTTGCGTTGTCATGAGCCGTATTGTAGCACAGGCGGCGCTTACCTTCGGCAGGGGCGTGGGGCAACCAGGTTTCCCCATACCCCTGCAACCTGCCCAGCAGAGCTGGCGTGCGTGCTGTGGGGAGGGGCGTGGGGCAACCAGCTTTCCCCATACCCCTGCAAGCTACTGCAGGGCGCCAGGGTCCTCCAGTTGATTCCCTGCACACAATAGTTTGCTATGATACAGTAACCGATCGCCACTACTGCGGAGCAGAGCCATGTCCATCAGCGAAGTCGCTCGTGACGTCTTTCTCGTGCGTTTGCCGTTGCCCTTTGCCCTGAACAGTGTGAATTGCTATCTCTTGCGTGATCCCGAGGGGTGGACAGTGTTTGATACCGGCTTGCACACCCCCGCCGGCGAAGCGGCCTGGCGCGAGGGGCTGGCCAGCCTTGAGTTGAAACCGGAGGCCATCCAGCGAATCATCGTCAGCCACCATCATCCCGACCACTACGGGATGGCCGGCTGGCTTCAGGACCTCACCGGCGCGCCGGTGCTGATGGCGTCCCGCGAGGCCGAACTGGCGGACGGGATCTGGGGCAAGCCGCCCGATGCGCCCGAACCAATGGTCGCCCTGTTTACCGCCCACGGCACGCCCGATGACCTGGTGGCGACGATCGCGCGCGATGTGGCGCGCCTGCGCGCGGCGACGCTCCCCCATCCCCGGGTGCGGTTCATTACACCCGGCGAGCGACTGCTGATGGCCGGGCGCCACTTTGTAGCCCTGCACGCGCCGGGTCACAGCGATGGGCAACTGATCTTCTTCGACGAAGCCGATGGCCTGCTGCTCTGCGGCGATCACCTGCTCAACACCATCACGCCCCACATCGGGGTCTGGCCGGGGAGCGAGCCGAACCCGCTGGGGCGCTACCTGGCCTCGCTGGCGGAACTGGCCGATGTGCCCGTCCGCCTGGCCCTGCCGGGGCACAAGTCACTCATTCAGACGTGGCGCGAGCGTATCGGGGAGTTGCAGCGCCATCACGCCGACCGGCTCGCGGCGATGCGCGCCGCGCTGGACGGGGGCGCCACCGCCTATGAGGTAGCGCGACGGGTGTTCCTCTTCGACCAGTACACCACTCACGAGATGCGCTTCGCCGTGGCTGAGACGATCGCCCATCTGGAGTATCTGGTGCACGCGGAGGGCCTGCGGCGCTTTGAGGGGAAGGTGGTACGGTACGGGTAGGTGTGGAGGTGTGTTCGGATCTTCTGGAAGATCTACACCTCCACACCTCTCCACGCCTACGGTGTGGGGCTGGGATTGCTGCGTGTCGGTAGCCCGCGCTCAACGATCAGGTCCATCGCCCGGTCAATCGGGATATGGATCTTTCCTTCGGTCGTATTGCCATAGCTGCCAAGCAGTTCACGGTCGGGAATGACGTAGTTCTTGTACGTCGGCCCGCTGAGCGGTGTCGCGCTGGGTACGAAGGGGACACGCCCGGCGAGCATTACCAGCAGGCTCACCACGAGGAAGGCCACCAGGAGGCCACTCAGGATCTGCACCACCCCCGGCGCTCCTCCCCGTGGGGCCGGCTGGTAAGCAACCTGTCGTTGCTCAGGCGGGTAGGAGGGTTGAAAACGGTAACTCATCAGTGATGACCTCCGGCGTGCAAGTTCTCCATTTGCGGATCATTGAGGGGCAGGAGCGAGGCCCGTTGCATAAAGAAGGCCCACAGGGCCACCCAGACCCCCATCAGGCCAATAGGGGCGGCCAGGTTGGTAAAGCTGAGCAGCGCCTCGGTGGGAGTAGCGTGGAACTCGGGCAAAATGATCCACGCCATATCAATCAGGCGCACGAAGATGATCCAGGTTGCGACGATGGCCAGGTAGTTCAAATTACGTTTTGGCTTGCGCCCGAGCAGGGCGAAGAAGGGCATCAGGAAGGAGGCGATCATCAAGAAGATCACCACAACGAGCCAGCCCGCCTCGCGGCGCCGGGCGAACCAGGGCGTGAACTCGGCCACGTCGCCCGACCAGATGATCACATACTGGCCGAAGGACATATAGGTCCACAGCACAGTAAAGGCGAGCATCAGCTTGCCCAGGTCGTGGATCGGTTTGACGGGCACGTGTTCCTTGAAGATCTCGGTCTGGCGAACCTGGGTGAGGGCAAGGATGGTAAAGGCCAGGGTGCCCAATCCAGCATTGACGATGTAGTGCGCGCCGTAGATCGTCGAGTACCAGTGGGCGTCGAGGGACATACCCACATCGAAGGCGAAGAAGGTGACGCTCAGCACGAACAGGGCCACGCCGATGCCGCTGAGGCGCCGCATGCGCGTTGCCGTCACGATGGGGTCGGCCCCCCGGTCCTGTTGGAGGGACCAGGTGCGCAGGAGGAAGGCCAGGATGCTCCAGACAGCGAAGTAGAGCACCATGCGCCCGGCGAACCAGGGCGGACTCATCCACGGCACCTTGTGGGCGATGATCGGATCGAACTCGGGGCTGCCAGGGGTGACGATCCTGGGGTCGGCCCAGTGGTAGATGGCATGCTCGAACCCGAAGGTGTTGTAGGCCACCATAATCACCGGAATGCTGGCGATGAAGAAGATCGGCAGGATCATCGCCCCGGCCTCGAAGATGCGCCGCGCCGTGATGCCCCAGGCGCCGCCGGTGAGGTGCTGCACCATCAGGAAGCCCAGGCAGCCCAGGGAGAAGGCGATCGTGAAGTAGAAGCCGAAAATGTAGGACTTCGCGAATTGCTCGGGATTGAGCACGAAGCCCAGGCCGAGCAGCGCCAGCCCGATCACCGCGGCGCCGATGCCAATCACCTGCACGCGGTTCAGTTGGGGCGCCTGGGTTCGGGGAAAGGTGGTTGTCGCCATAAGCAGCTCTCTAGATACACCGCGGCCCTGATGTTTTACTGCCCCAGATTGGCCCGCTGCTCGGGGGGCACGTCGTCAAGCGTCGCGTTCTGGCTGAGTTGCAGCGCGCGGATATAGGCGGCAATCGCCCAGCGATCCTCGGCCTTGATGCGCGAGGCATAGGAGTACATTGACTGGTAGCCATCCTTCGCCGGGTCGCCGCGGTACACGCCATTGGTGATAATCACGAAGAAGTGGCCGATTGGCGCGTCGCGGAGGCGCTGCTGGTGGAAGTTGGCTGGAACGATGCCGCCGCGCTGGGCCACCACGCTCTGGCCGTAGCCGGCTTCACCGTGACAGACGGCGCACCAGATGTTGTACTGTTGCTGGCCACGTTCCAGGACGGCGCGGGTGATCTCGAAAGGCATGACATCACCCTCGACCCCGTTGATCAGCCCGGTGTAGAGGTAGGTGTCGGTCTGCGCCGCACCGACGGCGACGGTGCCGGGGATATTGGGGCGTGACCCGCGCCCGTCGGCGAAGAAGGTGCTGGGGTCGTAGGTCTGTACCTTGGGCTGATTGTACATATCCTGGTGGCAGGCGGCCAGCAGCAGCGCCAGGAAGGCGACCCAGCCGTAGCGCAGGAGACGGGTCGGTGAGAGACTCCAGCGGAAGCGTAGCGGTTGCATCGTCGCCCCCCTAGTTGGCAACCTCGGAGACCTGAACAGGGCCGAGGCTGCGTAGGAACTGCGCGGTCTGGGCGCGGTCAAACAGCGGATCGCCCGCCTCGATGCAGAGGAAGAAGCCGTCCTGTGAGGCGCGATCGAAGCGTGGTGCGTTGAATACGGGATGGTAGGGCATCGGCAGGCCGTTAAGCACCACCATGCTGATGGCCGCAGTAAAGGCGGCGAAGAGGATCATCGCCTCGAAGGTGATGGGGATCATCGCCGGCCAGTTGGCGATATTCAGCGGGCGTCCGCCGATATTGACCGGGTAGTCCACCAGGTTGCCGATGTACTGGATGATGAACCCGGTGGCGGCGCCAATCAACCCGGCCAGCAGCACCAGGCGCGGCACGCCGGTATCGCCAGGCGCCACCTCTTCGATGACCTCCTCAATGGGAAAGGGCGTGAAGGCGTCGAGCCGGCTATAGCCCGCCTGCTTGACCGTATGGGTGGCGGCGATGAGGTCCTCGGGAGTGCGGAACTCAGCCATCAGGCCGTAGATATCAGTTGCTGCTCGTCTCTGCATAGCTGTGCTTCCTAGGGGAAACCGCCAGGGGTTCCCTGCAGGCGACTCCCGCGCTAGTCGGCGCTGGCGGCGCCCGGTTCACTCTTACCGGTGACAATATCGCGGCCCGTATCGCCGTGGCCGGCCTGTTCGCGCCGATGCAGGCGCTCATTCTCCTGGAACTGGAACATGCGCATCTCGAAGATGTTGATCATCGGCAGGAAGCGGATGAACAGGAACAGCAGCGTGAAGAACAGGCCGAAGCTACCGATGTAGAGCGACCAGTCCCAGACCGTGGGGATATAAATGTCCCACGATGAGGGCAAGAACTCGCGTTCCAGGGAGATGACGATAATGACGTAGCGTTCGAGCCACATCCCGACGCTGACGATCAGCGAGATAATGATCAGGGCGGGGATGCTCTGGCGCACGCGCCGGAACCAGAGGGGCTGGATGGCCACCGCATTGCAGAAGAGCAGCCCGTAGTAGGCCCAGGCGCTCGGCCCGTTGAGGCGATTGAAGAGCAGGTACTCCTCGAAGCGGCTGCCGCTGTAGAGGGCGGCCCATACTTCCATGAAGTAGCCGTAGACCACCACCATGCCCGTCGCGAGCATCACCTTGGCCATCACGTCGAAGTGGCGCATGGTGATATAGTTCTGGAAGCCGTACCAGACGCGCACGGGGGCCATGAGCAGGATGACCATCGCGAAGCCCGCGAACACCGCGCCGGCGACGAAGTAGGGCGGGAAGATCGTCACCTGCCAGCCGGGCACCTGCGAAATGGCGAAGTCGAGGGAGATGATCGAGTGCACCGACACCACCAGGGGAGTAGAGAGGCCGGCCAGCAGCAGCGAGGCCATCTCGTAGCGGTGCCAGTGGCGTGCCGAGCCGCGCCAGCCCAGGGCGGCGATGCCATAGGCCCGCTTGGCCCAGATATTGGTGGCCCGGTCGCGCAGGGTGGCAAAGTCGGGCAGCAGGCCGACGAGCCAGAAGACCAGCGACACGCTCGCGTAGGTCGAGATGGCGAACACGTCCCAGGCCAGGGCACTGCGGAAGTTGGGCCACATCCCGTGGGTATTGGGGTAGGGGATCAGCCAGTAGAACAGCCACGGGCGCCCCAGGTGCAGAATGGGATAGAGACCGGCGCAGGCCACCGCGAAGAGGGTCATCGCCTCGGCGAAGCGGTTGATCGAGTTGCGCCAGCCCTGATTCAGCAGCAGCAAGATGGCCGAAATCAGCGTCCCGGCGTGACCGATGCCGATCCACCAGACGAAGTTGATGATGTCCATACCCCACGCCACGGGGACGTTGATGCCCCAGATGCCGACGCCTTTAATAAACAGCCAGGCAATCGACACAAAGTACACCATCAGCAGAATAAAGGCGATGGTGAACCCCAGCAACCAGCCCCGGGAGGTTTGCAACGGGCTGACCAGCGGCACATCGCCGATCTTGCGGCTGATGGAGGTGTATGTTTCACCCGGCAGCAGGTACATCTCCCCGGTGTCGGGTTGCGGACCGGTGCGTAATGGTTGCGCCTGTGCCATTGGCAATCCTTGCTAGTGCTTTGTCCTGTTTACCTTGATATTGGACATCGTGGCTCAACCTGGAGCGTTGCGCCCGAAACAGGTGTATCTACGTCCCTGCCGGAAATCCGGCCCGTGCCGGAGAGGGAAGCGCCCCCGGCGCGGGTCGGTCGGCCCTCCGCGCCTCACCCCTCGCCATGGGCCTCCAGTTCCTCATTCGGGTTACGCACGCGGGCCAGGTAGGTCGTGCGCGGGAAGATGTTCAGCAGGTTCAGAACGCCGTAATTATGCGGCTCCGCCTTCCACTTCGCCACCCGGCTTGCGGTGTCGTTAATATCGCCAAAGACAATCGCCTGGGTCGGGCAGGCGCCCTCGCAGGCCACCACAATCGCGCCGTCTGCGATGGTATAGCTGCTCTGGCCGTTCTGCACTGCGGCCTTCTTGGCGGCGATGCGCGCCGCGCTGATGCGCTGGACGCAGTAGGTGCACTTCTCCATCACGCCCCGGTTGCGGACCGTCACCTCGGGGTTGCGGGCCAGTTGCAGGCTCGGGGTGTTGAGGTCGGTGTACTGCAAGAAGTTGAAGCGGCGCACCTTGTAGGGGCAGTTGTTGGAGCAGTATTTGGTGCCGACGCAGCGATTATACACCATGTTGTTCAGCCCCTCATAATCGTGGACGGTGGCGATGACGGGGCAAACAACCTCGCACGGGGCCTGTTCGCACTGCACGCAGGCCATGGGCATCATGTACGTGTCAGGATTATCGAGATTGTCGCCGGCGTAGTAGCGGTCAATGCGGATCCAGTGCATTTCGCGGCCACGGGAGACCTGCTCCTTGCCGACGATGGGGATATTATTCTCGGCCTGGCAGGCCACCACGCAGGCATTGCAGCCGATGCAGGCGTTGAGGTTAATAGTCATGCCCCAGGCGTTGCGTCCGGAGTAATCCTTGCCTGGCTGCAAGGAGATGTAGCCATCGGTGCCGGGGCCGGGCGTCTTCTTGCCGTACTCCTCCATGTACACTTCTTCGGCGATGTACTTGGGGTTCTGCTTGAACTCCTGGAAGACGCCGACGCGCACAATGTCGCGTCCCTCGAGCGTCCAGTGGTCCTGTGTGGAGACGAGGAGGTACTTGCGGTTGGCGTTGCGCACCTCCACGCCCGTACCGAACCAGGGCGCGGCGCTGGTGCGCACCGGATACACATCAACGCCCACGCCATCGCCGACCCGCCCGGCGTTACGGCGGCCAAAGCCCAGGTATACCGTCATCGAGTTCTCGGCGTGGCCCGGGGTCAGCCAGAGAGGCAGTTCCAGCACACCGCCAGCGTAGCGGATGGTCACCATCGTGCCATTGGCGGCGGTCATCCGCTCGAGGGCAATCTGGCGCTGGTCGCTGTCGGGATTCTTCAGATCGTCCACATTAAAGCCCAACCCGAGCAGGCGTGAGGCAGTGCCAATGCTCATGAGCACCGCATTATCCCAGACCAGCTTGGTCAGCGGGCGGGGCAGTTCCATCATCCAGCCATTATTGGTATAGGCGCCGTCCCACACCGAGGGGTCGGGGCGGAAGACGATCTCCAGGTCCTCAGCGGCGGGGGCGGCCACCGCGCCGCCGACGGCTGGTTGCAGGGCGGGCGTGACGGTCGGTGCGGCGGTGCCGCTGATCACCCCGCTGGCCAGGGCGCTCTGCCAGAAGGCCTCGAAGTTGCCATTGGCAAGCCCGCTGGCTTCCCAGGTGGCGCGCACCAGATCATAAGGTTTGGCATCAGGCTGACCAAGCAGAGCGGCGAGCATCTCGTGCTCAGTCTTACCGCCGTACAGTGGCTCGATGAGAGGCTGCACGATGCTGGCCGTGCCATCGAAGGCCCGGGCGTCGCTCCAGCTCTCCAGTTGATGGGCGGCGGGGATGTGCCAGGCGCTCAGGGCCGAGGTCTCATCTACAAAGAGACTGTGATGCACACTGAGCGGCACCCGCTGGAGCGCCTCAGCGAAACGCAGATCGCCGGGAGCGTTGTAGGCCGGGTTGCCGCCGAGGATGACCAGCAGTTCCACCTGACCGGCGTTGATCTCATTGACCAGCCCGGCAATCTCGCTGGTCTGGTTGGCGGGGCGAGCCTCAACCGGCTCGGTGTAGATCACCGTGCTGCCGACGTTGCCCAGTGCGGCATTGATGCGATGGGCCAGTTCGTGCACGATCGGAGGCTGCTGATCGCCGGGGATCACCACGCAGGCCCCGCGGTGGGCCTCCAGATCTGCGGCCACCACCTCGAGGAAGGCCAGCGCCTCCTCGGGGAGGCCGGCGCCGGCCCCGCCGAGGCCCAGCTTCGCCGCCAGGGCAAAGGCAAACACCCCCACATTGCTGGCCTTGAGGGCCAGACGGTGGTCGGCGGCGGCCCCGGTGGTCGAAGGCGACGCCTCGACCACGTAGAGCCGGTTCATCTCCTCGCTTGCCCTGGTCACCCGGCGTCCATCGGCGAAGGCGCGGGCATAGGGGATAAAGCCCGGACCAGGGGCGAGGAAATCAGCGTCGAGGGCGACAATCACCTGCGCCTTCGACAGATCGTAGCGCGTACTCACATACTCGCCGAAGGCCGCGCGCGCGCCCTCGTAGACATTATCGCGATTGATCGGCTCGTACTGGTACCAGCGCGCCTGGGGGAAGCGCTGCAGGAACCGGGTAATCTGGTCGGCCAGGGTGGGCGAGTTGACCGTGGTAGTCAGCAGGCGAATGCCGGCGCCCCGGGTGGCGCCCTGAGCGGTCAGGCTGGTGTTGAGCGTGGTGACAAACTCATCCCATGTGCTGGGGGCGCCGCGGTTGAGCACCGTCTGCGAACGATCGGGATCGTAGAGGTTCAGGATCTCGGCCTGGGCGAAGAGATCGGTGCTGCCGAGGCTGGCTGGATGCAGCGGATTGCCCTCGACCTTGGTGGGGCGGCCCTCATCGGAGCGCACCAGCACACCCGTACCGTAGCCGTTGAGTGTCAGCGTGGTGGCGAAAAAGCGCGGGATGCCCGGCACGCGGTCGAGGGGTTGCCGGTCGAAGGGCGCGAGCTTTTCGGGCGGCATGTAGGTGCAGCCTGTGACCCCGGCGAGGGCCAGCGAGGCCCCCATCAGCTTCAGAAACGTTCGCCGGGAGACCGGATCGTTCATCTCCGAGGCGCCGCGCGGAAACTCCCGTTCGACCAGTTCGCGGAAGGCGGGCGTATCGGCGAGTTCGTCCAGCGAGCGCCAGAACTGCTGGCCACGGGTGGCGCGCAACCGCGCGCGGATGGCCTCAAGATCAGGATTCGGGGTAGTGCTTGTCATTGCCGCTATCGCTTTGCTAGTGCGAAGGATGCGTCAGGTGGAACCGCGTGCGGGCGTTTACGCAAGGACGCCCGGCGCGCGCGCATCTCGCATCCTATCGGTGGCAGACCCAGCAGTTCGTGAGCTGATCGGCGGGCATAATGCCGTACTCGGCGACGAGCTGACGGCCCAGGGCCGCCTGGTTCGCCGGCGCCACATACTCCATGTTGTAGACCTCGTCACGCGGGCGCACGTACTGTTCGGGGTTGCGGTGGCAGTTGAGGCACCAGCCCATATACATCGCCTGCTGCTGCCAGACCACCGGCATCTCGTTCACCTGCCCATGACACGTCGAGCACCCGACGCCCTTGTTGACATGGATGGAGTGGTTGAAGTAGACGAAATCGGGCACCCGATGCACCTTGTTCCAGAGTATCGGCTGGCCGGTGGCATAGCTCTGGATGACCGGCGCAATCTTGGGACTGTAGGTCTTGATCTGCGAGTGGCAAGTCATGCAGGTTTCCGTGGCCGGGATGTTGGCGAAGTAGGACTGGTTGACCGAGACGTGGCAGTAGCGGCAGTCGATGCCAAGGACGCCGTTGTGCAACTGATGGCTGAAGGCGACCGGCTGCTCGATGGCGACGTTGATCTGTCGAAAGTAATTTGACCGGAAGTAGACCGCCAGGATCAGCACCAGCTCTGCGACGAGCAACAGACCGGCGAAAACGCTCAGCCAGGCCAGCCGGTTGGCGTTGCGGGGGAAGATCTGTCCCATGCCTCGTTGCCTTCTAGGGGAACCCTGTGCATAGCGGGGAGCATTGCCTGAAAACTATTATAAGCCGCTATTACTTTTGTGTCAATCAAGCCGCCTGCGACCCTCGTGCCAGAACCGTTACATCGCAATATAATGCCATATTTTATGTGTGCTGGCTCACATGGCTGAATGATCAGTTACATATAAAGCAAGCAGTCTAACCATGCCCCCACGCCGGCAACCGAAACCAGTGATGCGCTTCCAATCTTTCCCGGACGCGCCAGGGCAATCATACCATACCTCTTGTGTTTTTATTAACAATACGACGGGGAGTTACATCCCAGGGTAGGGCGACCACTGTCCGTTCCGGGGCCGGTGAGGGTGAGAAACCTGGCCTGTCCATGCCTCAGTTGACCAGGTGGCTTTACCCAACGAGACGAAAACGTGTAATCTCCAGACCCCAACGAAAAATGACCCTATCGGCGGCTACACCGTCCCACCCTGTCGCCGGAGGGGGACGGTGCATCAGCCCCGGGGACTCTCCCATTCGGCAAGATAGAGACGACGTTCCGTGTTACGATGGTATGGACACTGCGAAGGAGGATATGCTGATGCAGGATGCGTTTCTACACGGGACCGGGCATGACGGCGCCGCGGCGCCGTCACCGCTGGATCCCGCCGCTGTATACCGGCGCTACGGCGCCCGCCCGTGGCCCTCGGCGCGGCCCCGGGTGATTATCGTCGGCGCCGGCTTCGGCGGTCTCACCGCCGCCCGCGTCCTCGGCGGCAAAGACGTTGATGTACTGGTCATTGATCGCAACAACTACCACGGCTTCTGGCCTTTGCTCTACCAGGTGGCGACCGCCGGCCTGGAGCCGGAGTCGGTGGCCCATCCCGTGCGGGCGATCGTGCGCCGGTACAGCAATATCAGTTTTATGATGGCCGAGGTGCTGGGGGTGGATTTTGAGCAGCAGGTGGTGCTCACCGCCGCCGCCTATCTGCCCTACGACTATCTCATCCTGGCCGCCGGCAGTGCGAATAACTATTTCGGGAACGAGGCCCTGGCCAGGCACACCTATGGCCTCAAGGACCTCGACGACGCCGAGTTGCTGCGCAATGCGGTGCTGGCCAACTTCGAGTACGCCGTGAGCGAGACCGACCGCGCGCAGCGGCGCAAATTGAAGACGCTGGTGGTGGTTGGCGGCGGCCCAACCGGCGTGGAACTGGCCGGAGCGTTCGTGGAGTTGATCAACCATGTGCTGGTCCACGATTATCCCATGCTTGACATCTCCGAGGCCCGCGTGGTGCTGGTCGAGGCCGGCGGAACCGTGCTCGCCGCGTTTCCCGAGAAGCTGCAACGCGAGGCTATACGCCGTCTGGAGGCTATGGGCGTAGAGGTGCGCCTGCGTTCTCCCGTGGCTTCGGTAGAGGATGGTACCGTGACTTTCGCCGATGGCAGCCAGATCGAGGCGGGGGTGGTGGTGTGGGCGGCGGGGGTGCGCGCAGCGTCCCTGGCCGATCGCCTGGGGCTCAGACAGGCCCGCGGCGGGCGCATTCCCGTTGAGCCGACGCTCAACCTGCCGGGCCATCCCGAGGTCTTTGTAGTCGGCGACATGGCCTACCTGGAGTCCCCGCCTCGCCGCGGGCGGCCCGGAGCGCCCTATCCGATGGTGGCGCCGGTGGCCATCCAGATGGCCGAACGGGCGGCGCACAATATCCTGGCTCGCATTCACCGCAAGCCTATGAGGCCCTTCCGCTACTTTGATAAGGGCAACATGGCCACCATCGGGCGGCGCGTGGCCGTACTCGACGCCTTCGGCATCCGTTTGAGCGGCTATCTGGCCTGGGCGGGCTGGCTGGTGGTGCATCTGATGTCCCTGGTGGGCTTTCGCAATCGCATCGTGGTCTTTCTGAACTGGGCCTACAGTTACTTCACCTATGACCGCGGCCTGCGGTTGATCACCGGCCCGAAGCCTGCTCCGCCCGGTGCGCCGGTGCAGGCCGCGGCGTCCACGACCGAGCCGCGGCGGGTGTGATGCCCTTCCGAACCTTCCTGGCAGTCCGGGCTGCGGAGCAATCCGGTTTTCCCGCCTTCTTTGTATGGGGCCGATCCATGGTGGATATCCTGACCGGCGTGCTCTACCCCTTTCGCGCCCTCACCCTGCTCAACCGCACGCCCCGGCTGTGGGGCTACGTGATCGTCCCTATCCTGGTGAACATCGCAGGGGCCGCGCTGCTCTACTTCGGTCTGTTCGCTGCGGCCTGGCAGTCCCTTGATCGCTTCCTGACCCTGGAAGGCACGCTGGGTACCGCCCTCCTGTGGCTGGCGCGGGCGCTGGTGGGCCTGACCCTGGCCCTGGGGATCGGCTTTTTGCTGGTGCGCTTCGGGGTGGTGCTCGGCGCGCCGTGGTATAGCCAGCTCTCCGAGGAGTTGGAGGCCCTCTTCGTGGGCGAGACCCACATCAAGCGCCCCTTTTCGCTGCCCGCGGCGGCCTACGATATCTGGCGCGCGTTGTTGTTCGAGGGCAAGAAGCTGGCCCTGGCGCTGGCGATCTGGCTGCCCTCGCTGCTCTTGCTGCTTGTGCCGGGCATTGGCCCGCTGCTCCAGATGGCGGCCAACCTGGCCCTCGGCGCGACCATCGCCTGCCTGGATTTCTTCGACGGTCCCCTGGAGCGGCGGCGCTGGCGCTTCCGCGCCAGGCTGAACCTGATTCGGCGCATGCTGCCGGGCAGCCTGGGTTTCGGGCTGCTGGCCTTTGCCCTGGTCTCCATCCCCCTGGTCAATCTGCTGGCCATCCCCCTCTGCGTGACCGCCGGCAATCTGCTGGTCATCGAGCGTGGCGACGTAGTAGGTGCGGACTCCGCTCGCGCCTGAGCCTGCCACGAAGGGGAGGGCTGCGCCTTCCCAGGCGCCCCTCGCGCCCGCCCGCGGCAGGTGCGGGGAGGGCCGTGCCCTCCCGGGAGCATCCTTTTACCTCTCCCGTGTAGGGGCGAAACCCCTTGCTCCCTTACACGAATCGCTCGAACACCCGGTTGCCCAGCATGCGCCCCCGCGCGGTGAGCCGCACCCGCCCCTCGTTCTGCTCAATCAGGCCCCGGGCCGCCAGGTCGTGCAGGGTGGGGCCGTAGGCCACTTCCAGGGGCCTGCCGCAGCGGGCGGCGAAGTGCTCGAAGCCAACGCCGCGGCTGAGTCGCAGGCCCATCATCATCGTTTCGGCCTCCAGGTCAGTGGGGGTGAGCGTCGTCGTTTCGGCGATGGGGCGCCGTCGGGCCTGAACGGCCCGGATATACTCGTCAATCCCCGGCATGTTACAGTACCGACGGGGATAAACGTGCCCGTGGGCGCCGGCGCCGGCAGCCAGGTAGTCGCTGTTCAGCCAGTAGGCCAGGTTGTGGTGGCAGGGCTGGCCGCGGGTCCAGTTGGAGATCTCGTAGTGCTCGTAGCCGGCGGCGTCGAGACGTTCCATCGCGGCCTCATACATAGCGGCGGTCGCGTCGTCATCGGGCACGCTCACCCGCCCGGCGGTGACCTGGGCGTAGAGGGGCGTGCGCTCCTCCAGGATGAGCGCGTAGAGTGAGAAGTGCTCGGGGCCCCAGGTGACGATGGTCTCCAGGGTGTGTTCCCATTGCTCCAGGGTCTGGCCAGGAAGCCCGAAGATGAAGTCCAGGCTGATATTGGCGAACCCGGCGGCGCGGGCGTCCTCGAAGCTGCGGCGGGCCTCCTCGGCGGTGTGGATGCGGCCCAGCACGCGCAGGGTGGGGTCGTGGAGGCTCTGCACACCCATGCTCAGGCGGTTGATTCCCATGCCCCGCAGGCCGCGCAGGTAGTCGCGCTCGAGCACCGTGCCGGGGTTGGCCTCGCAGGTGATCTCGGCCCCGTTCAGGGGCACGACCGCTGCGGCTGCCGCCAGCACGCGCTCCATCTGGGCCAGGGTGAGCATGGTCGGCGTGCCCCCGCCGAGAAAGATCGTCGGGCGCAATGCGGCGGCCTCGGGCGAGAGGGGGGGCGCCGGCTGCGGCTCGGCGGCCAGCATAGCCAGCTCGGCACACAGCGCATCCACGTAGGTCTCGATGCGCGACTCCATATTGGCGTAGGTGTTGAAGTCGCAGTAGCTGCAACGCCGGTGGCAGAAGGGGATATGGAGGTAGAGGTGCTTCATCGGTCTGTAAACGTAGTCTTTCGCTAAATACCCACCCTCTCCCCAACCTTCCCCCGCCGGGGGAGGGAGTCCGGCGCCCCCCCAACGGGGGGAAGCTGGGAGAGGGGCGGAAATGCGCTATTCATGGCCCTGCGAGGAGCGTGGCGACCGGCACGGCACGACCGGCATATGGCTCCGCGGGACCCCAGGCCAGGCCCCCGGCCCGTTCGCGGGTGCCGGGCAACACGGTCGCCTCACCGCCGATCGGGTTCCAGCGCAGTTCGACTCCCTGCTCGGTGTCGATCTCAATCACTGCCCCGCTACCCCCCGGCGCCCACAAAGCCCTTTCCAGACGCTCGCCGAAAGCCGGGCCGAGTTCGCGTGGCTCGGCGCCGGGAGCGGCCAGTTCCGCCGGGGCGAAGCTCCCGCCCACCGCCACGCCGCTGGCGTCACGCTCCACGCGGGCCACAAAGTAGCGGATCGTCCCGTCGGCCAGGGCGATCGGCGCGCGGGCGTAGAGATCATCGCCGACGATCAATTCGGCCGTACCGCTGGCCGCGTCGGCGCGCCAGAGTTGTGGACCGGCCCGCGGGCCTTCCTTCGGGCCGGCGAGAAAAAGCACCGACCGTCCATCGGGCGCCCAGGCGGCTTCGCCGCAGTAGCTGCGCACGTCAGGCGGCAGGGTCACGCGGAGCGCCTCGCCGCCACTGGCGGGCATGAACCCGATGCCACAGTCCTCGTAGAACAGCGACTGCACCTCTACCAGCAGTTGACCGCCATCGGGGCTGAAGGCCACCGGCAGGTAGGAACTCACCGCGCGAGAGGGGTTGGCCAGGTCGTCCACCGGATCATCGGCCAGCACCAGCTCGGGTGCGCCGCCGGTTATCGGCAGGCGATACAACCCGCTGGGAACATCGGCGGTCTGATTGTTGTTGAGCAGGCGCAGGAAGATCGCCGAACCATCCGGGGTGAAGAGCAGGTCGCTGAGTTCGTGGCCCGGCACACTGTAGAGCACAGTAACATTCTCACCGCCGGGGCCGGCGATGGAGAGCCGGTCGGCCTCCAGGTCGCCGACGACGTAAGCCAGTGCGCCTGAGGGTGCGACGGTGAAGGTGGCGATCGGTGGCAAGCCCGGGATCGCGCTGCGCTCGCTGGTGAGCAGGGTGCGGGTCGTGGCGTCGCGTTCGATGCGGGCGATCTGGCCCCGTTCGAGCACGTAGAGGGGCGCAGGCATACTCACTGTGGCGGGCGGGACAGTGGCCACGGGCGGCGTAGGTAGCGCCGTTGCCGGGGCCGCGGTGGGTGTGGCGACAGGCGTAGCCGTCGGTGTGGGGCCGGCGCAGGCGGTGAGCAGTAATGCGAGGATGAAGAGGCGCGAGATCTGGTTCATGGTCTATAGTGTAGCAGATGTGGCGATGTGGAGAGAGCCAGTTCCCGGGAGAGCGGCGCCCTCTCGGACCCGCGCGGGCGGGCGGTGTGCCGCCGGCCCCGGGCGGGGGGTGGGGAAACCGGGTTGCCCCACGTCGCACCAACCGGCGCGGGTGACGGAAGGCGGTTCCTTAGAGGGCGTGGCCTGCGCGGGCGGGCGGTGTGCCACTCTCCCCGGGCGGGGCGTGGGGAAACCGGATTGCCCCACCTCGCACCAACCGGCGCGGATCACGGGAAGACCGGAGAGGGCCGGGCCATCCTGCCCCGTCGCGCAGGGGCGCATGATCACCTCACTGGCGTCGAGGGCGCAGAAACAACAGTGTATTGGCGACCACGGCACAGGCGTAGAGGCAGGCAGTGGCGACAAAGAGAGGACCGAAGCCAGAGCGATCCTGCACGATGGCGCTGACGGTCGGGCCGATGATGTAGCCGGTGGAGAAGGCGCCCTTGATCAGCCCGATCACCATCGGACGGGCGGCCTCGGAGGTGCGTTCCATGGCATAGGCGTCGTAGAGGGGGATGGCCATGTTCATCAGCGCCCCACGGACCAGGGCGACCGTGGCGGCGAGCCAGAGCGTGGGGGCCAGGCCCAGCAGCAGCAGGCAGGGGATGGCAAGGGCCTG
>CAKZSI010000050.1 GCA_937918935.1 uncultured Chloroflexales bacterium | reverse complement strand
GCCACGGCCAGCGCCACCCCCAGCCCCACGGCCACCACCACGGCCACGGCCAGCGCCACCCCCAGCCTCACCGCCACCGCCACGGCCAGCGCCACACCGACACCCGAGGTGTGCCAGGGGGTGGGGGAAACAGTAGTGATCAGCGGCGCCGAGATGGGTCTTCGCGCGGAGCAGACCATCGTCATCCCCGAGTCGCGCTGGTCAACCGTCCAGGTCGTGGGGCGCTTCGCCGGCGACGCGCGCACATTGCCGGACCTGGTCCGTTTTCGCTTTGCCGATGGCACGGAGATCGTGCGGCACGCGCCGAGCCTGGTGAACGACCACAGGTATGTCTTTGAGGCCCCGGGCCGCCCGGGTTCGGTGAGCGTGTACGTGCGGGAACCGCGCGGCGCCGCCACCGCGGGCGGCATTGTGGTCACAGCAGGTAGCGCGGCGCATGAAGGGGTCTGCGGCGTCCGGGTCTCTCCCTTCAGAACAGTGTATAATGAACTGACAATCATAGACCTGCTTCTGCCCCAGACGCTGGAACAGCGCGGCGACCTGCGGGTGCGTGGCGTTTTCATCGCCGTCCAGGACGAGCAGCCCGTTATCTTCGGCGCCGAGGGCGGCGGTGTAGTTGCCCACGTGCAAACGGCGCCGAACGCCGGCTCAATCCTGATTATTGAGGAGGTGATGCTCCCCGATGTGCCACCCGGCACGGATCGCGTGCGGATCTGGTTCGCGTCACCACGTTCCGACAGCGCTGCGGGGATCTTCGTAAGTGCATCCGTCGCCTACCCCTGTCCATCGGCAGGACCATTCTCCGGTACGTCCTCCAGCAAACCGGCAAGTGCGGTCCTGGCCGGAGCAATTCCGTTCTTCCACGTCTTACGGAGGAGAAGGACCAGCCACCAGGCATACACGCGCTGCCCACGCCCACTCGCCGGTGAAGCCGGGAGTTCCACCTACCCGCCCGGCCCGGCGAATTGCGTGCCGCGGGGAGCATAGGGACCGGCGTTAGCGCCGCTTCCCATACCCGCCCGGCATACGAGGACCATTACATATGGAGCAGATTTCCTGGGAGCAAAGCGCAGAAGCGCTCTTGCTCCTGTACTTCACCAGAGAGGAGATCGAACGCTGCACCCCTCACGAGCGCCGGTTGCTCGCCGTGATGCAGTTCATTGATCTCCCCGATGATGAGGTCCCGGACGATCCCGACCTTGAGCGGCGGCGCCGGCGGCTGGTTGCGCGGCTTGCCGCGCCGCCGCCGGCCCTGCTGTCTGACGCCGCCGACGAGGCTTTGTACTCCTAACCTTTCCCTCTCCCTCAGATTACATCCATCCCCCCGCTTGTCCGCGAACCTCCTACGCATGGTCGTTCGCCCCCTGGGATGCATCATGTCGTCCTTCGCCGGTGCGGTCTTTTTTCAATTGTTGGGCGCCCACCCTTTGCTGTAACACCAGTGACGATAGAACAATAGAGCGGCCTCAAGAGCCTCTCGCCACCGCGCAGAACGCCCTGACACGCATCCTATCCCTGCGCGCCTTACGACCGTACTGGCAGCACCCGCCGGCGACGGGCAGCACAGAACCGTGGAGTCAAGGACTCAAGCGACCGGTCTGGTTGGCCGGAAGCCATAGCACGGTTCCGAGGAGAAAGGAGCGCCCACTATGGAGGGGAACATCGTCTTCGTCCTGATCCTGCTGTTCATCCTGGCCGTGGCCCTGCAATCGCGGACGCCTCCGCCACCGCCCCAGATCATTGTCACCCAGAGCGAGTCTCCCGCTGGCGGGCCGGGGGCTCTGTTGCTGTGGTTCCTGCTCGTGTTGCTGGTGCTGGCGCTTGTCGGGCGCTTCCTGGGCGCCTGAGGCGCTGCCAGAGCCACGCTGGTCCACCCCTCCACCCCCGGGATGGGAGGCTTGCGCCCTTCCAGGAAAACAGGTTTCCCCAGGGCCCTCCTCCCGGCTAGCATGGCGCAGCCCTCCCGGGCATCTCCCCTGGCACCCCGACGGGAGAGTCGGGGAGGGTCAGCCCTTCGAGGAATCTTCCTTCCCGCCTCCTGGTGAGCAGCGAAGCCGCCCAGGAGTCTAACACAATGCTAATACCCCACTAGTGTATGGCAGATGCGCGCGTGTTACGATACGCTCAGCATTGTGAACAGGGAGGAATACGCCCATGTCATTTAATACGAGTCGTTTCACACAAAAATCCACCGAGGCGATCATCGCCGCACAGACGATCGCCGAACGCAACGGGAACAGCGAGGTGCAACCCGAGCACCTGCTGTACGCGTTGCTCGAACAGACCGACGGCGTGGTACCCCAGGTCCTGACACGCCTGAACCTGGCGGTTGGGGCGCTCAAGCAGCAAGTCAACGCCGAGATCAACAAACTGCCGCGCATCAGCGGCGCGAAGGCGGAACCGCAGTACAGTTCGCGCATGCGCGCGGTGCTCTTGCGGGCCTACGATGAGATCGGGCAGTTTGGCGATGAATACGTCTCCACCGAACATCTGCTGCTGGCGATCCTGGATCACGCCGGTGGCGGCGCCGAGCGCGTCCTCAAGCAGGCCGGGCTTACCCGCGACAAACTGCTCGCCGCCCTGCGCGAGGTGCGCGGCGCCCAGCGCGTCACCAGCCCCACACCAGAGGGCACCTACGCCGCCCTGGAGCAGTACGGGCGCGACCTGACCGACCTGGCCCGTCGCGGCAAACTCGACCCGGTCATCGGGCGTGACGAGGAGATCCGCCGGGTGATCCAGATCCTCAGCCGGCGCACCAAGAACAACCCGGTACTGATCGGCGAACCGGGCGTGGGCAAAACCGCCATCGTTGAAGGGCTGGCCCAGCGCATCGTGCGGGGTGACGTGCCCGAGGCCCTCAAGAACAAGCGCGTGGTGGCGCTGGATATGGGCGCGTTGATTGCCGGCGCGAAGTACCGGGGCGAGTTCGAGGAGCGGCTCAAGGCCGTGCTAAAGGAGATCCAGGAGCGCGAAGACATTATCCTCTTTGTGGACGAACTGCACACTGTGGTCGGCGCCGGCGCAGCCGAAGGGGCTATGGACGCCTCGAACATGCTCAAGCCGATGCTCGCCCGCGGTGAACTGCACATGGTCGGCGCGACCACCCTCGATGAGTACCGCAAGCACATCGAGAAGGACGCCGCCCTGGAGCGCCGCTTCCAGCCAGTCCTGGTGGACCCGCCGAGCGTCGAGGACACTATCAGCATCCTGCGGGGGTTGAAGGAGCGTTACGAGACCCACCACGGCGTGCGCATCACCGACGCGGCCCTGGTGGCGGCGGCGGTGCTCTCCGACCGCTACATCAGCGACCGCTTCCTGCCCGACAAGGCGATTGACCTGATCGACGAGGCCGCCGCGCGCCTGCGCATGGAGATCACCTCCGATCCGCAGGAACTCGACGACCTCAAGCGGCGCATGATGCAACTCGAGATCGAGCGCGAGGCCCTGAAGAAGGAGACCGACCGGGCCAGCAAGGAGCGGCTGGAAAGACTGGAGCAAGAACTGGCCAACCTGCGCGAGGAGCGCAACCGGCTGGAGATCCAGCTCCAGAACGAGCGCCGCGAACTCGAGCGCATCCAGTCGCTGAAGGAGCAGATCGAGCAGACCAGGGCGGCCATCGAGCAGGCCCAGCGCGAGTACGATTACAACAAGGCCGCCGAGTTGCAGTACGGCACCCTGACCAGCCTG
The DNA here is from genome assembly GCA_937918935.1 of uncultured Chloroflexales bacterium. Classification (GTDB taxonomy): domain Bacteria; phylum Chloroflexota; class Chloroflexia; order Chloroflexales; family Chloroflexaceae; genus JACAEO01. The sequence continues at coordinate 63,556 of CAKZSI010000050.1, read as the reverse complement.
GAGCGGCACCTCCAGGAAGCCGAGAAGCGCCTCGACCAGAGCGCAAGCATCCTGCGCCAGGAGGTGCGCGAACAGGACATCGCCGAGATCGTCTCACGCTGGACGGGCATCCCGGTGAGCAAGCTGCTCGAAGGCGAGGTAGAGAAGCTCATCCACATGGAAGAGCGTCTACACCGGCGCGTCGTCGGCCAGGACGAGGCGGTGCAGGCGGTGGCCAACGCCGTGCGCCGGGCGCGCTCCGGCCTGCAAGACCCGAATCGGCCCCTTGGCTCGTTCCTCTTCCTTGGCCCCACCGGCGTCGGCAAAACCGAGCTGGCGCGGGCCCTGGCAGAGTTCCTCTTCGACGACGAGCAGGCCATGATCCGGATTGATATGTCCGAATATATGGAGAAGCACACCGTCGCGCGGCTGATCGGCGCCCCGCCCGGCTACGTCGGCTACGAAGAGGGTGGCCAGCTCACCGAGGCGGTACGGCGCAAGCCCTACAGCGTCATTCTCTTCGACGAGATCGAGAAGGCCCATGCCGACGTGTTCAACGTGCTCCTCCAGGTGCTCGACGACGGACGCCTCACCGACGGGCATGGCCGGGTGGTAAACTTCAAGAACACCGTGGTCATTATGACCAGCAACGTCGGCTCGGCTATGATCCAGGAAATGGCCCAGCAAGGGGCCAGCGAAGAAGAGATCCGTGCGGCCGTGCTAACCGAGCTGCGGGCCGAATTGCGGCCGGAGTTCCTGAACCGCATTGACGAAGTGATCGTCTTCCACCCGCTGAGCCGTGATCAGATCGGGAAGATCGTCGAGATCCAGTTGGGGCGGCTGCGCAAACTCCTCGCCGATCGCAAGCTCAGCCTGGAATTGACGGAGAAAGCCCGCGCCCGCCTCGCCGAGGAGGGCTACGATCCCATCTACGGGGCGCGCCCGCTCAAGCGGGCCATTCAGCAACGCCTCCAGAACCCCCTGGCGCTGGAGTTGCTCCAGGGCACGTTCCACGAGGGCGACACCATCGTCGTGGACGCCGGCCCCGACGGGTTCACCTTCCGCCGCGAGGTCGGCGCAGCGCAGCCAGCCTGAGCCACGGCCGGTCGCGTAGTGTTACGGAGGGCGCGGAGGGCTGTAACCTCCGCGCCCTTGTTTCCCGAGACGTGGAACACCATATACGGCAATCCACAATCACATTACGGGCGACGCTCGATGAATATGGGCGCAAAATCCACCTGCAATTGCACCGAGGTATGAACGATCCGACCGGCTATGCTAACCCCATCAAGGCGCTTTGCCCCAATGTAGCGGCTAAACGGAATTCTGACGACCCGCGGTTCGCCTCCCTGCGACCAGAGCACATCAACGACCTTCGAGCCGCGCACAAAACGATAGGCTTCTATTCCCACTCCATACTCCACACGGCGGACCTCGCTGAACGGTTCAACCATGCGCGCCATGTTCTGGAAGGCGACATACGCAGGCCGCGGCTCTTGCCTTTCGTCGAGCAGACTGGACCAGAGCCAGCCCGGGCCTTCCAGCGTGTACCAGGTGACCTGGCTGACCCCCGCCGCAGCGGCGCGGGCAACCATTCGGACGAGATGCTGGGCCTGGGCCTCAAAAAACGCCCCATCTGGCGCTGCACAGTACAATGAATTCGAAGAACAGATCAGGCTGGTTTCATTCAGCCACAGAGGCTTCTGTACCCCGTAACGCGACATCACCTCTTGCAAGAAGGCTGCTTTCCCTGCTGTCCAGCCACCAAGAGGCTGCCAGGAACTGGGCTGATCGATGTCGTGATCAAGCAACGGCTGGCCGCTGTACGATGGATACGTATGGTAGGCCAGAATATCAACATACGCTTCACCTCCGGCCCGCAACGCTCCTTCGAAGAAACGCTCCGGTCTTCCCATACGGGGATCGCTCGTAGAACTTGCGGCTAAGAGGAGACCACCGAAGATGATCGTTGCCTGCGGATTGCCGCGCCGTAAGGCCGGGGCGGCGATCTGAAGCATTCGGCCATAACGCTCGCCTCCATAGTAAGGATCATTCACGTCTCCCATACATCCAAGTGGCGAGTCGCTCGGCACAAGGCCGGGGTCAACGTCCGGCTCGTTCCCGAGTTCCCAGTAGTCCACCTTATCGCGATAGCGCCATGCAAGCGTCTCCAGAAAGGCTGCAAATTCACCGAAATACTCGTCACGAATGGCGGCACAGTTCGAGGGAACCACCCCCGCCCACGCTGGCGCGCCACGGATAATACCTACGGGCCTGAGGCCAAGTGCACGCGCGCTCGCAAGCGCGCTGTCCACCCGTTCGAGGGCCTGCCAGTTGTAGGCGCCACCCGGTTGCGCCTGAACCTCGTGCCAGAGGAAACCATCGAGTCGCACCCATCGCGCACCAAGATCAGCGGCCCGCGCTCGTATCTCTGGACGCGATAGGTAGTCTGGAGCACTCTGAAAACCGAGGAGTGATGGTTGGGCCGGCATACCCGTAATGGGCAGGTAGATCCGGAGTGACGACCGAGTGCCGGTTGTTACGCGGACCGAGACAGGCATCAGCGCAAGGGCAGCCAGGATCAGCATCCATCGGAGACGCAGGCGCATCACGTTACCTTTGCAAGTCGCTGGAGTATCGAAGCTCCACCTGGCAGCGCCACGGTGTTGCTTCCTCCCTACAGCGAAGCTACGTCTAAGAGTGTTGCGACATCTGACAGCGTTGGGGCTTGCTCCAGCCCCATGGTTTCTGGTTGGTTTTGGCGGGGTAGCCGTCCCAGATCCTGCTGCCGGAGGCAGACGTTGCATTATACTGCTGGCGAACTCTCGCGTGGTCGTGGCCGGGAGTGCGGGCACTCCTCCCGTCTGCGAGCCGGAGACCCGCGCTCCCAGGCTTACCAGCAGTATCATTGCGTGATCTCTAGTCTAAGATATCACATCTTGCAAGGCAAGTACATATGTGATAGCATGACCCTCCTATGTTAGTGGCCTGTCCGGCAAGGACGTGAAGGAGAAGGGCCGGGATGGCTTCACCCTGCTGGTTCTCCGCCAGGTGGAGGTGCGGAGAAACTCGGTTTCCGCATCACGCCAGAAAGGACGAGTATATGTTACGCGAGCGCTATACACGCCAGATCAATAGCCTGCGCGAAGATCTGTTGCGCATGGGCAGTATGGTCGAGCAGGCGCTGCTACACGCGCTGCATGCCCTGGAGACCTGGGACGCACTGGAAGCGACCCGTGTTACTGGTGACGACCCGAAGATTGACGCCACCTGGCACGACCTGGAAGAGCGCACCATCCGCCTGCTCGCCACCCAGCAGCCGATCGTGGCCAGTGATCTGCGGCTGATCACCACTGTGACCGCCATCGCCGGCGAGCTTGAGCGCATCGGCGATTATGCCAACAGCATCGCCCGCCGCGTGCGCCGGGCAGTGCGCCGGTCCACTCTGCTTCTCCCGCCCTCTCAGATCAACGAGATGGCGACGCTGGCCATCCAGATGATCAACACCAGCCTGGAGTCCTTTCTGAGACAGGACACCGATCTGGCGCACAGTCTCTCCGCTACCGACGAGCGCGTCGATGAACTCGAAGACCGACTGCGCGAGCACCTCATTGCCGAGGCGCAAGCCAGGCCCGAACAGCTTGAGGCAGTCATTGACCTGCTCGAAGTGGTCCACGCACTGGAACGCAGCGCCGACCGCGCCACAAACATTGGCGAGCGGGTGATCTATCTCTGCACCAGTACCACGGAAACGATCAATTAAGAACATCCGGCAGGTCTCGTTACCCGCCCTGCTCGGAGAAGAGGGTTTCTGGGAGGGCTTCACTCTCCCAGAACCTCCGCGGCAGCGGGGATATACGAAAACCTGGTTTCCCCGGGTTACGGATTGTTGCCCGGCGGTATGGGTTGGGGCAGGGTAGGCGGGAGCGGCAATTCTGGTTGTGGCTGGGCAGGGGTGGGGAACTGCGGCGCTGACTCTTCGGTTGGTTGCGGGGGGGACGCCGTCGGCTGGGGCACGGGCGCGGTTGGCTGCGGCGTGGGCGCTTCGGGGGGCGCTGGTTGGACGCCAGGGGGCGGTTCTTCTGGCGACTCGGGGGCGCGCACGCCGAGTATTACCGCTGTGCCGGGAATGATCCAGTTTCCGGCAGCCGGCAGCGTGCTTACTACTGCATAGGGCGCAAACTGATCAAAAACGTCGGGGATCCTGGAGCGCGTCTGGTAGTCAATATAGATGCTGCCCGGATCAACACCAAGCGCGGTGAGCAATCCGCGGGCCTGGTTCTCGCCGAGGCGCTTGAGGTCGGGCATCATAATCGCTCCAGCCACGGGCGGCACAGGCACGGGCGGCGCAAACATCGCCGGTTCGCACGCGGGCAATGTCTCGACACGCAGCGCCGACACACTGCCCCCCTGCCAGGTGAAACGCTCGCGCATATCCGGATCGGGTTCGGGCAACTTCCAGATAACCAGCGTGCGCGCCAGTTCGGGAGGGTAGCTCACACCGTCCACCGGGCGACAGAAGCGCTCGCCGGAGGTAGTCGCCTCTCCCTCCTGGGCGCCTTCGGGTGACGTCGCGCCGCGCCCGACGAACTGGCCATCACGGCTCCACTCGTCCGGGTCAGGAATGCGCACCACCGTGACGCGCTGAAAGGCATTACAGGTCACCTTCACGTCAGCAAGGAACTGATTCGCATCGGGAGTAGTGCGCGGGAGAACTGTGGGCGCGATCGGAGCCCCGAACACGCTCTCCGGCGTGGGGGTGATCATCGCCGTGAGCATGGAGCGGGTGAACAATTCCTCGCTGTAGCCGCCGTAGGGGCCAGGCAAAGCGCAGATCGGGCGGCGCTGTACGCTGCCGTCCTCGGGCAGACGGAACTCGGTCGGGATCACACTGTCGGGAAACGGAGCGGCAAACAAGGCCCGGTAGCGCGGATCGTCTCTGATCCAGGCAAAAATCTCCTCCATCACGTTGCGCCAGATGATGCCGCCTCCGGTGAGGCTTTCGACCCTGGCCGTCGGCTCATTGTTGTTGTTCCCGGTCCAGACGCCGACCGTCACGAAGGGCGTATAGCCAGCGGCCCAGGCATCGCGCCAGTCATTGGTGGTGCCGGTCTTCACCGCGGCGGGCAGCGAGAGCTTGAGCGGGCTGTTCAGGCCCCAGATGGCTTGCCGCGCCCGGTCATCGCTCAATATGTCGCTGATGATCGCCACCAGGCCGGGATCAACCACCTGTTCGCCCCGGCGGGGGGTGAACTCGTCGAGCGCCCGTCCCTCGCCATCGGTGATCTGGAGCACGGCCACCGGTGGATAGTAGCGCCCGCCGCTGGCGAGGGTATTGTAGGCCGTGGTGAGTTCCAGCGGCGTAACCTCGCCGCCGCCCAGGGTCAACGACAGCCCGTAAAAGTCCCTGCCGCGCTTCAGACCAGACTTGATGCCCACGCGGTCGAGGAGGTTCAGCGTCTCCTGCACACCAGCGAACTTGAGGGCCTTGACCGCGGGGATGTTCAACGAATTGGCCAGAGCGGTGCGAATGCGCACCGGACCGTTGAAGCGGCCATTGTAATTCTGCGGCGCGTACCACTCGTCAAAGCCAGCGTTGCCGGTGGGAAACTCGGTCGGCACGTCCCAGATCACCGTTTCGGGGGTCATGCCGCGCTCCATGGCCGCCAGGTAGGTGAAGGGCTTCAGCGCCGAACCAGGTTGCCGTTCGCGCGTAGTCACGTTCACCTGCCCATCGAGGACATTGCCGGTTTCTCCCGGGGAGGAGGTTGGTTCAACGGCGTTGTAATCAACGCTGCCGACCATGGCCAGAATCTGGCCCGTGTTGGGTTGCATCACCACCACGGCAGCGTTGTGAATGTTGCGCGCCTGGAGTTCGCTGATGCGTTCGTAGGCCTTTTGCTGCACCATCCGTTGCAGATTCAGATCAAGGGTGGTAGTGATACGCAGCCCTCCGCCGAAGAGCGTTTCCTGGCCGTAACGTTCCTGCAGCAGATCGCGCACATAGAAGACAAAGTGGGGCGCGTTCAGCGGAACCTCTTGCGGCGCGAAGCGCAGCGGCTCGGCCAGGGCCGCACGGGCCTCGGCCTCGCTCACGTAGCCATCTTCGACCATGCGCCGCAGCACGGCCACCTGCCGCCGCCGGGGCGCGGGCGCATCGTTCGGGAGCGTGTATTCGGCGTCGAGCCAGCCGCGGCCCACCGCCACGCCCGGGAGATAGCCGCCCTGCGCATCGCGCTCCAGGTAGTTGATCGGGTTGTACACGCTTGGCAACTGCGGCAACCCGGCCAGGAGCGAGGCCTGGTTCAGGTTGAGGTCACGCGCGCGCACCCCGAAGTAGACCTCGCTGGCGGCCTCGATGCCGTAGGCCAGATTGCCGTAGAAGTTCTCGTTCAGGTATAATTCGAGGATCTGATCCTTGGTGTAGAGCTTGTCAAGCTCCTGAGCCAGGATGATCTCTTTGAGCTTGCGCTCATAGCGCCGCTCGGGAGCGCGCTCTTCAGCAGTGAGCACACTGTTCTTGATCACCTGCTGGGTGATGGTCGAGGCTCCGCCGATCTCTTCGCCCGCCTGCAGGCTGCTGATCAGGGTGCGAACGATGCCGCGGAAATCGATGCCGGGGTTAGAGTAGAAGGTCTTATCCTCGATCGCAATGGTCGCCTGGATCAGCAGCGGTGAGATCTCGTCAATCGAGACCTTGGTGCGTTTGCCGGCGTCGAAGAACTCGTAGAGCAGCACGCCGTTGCGATCGTAGATCCGCGACGACTGGAACAACTGGCGGTTCTCCAGGGCCTCGAGCCGGGGTTTGAGGCTCGCCGCGGTACTCGCATAGGCCGAGGAGGCCACGCCCACGACGCCCACGATCACTGCCAGTGTGCCAATAAGCAGGATGAGAAAGAATTTCGCGGCGATGCCGGTTGCCCTGGTTGCAGGGGCCGGACGGCGCCCGAGGAGCCGGGGATAGGCAGGCCGCCGCGGAACCGGGTGGCCGCCGTAGGTACGTCTGATCTTGCGTTCTCTGAACATGCTTCCCTATTGCCGACCTGGTGGTTCACCGCCCTGGTTATGGTGGACAGTTTTGTTTCGGGAGGGCCTGGCCCTCCCGCACCCTCCTGCCGGCGCCCTGCATAACCGAGGGACTGGCTCTCCCGCACCCTCCCCTCAGGCAGGGGCGTGGAGAAACCTGGCTTCCCCACCGGATTAAAACGGCCCAAGTATAGCACGGGTCGTCTGGCGTGGCGCTGACAGGATCCTGAGGGGAATGGACGCCATGACGGCACGCAGATGGAAACCGGTCCTGGCGGGCGCAGTCTTCACCCTCACCCCGTCTCGCTGCGCCTGGCGTCCCCTCCCGCTCCGCCTGCGGTGGAGCGGGAGGGGACCGGGGGATCGGTGAAGACCACAACCCCATGTTCACAGATCGCTCAACTCCACCCCACAGAGCGCCGCCACCTGCGTATCAATGGCTCGTTCCAGGTCAGCCAGACGGGCGGAGGCGTCGGCGTGGGTAGCTTGCTCATCGGCGTGGATCTCGGCCCAGGTGGGGCGGTAACGCTCGGGGATGTCGTTGCGGAGTTCCTCGTTCACCGCCGCGCGCAACTCAGTGAAGCTGAGTTCCCACCACCGGCGCAACCGCGGCCCCGGCTGGACCCCGGGCGGCCCGAAGTCGGCGACGAGGCGTCGCGTGACGGCACGCTCTAGCTCATCCCGCCGGGCCGCGAGCGTGGCCGCGCTCAACGCCAGGCCCGCCAGGTTGGCCCGCGCCGGACCCGGTGCGTCAGGAATGGGCATGTCCTCCACCGCGACACCCGTGGCCAGCAGCGTGCGCCCCACGGCGGAGGCCAGCACCGCGAGCCAGTACGGATCGGCCGCCGCAATCACCGTCGCCGCCCCGCCGACCAGACCGGTGGCTTCGTCCCAGGCCACTACCGCGCCGCTAATGATGATCCGCGGCGCTTCGGGCAGGCGCTCCCAGTCTGCCGGCAGCGCCCACCAGGGTTGGACTGGTGTGTGGCCGGGCGGCATGGGCAGACTCGCCAGATGCCGAGCGAGGTGCGGGTGACGCGCCGGGAGATCGGCGGCCCGGGATGCCGGCACGGCAACGATCCAGCGCCCCGTAGCGCCGACGTGCCAGGGCGCCAGGTCCTCCGCGTCGCTCAGCGGGCGGATCAGCGGCGCCACTTGCGGATCGAAAATGACCAGCCGATCACGCTCGGCCCGCGTGAGGCGTAGCCCGGCGGTGAGTGCAACCGGCAGCGCCGGGCCGATGCGTCCCCCGGCCAGGTGGTGCAGGGGCGGCCCCGCCGCAAGAAGCCGGGTGCGTAACGTTTGATTCATGACTAATTTTATCGTTACACAGGCAACCGGGTTACCCCACACCGCCGTCTGAGGGGAGGGTCGAGAAGGGCCTGGGCCTCCCAGAAACATTTCTTATTACCTGGACGCATGACATAACTTGCCCAGGGCAAAGCGTATGTTACAATAGCTCTAATGCGCCCGGATCGGCAGGTCGCACACCACCCATGGTACGTTCCCTCATCCATCAGCGTCTCGGTCGCTATTATATCAAGGAGTTGCTCGGCCGGGGCGGAATGGCCGCGGTCTATCGCGCTGCCGACACCGTGCTGCAGCGTGACGTGGCGCTGAAGATCCTCTATCCGCACTATAGCGATGACCCCGCCGTGGTGGAGCGTTTCAAACGCGAGGCCGTCACGGCCGCCTCGCTGGCCCATCCGCACATCGTAGCAGTCTACGACGTGGGTGAACAAGAGGGCATGGTCTTCATCGCCATGCAGTTGCTAACCGGCCGGACCCTGCAGGACCGGCTCCAGGAAAGCGGCACAATGAGCCTGAATGCACTGCTGGACGTATTGGGGCCGGTGGCGGAGGCGCTCGATTATGCCCATGCGCGAGGGGTGATCCATCGGGACGTCAAGCCGGGCAATATCTTTCTCAACGATGCCGCCGAGGGGCCAGGAGTGCTGTTGACCGATTTCGGGATCGCCAAGCAACTCGCTGCACCCGGGCTGACAACAACGGGCGCCCTGATCGGCACGCCCGACTACATGGCCCCCGAACAGATCGCCGGAGGCCCGGTCGGCCCGCCGAGCGACGTGTACGCTCTGGGCATGCTCGTCTACCGCGCGCTGACCGGTCGCCGGGCGTTCGAGGGGAACGCCCAGGACGTGCTCCTCGGCCACCTCTACGGGCAACTGACCCCGCCTTCGCAGCTCAATCCGGCCCTGCCCCCCGGTCTCGATGCGGTCCTTGCCCGAGCAACCGCACGTGACCCCAACGATCGTTACCAGAGCGCCGGGGCCTTTGTGCGTGATCTGCGGCTGGTGGCCCAGGGCGCCAGCGAGGCGACTCTGCCCGGCCCCACCCCCACCCTGGCGCTGGCCGGCGCTGCGCCTGTGGGCCAGACGCCGTTCCTGGCTTCTTCGGCGCCGGGCGCCACGACCACGGCGCCGCCAGGACCGGGGGCGCCACTGGGGCGCAGTATGCGCTCCGTCCCGTGGCTCGCAGTGGTGGCTGCGGCGCTGGCACTGGGCGGGCTGGCGCTGACGCTGGGCTGGATCGTGGCAGGACACGGCTCCGGGGGAGGTGTGACGCCTCCCCCGCCGCCACCTTCTACCACCGTCCCCCCGCTTCCCAGCGCGACCCCCACCGAGACGCCCGCTCCCACCAATGAGCCGCCCACGGCAACCCTGCCCACGGTCGTTGAGCCCACGGCGACGGTGAGCGCGACCCCGACGCCGACGGCCAGCCCCGCGCCCACAGCTACACCGGAGGTCACACCCACCGAGGCGCCCACGGCCACGTCCAGCCCCTCTCCAACCCCCGGCCCCACCGAGGCGCCCACAGCCACGCCCAGCCCCTCTCCAACCCCCGGCCCCACCGAGACGCCCACGGTCAGCCCCTCCCCGGCCCCCACGGCCACCGAAGTAGCCGGTTGCCCCGATGAATTGCTGGCCGGCGGTTTCGGGCGGCTGTTCAGGGCAAACGTCAACGTCCGCGTCGGCCTGGGATGCCCTGTAGTCGCGGAAAGCCCCGGAAAGGGATCGGTGCAATTCTTCGAGGGCGGGACGATGTTGTACTGGGATTTGACCAATCGCACCCGCTGGCGCGATTACATCTTTGTGTTTGAAGGGCTTGAGCAAGGCGCGTACCAGGCGCTCTCACCTGCGGCGGTGGCCGACCTGGGGCCTGCGCCAACGCCCGGCCCCGATCCGAACCAACCCGTGCGTGGCTTCGGGCGCGTCTATTTCTACCGGCCCGGTGTCCGCGAAGCCCTGGGGGCCTGGACAAGCCCGGAGATCGTGTTAGACGGTGAAATGCCGGGCGTTATTCAATTCTTTGAGCAGGGCGCTATGATTTACACGCCGATTTACCGATCCGTTGGAAGCGCAAGTATATTTGTGCTTTACAATAGTGGAAGGTTCGAGCGCTACGACGATAGTAAATCAGGATAGGAACGAGGCTTCTTCTGGTCGAGGAGGCTTGAAGGGGCGAAGCCTCCTCCGACATGTCCCTTCCGCTGCAGCGGGATAACACCGCGCCGCAGCGGAAGGCAGGATCCTGCGGGGGCCTGTGGCCCCCGGCGCCCGTCGAGAGGAAGCCTCGTCGTAGTGGCTGATCCGTGGAGCGAAGTGTATGAGCCAGGTAGCCACCGTTCGATCCACATCACAACCGGGGCCGGCATTGCTGCCGCTGAAACTGGCGCCACCGGTGCCGCGCAGCGAAACCCTGCTACGGCCTGATCTTCAGGCGCTACTGGCAGAAGTGCGTCTACGGCCCGTGACGCTGGTGGTAGCTCCGGCGGGGTATGGCAAAACCACATTGCTGACCCAATGGGCCGACGAGTTGCAGCGCACCGGCGCGCACGTGATCTGGCTCAGCCTCGATGCCGAGGATCAGGCCCCTTCGCTTTTGCTGGCCTACCTGGTGCGCGCCTTCCAACGCCATTTGCCTGAGGTTGGTGAAGAGTCGTGGCGCGTGATCCACTCGGCCGCCGATCTCGAACGCGACTGGCCGGTGGTCGCCGGCGCGCTGCTCAGCGAACTGCAGACGGCCCTGACCATGCCAACCTTCTTGATCATCGACGACGTGCACCTGATCAGCGACGGGCCGATCACCATGGCGCTGATCGGCTATCTCCTGCGGGCCGCACCACCTACGCTGCACGTCATTCTGGCCTCGCGGCGCATGATTGACATTGCGCCCCTTCCGCGCATGCGCGCCGAGGGCGCGCTGGTCGAGGTCGAACAGGGCGATCTGTCGCTGACCCGCGAGGAGGCGGCCGAACTGCTCGCGCGCGCGGGGGTGCGCCTCCCCGCCGAGGAACTTGATCTGCTGCTCCAGCGCACTGAGGGCTGGGTGCTCAGCGTGCAACTTGCCGCCCGGGCCCTGGCGCGCCTCGCCCCCGAGCAACGCCGCGCCTACCTGGAGACCCTCGACAGCAGTGAGCGCAGCCTGTTCGACTATCTGGCCTCGGAGGTGCTGGCGAACCTGCCGCAGGATCTGCTGGAGTTTCTCTCCCAGGCGGCGCTGACCGATCAGTTCGACGCGCCTCTGATCGCCGAAGCGCTGGGGCGCCCCGAAGCAGAGGCGCTCATCAACCGCTGTGTGCAACTAGGTCTGCCGATCTCGCTGGTTGATACGGGAGAAAGCAGTGTACCGAGTTACCGGTTCCACCCCCTGTGGAGCCGGCTGTTGCGCGAGCGCGCCCTCCACACCCTTGACGCACAGGCGCTGGTGGAACTGCACACGCGCTACGGCGCGGCCTTCGAGCGACGGGGCCGGCTCGAAGCGGCCATGGCCCACTACAGCGCCGCCGGTGATGCTGAGGCCATAGCCGGAGCCCTGCGCCGCCGGGCCTGGCCACTGATCGAAAGCCCGCAGCGCGACAGTATTCGCGCCTGGCTGGAGAGCCTGCCCGTTGAGCGCCGCGAGCGCGACGCAGAGTTGTTGCACATGTGGGGCTGGAGCATGGCCGCCTCAAATCCCGATCAGGCGCTGCAGGCGATCAGCCGCGCCGCCGAACTGTACCGCCGCGAAGGTAATTATCAGCGTGAGTTGCGTGCCCTGAGCGACGTGGCTGCGCTGATCTTCTGGGAGGGACGCCCCGCTGACTTCGCCAATGTCTGCGTGCGCGCCGTGCACGCCGCCAATCGCGTGCGTGACACGTGGGCCAGGGGCGCCGCCCTGGCCTCGACCGCCGCATTGCTCTACAGCCGTGGCCGCTACGCCGCCGCCCTGCGCGTCGCCGCCCACGCCACGCACCATCCCCGCAGCGTCTTCTGGCAGTGGTTGCTGGCCATGATCGTCAGTTCGATCCACACGCAACAGGGCTATCCCGAAGCGGCGCTCACCGCCATCGGTCAGGCGCTGGAGATGCCCCAGGTGGAACGCGACGACCGCTTGCATCAGAATCTGCTGTTGCTCAAGGCCCTGGCGCTGTACCAGCAGGGCCAGGTCAGCGAGGCGGTGTTCGTGGCCCTCGATGCGTATCGCCGCCTGAGCGTCTATGAGCAGCAGAGCGTCATCGGCGTGAGCGCCGCCTTCCTGGCCCTCCTGCTGGTCGAACAGGGCGAAACGGAAGAAGCGACGACGTACCTCTCACGCGCGCGGAGCATCGCGAATGCCAGCGGTTCGGCGTCCCTCCTCACCCGCGCCCAGGTGATTGAGGCCTACCTGGCTCGCCGTGGCGGGCAGGATGCCGTTGCGACCGCCGCGGCCCTCGACCTGATGCGGCGCTCGCGCGCCGTTGGCGCCGATCCCGCCGTGGCTACGGCGACAAACCGGGTCCAGACGCCAGGCGACCTTGCGCCGCCTGCCCAGAGCACCCACGATCTCTGGCTCCAACTCTACCTGCTGGTGGTGCTCGGTGAGGGCGGCGAAACCGAACGGGCCGCCAATCTGGCCGCCGAACTTGCTGGCGAGATGCTGGCCCGTGGCGATGGCCTGTTCCTGGCCTCGGTCCAGATCTATCGGGCGGCTCTCGAACAACGCCTGGGCCACTCCGACACCTCATTGCAGGCTCTGCGGGCCGGCTGGAACCTGTGTGAGCGCCACCGCTTCGGCTTTTTGCCCGGATTGCCGCAGGCCGTGGTTGAGCAGGCCGTCGCCAGCGCCATCGAACATGACCTGGCACCCGTGGCGGTCGGCGAGGTGTTGCGCTGCCAGATCCCTCGGTCCGCGCCGGCACTGCTGTTGCAGATGCTTTCCAGTCATACCTCTCCGGCAATCCGCGCACGCATCGCCGGGCTCCTGGGCGACCTGGGCGCCGCGCAGGCCTACGCCACCCTCCGAACGATGCTTAAGGACCGCCATCCCGATGTGCGCGGCGCCGCCGAGAGCGCCCTGGAACGCCTGGTGTATCGCCCCGCGTATCGCCTCAACGTGCGCACCCTGGGGGCCTTCGGCGTCTGGCGCGGCGACGTCGAGATCCGTGACCGCGACTGGCGCAGTATCAAGGCGCGCCAGTTGTTGCAACTGCTGCTGGTCGAACGCGGGCGCATGTTACCCCGCGACCGGATCATGGACATGCTCTGGCCCGGCCTCGACAACGAAGCCGCGGCCAATAACCTCCGCGTTACCATCAGCCGGTTGACTAAAGCGATTGAACCCAACCGGCCCGAGGGCGCGCCGATGTACTACATTCTGCAACAGGGCGACACCTACGGCTTCAATGTCGAAAGCGACCACGGCTACGACGCCGCAGAGTTTTCCAAGGCGGTGGAGCAGGGACGGAACGCCCTGCAACGGGGACAACGCGCCGAGGCCATTGCCCACTTTCGCCAGGCGATCAGCCTCTACGGCGGACCGTTCCTGCCAGATTGTCTCTACGAAGACTGGTCAGTGGTGGAGCGGGAACGCCTGGAGCTGCTCTTCACCGAGGCGTCGCTGCGCCTGGGCAATCTGCTGCTCGAAGACGGCAACCCGCACGAAGCCATCGGTCTGGCCTGGCGCGTGTTGGAGTATGACCATGCCCAGGAGGAGGCCTACCAACTGCTGATGCGGGCCTACAGCGTCCTCGGTGAACGCAGCACGGCGCTGCGGCTCTACAACCGCTGCGTCGCCGCGCTGCACCAGGAACTCGGCGTTGAGCCGCTGCCCGAAACGGTGGCGATCTATCAGAAGATACGCAGGAACCTTCTGGCGCCGTAAGCGCCGCCCTACCACCTCCAGGAGATACGCTCCGGACGGGCCTGGGAGGGCCAGACCCGCCCCGCAGCCAGGGGCACAGGGAAGAGCGTTCCTGGGGGAGCCGGGCCCTCCCAGACCTTCCCGAAGAAGTTGTCCGGATACGCGCTAAGATTGATTGGGGAAGTTGGAAAAGTCAGGCGTCTCAACGCTTGTATTCGAGTGGTCCGGCGTAGCCAGGGTGTAGAGATGGCTATTGATAAAGGCCACGATCTGCGCCAGTTCATCAACCTGTCGTTCGGCGCCGGTAGCAATATGCTGGATCCTGCCCCGCCAGCGCTCCGGGATCGATGGGTGATCCTCGGAGACGACAATACGGAGCAAGAAGGACTCGACTCTGCGCGTAGCCATGCCCGTTTCCTCTCTGGCCGCCATCGGCGGCGCGCTCACAGGTATCATCATACAGGTGAAGCATACGTCGGGGATGTAACCAGTTCGTTACCATCCATCCCCCGGGAACATAGCCAATTAGTACTACAACAAGACGTTGTCTCGCAGGAGTGGCGGGGGCCTGCGGCCCCACACAGGATTACCCTTTTTCCGGTGCGGCGCGGCGCAGCCGCAGCGCTCTAAAGGCTCTCGGAGGGTTTTCGCCCCTCCAGACCTCCTTTACCAGGAGGATTCCTGGTCTCATTGTGGTATGGTATTAGCCCTGGAGGAGCATCTATCATGGGTCCCGTATTCAGCGTCGTGTTCCAGATCCACAGCATCGTTGGCGAGATGATCCTGCCGCTGGTCATTGTGGCCATGGCGATCTACCTCGTTGTCACCTACCGGCCCAACGCGCCCCGCAGTCCTCTCACCCGCGTATTTCCCGTGCTGGTGGATCTTCAAGCAGGGCTGGGCATCATCTTCTGGATCTTTCTGCTGTTCAACACCTCGGGCGCGGCTCAGGCGCGCTACCTGAGCTTCCCCTTCATCCTGCACCCGCTCATTGGCATTCTGGCCGCCGGGCTGGCGCATATGGCTGTTGGGGGACGCAACCCCCTGCGGGGCCTGGGACGCTGGGCGCCGCTGGCTTCCCTGAGCGTATTGCTGGTGCTGGTGGTGAGTAATGTGCTGATCGGCGTGCGAACCTGACCCCTTCGACTGGAGACATCCTCACTGCCGAGGGCGCGGAGACGAAAAAGAGCCGCAGCGTTGGCTCGGTCAACGCTGCGGCCCTTCTCCCGCCATGGCCGCCAGCAGGTCGCCCTCGTCGGCATCGAGCGGCCGGGCCAGCAGCGCCATCAGGGTGCGGTGGGCGGCCAGGGCTTCCTCCAGCGTGGCTAGAACCAGGCGCAGGGCATCGCCGGGGAGCAGTTGCGCCGCCAGGGGCAGATCTGCGCCAATCACCGTGCCGATGACCGGGTAGCCCCCCGTGGTCTGGGCGTCGGCCATGAGCAGGATGGGCGCGCCATCGGGTGGCACCTGGATAACACCGGGAACGACCCCGAGGGAAGGCACATCGAAAGGGCGCATAGCTGCCAGAGGCGGTCCCTCCAGCCGGTAGCCCATACGATTAGAGGTGGCGCCAACCCGCCAGTTCCGCGTGGTCAGCAACTCCAGAGCTTCAGGAGCGAAGCTGGCGCTGTGCGGCCCGTGGAGCAGCCGCAGGGTCGGCAGCGGGCTGTAAGGGGGACGGGCCGCGGGCGGCCAGTAGCGCCCCAGGCCCAGTTCGACCAGCGGCGGCGGCGGGCCAGTCGGCAGGCGATCCCCCGGGCGAAGCGGGCGGCCCGCCAGGCCGCCGAACCCGCTGGCGAGGTCGGTCGCGCGGCTGCCGAGCACCGCAGGTACGGCAATGCCTCCCGCCATGGCCAGGTAGGCCCGCGCGCCCCACTCGCGGGAGCGCCCCGTGAAACGGATACGCTCGCCACGTCCAACCCGCACGGCTGTCCAGAGGGGTAGAAGCCGGTCGTTGCAGCGGGCGCCAAGATCGGCCCCGGTGACCGCGACCAGCGCCGGGGCATTCACGAGCAGTTCGGCGCCTCCGGCGGTGATCTCAAGCGCCGCCGCTCCGGGCGGGTTGCCCACCAGCCGGTTGGCGGCGACGAGGGCGAAGCGGTCCATCGCGCCGCCGACGGGCACGCCATAGCGCCGAGCGGCAGCCCGTCCGAGATCCTGCACCGTCAACAACGGGCCACTGGCGATCACATCAAGCATCGGCCACAAATTGTACCAGATCGCCCGGGGCCAGCAGCGCCACTGGCTCGGCAGCGGCATCAAAGAGTCGCAGGCTGGTGCGCCCGATCAGGTGCCAGCCGCCGGGGAGCCGCGCCGGATAGATGCCGGTCAGCCCCGCCGCGAGGGCCACCGAGCCAGGAGGCACGGCGGCGCGGGGCGTGGCGCGCCGGGGCACGCGCAGGCGCGCGGGCAGCGGCCCGATGTAGGGGAACCCTGGCGCGAAACCGATCATCATCACCCGGAACGGGCCGGCGGTGTGCGCCGCGATCACCTCGCCGGGCGTTATGCCCAGGAGCGCCGCCACGTCGTCCAGGTCGGGGCCGGCCTCGCCGCCGTAGGTCACCGGGATCATCACCACACGCCCCTGCTCGCGTAACGGGGGTGGATCCTCCAGCAAGGCCCGGACAACGGCCATCATCGCGGCGTGGCCGGTGACCAGCGGGTCGAAGCACACCAGCAGCGAAGCGATCGCCGGGGTAGCAGCAATGAAGCCGGGCGGCGGGGCGGCTTCGAGGGCAGCAGCAGCGGCGAGGGCCGCCCGGTTGGCCGCGTCGTGATCGGCGGTGACCGCCTCGGCAAGCAGCGCCGCCTCACCCAGGGGCGTGAAGCTCCAGGCAAGGGTCATGGTTGGTGAGTCATAGGTTCAGGAAGGCTCAGGTATCGTGTGCATCATCAACGATCTGAGGAGGTGTCGAGGTGTAGAGCTAGATATCCGTGCTTTCATCTCCACACCCCCATCCCCCGCACCTCGACCCCCGCCGCCAGAAGGCCCTGGCGCAGCAACGCGGCCCGCTCGGCGGCGCCGGGCG
Organism: uncultured Chloroflexales bacterium; assembly: GCA_937918935.1. Taxonomy (GTDB): domain Bacteria; phylum Chloroflexota; class Chloroflexia; order Chloroflexales; family Chloroflexaceae; genus JACAEO01. The sequence goes on along the minus strand of CAKZSI010000050.1, from coordinate 46,400 downwards.
TATCGCCGTGGATACAGAGCGTATCGGCGACCACGGGGACGGCCTGCCCCTCGGGACCGACCACCTGACCCGTGGTAACGATGCTCAGCGCCTGGGCCAGGTTCCGCTCCGGGTCGAGGATGAGCGCCCCCGGCGCATCGCGGGGGAGCAGGGCGCCATCGGCGGCGTAGCCCCGGTCGGCGAAGGCTTCGCTGGCCACGCTCAGCCCGGCGGCCAGGCCGGCCTCCACCAGCACCGAACCGGCCAGACCCACCAGGATCAACTCGCGGCTGAAAGCGGCCACCGCACGGGCGATGGCCTCCGCGACGGCGGGGGTCTTCGCCGCCAGGTTGTATAGCGCGCCATGGGGCTTGACGTGGCGCAACGCCACGCCCTCGGCGCGGGCGATGGCGTGGAGCGCACCGATCTGGAACAGTACACTGGTTTCAATCTCGGATGGAGTGAGCGGCAACGGACGGCGCCCGAAGCCCGGCAGATCGGGGAAGCCGGGGTGCGCCCCGACGGCCACCCCCAGGGAACGGCACAGCCGCACCGTGCGCCGCATCACCTCGGGGTCGCCCGCGTGGGCGCCACAGGCCACACTGGCCGAGGTCACGTGGCGCAGCACGGCCTCGTCATCGCCGAGAGACCAGACGCCGAAGCTCTCGCCGCAGTCGCAGTTGAGATCGATCCTGGGCATAGCGGAGGTCTTTCTCTGACAGTCAGGCAGTTGCGCCGCACCCCTCCACGAGAGGGAAGGGTTTGGGATAGGGAAGCCCTCCTAATGATCGTTCCCTCACAAACGGTTGCGGTTGCGACATTCAGTATAATCCGTGACTTTTTCCCCCGCAAATCAGGCTCACATCTATGGTATGATTGGCACATTCACGGAATGTTAAACCGGGTATGCCACGCAGCGGAGCAACAGCAGTAGCAGCGCAGGGAGGGAGGCATGAGCACTCCAGGGACTGTGGCCGTAAAACAGCTGGACATTTCATTTCCAGAGTACATCAGACACAGGCGGCTGAAGGAATGGGTCAGGGAGATGGCCGCGTTGTGCCAGCCTGACGCAGTGCATTTCTGCGACGGGTCGCAGGAAGAGTACGACCGGCTCTGCGAGCAGATGGTCGAGAGCGGCACCTTCATCCGCCTCAATCCTGAGAAGCGCCCCAACTGTTTTCTCGCCCGCTCGGACCCCAGCGACGTCGCGCGGGTCGAGGATCGCACGTTTATCTGCTCAGTCTCCAAGGCTGATGCCGGTCCGACAAACAACTGGATGAACCCGAAAGAGATGAAAGAGATTCTCAACGGGCTCTTCACCGGTTCGATGCGTGGCCGGACGATGTATGTCATCCCCTTCAGCATGGGGCCGCTGGGCTCGCCGATCTCTCATATCGGCATCGAGATCACCGATTCGCCCTACGTGGTGGTGAACATGCGGATCATGACCCGTATGGGCAAGGCAGTGTATGATATTCTCGGTACGGACGGTGAGTTCGTACCCTGCGCCCACACCGTCGGCGCGCCGCTGGAGCCGGGTCAGAAGGACGTGCCCTGGCCCTGCAACCCCAACGTCAAGTATATTGTGCACTTCCCCGAGGAGCGCTCGATCTGGAGCTACGGCTCGGGCTATGGCGGGAACGCCTTGCTGGGCAAGAAGTGCTTCGCCCTGCGCATCGCCTCGGTGATGGCGCGCCAGGGGGGCTGGCTCGCCGAACATATGCTCATCCTGGGCGTCAAGGACCCGACCGGGCGCAAGACCTACGTGGCGGCCGCCTTCCCCTCGGCCTGCGGCAAGACCAACTTCGCCATGCTCCAACCTCCGAAGGCGTTCCAGGACGAGGGCTGGGAAGTGACCACCGTAGGCGACGACATCGCCTGGATCAAGCCAGGTCCCGACGGCAAGCTCTACGCGATCAACCCCGAGTCGGGCTACTTCGGCGTGGCCCCCGGCACCTCCTACGATACCAACGCCAGCGCGATGGAGAGTTGCAAGCGCGATACCATCTTTACCAACGTGGCCCTCACCGACGATGGCGACGTCTGGTGGGAGGGTATGACCAAAGAGAAGCCGGCCCACCTGATTGACTGGCGCGGCAACGACTGGACGCCGGAGAGCACCACCCCGGCGGCGCACCCCAATGCGCGCTTCACCGCCCCGGCGACCAACAACCCGGTGCTCGATCCGGCCTGGGACGACCCCAGAGGCGTACACATCGAAGCCTTCATCTTCGGCGGGCGCCGCAGCACCACCGTGCCCCTGGTCTACCAGGCCTTCAACTGGAACTACGGGGTCTACCTGGCCGCCACGATGGGATCAGAGACGACGGCGGCCGCCTTCGGCCAGCAGGGCGTGGTCCGGCGCGATCCCTTCGCCATGCTGCCCTTCGCCGGCTACCACATGGCCGATTACTTCAACCACTGGTTGCAGTTTGGGCGCGAGATCTTCAACCCCCCGCGCATCTTCGGCGTCAACTGGTTCCGCAAGGACGAGAACGGCAAGTTCATCTGGCCCGGCTTTGGCGACAATATGCGTGTGCTCAAGTGGATCGTGCAACGCGCCCACGGCGAGGCCTTCAGTGTCGAGAGCCCGATTGGCTGGATTCCCTGCTACGATCACCTCGACTGGCGCGGTCTTGAGTTCAGCCGGGAGTTGTTCGACAAGGTGATGCACATTGACGTCGAGGCCTGGCAGAACGAGATCCTGCTCCACGAGGAGTTGTTCATCAAGCTCTACGACCGGCTGCCCAAGGAAATGGTCTACGTGCGCGAATTGATCCTCTCCAGCCTGTGGCGCACTCCCAGGAACTGGGGGCCGACCCACGAGTAGTCCCGCGTTCAAAAGGGGGTCCTGGGAGGGTTTCACCCTCCCATCCGGCAGAGGGGTGGGGAAACCGGATTTCCCCACCCCTCTGGTTCTTTGACAGATCCCGCCAGAAGCGGTATGATGCACTGTACGCATTTCGCGTTTCCCATTGTTCGATCAACAACAGTTTCGCTTCAGATATGCCGTTTACCGCGCCATGCGGCGCGCACGGCCAGGCTCCTGGCATGAGCCTGAGGGGGCGCCCATGCGCCAGATGGTCAGCTCCGGCTCAACCGGGACCCAGCGGAGGTTGTCGCGTGCAAGGATTGCTCCGTCTTTCAAAGGTGATTGACGCCTTCACCGAGGTAGTTGGCAATATTACCATCTGGCTGGTGCCGCTTGTGGTCGGCGTCGGCGTCTGGAACGTGGCGAATCGCTACGTCGGGCGCGCCATTGGCCGCACGCTTGGCTCGAACTTCTATATCGAGGCCCAGTGGTACATCTTCTCGGTGATTTTCTTCCTTGGCAGCGCTTATGTGCTCAAGCACGGCGGCCATGTGCGGGTGGATCTCTTCTATGCCAACTACCCGCCCCGCCGCAAGGCGCTGGTGGATCTGCTGGGTACGCTGTTCTTCTTGATGCCGTTCTGTGTGTTATTGATCTACTTTTCCTGGCCGGTTGTGCAAACGGCCTTCAAGATCCGCGAAATGTCGCCCGACCCCGGCGGCCTGCCGCGCTATCCGCTCAAAGCTTTTCTGATCGTCAGCCCTGTGCTGCTGTTCATTCAGGGCATCTCTGAGGCAATTAAGAACCTGGCCGTGGTCACGGGCGCCGCTGATCCCTCCCTGGTCGCCGAGGAACAGAGGCGCGATACGCTGGAGTTGGAGTAGGCCGGCGTGGCGGAGCGGGGTGGGTTGGCCCCCTCCCGAAGGGGCGAGAAGAAACCCCGGTGGCGAGGGCCGTGGGGGAACCCGGTTGTCCCATCCTTACAAGACGGGTTGGGGCCGTCTGGCGCCCCGCTTTTTCAGGAAACGCTCAAGAAAAGACCTGAACATCGTTGTTGGAGGTTGCATGAGCGAGTGGCTCGGTCCGTTGATGTTTCTCGGGGCCCTGGTGATACTCTCGATCGGCTACCCGGTGGCCTTCTCGCTCGCCGCGGTGGGGATCATCTTTGGCCTGATCGGAGTGAGTCTGGGGATCTTTGATCCCATCCTGATCCGCGCCTTGCCGTCACGTATCTTTGGTATCGCCTCTAACTTCACCCTCCTGGCGATCCCTTACTTCATATTTCTCGGCGCGATGCTCGAGAAATCGGGCCTGGCCGAAGATTTGCTCGACACGATGGGGGTATTGTTCGGGCCGATACGCGGCGGTCTGGCGATCGCAGTGGTGGTGGTGGGTGCGTTGCTGGCGGCGACGACCGGGGTGGTGGCGGCTACAGTGGTGGCAATGGGCCTGATCTCCCTGCCGATCATGCTGCGCTATAACTATAACAAGCAACTGGCTACCGGGGTGATCTGCGCCTCGGGCACCCTGGGGCAGATCATCCCTCCCTCGGTGGTGCTGGTGGTGCTGGGCGACCAGCTTGGTGTCTCGGTGGGACGGCTCTTCATCGGTTCACTTATCCCCGGGCTGCTGCTGGCGGCGGCGCTGGCCTTCTACTGCTGGACGGTGGCCCAGATCAAGCCCGATATGGCCCCCGCGCTGCCGCTCTCGGCACGCACGCTCAGGGGTAGCGCCCTCGCCGTGCGCGTGCTCAAGGTGATGGTGCCACCCCTGCTGCTGATTATGGCCGTGCTTGGCTCGATCTTCTTCGGCCTGGCCACCGCCACCGAAGCCGGAGCGGTGGGCGCCCTCGGCGCGACCATTCTGGCAGCCTTCAACCGACGTCTGAACTTCAGGACCTTCCGCGAGGTGTCTGACGCGACCCTGCGCACCACCACGATGGTGCTGTTCATCCTGATCGGCTCGACGGCTTTCTCCCTGGTTTTCCGGGCCCTGAGCGGCGATAAGTTCGTCTACGACATTATGACCAACCTGCCCGGCGGCTTCTGGGGCTTCATGGTCGCCAGTATGCTGATCGTCTTCTTTCTGGGGTTCTTTATTGACTTTTTCGAGATCTGCTTCATCGTCATCCCCCTGTTCGTGCCGGTCGCGCGCGATCTGGGGGTCGATCTGATGTGGTTCGGCGTCATCCTCGGCGCAAATCTCCAGACCTCGTTCCTGACCCCGCCCTTCGGCTTCGCCCTGTTCTACCTGAAGGGCGTCGCCCCGCCTGAAGTGACTACCCAGGACATCTATCGCGGGGTGTGGCCATTTATCGCAGTGCAACTGGCCATCGTGATCCTGGTCATTCTCTTCCCGGCCCTGGTGACCTATTTGCCGTCGGTGTCATTCGGGCGATGAACAGGGGTCGCCGAGGCGAAAGGGCATTGGCAGGGGCGAACGATTCTTTCGCCCCTGCGCCATTCCCGCTCGATAGACCGATCACCGCGGTAATCGCGCCGCCGGGTCGCCCAGCAGGGCGTAGTTGCGGGCGTCGTTGCGGGCCACCCAGAGCTGGGCCAGTTCCAGCGGGTCCACGATCTTGCCGAACTTGATATTTTCCAGTTCGTCGGTGAGCGCCATGGCCCGCGCTCCCTGCACGATGTTGAAGTCGTCGGTGGCGTTGCCCACCGGCTCGCCCAGCAGCAGCCGGGCGATCACGTCCTCGAAGGCCTGGGTTTGCGAGCGTGCGCCATCGGTTCCGCTGAACGAGTAGGTCCAGGCCCGCTCGACATGGCCGATCACTGCCTGGACGCCGCTGAGGAGCAGGCGTTGCGGCAACTGGCCAACCAGCGGGAAGGGGGCCACCTGGGGGCGCGTCCGCGTCTCGTCGAAGATGAACTCGTCGCGGTCGGGGCAGCCCGCGCCGTAACAGGCAAAGAGCAGCGCCATCGTCCCCTCCAGATGGGTCTGGTCGTCCAGGTCCTCCCCGGCGAACCAGTGCTCGCGTTGCACATTGCCCGCACCGTTCCAATCCTGCGTCACCAGGGCGCCCTGGTGCAGCACGAGCCGCGCATCGTTTAGTGGCAGGCCCATGCCGTGACAGGCTGCGAACAGCAGCGCCGGCGCCTTGCCATCACCCTCGCCGCGCACGATCCGCTCCAGCACCGCCCGGCTGGCTTCGCCCGCCACGAACGGGCGCGCCACGAAGCCCTCCCTGTGCGGCACATTGGCGGGGTCTCCGGTCCAGCGGATCAGCGGGCGCACTAACTCCTCGGCGCTGCGCCGCGTTGCGACGTCCATATCGTGATGGGTCGCGTAGTAGATTATCTCGTTGCGCACCTGGCTGGCCCGGTCGGGCCGCTGCTCGAAGCCAGCCAGACGTTCGGCGTAGGTTGTGTAGTCGGCCAGACGGTGATCGCCGTCAGCGCCGGTGAAGCAGAGCCGCCCGGTGGCCCAGAAGAGATCCAGTTCGTACTGGAACGTGAAGGGAATGAAGCGTGTATCGTTGGCGTGGAGCGGGCCAGGCAGACCGAGCAGCAGCAGGTAGTAGGGCACGCCACGGCGCGGATCGACTGGACCCTGGCTCACCCCGTGGCGGGCCAGCCAGCGCCCGGCCCGCTCATTGGGGCGGTAGGTCAGCACTGGCGGGATCTGGCCCCAGTGCTCGCGCAGGTTCTTGCTGCCATTGTCGGTGTGCCGGTTCACCCAGGCCCCGGCATTCTCTTCAGCCACGAAGGTCACCGCCGGCGCGCTGAGGCCCATCCGGGTCATCCGGTGAGCGATCAGCGGCCAGATTGCCTTGATCAACTCGGCGCTCTCGGTGGCGTTGATCACCACCGCCCAGCGAGCCTGGGCCAGATCGAGCGGATCAATGTCGCGGGTCGTGCCGAGGTGGGTTGTCTCCGCAACCTCCTTTTTCGCCTTGTAGACGCCCTGCAACTCGGGCGGCTCGGCGCCGAGGGCGCTGCGGGCCAGTTCGCTGGCCGAGGCGGCGTCAATGCGCAGCAACGGCGCGCCCTCAGGCGAAAGACCGTTGGGGTAGAGTTCGTCGCCCGCGCCGGGGCCGTCACCGCGCAGGAACAGCAGCGGGCCAGCGGCGAGGCCTTCCGTCACCGCTGCGGGCAGTATTGCCGGCGCGGCCGGCGCCTCGGGTGCGACGACCCCGCGGGCCGCCGCCTCGGCCCCGCCCCGTGCCCCGGCCAGCACCCCCAGACGCGCAACCAGGGCCTCGAAGCGCGCCGCAAGCGCCTGGAGGTCCGCGCGCAACGCCACCGCCTCACGGTACAACGCCTCGGCGCCAGATTCACCCACCAGCGCCAGCGTGCCGGTTGCCGGGCGGGGGACGGCGCGCGGGTGTTCGACGGCCTCAATGGCAATCGCCGCCAGACCACTCTCGGCGACCAGGCGGTAAGGCACGTGGGCGTAACCCGGCCCATCGGAGTTCTCAACACCCCAGTCAACGCCCCAGGAGTTGCGCACGATGAAGTACCCGCCCCCAGGCGCATCCACATCGTCACGGTAGCCCAGCACGGCCATGGCATGGCCGCCTCGCCGCGCCTCGCCAGGCAACGGAAAGCGCACGCGCCCCAGGTTGCGCCCCTGCCACGAGCCGTTCCAGTGCTCCCAGATATACAGGCCAATCAGCACCGGGCACCCCTGCGCCAGCGCCTCCTTGATCTGCAGCACTCCCTTCGCTGGCAGTTTCCGAAATGCTGTCACCCGGCGCAGCCTGGCCTCATCAAACGCCTGTGCGGGCGGACGCTCGTGACCCGGGCGGGTGTGGTCACTCGGCGCGGGACGGTAGGGCCAGGTCGCCTCGGTGCAGATGCCCAGGTCCTGCAACACCCGCACACCCACGAGCGGATCGGTGCCCACGTCGCCGCGTATGCCATCGCGCTCCTTGCAGGCCCAGTAGAGGAACTGTTCGGAGAGATCGGTCGGATCGCCGCTGCGGGCCTGGAAGAGTGCGGCCAGGGTGAAGGCTACGCAGGAATTGCGCACCCCCTGATTGCCGGGCGGCGGCAGGTGCGCTGGCGGTTCGACCCGATCGGGCAATGCCGTGGGCACGGCGAACGCCGTGACCTCGACATCCTCGTAGGCGTCAATCACCAGTCCGGCGCCGACCTCCAGTTCGACCGGCACACTGAAAGAGACACCTTCTGGCAGCAACGGCAGGGCCGCCTCGGCCAGCGTTCGCACCCGCTCCTCGGGAAGCTCCAGCGCCACCGCCAGGGCCTGCACGCCCGTGCCATACTGCTGGTTGCGCGAACGAACGGTGGCGTAGAACTCTTCAACGCTGGTGATCCAGTATATCGCCAGCTTTTCGCGCACCGCTGCATCCATCGCTTCGATGCGTTCAAGGGGGGTCAGAGGGCGCATAGGGTTATCTCCCTGCCTGGCAGCTCTGTGGAGGTGTGGAGGTATGGAGGTGTGGAGCGATGCTATCACCCTCACCCAACCTCAAGTCATTCGCGCCAGCACTCCCTGGATCAGCGCGGCGAAGCGGGGTCGCGCCTGCTCACCGGCGGCGAGCACCTCCTCGTGGTTAGCCGGCGGGCCATCGGGCAGGGCCAGGTTGGTAATCAGCGAGAGGCCGAGGACGCGCATGCCACCGTGACGGGCCACAATCACCTCAGGCGCGGTGGACATCCCCACCGCGTCGGCGCCGAGAGCGCGCAGGAGACGCAACTCGGCCGCGCTCTCGAAACTCGGCCCCGCGACCATGCAGTATACCCCTTCACGCAGCGGCGTTCCCTGCTCCGCGGCTACCACGCGGGCCAGTGCCGCCAGTTCATCGTCGAAAGCCCCGACCATTGCCGGGAAGCGCGGGCCGAGCCGCTCGTCGTTCGGACCGATGAGGGGATGGTGGCCGGCCATGCCCGGCAGAAAGATCTGGTCGCTGATGCGCATCATATCGCCCACCTGCCAGTCGGGGCGCAACCCGCCCGCGGCATTCGTCACGATCAGCGTGTCACATCCCAGGGCACGCAGCACACGCACCGGGAAGGTCACCTCCTGCATCGTGTAGCCTTCGTAGAAGTGAAAGCGCCCCCGAAGCACGGCCACGGGCTGCCCGCCCAACCGCCCCATCGCCAGTTCACCCCGGTGGCCCGCCACCTTCGGCTGCTGAAACCCGGGGATGTCGCGGTAGGGAACCACCACGGCCTGCTCCAGCGCATCGGCCAGTGCGCCCAACCCCGAGCCGAGGATCAGCCCGACCCGTGGCGTGAGCGTCAGCCGCTCCGCAATCCTGGCCCGCGCCTGTTCGATGCGATCGTAGACGTCCATAGAGTTCCCCTGCATCGGCAGGAGTATGGGAAAACCAGGTTTCCTTATACTCTACCGGTGGAGTACTGCGTCTCAACCCCCCCGCCTCACCACACTCGGCGCCCCCTCGCTCTCCACCTGCGGTGGATCGTTAGCCCTTGCTCAACAATTCACGCTTGCGAGCCTCGAACTCGTCAATCGAGAGAATGCCCCGATCGCGCAACGCGGCCAGTTCTTCCAGCGTGCGCCGAACCTCGACCGGCGCGGAGTCGATCGGTGCCGGGGCCGCGTGATAAAGGCGGTCGAAGTAGCGGTAGTTTTGCTCAAGCTGGCGCCTGGCCTCGAGCAGTGCCTGTTGGAAGGCCAGCGGCGCCTCGATCCGATCGAGCATATTGGCGCCCGGATCGCCCGAAGCCGTAAATACTGTAACCGTGCCAAAGTTCAGCAGGCGCCCGGTGAAACTCTGGTGCAACACGACCTCGTTGATCTTCTCCAGCGCCACGTCATTCACCTGCTTGCTCAACACCCCCTGCACCTGTAGCAGGCGTCGGTCGGTCACCACGTGGTGCGTATTGTTCCAGCGCAGAAAGTCGAGGAAACCGCTGACCAGCACCACCACGCTGATACCGATACAGATCAGCAGGATCAGGTTGCTGGCGGTGATGCCACCGAGGGTGATCGTGCTGGTATCGAAGGCCATATGCGAGGCCACACCGGCGGCGACGAGCAGGGCGATCAGCGCCAGCTCGGTCACGATATTGGCGATCAGGACGAAGAGATGCTGGCGGGCGACATAGAGAATCTGCTCCCCGCGACCGAGCAGATGGTCAAGGTAGGCCATGCGATACTCCTCATTCGATGCGCAGTACCTCGTCCAGGAAGGCGACCGAACGCAGATCACGCTCCAGGAGACGACGCAGGTAGGCCCGGAGCAAGCTCTCGGCCTCGCTCCGGACCTCCGGTGAGAGCCGGAGTCCCTCGATAACCGTAAGGGGCTGGCTTTGCAGGTAGCGTAACAGGCGAAAGGCTGGGCCGCTCATCGTCATCGCCGCACGGTCGGCGTCCTCATGCTGCGGGCAGAGCACCCCGCCGAGCGTGGGGCTGAAGCGGCTGGCGGTCTCCGTCAACAGATCCTGGCAGACTACGCAGCGGTGCAACTGCGGGCGATAGCCTGTCAGGTGCAGCAGGCGCAGTTCATACCAGCGCAGCGCGAGGTCGGGGTTCGCGCTGCGATCCAGCGCCGCAAAGGTCTGCGCCAGCACTGCATAGAGCTCAGGATGCTCGTCATCCTCCTCGCTGAAGCGGTCGTACAACTCGGCGGCATAGTAGGCGCAACTCAAGCGGGGCAACTCTGCGCGCAGCGTTGTGTGGCTGTCGCGTATCTCGCTCTGGGTGACAATGTCGAAGGTTCGCCCGATGGCAAGCAACAACCCGGCGCGGGTAAACAGTTCCAGGTGCCCCGCGAGCTTGCTGGTCGTCTTGCGGATGCCTCTGGCGAGCACCCGGCGCTTCCCGCCGGGTGTGGCGAGCAACATCAGCCGGTCGGCCTCGCCCAGATCGCTCCGCCGGAGGATCAACGCTTCGGTTCGATAGATGCGCTCACGCATGCCTGGTGCTCGTCAGGCGCCTATGCGGCTTCGCCGTACAATGACCGGATGAAAAAGAGTGCTCCTGGGAAAGCACAGCCCGCCCGAACCGTCCCGCCAGCAAGCCCTTACCTAGCGTAGCAAACAAGTATAACCGAAAATGGCGCCTCGCGCCCCGCCGGGCCGGGGTATTGGGGAAACCCGGTTGCCCTGTACTTACGTCAACGGAAAGGTCGCCGCGACGATCCAGGCGAACAACACCGTGTTCACCAGCGCACCCACCACGACCGTGCCGGTTCGACGGTGGATCAGACCGCTCAAGAGGCCGTAGAACACGAAGTAGACCACGAAGAGCGGGGCGATCAGCACCAGGAAGAAGAGTTCCCGCGGGTTGAGAACGATGGCCAGGACCAGGCCGCCAAAGAAGGCGACCTTCGTCAGCGCGTAGGCTCCCCACGGCGCTCCCGCTCCACGGGTCAGGCGTTCGTCGGCCAGAAAGTAGGGCAGCATGGCCGCGAAGACCGCCAGGAAGACCGGCCAGCGCGGGGGCGGCGGGAAGTAGTTGAGCACGAACAGATGGGTCGGCACGCCGAAGCTCAGAAACACGTACCCAACCACCAGCAACGCAGCGGCCGCGGCCATGAGGATGCCGCGCCGCCAGACCGCTGGGCCGCTCCACGCCGCGCGCCGCCCCCAGGTCAGCAGCGGCAGGCCCGCAGCAGTGAGCAACCCGTAGAGGCCAAAGAAGAGCGCCAGCGGCCCCCCGACGCGAATGGGCAACAGATCCCCCGCGGGAATCAAACGCAGCAGCAGCGGCGCGAGCAGCGCCGGCACGAGCGCCACTGCCCACCAGCCTCGCCGCGGGAAGGGCGCCGCCTGCCCCCCGATGGGACCAATGGGCTGCAACAGTTGCGCCAGAGGCCAGTAGAGCAACACCGCCCCGGCATACACCAACCCCAGAGCCGGCAGGCGATTGTCAAGAAAGCCCGCCCCGGGCGGCGACGCCGACGGAAGCGGCATGGCCGCCTGGAACCAGCCCAGGGCCTCGGCCATGCTCACCCGGTGAAACAGTACCCGGATGTGCTCGGCCCCCGGCACGAACACCACCCGCCGCCCCGTACCCGCCGCCAGATCACCGTAGGTCTCTCCCGGAACGCCCGCCGGCCCCGCCGCCGCCATGATTACCGCCTCCGCCAGCGGTCGCAGGCCCCCCTCCAGCGCGCCCGTGAGCACCAGCAGATTGGCCGGGCGCGTGGCCGTCGTTCCCTCGTAGACCAGCGAGACCGCGACCGTCGCGGCGATCTCGGGCCGCTCCATCGCGTAGCGCACCACCGCTTCGCTGCCCATTGAGTGCCCGACCAGCCCTACCCGTCCATCACCCTGCTCGCGCGCATGGGCCACCACCGCGTCGAGCGCCGTTCGCAACTGCCGGTAGCGGCCTTCGCGATCGGCCAGATTGCCCTGAAGCGGCGCACTGTTCTGGCCATGCCCGGGGAAATCGAAGGTAAGCGCCAGGTAGCCATTGCGCGCCAGCGTGAGCGCGAACGACTCCATGATCTGCCGCGAGGCGGCAAAGCCATGGGCGATCACCACTGCCGGGGCCGGCCCCGCGCCCGCGGGCTGGTAGACCGTGACCGGTGTCGTGCCCAGGGTGAGGTGTTCAATGCCCGCCAGGGGCGCCCGCGGGGTGATCAGCAGCCAGAGCCCCACGCCCAGCGCCGCCAGGCCGGCCATACCGGCCAGGGTTCGGGCCAGGCGCGCCGGCCATCGGCTCAGGGCCGGCTCCGCCACCTGCTTCGCGGCAGCCAGCCGCTGGTTCCGTGGCGCTCTCACGTTCGGCCTCGCTGCACCGGTTCTGGCACGATGGCCAGATCCAGGCTCTGGTTCAGACGCCCGCGCCGGTAACCGGCCAGATCCAGCGTCACGTGGCGGAAGCCGGCCACCGCGCGGATGCGCTCGACCACCTCGACCGCCCGGTTCACCAGCCGCGGCATATCCGCCGGTTCGACCTCGATCCGCGCCAGATCGCCATGGTGCCGCACCCGGTACTGCCGCAGCCCCAACTCGCGCAGGACCTCCTCCGCCGCCTCCACCTGCGCCAGTTTCGCGGGCGTGATCAGCATACCGTAGGGAAAACGTGAGCCGAGGCAGGCAAAGGCCGGCTTGTCCCACACCGGCAGGCCGTGCCAGCGCGCCAGGGCGCGGATGTCGGCCTTGGTCAGGCCGGCCTCTTTCAACGGCGCGCACACGCCGTGCTCCAGCGCCGCCCGCGCCCCCGGACGGTGGTCGTCCAGATCGTCGAGATTCTCGCCGTAGAGCACCCAGGGCAGACCGTACTGCTCGGCCAGGGCGCGCAGCCGGGTGAACAGCTCGGTTTTGCAAAAGTAGCAGCGATTACTCGGGTTGGCCGCGTAGCGCGGGTCAGCCACCTCGCCGGTCTGGATGACCATGTGGCGCACGCCAATCAGGCGCGCCAGTTCCTCTGCCTCCCGCAACTCGCGGCGCGGCAACGAGGGCGAATCGGCGGTGACGGCCAGGGCGCGCGCGCCCAGAACGGCATGCGCCGCGTGGACCAGCAGCGCGCTGTCCACGCCGCCGGACATGGCGATCACCGCGCCGCCCAGGTCCCGCAGGATCGCCTGTAGACCCACCGCTTTGGCGGCCAGTTCGGGGGACAGGGCTTCGTGGTTCATTCTGGTTCCATTCTGGAGGGGCGGGTCCGGAGGAGTTGCTCTCCCAGATGGTTGACACCCGTGTTGCCGGTGGAGGAGCGCGGGGAGGCGGATGGCCGCGCCCTCCGCGCCGCCTGCGAAAGGCAACCCGGAAGGCCACGCAGCGAAATCATTGGCCCTCAGCGGCCAGCGCATTGATCATACTCGCAGCGTACCCCGCGCCGAAGCCGTTGTCAATGTTTACCACCGTAACGCCGGGGGCGCAACTGTTGAGCATCGCCAGCAGGGCGGCCAGGCCCCCGAAGCTCGCGCCATAGCCCACACTGGTCGGCACGGCGATCAGCGGCCGCCGCACCAGCCCGCCCACCACGCTGGGCAAGGCGCCCTCCATCCCCGCAACGACCACCAGCACCGTGGCGCGCTGCACCTGCTCCACGTGGGCCAGTAGCCGGTGCAACCCGGCCACCCCTACATCTACCAGACGCTCGACGTGGTTGCCCATCACTTCGGCGGTCAGCGCGGCCTCCTCGGCAACGGGCAGATCGGCGGTGCCGGCGCAGATCACCAGCACCGTACCGGGGCGCTTCGGGAGCGGCTCGCGCTCGACGATCACCATGCGCGCCACGTCGCTATAGCGCGCCGCGGGCATGGCGGCGCGCACCCGTGCGTACACCTCGAACACGGCCCGTGTTCCCAGCACCGGCCCCGGCCCCTCGGCCAGCCGGGCGATCATCGCGGCAGCCTGTTCAGGACGTTTACCCTCGCAGTACACTACCTCAGGAAAGCCGGCCCGCAGACCACGGTGCGTATCCAGCCGGGCAAAGCCCAGATCCTCGAAGGGCAGCCGGCGTAGCGCCGCCAGGGCCTCCTCCACCCTCATCTCGCCCCGTTGCATCTGTTCGAGTAAGGTGCGTAGCGTTCGCTCGTCCATTGGTCAGCCACGTTACGTTACCGTCTGGAGGGGTGCGGGAAGGCGTAGTCTCACCGCACTCCGCATGCCGCCCACGACGGGCGCTCTGGCGAAGGCGGGACAGGTCTGCCGCCGCGGGTGGAACAAACGCATCGCGGAGAGCTGCGCCCGCCGCGTTTCCCCGTTACCCAACAGGCAGTGCAGCGAAACGATGTCTTCCCTCGATCGGCAGCCGGTGAGAAGAAAGCGGGGAAACCTGGTTTCCCCACGCCCCTGCCAGAGGTGAGGGTTACGGAAAAGCTACGCCTTCCCCCCCCGTGTGAGCCTGCGTTCACCTCAAATCTCAACTGCCTGCCCATCGCGCCCAATTTCGGCGCTGCCGATGAAGCCCGCGTCCGTCACCGCGGCCAGGGCCGCATCCTCCGGCATTGTCCAGCGCGGGCTGTAGTGCACCAGCACCAGCCGCGCCACGCCCGCCCCCGCTGCCAATGCTCCGGCCTGTCGCGGCGTGGTATGCCCGGCAAACGGCTCCGCCGTAGTGGCCTCGTGGATGAGAACACCAGCCCCCAGGGTCAGTTCCTGCACTGCCGCACACGGCTCGGTGTCGGCCGAGTAGACCAGGGCACGACCGCTCGCCGGGGCCTCGAAGCGCAACGCCAGACCGGGGCGGCTATGGGTTGTCGGCGCCGTGCGCACCTGCCACCCCTCTGCCAGCGCCAGCGTATCACCGGGCTGCAGCGGGCGCCAGTCTACGGGTACGTGGTACTCGACCTGCATCACCTCCAGGGTACGCTCCAGCAACTGTAACACCGGCGCCAACCCGTAGATCGGCAGCGGCGCCTCGCGCCCGCCCAGGCGCATGCTGAAGATCAGTCCCGGCAAGCCGTTGATGTGATCGCAGTGGCTGTGGGTAATGATGACGCCGGCCAGCGCCTGCGGGTCGATCCCGGCGCGCAGGAGCCGCTCGTAGGCGCCGCCTCCCGCGTCAACCAGTAGCGGGCCGCCTGGTCCATCCCAGACCATGTGCGTGTGTCCCCGGTCCACGTCGGGTAGACCGGTGCCGGTTCCCAGCAGGATCATGCGTGGCATGACACCAGTTCCTGTTGCATAGGCTACCCGCACATCATAGCACGTCCACGCGCGCGGCGCAGGCCACGCAAGCTCCACTTTTTTTGCCTTTTCGCCCCCTCCCCGACCCTCCCCCGCCAGGTGAGGGAGTCTGGCTCCTCCCCCCCAACGGGGGGCCGGGTTCTCAGGTGGAGAGTTTTTCGGCACATCCTCGCGTCGTGTTCGCCATCTGGGGCATTGGAATGCCAAAAATCCCTTCTCGCTCGAACAACCCTCCACCTGCGGGGGGGCCGGGGGGCGGAAAGACAAGGAAACGTACTTCACAGACGAATCAACCGCCAGCCAGGGTATGCCGAATAGTGCCGGCCGCCAGCGTCGTAACCCGATGCGACGTAATGCATAGCCTGGCGGGAGCAGGTTGAGAAGCGGGTGGGGCGGTAGCGAAAAACGTCGTTCACGGACCATATGGTCTGTGCAGAAGGAGCGAACCGGCAGGGGCGATCGGCAAGTCGCCCCCTGCCGGTTACGATGGTCAGCACGGCCAGGTTCTGAACCGTTCCTCTCCTTCGGGCCGGGAGAGGCGCGCGCTCCCGGACCCTTCTGTGCAGGGTCTACATTCCTCCTGACTGCCGCTGGCTGTGCTAGTTCCGCACGAACGGCACGTAGATCCGGTTATCAACGACTGTCAGCGTACCCGGCACGTAGATAATGTTGTAGTTCGGGCTGGACAAACCACTCGGGACGATCGAGTACGTACCCCCGGGGCTGCTCTCGGTCGCAGTAGTTGTGAACCTCAGTTCACCCAACAATACGCCAGGACACTTGTCATCTTTTCATCCCGTCATTGTGCAGCTTCGCCGCCCAACGCCAGGCGCTCGTTATCACCCCATGGCCACGATACGCTTTCGCAGGGCATAGATCGCCGCCTGGGTGCGATCGGCCAGGTGGAGCTTGGATAAAATGTTGCTCACGTGCGTCTTGACCGTCTTTTCCGAGACGATCAGGGCGTCGGCGATCTCCTTGTTCGACTTGCCCCGGGCAATCAGGCGCAGGACCTCCAGCTCGCGGGGGGTGAGTTGTTCGACGGGGGCCTCATCGGCACGCGGGGCGCTGAACTCCTGCATGAGCCGGGCGGCGACCTCGGGGTGCAGCACGGCCTCGTTGCGCTGCGCGGCACGAATGGCATGGGCCAGTTCCTCCGGCGAGACGTCTTTGAGCAGGTAAGAGATTGCGCCGGCCTTGATCGCCGGGAAGACCTTGTTGTCGTCGGCGAAGCTGGTGAGCACGATCACTCGCGTGTTGGGGCTGGCGGCCTTGATCTGGCGGGTGGCTTCGACCCCGTCAATGCCGGGCATCACCAGGTCCATCAGCACGACGTCGGGGATCAGCTCGCGCGCCAGTTGCACGCCCTCTTCACCACTGGAAGCCTCGCCGGCGATCTCGATGTCCTCCTGCAACTCCAGAAAATCGCGCAACCCCTGGCGCACCACACGGTGGTCGTCGATCAGCAGCACGGTGATGGGATCCATTGATCAGCCTTTCCTGAGGTGAACAGAGCTATCTCACAGGAGAGTCCGGGAGAGCCAGGACCTCGTCAATCTAGCCGGTTGCAGGGGGATGGGGAAACCCGGGTTCCACATTCCCCTGCCCGGGGAGGGGCGCCGGCAGCCTCGCGCCGCTCGGAGGGCGATGGAGAACCCGTTGCTCCCCATCGCCCTACCGCGGCACAGTAACGATCACCTCGGCGCCGCAACCGAGGGCGGAACGGACCTCCACCGTACCGCCAATCTCGGCGGCGCGCTCGCGCATGCTCAACAGGCCGAAGTGCCGCCCGTCGCCAGTGGGCGGGGCCTCAGGGTCGAACCCCTGGCCATCGTCACGCACGCCTACCTGCACACGCTCGCTGGTAAAGGCGAGCGTCACCTGGACATTGCGAGCGTTGGCGTGTTTGACCACGTTGTTCAGGGCCTCCTGCACGATACGGTAGATCGGCTGCTCGATACCGCGGGCCAGGCGCTCGTCGCCGCTGACGCTGAGGGTAATCACCATCCCCTCGCGATGGGCCAGGAACCGGGCATGTTGCTGCAGCGCGACCACCAGCCCCTGGTCGCGCAACGCGGGCGGACGAAGCTGGTAGATCAAGGCGCGCATCTCGGCCAGTGCGGCGGTGGCCGTCTCCTGCAACCGCTCAAGCTGGAGGACGACTCGCCGCGGGTCGCGTTCGAGTTGCATCCGGGCGGCCTGCACGGTGAGGGTGATGCTGAAGAGTTGCTGGGTCACGCTGTCGTGTAACTCGCGGGCCAGCCGGTTGCGCTCCTCCAGAACCGCGGCGGCCTGGGCCTTGCGATAGAGGCGGGCATTTTCGAGCGCGCCGGCCAGCACGTCGGCCACGGTGGTCAGGATGCGCGCATCCTCTTCGCTGAAGGCCCCTGAGCGGGGCGACTCGGCGTTGATCACGCCGAGGACCCGTCCGCTCGCCATAATGGGCACGGCGAGTTCGGCGCGCACGTCGGCCCGCTCGGCGAGGGGCAGGTAGTCGGGATCGGCGGTAACGTCGTTTACCAGCAACATCTGGCCACTGCGGGCGGTGCGCCCGATCAGCCCCAGGCTGCGATGCTGGCGGTAGCCGGCCCGCGGCAACGCCACCCAGCCATCGGAGGCGGCGAGGGTCAGATCGCCGGTCTCTTCATCGACCAGAAACAGGTCTACCTGCTCGTAGTCGAACCCGCGGCGGATCTCGGCGGCAACCTCAGGGAGGCTTACCGCCTGATCGAGCGAGGCCGAGGCGCTGCGGGCGATGGCGTTGAGCACAGCGAGCTGTTCGGCGCGGCGCTGCACCTGGGCGGCCAGATCCTGCGCCTCGGTGTAGAGGCGCGCCGAGGTGATCGGGCCGCCGACCTGGGCGGCAATGGCCTCGAGGAGATCCACGTCCTCGTAGGTAAAGGCCCCGGGGCGTTGCGCTCCGACGTTGAGCGTACCGATCACCTGGCCGCCGCTGCGGAGTGGCACAACAATCGCGGCGCGGGCGGCGGGGTCGGGCGGAGGGAAGCGGGTATGTTCATCGAACTGGTTGGCAAAGAAAGCCCGATCGTAGCGGGCCACCCAGCCGATCATCCCCTCGCCGAGACTGAACCGAGCACCAAGGAGGCGCTCCTCGCCGGGCGCTGCCGCGACGATGAGCAGCGTATCGGCGCCATCGAGCAGGGCCAGCGAACCGCCGCCGAAGGCCGCCGCCACGCGCTCGATGGTCCGATCAAGCATGGCCCGCAGATCGAGCGTCGCGCTGACATCGCGCCCGAGGGCGGCCAGGAGTTGCTCCTTGGCGAGCAGGCGGGCGCTGCGCTCGGCGAGGCGCACGTTTTCGACGGCCATGGCCGCCTGGCGCGCAATGGCCTCGATCACCAGCACGAGGGTTGGATCGCGCGCCAGTTTGTCATAGGGGAGCGCCAGATAGATCACGCCGATCAGGCGCTCGCCACGCCCCCGCAACGGCGCCAGGAGCGCGGCGACCTCCCCCACGGCCGCAGCATCAGCCGGCAGCGGCAGCAATTCGCCCGCAGGCGCCAAAAACGAGTCGCTCACCCGCCATTCGGCCCGCAACAGGGCCTGGTAGGCCCCCGGCGGCACGGCCTCGGCGCGCAACCGCGCCTCGATCGGGGGCGCGACGCCGGCGAAGGCCACCGCTTCCAGGGCGTCGGTATCAATGTTCCGCAGGCGCACGTACACCCGCGGGCTGGCGACCAGGCGGCGCAATGTCTCGGCGACTTCCCGCAGCAGGGCTTCGGGGGCGTCGTGGGCGCGGATCTGGGCGCCCAGGGCCAGCAGATCGCCCAGGGGCAGCGCCAGCGCCCCCTCCCAATAGGGCTTGCTGCCCGGAAGCGGCTCACTCATAGCTCATGGTCCTCGAACGTTGCCTCGATGGGAGCCAGCGCGGCCTCGCCGCGGCCAATGCTGATGATCCCGAAGAGGTCGGGTTGTTCCACGGTGATAATGCGCCGTTTCAGTAACTCGAGCACCGCCCAGAAGGTGACGATCACCTCCTCTCGCCGCGTGTCCGGCGCCAGCAGGTCATCGAAGCTGAACCAGGCCGCCCGCTCCAGGCGCCGCAGGATCTCGGCAACCACCTGGGCCACGGTCAGACGCGGGCCGAGGGCGATGACCTCGGCTTCGTCCAGTGGCAGAGCCAGTTGCAGGCGGCGCTGAAGCGCGGCGACCAGCTCGGCCACCGTGTGCCGCACCGGCGGCGGGGTCAGATCCAGTTCCGGCGGGGCGGGGGCGAGGCGCAGAAAGGTGCGCCGCTCTTCCTCGTGCCAGGCGCGCAGCAGGGCGGCCGCCTGTTTGTAGCGCCGGTACTCGCGTAGTTGGCGCGCCAGGGCCTCGGCATCCGCATCCTGGAACGGCGCGGGCCGCTCCTCGACGGCGGGGCGCGGCAGCAACGCCCGGGATTTGATCAGCAGGAGACGGGCCGCCAGGCTCACAAACTCGGCCAGTGCGCCAGGCTCCGGCGCCTCCAGCGCCCGCACGTGTGCCAGGTACTGATCGGCCACCTGCGCCAGAGAAATTGATGTTATGTCAAACTCAGCGCGCTCGATCAGGCGCAGCAGGAGGTCGAGGGGGCCGTTAAAGCCTGGTAAGCGTATTGCGTACATTCATTCGTTGGGAGGTAGGCAGGGGCATGGGGAAACCTGGTTTCCCCACCCCTCAATGCTGCTCATCGGCCCATTGCAGCAGCGCGGCGCGCCCGGTGGGCGCCGGGTCGTGGTAGTGGCGCAGGGCCTCAACCATCTCCGGCGGGCTGCCGGCGGCGGCGGCCATACGCGCGCCGCGCCAGGCGTGTTCGGCGTAGACGGCGACAGGAGGCAGGATGCGAGCGGCGAGCAGGTACAGCCCGGGTACGCGCTTGAGGACGGTCGCCAGCACGTACCAGCCCAGAGACATCGGGCGGCCATCATCGCCCACCTTGCCGCAATCATGCACCAGGGCGGCGCGCAGCAGCAACGGATCGGCATGGCCCGCGGCCACCAGCGTGGCGTACACATCCAGACAGTGGCGCTGATCGTAGCGTGGCATCATACTGAAGAGCCGCCATTCTGCGGGCGTCAGCAGCGCCTGCGCCGCGACCAGTTCATCGGGTCCGACCTGTGCCTCCAGGGCCGCCCGGAATTGCCGCGCCCGGTAGAGCAGTTCCGGCAGCCCGGCGGCCCGCTCGGGATGGCGTTCCCCGCCGGAGGGCAGATGGTGAGCCTCGGGCATGCTTCGGTCCCCTCTCGTCACTGGCACTTTACGGCACCAGCGCCAGCACCCGCGCCGGCGCGCTTGAGGCCCCCTGCAACTTCAGGACGCCGATCACCACTGTGGCGCCGGTGGGTGGCGCCTGCTCAAGGCTGGTCAGGTTCTCCAGAAACAGCGCGAAACCCCGCGCCGGCACGTAGATCCGTCCCGGGGCATCCACCCCCAGGCCGGCCACGCCGCGCTGGTTGAGCAGCAGGTCCGCCGCATCGGCCCCAAAACCAGGCACGGAGGCGGGAGACCCGCCATCCACACCCAGATAGGCCCGCGGATCGCCCCAGCGCACGTCCCAGCCGGTGGCCAGCAACACCAGCGTCCCCGGCGGAATACGGCCATAGCGACGCTCCCAGGCGTGCAGATCACCGGCGCTGAGGGCGAAGGCCGGCGCGTCCTGGGCGCGATCGCGGGCGTCAATCACCACCGCCGGGAGCACCAGGTCGCGTGGCGAGAGGTGCTCGACGCTGGTGAGTTCGGCGCCCGGCCCGGGAACCACCCGGAGCAGCGAACCGGTATTGCTGCCCAGCTCGATCCGCGTCACGTCGCCGTCCGGCGCGCGCGCCAGGCGTGGCCGGGGCTCGCCGTCTGGCAACGGCACATCTTCCCGCACCACGTGACTCAAATCAACCGCCCGCGAGAACCGCGGCTGCTCAGGGGTCTCGGGCGCAGCCGCCGGCATCACGCAGGCATTCAGCAGCGCCGCCAGGGCCAGCAGGGCGAGCAGGCGCCTCCAGGAACATACTTGTTTCATACCCGTGTTGCGGCGAAGCGGAACGCCGTTCGGTCCATTATAACAGCTTGCGTGTTGCCAGAACCGCTGCGAAGGCATTGGGGCAAGCCACGAACCCGCCGCCGGGGGCGAACGTTGCGCCACCCTGTGCGCAGAGGATGTTTCCGGTCCGAGCGCCACGCCTGTGCTATAATCTCCATCACGAAGCAAACCGGAGCACCACCGCGAGGCAGCATGACCGTCTACAACCCTGAAGGCGTCCCTCCGCTGATTTCGGCGGGCCTGGCCCGCATCGAACGCCTGTTGCCCTACCCGGGCGAGGTGCTGTTCAACCCGGGGCGGCGGGTTGAGCCGGAAGACGTTGTGGCGACTACGCTTATGCCCGCTCCGCCGCACATCATCAACGTGGCGCGGGCGCTGAACATCCCCCCCGCTGATGTGTACCGCGCCATGCGCCGCGAAAAGGGCGTTAAGATCGGCGCGGGCGAGGTGCTGGCCCGCTCGGGGAGCCTGTTCGGGCGCCGTTGTGTCGCACCGGTGAGCGGTGAAATAACTGACATTGACACCGAGACCGGCTACGTGACCATCGTCCCCGATCCGGTGGAACAGGAACTCTCGGCAGGGGTGCGCGGCGTAGTCACCGAGATCTTCCCGAACCGCGGCCTGGTCATCGAAACCCTCGCTGCGCAGGTCTACGGGGTATTTGGCCTCGGTGCCGACCAGACCGGCGTGCTCCGGCTCCTGGTGACAGACCCGTCAGATAGCGTGCAACCCGAGCAGATCGATACCCGCAGCGCCTACGCCATTATCATTGGCGGAGCCGCCATCAGCGCAGCCGCCCTGCGACGGGCCGTGCTCGAGCAGGTTCGCGGCGTGATCGTGGGCGGGATCGAAGAACACGAACTGCGCCAGTTCCTCGAATGGGCGGGCACAGAGCACTGGACCGAAGCCCTCCCCGCATGGTCGCTGCCCGACGCGCGCGTCACCGCCGATCTCAAATTGACCCTCGTACTTACCGAGGGCTTTGGCTTCCGGCCAATGAACGAGGCTATCTTCGGCCTGCTCAGTTCGCTGGATCGCCAGGAGGCCCTGATCGAAGGACGAACCAGTCTCCGCGCACCATTCCGTCGCCCACGGGTGATCGTGCCGCTCTCACGTGGCACGCCGGCCGAACTCCCGCGTCTCGCCCTGCGCCCCGGGGCCACGGTGCGCCTGCTCGACGACGCCCATCTGGGGCGAATGGGAACCATCCGCGCGCTGTCGGCCACGCCGCGTGGTCTGGCCTCGGGCGTCGGGTTGCCCGCCGTGCACGTGCTCCTCGAGGACGACAGCGATCTCTGGCTCCCCCGCACCTGCGTGGAAGTGCTGGGGTAAGTCTTTTACCGTGAACATAACCGGCTGGAGGGGTGTGGGGGAACCAGGTTGGCCCACACCCCTATCTGCCGCGCGGGTCCGGGCAGGCAAAGCCCTCCCGGCAGAGTCATTAGCCAGATCAAACCACCAGCATGATTCAAGAACCTCTGGCGCCCTCTTCGGTGACCGCAAACTCCGGCCGGGTGCTCATCGCCGACGACGACGCCACGATGAGTTCGTTCTGCGCCCGTGCCCTGAGCGCCACGGGCTATACCGTCGTGACTGCGGCCGAAGCCGAGGCGGCCATCACTACCTTGCAAACGCAGGGACCATTCGATCTGCTGCTCGCCGATATCAGGATGCCCGGGCGCAGCGGCCTGGAACTGGCCCAGATCGCGCGCGAGATCGACCCGGCCATCGCTGTGGTGATTATGACCGGTCACAGTACGGTTGATACGCTGCATGCCTCGGTGCGCCGCGGCGTCGCCGATTACCTGACCAAGCCGTTCGAGGTCGAGGAACTGCGCCTCGTCGTTGAGCAGGCGCTGCACAAACGCAGCCTGTTGCAGGAGAGCCTGCGCGTGCGGGCGCTTGAAGAGTTGCTCCGCAGCAGCGAAGCGATCAACGCCATCCTCGACCGGAACCAGCTCGCGCGAGAGATTATCGCCCACGCCCGCGCGCACGCTCCCGGTGAGGCCGGCTTTCTCTTCGTCGCCGGATCGGACCACCTGCCGCCCCGGGTCTTCGCCGAACCCGCTGGCGCCGCGATCCAGCCCGCCGGGCGCGAGGCCGTGGCCCAGAGCATTCGCGCCGGTCGCCCGCTGCCGGTTGCCAGCGCCGGGCCGCTTGCGCTGCTGGAAGCCAGGCCCCTCACCTACGGCCTGGCCGTGCCCCTCCGCGCCCACGGCGCAGCCATTGGTGCGCTTCTCCTGTGTGGCGCCGAGGATGCGTTGAACGCGCCCGGGGCCAGCGAGTTCCTGGCCCTGCTGGCCAACCAGGCCGGTAACGCCCTGCACAACGCCCAGCTCTACAGCCAGCTCGACGCCGCCTACAACAGCCTGCGCGAACTCGATCGACTCAAGAGCGAGTTTATTGCCATTGCCTCCCACGAACTGCGCAGCCCGCTTTCAATCGTGCTGGGCTATGCCAGAATGGTGCATGATCGCAGCAGCGGCGATCTGCGCGAATACGCCCAGCGCCTGCTCACCGGCGCCGAACGGATCAAGGCCATTGTGAACGACCTGCTGCACCTGCGCGACTTCGACCGCAAACAGACCACCCTGACCCTGGAACGCTCGGCGCTTGATGCGCTGGTGCGCCAGGCGGTCGAACGGCTCATTCCCGCCGCGCAACAAAAAGGGCAGGACCTGAGTACGAACCTGCCCCCCGAGCCGGTGATCCTGGACGTTGACCGGGAGAAGTTCCTGCTGGTGACAGGTAACCTGATCGAGAATGCCATCAAGTTTACTCCGCCAGGGGGACGCATCCACGTCGAAGTCGTCTGCTGGCCGCACGAACGCCTCGCCGCGGAGATTGCTCGCGCCGTTGCCAATCCGACGATGCGCCGCCTTGCGGGCGCCGCGCCCGCGCACTGGGCCCTGGTGCGCGTCAAGGATACCGGCATCGGCATTCCGCGGGAGCAGCAGGGCCGCATCTTTGAACGCTTCTATCAGGTTGCCAGTTCGCTGACGCGCGAACAGGGCGGCACAGGACTGGGCCTGGCGATCGTCTGCGACCTGGCCGCGCTCCAGGGCGGCCTGGTCTGGGTTGAGAGCGAGGAAGGCCGCGGCAGCATCTTCAGCTTCGCCCTGCCCCTGCCCTGAGCGTGAGCAAGCGGAGCAGGCGAAATGTCCGCCTCCGGCGGCGGGTTTGGGGCTTGCCGGTAAGGCCGAAGCATTGGCATAGCGAACGTCGGCCCAGGGAGCGCACCCGGCAACGAAGGCTGAGCACAGGACTGCTTGCATTGCTCGTAACAGCTATAGGGTATACTATCGGCAGTACGAACCAGGTCACGCTGACACACGTTCAATCGCACATCCGGCGCTCGGGAAGCGGGCCAGGCCCCACGAAACCGGATTGGCATGGCCCTGGCTCGTGCGTTGCGCAGCGTAACTCCTGCCACGAGTTTGAGCCACATAGTAAACCCGTAATTCACCTCAAAGCTTCACAAGCACGCTCGCCGGCCCAACGGCGAGCTGTGAGAACAAGGCAATGACCTACCGACTGATGGTAGTGGCCGCAGCAAGCTCGGCACTACGGAACCTGCCACAACAGATGGGCGACGAAGTGGCGGTCCAACTCTTCGAGTCCGCCGATGAGGCCCTGTGGGAACTACAGGAGCAACCGCCCGAAGCTCTCATCGCCGAGGTGGACCTGCCCGGCAAGAGCGGGGTGGAACTGGCTGAGATTATCACCCATTTCGAGGTTCCGACGCGGGTGGTGCTCTACCGCGCATCCGAGGGAGAAGCCGCGCCCCTTGACGATGCCGTCGGCGTGCATCACGTCCTGCACGGACCGCTGGCGCCGGAGGAGCTTGTGGCTGCCCTGCAGGCAGCTTTGCGGGCCGGGGCCGCCATGGCGGAGCAGCCTGCCGATGTCGAGGCGCAGGCAGATGCCGATGCTGCGCCCCCCCTTCCCGATCCGGCGCCCCCTGCATCCGCTCCAGCCGATCTCGAACAATCGGCCAGCGAACCCGAACCCATTGCACCACAGGACTCACCGGAGTCCCGGCCAGCGATTACCCCGGCCCGGGTGGTGCTGCCGCCGCTCTCCGAGCGCAACGCGGCGCCGGCGCCTGCCGCGCCGGGCCGGATAAGCCTGGCGGCGCGGAGCAAGGCCGCCGCCGAACGTGCGCCCGCGCGTTCCGCACCCGCCGAGGGAGCTTCTCCATCCTGGCGCAGCGGTGGCGGCAATCTGGTCGTGACCGAGCAAAACATCAGCGCCATTCGCTCGGTGATGAGCCAGCTTTCCCAGGATCTGGGCGCCCAGAGCGTGATGCTGACCGACCGGGCCGGCATGGTTCTGGTGGAGGTGGGCAGCGCCTCCAACCTGCCGATGATGATCGTTCTGCCTCTCCTCTCCACCGGCTTCTCCACCACCGGCGAAGTGGCCCGGCAGTTGCGCGAGCAGGACGCCACCAGCGTCTACATCCACGAAGGCGTCAACGTGGACCTGTACTGCTTCGATGTAATGCAGCGCTTCTTGCTGGTGCTGGTGTTCAACAAGAGGGTCGCCAGTTCCAAGATCGGCGCGGTATTGATCAACGCCAAGCGCGCTATCCGCGAACTGCGTGAGGCTTTTGCCCGTTAGATGCTATTTCTGGGAGAACCTCATCCTCCCGGACCCTCCCGGCAAGCAGAAGGGGCAACCCGGTTTCCCCATACCCCTCCACCGGCCTGCGCGGGCGAAACCCTCCCGGCAAGCAGATGGGGCAACCCGGTTTCCCCATACCCCTCCACCGGCCTGCGCGGGCGAAACCCTCCCGGACCGAAGGGTGATGCATTGTTCGCGATCCGTAAGGTTTGCCTTGAATGATAGCCTATGGTATACTCGCGCGCGGAAAAACGCCAGCGCGAGATATAGATAACGGCGCGCACACGGCGACTTGTGCGTTCGTCCATTCTGTGTTATGCTGCTTGTGAAGAATGGAACGAAGCAAGATCGCGTCAGCAGTGACGCCGGGGTTCCACGGATGCACCAGGATACGCACGCACCACGAAGATACGGTTGCCGCGCTTTGCGGGCATGCCCGCAATGATGCCTCGAGAGGGAGGTAGAACCTTGTCTGGACGAATGCGCTTCCTTGTAATCGCCATCGTGCTGCTCGCAGTCGCGGTCGCCAGCCGCTTCTTCCTCTTCAGTGGCGACCCGCACGTCGAAGTGGCGGCGGAGAAACTCTTCAGCATCGGCGGATTCAAGGTTACCAACGCCCTGTTTACAGCGCTGGTGGTTGACATCATCCTGGTGGTGCTGGCCTGGCTGGCCACCCGCAACATGCAACTGGTGCCCCGCGGCCTCCAGAACGTGCTGGAGATCATTCTTGAGGCGCTTTACAATCTCCTCAAGAACATCAGCCCGAAATTCATTGATCGCGCCTGGCCCCTGGTGGCAACGATCTTTCTCTTCGTGCTCACCGCGAACTGGCTCGGCCTGGTCCCCGGCGCCACCTCGCTCGGACCGTGCATGGCCAAGGAACACAAAGAGACCGCGCGCCTGGCGCTGGTCGAGGAGGGGCCAAAAGCCGGTTCTATCGCCCTTATCCCCGCCGCCGCCGAGAAACATAATCCCTACACTACCTGCCCTGAAGGCACCTCGCTGATACCCTGGCTGCGCCCGCCAAGCACCGACCTGAACTTCACCTTCGCCCTGGGCCTCCTCTCGTTTGTCTTCTTCACCTACTGGGGCTTCCGCAACCTCGGTTTCGGCGGCTACCTCTCAAAGTTCTTCAATTTGAACGGCATTATGTCCTTCGTGGGCATTATCGAGTTCATCTCTGAACTGATCAAGCCCGTCGCGCTGGCTCTTCGTCTTTTCGGCAACATCTTCGCCGGCGAAGTGCTGATCGCGGTGTTGACCTTCCTGGTGCCGCTCGTGCTGCCGATGCCGATCTACGGTTTCGAACTCTTCGTGGGCTTTATCCAGGCCCTGGTCTTCGCCCTGCTCACGATGGCCTTCCTGAGCATCGCAACCAGTGGCCACGGCGATGAGCACCACGGCGGCGAAGGGGCGCACGGCGCCGATGCTTCCAAGGCCCATTGAGGCGACCTGATCACCATACATCGTTCTGAGGAGATGCGTTCAGCGTAGATTTCAGGAGGATCGGAGACAATGGAAGGCTTGAATCTCATCGCCACCGCGCTCGCCATCGGCCTGGCAGCCATCGGCCCCGGCATCGGCATCGGCATCATTGTGGCAGGCGCCCTGCAGGCGATGGGCCGCAATCCGGAGATGGAAAATACGCTCATTACCTACATGTTTATCGGGATCGCCTTCACCGAGGCGCTCGCGATCTTCGGTCTGGTGATCTCGTTCATGATCGCCTTCGGCGTTATTCAGTGACCCCTCGCCCCAATGGAGGTTGACGCGTGGAAGCATTAGGGATCAACCTGAACCTGTTCCTCGCCCAGTTGATCAACTTTGGCGTCATCGTGGGGTTGCTCTGGGTGCTGCTCTACAAGCCCGTCCAGAAGATCCTCAACGAGCGCACTGCCCGGATCGAGGCCAGCCTGCGCGAGGCTGATCAGGTCAGGCAGCAACTGGCCTCGGCTAAGCGTGACTACGACGCCGAAATTGCTAAAGCTCGCAAAGAGGCCGCCGAGATCGTCGCCCAGGCCCAGGAACGTGCCAGGGCCCAGGAGGCCGAGATCATCAAGCAGGCCCGCAGCGAGGCCGACCGCATCCGCGAAGAGGCCCGCGCCCAGGCCGAGCAGGAACGCAGCCAGATGTTGCGCGAGGCCAAGGACGAGATCGCCGAACTGGTGACGCTCACCGCAACCCGTGTGTTGAATGCCGAGCTTAAAGCGACCGGGCATGATAAACTAATAGAAGAGTCGCTTGCTGCTCTCGGCCGCCAGAACTGACCGGTCGCCGGCTGCCGTTGGCACCGGTGACCGCTTATCGAGAACCACGATGGCAACAACAGTTGACGCCAGGGCGATCGCTGGCACCCTCTACGAATCGCTGCTGGAAACGGCCCTTGAACAGTTGCGAGCCGCCGCGCCCAAACTCGCCGGCGTCACCGCCGCCGATGCGGCGCAGCGCATCGACGCGGCTCTGCCGAAGAATGCGCTGCCCCAGGTGCGTAATTTCCTCCTTGGTCTTGCCCGCGAAGGCTTGCTTGATCGTGTCGGCGATGTTACCGAGGTGTTCGCGACCTACCTCGCCGGCCCGCCCACCGCAAAACTTGAGGTGGCGGTTACCAGCGCCGTTGAACTGAGTGACGCGCAACGCAAACGCATCACCGCCGATCTGCAACGGCGCTACGGTGCCGATGTGTCGGTCAGGTTCTACGTCGATCCCTCCCTCATTGGCGGCCTGATCATTCGCGTGGGCGACCAGGTGCTCGATAATAGTCTGCGCACGCGCTTGAGCGCGATGCAGCGGAGCATGCTCAATAGCTGACGGGGCACGGCGCCGGTCCGGCGGGGCGAGCGGCACTGCCGCCCTGCTCGCCGTCCAGGCGCCAGTGCTCCCATTCTGTGTGTGGAGCTGCACCATGACCACGACCAATGAGTTGCTTTCCCGGCTCAGGCAGAGTATCACCGCCGGGGTTGATCTGAAGCCGCGCCAGGTAAATGTTGGCACCGTTGTCGCCGTGGGCGACGGTGTGGCTCGCATCTCCGGGCTGGACCGGGTGCGCGCCTCGGAGTTGATCGAGTTCCCGCCAAAAGCCGGTCGCCCTGAGTCGATCTTTGGCTATGCCCTCAACCTGGAAGAAGATACTGTCGGCGCCATTATCCTCGGCGATTACGAGTCGATCGAGGAAGGCGATATGGTCACCTCCACCGGCCGCGTGATCTCGGTGCCCGTTGGCCAGGGATTGCTCGGCCGCGTGGTCAACCCCCTCGGCCAACCTCTCGATGGCAAGGGGCCGATCACCGGCACAACCTACCGCGAGGTTGAGCGCATCGCCCCCGGCGTGATCACTCGGAAATCGGTGGATACGCCCGTGCAGACCGGCATCGTCGCCATTGACGCCCTCATCCCCATCGGCCGCGGCCAGCGCGAGTTGATCATCGGCGACCGCCAGACCGGCAAGACTGCCGTCGCCGTGGATACTATCCTCAACCAGAAGGGCCAGGGGATGGTCTGCATCTACGTGGCCATCGGCCAGCGCCGCGCCCAGGTGGCCCAGGTGGTCGGCATTCTCGAGAAGTACGGCGCACTTGACTATTCAATCATTGTCTCCGCCACCGCCTCCGAGAGCGCCGCGCTCCAGTATATCGCCCCCTACGCCGGTTGCGCCATGGGCGAAGAGGTGATGGAAAACGGCGTGATGGTTGACGGCAAGCTGGTCAAGGATGCGCTGATCGTCTACGATGACCTCTCCAAGCACGCCGTCGCCTATCGCCAGGTGTCCCTGCTGCTGCGCCGCCCCCCCGGCCGCGAGGCCTACCCCGGCGATGTGTTCTACCTGCACTCGCGCCTGCTCGAACGCGCCGCGCGCCTGAACGAGGACTATGGCGGCGGTTCGCTCACCGCCCTCCCGGTGATCGAGACGCAGGCCAACGACGTCTCGGCCTACATCCCCACGAACGTGATTTCGATCACCGATGGCCAGATCTATCTGGAGGCGGACCTGTTCAATGCCGGGCAGCGCCCCGCCCTCAACGTTGGCATCTCGGTCAGCCGCGTCGGCTCCTCGGCCCAGACCCGCGCCATGCGCTCGGTGGCCGGCAAGCTCAAGGGTGAACTGGCCCAGTTCCGCGACCTGGCCGCCTTCGCCCAGTTCGCCTCCGACCTCGACGCGACCACCAAGGCCCAGATTGACCGCGGCCAGCGCCTCCAGGAACTGCTGAAGCAGCCGCAGTACCATCCCCTGGCGGTCGAGGATCAGGTGGCCATTCTCTACGCCGCCAACAACAACTACCTCGACGATGTGCCGGTCGCGGCCATCACAACCTGGCGCGATGACTTCCTGGCTTTCCTGCGCTCGGCCCACCCTGAGGTGCGCAAGCTGATCTATGATAATCGCCTGGACCGGAAGTTCCCCTCGGACGAGGTGAAGAACGCCCTGGAGGCGGCGATCAAGGAGTTTAAGGCCACCAGTTCCTATCAGTAGGATCGCGCACCGGAAGGGTCCGGCAGGGCAAAGCCCTCCCAGGAACACGCTTTCCTCGCCTGGCGGGAGGAGCGTTCGGCAGGAACCGGGTTTCTCCCCGCTCCTACCTGAGGGGAGCAACCGGGAGATCTGCGCCCTCTCGAATTTTAGCGATAAGTGAGCCTTTAGCGGAGCGACTATGGCTTCCAGCCGCGAAATTAAGCGACGTATCCGCTCGGTAAAGAATGTGGCCCAGATCACCCGCGCCATGGAGATGGTCGCAGCCTCGAAGATGCGCCGGGCGCAACGCAATGTGCTGGCGACGCGACCCTACGCCGACCGCATGCGCGAGCTGATCGGCGACCTGAACGCCCGCGTGGTGGGCCACGCCCGCCGCGGCACCTTTCTGGAGGTGCGCCCGGATACCGGCCGCATTGCCCTGATCGTCGTCACTCCCGACCGGGGCCTGGCCGGCAGCCTGACCTCCAACGTCCTGCGCCGGGTGGGTCGCTTTATCCTCGATCAGCAACAGCAGGGCCGTGTGGTGGACACCTACGCCTACGGCAAAAAAGGGCGCGACTTTCTCGCCCGTAGCGGCCAGAATCTGCAGGCCGAGGCGATCAGGCTCGGCGATGCGCCCTCACTCGAGCAGATCCTGGGTGTGGCCACGGCAGCCCTCAGCCGGGTCCAGGCAGGCGAATACAGCGAAGTGTACCTGATTTACAGCGAGTTTATCAATACGCTGGTGCAGCGCCCGACGCTCAAGAAACTCGTGCCCGTCGAGGCCCCCGAGGACAGCGGCAGCGGCCGGCAGGTTGATTTCACCTACGAGCCGAACCAGGCCGAAGTGCTCGATGAATTGCTGCCCCGCTACGTCGAAACGCAGATCTACCAGGCCATTCTCGAGTCGATCGCCAGTTTCTACTCGGCGCAGATGGTGGCGATGCGCAACGCCACCCGTAATGCCAAGGACCTGGTGCGCGACCTGACTCTGAGCTACAACAAGGCCCGCCAGGCGGCCATTACCAAGGAGGTCTCGGAGATCTCCAGCGGCGCCGCCGCGCTCGCCGAAATGTAGCAGCGCGCGGCACGCGCCTTCGACCGGCTCGTTCCGCGGGGAAGGACGCCGGCCACACCCGGAAGAATCAGGCACAACCCGGAACGGAAGGGCCGTCTCCGTGCCGGTGATGGAGTTGAGACAATGACAAACGGGAACAAAGCCCAGGGCGTCGTTCGCGAGATCATTGGTGTGGTGATCACCGCTGAGTTCAAGGACCATATCCCCGAAATTTACAACGCGCTTGAGATACCGCTTGAAGATGGCAGCACCCTGGTGTGCGAGGTGCAGCAGCAACTCGGCGCCGGCCAGGTCAAGGCTGTGGCTATGGGCAGCACCGATGGCCTGCAACGCGGCGTGCCGATCTACGATACCGGCAAGCCGATTGCCGTGCCGGTCGGCCCGGCCACCCTCGGGCGCGTCTTCAATGTGCTCGGGCGACCGATTGACGGCGGCGAGGGGATTGCCCCATCCGTCGAACGGCGACCCATCCATCGCCCGCCACCGTCGTTCGAGGAGCAGAGCACCGAGGCACAGATCTTCGAGACCGGGATCAAGGTGATCGATCTGATCGCCCCCTTTACCCGCGGTGGCAAGACGGCCATCTTCGGCGGCGCCGGCGTGGGCAAAACCGTGGTGATCCAGGAACTGATCGCCAATATCGCCAAGGAACAGTCGGGGTACTCGGTCTTCGCCGGGGTGGGAGAGCGCTCCCGCGAGGGGAACGACCTGATCCACGAGATGCGCGAGGCCCGCATTGATGATACGACGACGGTCTTCGACAAAACCGTGATGGTCTTCGGGCAGATGAACGAGCCGCCTGGCGCACGCCTCCGCGTTGGCCTGACCGCGCTGACCATGGCCGAGTACTTCCGCGATGAGGGCCGCGACATCCTGCTCTTCATTGACAACATCTTCCGCTTCGTTCAGGCGGGCTCGGAGGTCTCCTCGCTCCTCGGGCGCATGCCCTCGCAGGTGGGCTACCAGCCCACCCTCGGCACCGAGATGGGTGAACTCCAGGAGCGCATCACCTCCACCAGGCGCGGCTCGATCACCTCGATGCAGGCCGTGTATGTGCCCGCCGATGATTATACTGACCCGGCCCCGGCAACGGTGTTCGCCCACCTCGACGCGACGATCTCGCTCGAACGCAGTATCGCCGAGCGCGCGATCTTCCCGGCCGTGGATCCGCTGGCCTCCACCAGCCGCATTCTCGACCCGAATGTGGTCGGCGAGGAGCACTACCGCGTGGCCCAGGAGGTCAAGCGCGTGCTCCAGCGCTACAAGGATCTCAAGGATATCATCGCCATCCTCGGCATGGAGGAGTTGAGCGACGACGATAAGCTCACCGTGGCACGGGCGCGCAAGATTGAACTGTTCTTCTCCCAGCCCTTCACGGTGGCCCAGCAGTTCACCGGGCGCCCGGGTAAGTATGTGCCGGTGGCCAAGACGGTCGAGAGCTTCCGCCGCGTGCTCAACGGCGAGGGCGACCACATCCCCGAATCGTTCTTCTACATGCAGGGCGACTTCGACGATGTGCTCGCGGCCTATGAGTCCAGCCAGAAGGCCTGAGAGGAATACGGGAAATTCGGGGTGCGCCTCAGGCAGAGCTCCTCCCGGATACTCCCCTCCGGCAGGGAGCGTGGGAAAACCAGGTTTCCCCACGCTCCCGCAGACGTTCTTCGGACAGGCTGCACCAGGCTTCAGGAGATCCTCATGCCCATTCACCTCGAAATTGTCACCGCCGAGCGGGTGGTGCTCTCCGACGATGTGGATCTGATCAGCGCCCCCACGCGGGCCGGGCGCGTGGGTATTCTGCCACGTCACGCCCCGCTGCTGACGGTTCTGGAGCCAGGCGAACTGGGGATCGTCAAGAACGGGGTGCGCACCCCCTTCGCTGTTTCGGGCGGCTTTATGGAAGTGCTGCCCACGCGGGTGACCATTCTGGCCGATACGGTCGAGCGGGCCGACGAGATTGATGAGGCCCGCGCCGAGGCGGCGCGCAAACTGGCCGAGGAGCGCAAGCAGATGGCCCAGAGTGAGCGCGATGCCGCCATTGCCGAAGCCAAGCTGCGCAAGGAAATGGTACGGCTCCAGGTGGCGCGGCTCAAGAACGTTGGACGGCGCCAGTAATAAAGGTATTTCGTGTAGGGATCGGCTGCCAACGCCACCATCCCCTACAACAACGTTTAAGACTTGCCCCAACGACGTTGCATCAACCCTGCCTTCTGCGACGCCGTTCCCGGCTGCAACGTACAATCGAGGATCTATGGCCCGCAAGATCGGTATTGACCTGGGCACCGCAAATGTACTGGTGTACTTGAAAGGAAAGGGGATCGTGCTCTCAGAGCCTTCGGTGGTGGCTCTGAGCACCAAAGATGGCCGCGTGCGCGCGGTAGGGGCCGAGGCCCTGGCGATGCTCGGGCGCGAGCCGGAGAGCATCGAGGTGGTGCGCCCTATGCGCAACGGCGTGATCGCCGACTACCAGGTGACCGAGGCGATGCTCAAGTACTTCATCGGGCGGGTCGCCGGTCGCTTTCGCTTCGCCAAACCGGAGGTGATGATCTGTATTCCTGCCGGGGTAACCAGCGTCGAGATGCGCGCCGTGCGCGACGCGGCCCTGGAGGCCGGCGCCGGGCGGGCCTATCTCATCCGTGAGCCGCTGGCCGCCGCCATCGGCGCCAATATCCCCGTGGCGCAACCTTCGGGGAACCTGGTGATTGACATTGGCGGCGGCACGACCGAAGTGGCAGTGATCTCGCTCAACGATATTGTGGTGAGCACTTCGGTGCGCGTGGGTGGCAACAAGTTCGATGAAGCCATCGCCGCGTATGTCAAGCGCAAGTACAACATGCTCATCGGCGAGCGCACCGCCGAGAGTGTCAAGATCGAGATCGGCTCGGCCCTGCCCCTTGAACGCCCCCTGACCACCCAGGTGCGCGGGCGCGACCAGGTGGCCGGGCTGCCGCGCACGATTGATGTGGACTCGAACGAGATCACCGAGGCCATCCAGGAGCCGCTCGAGGCGATTGTGAATGCCGTGCGCGCCGTGCTGGTCGAGACTCCGCCCGAACTCTCCTCCGATATCATTGACAAAGGCATGGTAATGACCGGCGGTGGCGCAATGTTGCGGCGCATCAACGAACTGCTCACCGAAGTCACCGGCGTGCCCTGCTACGTGGCCGATCAGCCTGCCTCCTGCGTGGCGATCGGTACCGGTCTGGCCCTGGAAAACCTGGATATCCTCCGTGATAGCCTGAGCGGCGACGATCTGAATTGAGTTGCGCTACCGTTCGGGAGAGGCGCGCAGGGCTGCGCCTTCCGCCCACGACGGCAGGCGTACCCCGGCTTATCCGGGGCGCCCGCTTGCCGCGGGTGTAACCGAGGTGATTGCGGAGAGGCCACGTCTCCCCGCGCCCCTCCCAACTATGGCGTAGATGTGAACCTCGTCTACGTATCCGCCATGCGTCAGAAACTTAACCCGCCGCGTGAGGGGCTGGTACTCGAAGTAGGCAGCGGCGATAATCCCCATCCGCGCGCCAATGTGCTTGTTGATCGCTTCCTCGGCGCCGATAACCGCGAGCGGGGCGGCGATCTGGTGGTTGACCGGCCATTCGTCGTGGCCGATGCCCACCATCTGCCCTTCAAAGATGGGGTCTTCGCCTACAGTATCTGCTCACACATTCTGGAGCATATGGACGACCCGCTGGAGTTCGCTCGCGAACTCCGCCGGACCTGCAAGGCCGGCTACATCCAGAGCCCCTCGGAAATCGCCGAGCGCCTGTTTCACTGGTCGTTCCATCGCTGGTACGTGAACCTGGTAGATGATACGCTGGTGCTCCACCCCAGGGAGCCGGACGAGCCGTTTGGCGAGTTGTTCGACTATCTGTACGAGTACAACCCGGCCTACTATTTCTTCCAGCGCAGCATGCCCCATCTGTTCTGGGTGGAGCGTGAATGGCACGGTGACGACTTAAAGGTCGAAGTACGCGATGCCTCGCCCCTCCCCCTGCGCGACCCCGCAGCCCTACGGGCGTTGACACGGCCACGCTACGGCCCTCTGGCACTGATCGGGCTCTTCCTTGTCGCCCTCATCGGGCGCACCGCGCGCCTGGAGCTACGCCAGCGCCTGCGCCAGCTCCTGGGCCGCAGCTACCTTTGATCACTCCCCCTCCAGCACCTCGGGGATCAGATTGTCAGGGATGCTAATGGAGCGCCGTTCAAAGCGGCGCTGCAGCAACTCGTGGCGGATCTGCGCCATCTCGATCAGGTAGCCGCGTTCGTGATCAACCACCCAGTTCCCCTGATGGGTCAGTGGAATGACGCCGAAAACCGGGTGGTAGCCGGTGCGACGCCAGGCAGCGGGGGTCAACCCGCGCAGCAGGTTGAGGGTCTGCCGGCGACTGTTGGTGAAGGCTTCCAGAAGCTCGGCAATCGGATAGGTACGGTAGACAGCGGCCTTCTCCAGGGTGGGCGGATCGGCGCCAGGCAGGCGCGGGTCGTCCGTCTCCAGAATGAGCCAGGCGCGTTCGCGAAAGACGATGTCGATATCGGTCAGGTGGCCCACCAGTTCCTTGAGCGAATACCCGCCCACGGGCCAGGAGAGCATCTCGTCGTCCAGATCGGCCACCAGAGCCTGCAGCGTCTCGGGGGTCTGTTCCAGCCGCCGCACCAGGGTGGTAGGACCGAGGGCGCCCATCGCCTCGGCGGCGCGAAAGCTGAGGAACCCTTCGCGGACTGTGCCGCACACCGGGCAGGTGGCGAGCGGAGCACCTTCCATTAACTCGCCGCAGGTGCTGCAGACGTAGAGATCATCCAGTTCCTCCGCCATCAGGTCACGTCCCTCGGACAGGGCGCGGGCCGCGCGGCTCAGCAACTCGCGTGAAAATGGTTGCGTGCCGGTAACGGGGCCGGTCGCCACCGCCTCCGGTTCGAGACCGGCGAGGGCGCGCTCGATGTTCCTGGCAGTACTGCTCACCTCGCCGAGCGCGCGGAGAGCCCGCTCGGCGCGTACTCGCTTGACGGCGCTGAAGGCGTTCAGCAGGCGGGCGATGTTGTACTTGCGCTCGCGTTTCGCCTGCACCGACCACACGTAGTAGGCGGTGTACCCCAGACTCATGCTGCAGAGCAGCCGGCGATCCTCAAGCTCGTTATGGGTCATAGCGAACTAATGCTGGTGCTGAACGAGTTCCACGAGCACGCCCTGCCCGCCCGCCTTTGGATGCACGAAGGCTATCAAGGTGTTATGGATGCCTGGTCGGGGTTCCTTGTCAATCAGTGGCACGCCACGGGCAGCCAGTTCAGCCAGGGCGGCGCGGATATCGTCAACCCGGTAGGCAATATGATGTACCCCCGGCCCGCGCTCGCGCAGGAACCTGGCGAAGGCCGCCTCCTCAGAAGTGGGGGCGATCAACTCCAGCAATGTATCACCCAGACGGGCAACCCCGACGGCCATGTGCCGATCCGGCAGGCTGATGCGCTCCCAATCCGTCAGACCGAAGGCCTGGCTGTAGAAGGCAATCCCTTCTTCGACGTCATTGACGGCAAACCCGATATGGTCAACATGGGTGAACATGCGTGCTCCTTCCTTGAGAACGGCCCATCGCTGGATGACCCATTATACCGCGTCTTTGAAATTTGGCACAGGGCTGATCCATGGCTCAGGGTCTGAGCAACGTCCGTCTCCGGCAGCGGGGTCTGGGACGGCTATGCTGCCCGACAGGATCATTGTGTCCTGCTTCTGGCAGCTATATCGCCAGAACCAGGGCGCCACCTGGAGTCCGGGGCTTGCCCGAAAGACGTGGCCACAGACATGGGGCTACGGCAATCATTGTCGCACCTGACAGATTTTTTGACAGGAACGCGGCAGGCGCTACAATGAAGGGGCTGCTGTTTTGATGCGGAAACGCCTGCCTCCCGGCAGCAGCAATGGCGGCTGCTATGGTCCTGCCCACTGACCGTGCAACCGAGGCCCTGGCCGTTCTGGCCGAGGCGACCCGCAGTATTCACACCGAGCAACCCCTCCAGCAACGGGTGCATCGGCTCTTTGAGGTGCTGCGCGCCGAACTGCACTTCCGCGATGCCCGGCTGACATGCTGGCTCCAGTCGGCCATGCCGGGCACGGTGCGGCAGCAGTTCTATTCGCTCGATGGCTGGCCCTATCCGTGGGACGACGAACTCATGCGCCGGGTGGCCCTTGGCGAGACGTTTCAGGCCCGTACCATCGTGGTGAGCAACGCCGCGGCGCCGGGTGAGCATCTGCCGGCGGTGCAGGCCGCCTACCTGGGCATCCCCATCCGCTGGGGGCCACGGCTCTGGGGCGTGCTGGAGTTCCGGGCTGAGCATAACCACCGGTTCGAGCCGGCCCACTGCGAGCTGGTCGCCGCACTGGCTCCACAACTGGCCATCGCCGTGGCCCGCGAAGGACACCAGCTTGTCGGGGCGCCCGCAGGCGCCAGTGACGGCGAAACACCCGCTGGCCTCACCCTGTCGCCCCTGCGGCAACAGCAACTCGCCGCAGTTGACCGGCGTCTGGAAGCTATGCTCGGGGTCCACGACCTTCTCAGCCTGCTCCTCCGCCACGCCCTGGAACACACCGGCGCCGAGGCCGGGGCGATAGCCCTGGTTGACCACGATGCCGGCGAACTGGTCATCCACGTCTATGAGGGTTACCCACACGAGCAGTGGCGCCAGTGGCCGGCGCATCACCGTCAACGTCTGAGTTGGGAGCGTGGGCTGGCGGGACGCGCCGCGCGCCTGGGGCGCGCGCTGCTGGTGCGCGATGTCACCCTGCAGCCCGACCTGCCTCCTGCCGGGCCGGGCGCACGCGCGGAACTGGCCGCGCCTATCCTTGTGGAAGGGCGGGCCGCCGCAGTGATCATCCTCGACAGTTCACGCTCTAACGCCTTTGGTGAAGAAGAACTGGCCTTTATGCGCGCCCTCTGCGCACGGGCGGCTCAGCCCCTGCATCGCGCCATTCACTACCAGAACGCCCTGGAAAGCGCCAACTACCTCGGCCAGGTGTTCGCCAGTCTGCCAACTGGCCTGGCGCTGCTCGATGCCAATGGCAAGGTGTTGCGCGCCAATCCGGCCTGGTACGCTCTGCTTGGCATTGACTGCGAGCACTCGCGCAGCGCCTTCCACGTGCCCATCGATCTGGTCGAAACCCTGCTGCCACGCCTGCAGGACCCGCTGCGTCTCACCGAGTTCTGCGCCGCCAGCCTGCACTCCCCGACCGAAAACCGTGTCCTGCGTTTGCACCTGGTGAACCCGACCCAGGAATTGCAGATCCTCTCGGCGCCCACGCACGACAACCAGCGCCGCATTACCGGGCGCCTCTGGGCCATCAGCGATGTAACCCGTGAAGGCGAGGCCGAGCGGTTGAAGAATGAGTTCGTTTCGATCGTTTCGCACGAATTACGCACACCGCTCACCTCGATCCTCGGGTACACCGAGCTGTTGCTCAACCGCGAATTCACCGGCGAGGAACGCCGCCAGTTCATCAGCACGGTCTATGACGAGGCTGGCCGGCTGTCGCAACTGGTCGAGGATCTGCTCAACTTCTCACGGCTGGAGGCAGGCAAGGTCAAACTGAACCAGTGGGTGACGTCACTCCATGGTATCGTTGCTGAACTCACGACCCAGCTCCACACCCAGCTCGAAC
Source organism: uncultured Chloroflexales bacterium (assembly GCA_937918935.1). GTDB lineage: Bacteria > Chloroflexota > Chloroflexia > Chloroflexales > Chloroflexaceae > JACAEO01. The sequence goes on along the minus strand of CAKZSI010000050.1, from coordinate 7,276 downwards.
GCCACCGCTTGCTCTTCGACGTCGCGCCGGTTCTGCCGCCGGTGTTCATTGATCGTGACAAGGTGAAGCAGATCATCTTTAACCTGCTCACCAACGCGATTAAGTACAGTCCCAAAGGGGGGGAAATCACGCTCGAGATGCGCGAGGCACAGAGCAGCGACCTGCCCGGTGACCATCCGCCGGGGCGCTTTGTGCTTGTGGCTGTACACGATCAGGGGATCGGCATCGCGCCCGAAGAACTGTCGCGGATCTGGGAACGGTTCTACCGGGTTGATAATACCAATACGCGCCGGATTGGCGGTACCGGCCTGGGATTGAGCATCACCCGCGCCCTGGTCGAACTGCACGGTGGGCGCATCTGGGCCGAAAGCGAGCTGGGGCGGGGTTCGAGCTTCTTCTTTACTCTGCCGGTAGCGATAGAACCGATGTCAGGAAAGCTGGATCGACGTGGCCCGCGAGCCCGATGATCTTGAATGGCTCGTTGCCCGCGTGCTGGCAAGCGGCAAATATTGCGCTCTCCATCCAGCGGTGGTACGCACCATTGGCGCACAGGAACTGGCGACGCGAGGCTCGCTGAAAGCAGCGGTCAAGGCCACGAAAGGGCGCTTGCACCAGATCGCCGGCGCGTTTCTTGAACGGACGCCGCCCTACTCGGCCTGGCTCACCGCATTGCGCGACGCTGCGGGCGATACAGCACGCATCCGCGCTATCTGTCTGGAGGCGTTGAAGCAGCACGCCTCCACCCGAGAGCGGTTGCCCGACCTGGAGCGCTTCTATCCGGCCATCTTCGCCGCCCTTCCACCGGTCCGCAGCGTTATGGACCTGGCCTGCGGGCTGAATCCCCTGGCGGCGCCCTGGATGCCGCTCGTACCCGGCGCTTCCTATCTGGCCTGCGATCTGTATGCCGATCTGAGCGCCTTTCTCGGCGCGGCCCTGCCCCTGCTGGGCCTGAACGGTGTAAGCGGCGTCTGCGACCTGACGGGGGCGCTGCCCCCATGGCGCGCCGACGTGGCCCTGCTGCTCAAAACCCTGCCCCTGCTGGAACACGCGCGCCGCGGCGCCGGGCGGGATCTGCTGCATATGATCAATGCGCCGTACCTGGTCGTGTCGTTTCCCACACGCAGCCTCGGCGGGCGCAACGTTGGCATGGCGACAACCTATACCGCACAGATGCACGCCATCGCCGCCGCCGCGGCATGGCGACTGCAGAGGCTTGAATTCACCAACGAGATCGTCTTTGTGGTGCAGAAGGGAAGCTGATGGCAACCCTCCAGGAGATCACGATAGGGGCTACTCGCCGCCTACCGCCTTCGTCTGCAAGTCTTCATCGGCCGCACCAGGCGCCGTAGAAGCGCCCGTCCCGGGGTCATTCTGCGGTATGTCGTCAGAAAGTGTAACGACCGGCTTACCGAGCAACTCCCGCACCATCGCAAGCAGACTGCTGAGATCGCCGTTCTTCTGCAAATAGGCGCTGAAACCGTGCGTCACAAACTCCCCAGGAAACTGTTCCGAGCGCGCGGTGTAGGCCAGTACCGGGCAGGCAATCCCGAGCGCGCGGAGGGCTTGCAGGGTCGCTACGCCATCCAGCTTGCTCATCATCACATCGAGCACAACCAGATCCGGGGCAGCCTCACGGGCGGCCTGCACCGCCTCCTCGCCGCTTCCAACCGCTATGACCTCATAACGACCAACCAGGCGCAAGACTCGCTCAAGCAGTGATCGTGCAGTATACATATCATCAACCAGCAGGATCGTAGCCATAGCGCGACTCCTTGACCCTGCGAGCACCGGGTAACCCGCGTGGCGCTGGCAGTCAACACCGCCGCTCGGGCGGTCCGTGAACTGCCACAGCCTCTGGCCAGCAAGCGGGACGTGGGTCCATCCGGCGACGTGCACGAAACCTCCGCTCACGGACCGTTGAGCGTCAGGGGCGCCCGAGTCGCGGAGTCAGCCACCCTCACCATGCGCCGGGCCAGCAGTCAGCCGGGCAAATCCAACGCCGGGGGCCGGCACACGCGGCAAGGTAATAAAGAACGTGCTTCCCTTGCCGAGTTCGCTCTCCAGCCAGATTCGACCGCCGTGCAGTTCAACCAGCCAGCGTGAGATCGCCAGACCCAGGCCCGTTCCGGTGTACAGCCGGGCATCGTCACGGTCAACCTGCTCGAAATAGTTGAAAATCCGTTCCCGGTCGGCTGCAGCGATGCCGATGCCCGTATCACGCACCCAGATCGTCACCTCGATGCTATTGGCGCAGGCGCCGAGCGCCACTTCACCCGTGCGGGTAAACTTACAGGCGTTGGAAAGGAGGTTGAGCAACACCTGGCGCACCCGCACTTCATCGGCGACAACCATGGGCAGGGCGCCGCCGTACTCGCGACGCAATTGCACGGGTCGATTCTGCAGCAGCCCTCTGGCCGCCTGCAGCATCGCGTCAAGCACCGGCACCAGCGGGAGGGGCGCGAGGTTCAACTCCAGGCGCCCCGCCTCAACCTGGGCCAGATCGAGCACCTCATTGATCAGGCGCAGCAGATGCTGGCCGCTCCGGCGGATCTCGGCCAGGTCAGCCACGATCGGCGGCGCCAGGGTCTGAACCTCGTAGATTTCCGGGTGTTCAATCATCGCCGTGCTGAAGCCGATGATGATATTCAGCGGGGTCCGCAACTCGTGGCTCATTGTCGCAATGAAACCCGCCCTGGCACGCGCGGCGGCCTCAGCGGCGGCACGGGCCGCTTCCAGTTCGAGCTGCTGCTGGTAGAGCCGGTCACGCAGGTGGTCGCGCTCACGCAGCACCGACTCCAGGTCGGCCTGCACACGCTGCAGAGCCTCCTCACGACGCCTGGAGCGAGCGGTCATTTTAATCTTCCAGGCAAGCAGACCCCGCCGCTGATGAACGCCTACCCAGGCAGTCATCGCGACCCCTGCCAGCAGGGTTGCCACAGCGACCCCGGCAGCAATACGCGCCCTCAGGGACCCGTCGGTCGATCTAACGACCACGGGGGCGATTACCAGGGCCAATACCAGAACCAGACCGGTGGGCGTCACGGCTCGCAAGGTTTGAGGACCGGCCAGCAGACCGGCAAAGGCCACCCCCAGGGCCGAGAGGTAGATCAACGGGTTATGCTCGAACCCGAAAATCAGGCTGCTGAGCAATGGAAAGACGACGACAAGGTAGGCGATCAGGGTCGTCGAGGCTGCAACGCGCGCACGGCAGTACAGAACGACAGCGATCCCGATACCTATCACGAGCGCGCCAAGCAGGAGATATGCTCCGACCATCAGGCTGGTGGGAAGCAAGATCAATACGCCGAGGGCCACCAGTGTCAGCGAGCCAGCCACCAGCAGCACCAGGGGCACGACCTGGCGGGCCAGGTTTCTGGGCAAAGCCAAGCGAACGACCCGCATCAGTAATCCCTGCCTATAATCATCGTCTATTTGATTGCGACCTCATGGAGCATACAAAGTCTGTGTGGCTCCTGTCAAGCCCTGTGGTCCTGATCATCTTGACAAAAGATTCATCCTTCGTTCTGCCAGGATATGGTTTCGCGGCGCGGCCCGTTGCCTGACCATTGAAAGGAGGCGCGGAGGGCTGCGCCCTCCGCACGATGCGCGAGGAACCGCCGGTTGGACGGGCGTGGGGGAAGCTGGTTCTCCCACGCCCCGGCCGGAGGGGAGGGCGGGTTTTTCAAAGGATTGCGCCCCTCCGAAACCCCCTAAAAGTAGCGGCTGAGGTTCTCGAAGATCTGGGCGATATCGCCGGTATCACCTTTGACAACAATCGTTCGCGAGAACTCGGCGATCTGTTCGAGAATGCGCACATCGGCATCGGCGCCATAGGCCACCGGGAAAATGCTGATACCCGTCTCGTCGAAGCGCTGACGCAACGTCTCCAGAGGGATCGAACTGGCATTATCCGCGCCATCGGAAAGCAACACGATCGCCCGGATGCGATCATCCTCCGACGGCGGCAGCGCCTCCAGTTCCGCGCGGGCCAGTTCAAGGGCGTCGAACACCGCCGTTTTGCCCTGGGCGCGCATCTCGCCGATGGCCCGTTGCAGGGGAATGCGATTCTCGCTCAACTCGGCCATCGGCGCCACAACGCGGGCGCTCGAACTGAAGGTAATTAAACCGAGCCGATCTTCGGGCAAAATACGTATCAAAAAGGTTTCCAGACCGGCCTTGACCATGGTTAGTTTGTCGCCTTCCATGGACCCCGAGGTGTCAACCACCAGCATGATGTCCGCCCGTTTGCGGTTGAGCGCCCAGGCGTTCTTGACGGCCACGATTACGTCAGCGCCGGGCAGTTCGAGGACGGTCTGCACCCCCTGGGGATCCACGCCATAGGCCGGACTGATCGGGTCGGCCAGGGGCACGTTGAGATTGGCGGGGCGGAAGCCGTAGCTCATCGCCGCCTGCTGGGCCTCGGGGGCAAGCAGGAAGTCGAAGAAAGCCCTGGCCGCTTCGCGTTCGGCATCGCTGGCGCTGCTGAGGATGATGAAGGGATTGTCGTGCCAGAAGGTTCCTTCGCGGGGATAGATTGCCACCAGCGGGGTGGGCGGAGAGTCGAACTTGTTGAAGTCAATCAGGGTGATCTCCTCCATCGGAAAGGCCGAGATGTACGACATCCCGAACTTCTTCATGTTCGAGGAGAAGATCAGCGTGTTGTAGCCGTAATGCTTGATCCCCTGGCCAAGGTCGCGGATGAATTGCTGGGCCTCGGGACTCTGCACATCGGCGACGGTGAGGTTGCGCTGCTTGCCGCTGGCGGCGTAGAACTCGGCGATCAGGGTGCTCAGGGCGGTCGTGCTGACCTCGGGGTCAGTATGCCCCCAGGAGAACCGGCCCCATTCGGGATGCCCGAACTTGCCCCAACCCTGCGGGTCTTCGATGAGCGCCAGCATGTCCGACCAGCCGATCGGACGGTTGGGCCAGCCCATCGCTTCGGCCATGGGCCGCCACATGCCAATCACCACCGGGGTGAGCAGCAGGGAGTTGCTAGAAACAGCGACGTTGGGGTTGCCGCTCTCCAGCTTGAGCACCTCGAGCCAGGTGGAGGCCGAGGGACTCCAGACCGTGACATTCAGTGCGCCGTTCTTGATCTCGGTGCGGGCGACGCCAGAGGGCTTGTTGATCCCTTCGACGAAGACCGGGCGGCCTTCAATGGTCACCCGTTGCTGGTTGAAGCGCGGGATCTGCTCGTTGAGCCATTTTTCCTTCTCGGGGCTGTAAGCGATGGAAACGCGAATGGCGTTCGACGGCGGGCCATCGCCGCCCGTTATCGGACCCAGGTCGGTACAGGCAGTGAGGAGAGCGAGCAATCCAACCACTGCGAGACGTAAGACGCGCATGACAGCTCCTCGTCGGTAGACGGTTGTTCAACAGCCCTTTGCATCAGGCTGCGCCTTTATCATAGCAAACGCCCGGCACGGGGAATGAGATGAACATGAAAGGATTCTGGGAGGGCAAGGTCCTCTACGGGAAGGTTCGGAGGGGCTGCGCCCCTCCGAATGAACACCGATGTGTTTTCGGAGGCCTGCGGCCCCCAACCACCGCCTGTGGGGGCGCAGCCGCAGAGCGTCATAACCGCACCACGCGGGCCCGCAACTCCGCCGGCAGGCGCCGGGTGGCATTGCGCGTATCCACCACTACCGGGGCCAGTTCGACGATCCGCTGGTAGGGAAAGGCGCTGTGAGCCGTGATGATCACCGCGCAGTCGCAACCCCGCAGCACCTCGTCGGTGAGCGGCGTGGTCTCGAAGCAGCGTCCATCGTGGCTCTCAAAGCGCCGCACGTGGGGGTCGCAGGTGACCACGCTGGCCCCCCCGGCGGCCAGCAGGTCCATCACCTTTAACGCCGGCGACTCGCGGTAATCGTCCACATCGGGTTTATAGGCGACCCCCAGCAGCGCCACGATCGAGCCGTTGAGCGGTTTGCGCTGGCGGTTGAGGGCCCGCACAACCAGATCGCGCACGTGGCGCGGCATCTGGGTGTTGATCTCGCCGGCCAGTTCGACGAAGCGCGTGTTCATGTCATAGGCGCGGGCCTTCCAGGTGAGGTAAAAGGGGTCAATCGGGATGCAGTGACCACCCAATCCTGGCCCCGGCGTGAACTTCATAAAGCCATAGGGCTTGGTGGCGGCGGCGTCAACCACTTCCCAGACATCAAGGCCCATTCGGTCGCAGAGCAAGGCCAGTTCGTTTACCAGGGCGATGTTCACAGCCCGAAAGATGTTCTCGAAGAGTTTGGTCATTTCGGCGGCATCCGGTGATGAGACTGGCACCACCTCGCTGGTGATGTGGCGATAGAAGGTGCCTGCCAGTTCGGTGCAGGCCGGGGTGACGCCGCCAACCACCCTGGGTGTGTTTTCGACGCCGTAGCCTTTGCTGCTGGTCTGCCCGGGGTCAATCCGTTCGGGCGAGAAGGCCAGAAAGTAATCCTGGCCCACCTTGAGTCCCCGCGCGTCAAGGCGCGGCTGCACGACCTCGCGGGTTGTGCCGGGGTAAGTGGTGCTTTCAAGGACGATCAACTGACCTGGCCGGAGGCTGCGGGCAATCGCCGCGGCAGCGTCCTCGACGTGGCGCAGGTCGGGGTCACGGGTCTGGTTGAGCGGGGTCGGCACGCAGATGATCAGCAGGTCGCAGGCGGCCATGCGCTCAACCGCGGTGGTGGCTTCCAGGCGACCACTGGTGCGCAGATCGGCGAGGACCGCGCCAGGCACGTCGCCCACATAGCTCTGACCGGCGTTGATCTGGGCCACCCGTTCGGGGTTCACCTCGAAGCCCAGCACGCGGAAGCCCTGCGCGGCGGCCCGCGCCGCCAGCGGCATCCCGACGTACCCCATTCCAATGACACCCACGACGGCGCCACGCGCCGCGATCTTTGCCAGAAGTTCTTGCTGGTAGGTCATGGTCAACCTCACTTCACATGGCCAGGGGCAAATCGCGGGAAGCCTCGCTCCCTGGCACGGTACCGTTGGCCCATTGTACCGCGGTCGCGGAGGGGAGGCTGTGGGAAACCTGGTAGCTTTACACCAACCGGAAGAAAGTCTCTTTTCTTGATAGGACTGCGCCCTCCTGAACCCCGGGGCTACGTCAAGGGCCGCCTCCGGCGGGGGGCCGGGGCGGCGTGGCCGCCCCGGGGGTTATACCAAATCCTATAGACATCCTCGCAAAGTCCTGCTAGCATGAACTGGGGTACGCAGCAGTGATAGGGAGGGGTAGGATGTATCGGGCGATGCCGACGGTTACGGAGGACGCAGACGAACTGAAGCGGTTGATGAA
>CAKZSI010000049.1 GCA_937918935.1 uncultured Chloroflexales bacterium | reverse complement strand
CGCCTGTCGCCTGTTAGACGGATACATGTCCGGCTAACATAACCCCAGGCAGTGTTCGACCGCGACGTGTCCGCATAATTAAAGCGTGGGCCTGGTTAGACGGATAGCTGCCCGCCCGCTATGGCGCCCTATAGCTCTACGTTGTCACATGGCCCTGGGCGGGGGCCGCAGGCTCCTCAAGATCCTCATCTTCCTGGTGCGGCGCGGCGTCGCCGCACCAGGAAGGGGAAAACTCGTAGGTGTGTAGCCCTTCTGAATCTCCGCGCAGCGGAAGCCGCGGCAAGTGACAATAGAGGGATAGTGTTCGACCGCCAGACGTCCGCCCGTTCCCACTTGTAAAGAACCTGCTGCATCCTTGCAACGATGTGTTTGCGCACTATGCGATACTCTGGCTTTAAGCTCCACACCCCGACCGGCTGTATCGTGTTCCTTACCTTCTAAACGATCATCCACCACGTTTCGTTACCGACCTCACGGGCCGGGAGGACCTGCAAGGTCTTCGTTGAGTATACCGTGCGATGCGAACGAAACCGAGTCACGTACCCGCACGTCTTCCTCGCGCTGTGCTCGACGCTCACGAACGAATTAAAACATGCGTTCGTGTGGTATAATACGCGTCAGCAGAAGCTTATCCGACGCCTGACCCTTGACCGGTTCAGGCCCGCCACCGGGGTGAAACCAGGTCACCCGCACCCTTCAACCGGCGGCACGTCACGCAAGAGCAAGAGCGATGCGATCACCCTTTCCTGGAATGGATCCGTTCCTTGAACGTCCGGCCCTCTGGCCGGATGTGCACAACAGCCTGATCGTCGCTCTGCGTGATGCACTCCAGCCCCAGGTGCGCCCTGATTACTACGTTGCGATTGAGGAGCGCACCTACATTGTCGAGCCGGGTGAGCTTGTGCTGGCAGGGCGGGCCGATGCGGCGGTGATCCGGCCCTTCCGCGGCGAGGCGCCGGAGGGCCAGCCGCAGCACGCCGGTGAGATGGGCGCAATTATCGTCGAACTGGATCTGCCCGACCAGATTCGCGAGACCTACCTGGAGGTGCGCTCGGTCGCCGATCACCAGGTCGTGACGCTGATCGAGATCCTCTCGCCCACGAATAAGCGCCCCGGCGAGGGACGCGAGCTTTACCTGCGTAAACGGCGGGCGGCGCTGGCTTCGATGACCCACCTGGTTGAGATTGATCTGCTGCGCGGCGGCGAGGCCATGCCGTTCCGCGGCCCACCTGCACGCGGCGACTACCGCATCCTGGTTAGCCGCGCCGACCAGCGGCCCCGGGCCGAGTTGCTGATCTGTACGCTTCGCCAGCCCCTGCCCGCCATTCGCGTGCCGCTGCGTCCGGGCGATAGCGAGCCGCTGCTTGAGCTTAACCGTATCCTGCACGATCTGTATGATCGCGCCGGGTATGATGCGCGCATAGACTACCGCGCCGCTCCTGACCCTCCGCTCGCAGACGACGACGCAGCCTGGGCCGATGCGCTGCTGCGCGCGGCCGGGCTGCGCTAAATGTATCTGTGGCAGGGAAGGCTTTCCCTCGCCTGGCATTTCTGCCCCCCTCCCGGCCTCCCCCCAACGGTGGGAGGCGTCAGGCGCCCTCCCCCGGCTGGGGAGGGTTGGGGATGGGCAGGCGTTTGCCGAAAAACTCGCATTGCACACCTTTCGGGCCGGGGTGCGGGAGACCCGGTTTCCCCTCGCCACGCATTACTTCAAAATATAGTAGGTCGCCCGTTTGTCGCCGATCTTCAGGAGCAGGCCGCGCTCGACCAGGTCGGCCAGGTCGCGGCGGATGGTCTCGGGGCTGACCTCGGCGAACTGCTCCTGCAGGTCGCGGTTGGTGATGCGCCGCTGGTCGATCACGAAGAGCAGGGCGGTGATCTGGCGCTCGTTGAGGCCCATGCGCACCCACTCGCGCGTGTCCAGTCCTTCGACGCTCAGGTCTTCGATGGGCTGGCCGATCAGGGTGACGAGGAAGCCGGCGGCGGTTTCGCGGAAGCCGGGCGGGGGCAGGCCGGCCTCGGCCATCTGGCGCAGCATGCGGTCAATGCCGTAGCCCAGGCGTTCGATCAGGCCATAGTCGGCCAGGACCTGCACCAGGCTCTCGTTGCGCGAGAAACGCTCCTCGACGATGTTCTCCACCGTCACGTGGCCGGGCAGGCGGCCCGGCGAGTAGACCTCCAGGCGGTCGCTGAAGAGTGAGACGCGGATGCCCTCGCCGCGCACGCTGTAGTCGCGGTGGGCCACGGCGTTGACCAGCGCCTCGCGCACCGCGCCCGGGGGGAACTGGGTCCAGTCCTGGCGTTCGAGGCCGACCATGCGGCTGCCTTTGCGCATATGCTCCATGAGCCAGCGTTCGGCGCGGCGCAGCGCCTCGACCAGGGTGTCGCGCACGTCTTCGCGCTCGAAGGCGTCGGCCATGTCGCGCCCGCGATAGTGCACCAGGGTGATCTCGGCCTGGGGGTAGCGGGCTTCCACCTGGCGGGCGAAGAGCAGCAGCCCGGCGTTAGTGGGCGCATATGCGGCCCGTGCGTCCGTCCCAAAGGGCGGGGCGGCGCCGCCCTCACCCTCGGTACGCGGCACGGCCCCGGGGTTCTGCCCGCCGTCACGCCGCACAATGCAGCCCCGGCGCTGGAGCAGGCTCAGGGGGTCGGCTTCGGCTTCGGGGCCGATGCGGCGCGCGTAGGCGCTCACCTTGAGCGGATCGAGTTCATCGAGGGTCGCGCCGGGGGGGGTCTCGCGTTCCCAGCTTACCTCGCCCCGTTCGAGGAGCAGGCGCCGCAGGGCCTCGGGGGGCAGGGGCTGGTTGGCGCTTCCTTCGCGTCGCAGGTACTTGCCGCGCACGGCATAGACCTGCGAAAGGCCCGCCGGCACGTTGACAATGAGCAGGGTACGTTCCTCGTGGGTCGCCGGTTGCGGCAGGGGCAGGATCAGCGGCGGGGTGCAGGAGAGGGCCGCCTCCAGCACCAGATCGCGCGCGGCGGTGATGTCGCCGATGCCCTCCACCCGGCCCCGCGCGCGCCCGCTCACCCCCAGCAGCAACGTGCCGCCACGGCCGTTGGCGAAGGCGGCAAGGGTTTCGGCCAGCTCGTCGGGCCGCACGCGCTCGCGGGCAAAGGCCACCTGCGGACCCTCGCCTTCGCCGAGCACCTGTTCGAGTTCGGTGGTGTTCATACCTGGTTGTTCCCCGGGTGGGATGCTCATAGATGTGACATCCATCGTTCATCGCCACGATCAATCCACCATCACATCCCCTCGGCCCCGCGCTGCTGATCAAGAAAATCCTGCAAAATAATCGCCGCGGCGACCTGGTCGATCTGCTGTTTGCGCTTTTCGGGTTTAAGGCCCATCTCGCGGAGCAGTTGGTCGGCGGCGGCGGTGGTCAGGCGTTCGTCGAAGAGGTGCACCGGGAGGCCGAGGCGTTCCTCAAGCTGCCGGGCAAACTGTTGCACTGCCCGGGCCTGGGGGCCAACCTCGCCCCGTAACGTCAGCGGCAGGCCCACCACCAGCTCGCTGACGGCGTAGTCCGCGACCATGCGGACGATGCGCTCCAGGCACTCGGTCACGGGGCGCGCGTTGATGGTGGTGAGCGGGGAGGCCAGGCGCCCCTCGGCGTCGCTCAAGGCCACGCCGATGCGCCGTTCGCCCACGTCAAGCCCCATAATGCGCCGTTCGTCGCGGGCCATGGCGCCTCCGTGTCCACGCCGGGGCTGGTGGGGGATGGGGAAACCGGGTTTCCCCATCCCCCACCAGCCGGGGTTGCGCGCTTCCCAACACCGGCTGGAAGGTGTGGAACCCAGGTTTCCCCATTCCCCGGCTCGTGGGGGTAGCAAGCCCCTCCCCGGCGCAGGTGTGAAAACCGGGTTTCTCTGTTACCCGGCTCGCCGGATAGGAGGTATTACTTGCCGACCTCCACCTCGATCTGCCAGCCGAAGCGGGGCATGCGCGCTGCCTCGGGCAGGCGGTAGTCGCCGATCAGCCCCTGGGCCACCAGTTGGCGCAGCACAGCATCGGCCTCCTGATACGACTTGCCGCGCACCGCCGCGCGTACCTGCTCCAGAACGGCAGGTTCGATCCCCCCCTGGCAGCGCGGGCTGACCGTATCGGGTTCAATGCTGCCGTCCACGAAGAGGGTCTGTCCATCCCAGCGCCATTCAGTAACGACCGGCGCGCGACACTCGCCTGGCTGGATCAGTCCCGCCTGGCGTAATTGCTCGGTCACTACCGGGCCGAACTGGATGTTGAGGGGTTGATCCGGTGGAGTGGCGAGGGCGCTGTAGTTCGCCTGCAGGGTGAGTTCAAAGCGCGGATTGGCCGGGTCAGTCGGGGCGCCCGGCGGGGGGTTGACGAACTGGGTGAAGCCCTGGAGTTGTTCCAGATCGCTGCGGCGGGGATTGATCGAGGTGGGATCGAGCGCCAGGCCGCGGGCCCGGGCCAGGCCGCTGAGCTGGCGACGCGCCTCGGCGTCCAGTTGCTCGAGGGCCGGGGCGAGCAGCGGCTGCACATCGCTTTCCTTGACGATGTACACCAGTTCCTCGCTGCCGCCGGTCAGGGGTGGGTGCTGCACCAGCAGGCTGCCCGCCGACATATTGAAGGTAGGGCCACCGGGGGGCGTAATGCGGCGGATGGTGTTAGCCTCCACATTGGAGGCGCTCCCCGGTGAGCGGGCGGTGACCGTTACCTGGGCCTGGCCGCGGGTGGTCACGATCTGCGCGCCCTGGTCGGCGGTGGTGGCGGCGGGTACCAGCACATCGGCGGCGCTGATGAAGGGCGCCTCCTGCCCGTCGGGGCGGATGGCCACGAACTCGGTGCCCGCGGGCAGCAGAATGGCCTGCCCGCTGGAGTTGAGAATGGTCACCGGACCCTCAGCACTCCCCGCGGGGGTGAGCGTTCCCTCTGCCACCGTGCCGGTGCTCGTTATAGCGACCGTGCTGACGATTGGCTCGGCGAGCACCGCCGTGCTGGAGACGCCGGCGCCGGGGCCGAGCAAGGGCATGGGCAGGCCGGTGAACGGCGCCGAGGTAGTGGCGCGGGCAGGCGGCGATACTGCCACGGTTACGCGCCCGCCAGGGAAGAGGACCGCGCCAATTGCCGCCAGAAGCAGCAACAGGAGGACGCTGAGGGCGTAGATCGGCCAGGCGCGCCGGCGCGTTGCCGGCGCCGATCCGGGGCGGCGCGGCGGAGGCTCCGGGCGGGGTGGGGGAGGCGCGGCGCGGCGCGGCGCAGGCTCAACGGTTGGAGGAGGCGGTGCGGTGGCGACGTCACCATCCAGCGCCGCTCGGAGCACCTCCTCGTCGCTGGCGTCAGGGCCGGGCGGCGGGGTGCCCGGCACGGCGCGAGTCGCGTAGGGACTGGCGGAACGCGGGGGACGGTTGTCAAGACCGGGGGGCAGGACGCGGGCATGCTGCACGGTCAGGGTTTCCAGGCCCGCCCGGTGGGCCGCGTGGATGACCTTCGGATCCGAGCTGATCACCGTCAACGCCATGCCCGCCTTCGCGCCGAACGTGCGGATCTGCTCGGCGACCTCGGCGCGGCGCATCACCACGGCGCCCTCGGTGACCAGCAACTGCACATGCTCGGCCTCAAGGCCGCGCAACTTCTCCAGCACATCGGCAGCGCTGTCCTCGGGCAGGACCGGCACCACGGCCACAGGTTCCGTTGTCATTCTGCGCTCACTTTCGCCCCTGTGAGGCAACCAGTTCCGGCGCCCGGGCGATCGCATCGGGGAGACTGGCGGCGTCCTTCCCCCCGGCCTGGGCCATATCCGGGCGCCCGCCGCCGCCGCCGCCGACAATCTGCGCCAGGGCCTTTACCAGATTGCCCGCGTGGTAGCCCTGCTTGACGAGATCGGGAGTGACCATGACCAGGATCTGCGGGCGTTCGCCCACCACCGCCCCGAGCACGATCACCGCGCTGCCGAGCTTATCCCGCAGCCAGTCGCCCATCTCGCGCAGACGGGCGGGGTCGTCGGCCTCCACCTGAGCCGCCAGGACGGCGACGCCATCCACCTGGCGAGCCTGGGGGAGCAGGCTATCGAGCGAGGCGCGGGCAATGCGCGCGCGCAGGCCCGCCAGTTCCTGCTGGCGCTGCCGGCCCTCGGCCATCAACTGGTCCACCCGGTCGGCAACCTGGGCCGGGGGCACGCCGAGGCGCTCGGCGAGGTCGCGCAGGATCTGGGCCTGCTGTTCGACCCAGGCTTCGGCGCCGCGCCCGGTGAGGGCCTCGATGCGCCGCAGCCCGCTGCCGACGCTGCCCTCGCCGACGATACGGATGAAGCCAATCTCGCCGGTGCGGCTGACGTGGGTGCCGCCGCAGAGTTCGCGGCTATCACGGGTGGCGATGCGCTCGACGCCGTTCGCGCCGCGCTCGATGGTCACCACGCGCACCCGGTCGCCGTACTTCTCGCCGAAGAGGGCGATGGCCCCCTGAGCCATCGCCGTCTGGTAGTCGGTAACCTCCCAGTGGACCGCGCCATCGGCGCGCACCCAGGCATTGAGGCGCGCCTCGATCTCGCGCAACTGCTCGTGCTCCAGCGGGCGGGTGTGGGTAAAATCGAAGCGCAGCCGATCGGGGGCGACCAGGGAGCCGGCCTGCGCGGCGTGTTCGCCGAGCACGTCGCGCAGCGCGCGGTGGAGCATGTGGGTGGCGGTATGGTTGCGCTGAATATCGGCGCGCCGTTCGGCGTCAACCGTCGCCCGCACGACCTCGCCGACAGCGATGGTTCCCTCCGTGACCACGCCGTAGTGGACGATCAGCCCCGGCACGGGGCGCAGGGTATCATCAACGCGCACCACCCCGGCGGGGCCGCTGATCAGCCCGGTATCGCCCACCTGCCCGCCGCTCTCGGCGTAGAAGGGCGTGCGGTCGAGGACAATCTGCACCTGGCGACCTGACCCGGCCTCGCGCAGTTCATCGCCCGCCGAGACGATCGCCAGCACGCGGGCCTCGGCGCTAACATCGGTGTAGCCCAGGAACTCCGTGGGCGGGAGGCTGGCCTCGGCCCAGACCTCGGCCTCGGCGCCGCGTTTGAACTGCGCCGCGGCGCGGGAACGCTGGCGCTGCTCGTCCATGGCCAGATCGTAGCCCGCCTCGTCTACCACCAGGCCCTGCTCGGCGGCAATCTTCTGTGTCAGGTCGAGGGGAAAGCCGAAAGTATCCTTGAGCACGAAGGCATCGGCGCCGGGGATGACCGTGCCGCCGGCGGCGCGCACCTGCTCGATCACCGCGTTGAGGCGCGTAATGCCGCCGTTGAGCGTGCGCAGGAACTGCCGCTCCTCGCTGTCGGTCGCTTCGAGGATAAACTGGCGCCGGGCGCGCAGTTCAGGATAGGCCGCGCCCATCTCCTCGATCACCGTATCAACCACATCGGCGAAGAACGGGCGCTCGAAGCCGATCGTCCGCCCCTGGTAGACGGCGCGGCGCAGGATGCGGCGCAGCACGTAGGAGCGCCCGCTGTTGCCGGGCAGCACCCCATCGGCGATCAAAAAAGCGGTGGCGCGGCTATGGTCGGCGATGGCGCGATAGGGCGCCAGATTGGCCCGGTAGTGGGCCTCATCACTGCCGCGGGCGGCGATCACCCGATGGATGATCGTCGCCAGCAGATCGGTCTCGTAGGTCGAATGGACCCCCTGGAGCACCATCGCCATGCGCTCGAGGCCCATGCCCGTGTCCACCGACCGGGCTGCCAGGCGCCGCATCGTCGCCCGGTCATACTGCATAAATACCAGGTTCCAGATCTCGACGTAATCAGGGTCGTCGGAATTAACGCCCTCGGCACGCATGCGCGACAGATGATCGCCGATGTAGCAGGTAATCTCGGAGTTAGGGCCGCAGGGGCCAGTATCGCCCATGACCCAGAAATTATCCTTGCGCCCGAAGCGCAGAATGCGCGATGGATCGGCGCCGACCGACTCCCACAGCTTCGCGGCCTCATTATCGGCGGGGATCTCCGCATCGCCCTCGAAGACCGTGAACCAGAGCCGTTCGACGGGCAGGCCGAACTCCTCGACCAGCAGTTCCCAGGCGAAGCGAATGGCCTCAGCCTTGAAATAATCGCCGAACGAGAAGTTGCCCAGCATCTCGAAGAAGGTATGGTGGCGCGGCGACGGGCCGACCTCCTCGAGATCATTATGCTTGCCGCTGACGCGCAGACACTTCTGGGCGGTGACGGCGCGTTTGTAAGGGCGCTGCTCCAGTCCCAGGAAGACATCCTTAAACTGGACCATGCCCGAGTTGGCGAAGAGGAGGGTCGGATCATCAGCCACTACGAGCGAGGAACTGGGCACGATGGCGTGGCCGTGACGCTCGAAGAACGTCAGGTACCTGTCACGAATCTGGGCTGAGGAGAGCTTTTGCATACGGTTTTTACGCTGGCGCAACCCGGCGAAGTGCACCATTATCCGCAGATGATGCACCGGGGGCGTACAGTCGAACATTGTAGCGCATGGCGTTGGGAAGCGTCAACTTTTGAGCGGCGCCGCGATGCCCGGCCGTGATGCGGGTTACTGGCTGGTTATAGCAGGGCGCTACATTGGCACTACGGTGCCGAGTAGCTTTGTATGGGCATTGCTCGCCCGGGCAGAGATGGGAAGGAGGTTCTTGACGATGCTAACAGCATGTCCGCTTACCATGGTCTGCTATTCAACCAGGCTACGCTCCTGCTCGGTCGGTGACCGCGTGCTCATCCACTATCTGGAAAGCGATCCTGAAATAGCGATAGCCCTCGTGCCACCGAAGCAGAGCTAGCATCGTCGCCGATCCAGCGTTGCTATGCGGAGGAGTGCGCCGAGCCTGTGCTGGACCATGAGGTCTGACAGCGGCGCGCCTGGCGCGGTTCCCGCCGGGTGCATTCGCGGCAAGATTAATGCAGAGATGCACAAAGCGCCGCTGCGCCAGTGCCTCACCATGCACGACGTAAGCAGCAAGTCACGTGAGACGTGCCAGAGAGTAGAGAAGGAGACTCCGCAATGTCATCGTTGCTCACGAACTGCCCCCGTTGCGGGGCGCGGCTCCGGGGGCTGAGCACGCGCTGCGACGCCTGCGGCGCCGATCTCGTGCCGTATCTGACCCGTGCTGGCGCCTCGACCCGCAGCGTTCCCGCTCCATCCTCATCCGCCACACCCGACGTTGCTTACACCCCGCGCGCATCGGTTGCGCCGCCGAGCGACCCGACGCTTGGGGTCGCCACTCCTCCCGGCCTGCCCTTCGACTACACCGGGCTGAGGCGTCCCGAGGTTTCCGAAACCCTGGAGGAGGCGACCTGGGTTTCGGTGCTGAGCACGATGATTATTCTGTTGATTGGCGTTGCCGTGGGCGGCTATTTCGCGCTCAAGAGTGGCGAGATAGTAAACATCATCTTCGGCGGCTCCGTCATCCTGCTTATCGGCAGCGCGTGGTTCCCCGCGGTCCGCAGGGTGCTTCTCCGCGACCAGCTCCTTCGGGAAGGGCGCCGGACCCTGGGGGTGATCTATGACCGCTGGACATACAAGGATAGCGACGGCGACACGGTGTACGTTGTCGCCTATGCATTTCAGGCGTACCAGGAGCTGGTGACGATCACGCGCGCTGTGAAAAGCCGCTCGTTGTACTTCCGTTACGAGGTGGGTGACGCCGTGCCAATCCGCTATTTGAAAAGCAACCCCCACGTAGCTATGGTTGACGCACCGCCGCATTCGGCGCGTTTGTGAACGGGAGGCTGCACCCTCCCGAAAACTCTTTTTGCCAGGTAAGCATGCGCCTCCTCCACGACCCAACCCTGCACTTCCTTCTCGTGTGGCCGGGTGCGCCGGTGCTTGCGATGATCGGCGTATCCCTCGACAGTCCGACCAACCCTGTGTCAACCGGCCTGGCTGGCTGGCTGCTGACGCTCCTCCTGTGGAGCGTGTTCGGTGTGCGAAGCGTGATCTATCAATGGAACGCCTTGCCCCGCGACCCCGGGACGCGCCGGCCCGATCTGTCCCGGGCGCTGGCCGTGGAGCTGGGTCTACTGGCTGGCGTTTGCCTGACCACTCTTTTGTCGTCTCTGGCCGCGCTGCTTGTCTTTGGATTGCTGGTGGCGCAGATAGTTGGCGCCTTGCCGGGCTAGAGCACTGACCGAGATGCTGACGTTCCGGCGGTTCTCCGTTCGGGCTGAAGCCCTCAGCGAGGGCTTTCGCCCGCAACCAGCTAAGCCATCGCCCCCGACCGCGACCGCCGGGAGCGGTGCGCGCGCGTTCTGGCGCGGCGCGATGTCGTGGAGTGGCTCTCGCGACCGTGGTGATGGCGATCCCCAGAGCACCTGCTGCTCGCCACCCGCTGGTTACGTTCCAGTAGCGCCCCGGCGCTATGCTGGAGCCATCGTGGCCGGCGTCTGCACGTCGGGCGTCATTCCCGCCAGGTGTACGCTCGGCAGGGTTGACGCAAGGACGCCAGGGGGCGGCAAGCGGAAAGCTGTGCGCCGCTGCGCCGGCGCCTCACCATGCACGACGTAAGCAGCAAGTCACGTGAGACGTGCCAGAGAGTAGAGAAGGAGACTCCGCAATGTCATCGTTGCTCACGAACTGCCCCCGTTGCGGGGCTCGGCTCCGGGGGCTGAGCACGCGCTGCGACGCCTGCGGCGCCGATCTCGTGCCGTATCTGACCCGTGCTGGCGCCTCGACCCGCGGCGTTCCCGCCCCGTCCTCGTCCGCCCCGTCCGATGTTGCTTACACCCCACGCGCATCGGTTGCGCCGCCGAGCGACCCGACGCTCGCCGCCGCCACCCCTCCCGGCCTGCCCTTCGACTACACCAGCCTGGAGCGACCGGCGATCTCCGAGACGCTGGAGATGACCGGCTGGCATTCGCATATGGCAATGGCGCTCATAGCGATAGTGATAGTGGTGGTGGTCAAGATTATACCGGGCGCCGAGATTTTCGCACTCGGAATCGACGTCATATTGGGGCCATTAGCAATTTTTATGATTCTCCACGGGATTTACCTGGCGAAATTCCAGCAGAAGATGCATCAACATGGTCGCCAGACCTCGGGGGTGATCTTTGACCGCTGGACGGATAAGGACTATGAAGGCGATACGACATATTTTGTCGCCTACGCGTTTCAGGCTGAAAGCGCAGACGGCGTGCTTACGACCGTCACGCGCGCCGAGAAAAATCAAAAGCTGTACGAGCGTTACCAGGTAGGCGATATGATTGCCGTCCGTTACCTGGTAAGCGATCCCTCTGTTGCCGTGGTCGTCAGCTAATCAGGCAAATTGCCGCGGAGAAGGGTTGCGGGGAGGCGCAGCCTCCCCGCAGCGGCATGCCTGCGAAATTGTATACAATTCCTGCTGACGGACCACATACCCATCATCGCCAGGGCGTCTTCCCGCGCCATCTGCACTATGGCAATTCGAAAGGCATGGCGAGCGGCGCAGCGATACGGCGCCTGTGGCGCCCCACGCAACGCTGGCTGGCTGGCCGGGTTGCCGCGTGGACCCTCGGCGGCGCGGGCATCTGGTTGATGATCTGGGTTGGGCATGAAGCCCTGACGCCCACGGAGATGTTTCTGAACAGCAGCGCGATGTGGTTGCTGTTCGGGCTGGCGCTCGCGCTGGTGTGTTCTGCAACGCCGCCGTGGAGCCGTCACGAATGATTGCAAGGCCCCTCGCCTGTGCAAACATGACATCCCCTGCCTGTTCGCTCCGGAGACCTCGTGTGAGCGGGAGAACAAATAGCTTGGACGGTCGTGACATCAATCGCCTTGAAGGTAGCGCTCGACTGCTGCTGGCACGTAGCCGTGCGCCCGACCGCCCGGTTCGCTACTCACTGGCGCTCCGTAGATAGGATCGCGGGCGGTGATGGCACGCACCGCTGCCCGCAGGCGCGTGTTGAGCGCCGGGTCGCACTTCGGCAGCCCGGCGGCGTCTCTGGCCCGCGCAGCAGGCGCTGCTGCTCTTTCCATCGGTGATCGGCGCACCACTGACCCCACGCAACCTGCTGCGACAGTTCAAGGAATTGCTCGTCGCCGTAGAACTGCCGGACATGCGCTACCACGATGAACGTCTACGGCCATGTGCTTGACGCGACCAGGCAGGTAGTGACGGAGGCGATGGATGGGCTGTTTCTCGCGGATGAGCCAGGGGCACACGACCGCGATGCACCAGATGGGAGCGGCGATCATGCGGTGTAAACATCGTCAGAACGGGTGCTGCGATGGACGACCATAGCTATCAGATTGCATACGCTGGTCCTTCCCTGCGCGTATGCCCCCGTACACAGCCGGCCGCCGAGTCTGGCTACATAGTCCAGACGAAAACGCCCGGCGGTTTCCGCCGGGCGCTTGCTGATGATGTATGCTGTGGCTCCCCGACCTGGATTCGAACCAGGAACCTACTGATTAACAGTCAGCCGCTCTACCGTTGAGCTATCGGGGAACGTATTGTTACACACCGCCGCGTAGTATACCATAGCCGGCCCGGAGATGCAAATCAACCGCGCCATCCGCCATCGGGTGTGACGACACGTTTTGCATGACCCCCACCGCGCGAAGCGGACCGGGTTTCGGGAGCGCGCGGCGGCCGTTCCCGGCGGACGCCGCCCCGCCCCCTCCCTGACCCTCCCCCGCTCGGGGAGGGAACCGCGCGCCTCCCCCCAGCGGAGGGAGGCTGGGAGGGGGGCGCCCCGCCGCGCCGCGCCCCGCGGGGCATACCGGCAACCTGCACCGCGCGCGAACCAGCAGGACGCGTGCCGGGTTCCGGGGCGCCGGGCGCGCCCCCATCCTGCAGAACGTTTCGTCACACCCGGCGCCATCGCGCCATCCAATCCATTCAGCGCCTGACTGACACGCCCCCCGTCATTGCCCGCCACGGTCACAACGCGGCGTGCAGGATGGCCGCCAGTTCCTCGTCGGTCAGGGTGATGGGGTTGCCCTGCATGCTGCTCGCCCGGCTGGCGCGGGCCACGATCGCGGGGAAGTCGCCCGCGGTGATGCCATAGGCGGCCAGACGCGGGATGCCCAGCTCGTCGGCAAGGGCGGTGGCCCACACCGCGCCCTGTTCCGGCGTGGCCGCGGCTTCGCCGGTCAACAGGCGCGCCGCCTCGGCGTAGCGCGCCAGCGCGGGCGACTGCGGGGCGCGCTGCCGCAACGCGCCGATGTTGCCGGCCATCACCGGGCCAAGCAGCCGCGCGCAGATCGCCCCGTGCGGGGCCGTGTACATGCCCCCCAGCGCCGCCGCAAACCCGTGGACCGCGCCCAGTCGCGCGTTGGCCAGGGCCATGCCGCCGCAGAGGCTCGCGATGGCCATGTCTTCGCGCGCCCGCTGGTCGCCGGGTTCGTGACAGGCGCGGAGCAGGCTGCGCGCCGCCCGCGCCAGCCCCTCGCGGCAAGGCCCGTCGGTCAGGGGGGTGGCCGCCGGACTCACAAACGGCTCCAGGCACTGGGTCAGGGCGTCCATGCCCGTGCTCGCCGTCAGCGCAGCGGGCAGGCCGTAGGTCAACTCCGGGTCCACCAGCGCCACCCGCGGTAGCATCAGCGGGCTGCGCAGACTGACCTTGACGCGCTCCGCGGGTACGCCGAGTACGGCGTTGCGCGTCACTTCCGAGCCGGTGCCCGCGGTGGTCGGAATGGCGATGCAGGGGAGCGGAGGCGCCGCTAACGGTTGCCCGCGCCCCACCACCTCCAGATAGTCAAGCGGGTCACCCGGGTTCGCGCTGAGCGCGGCAATAGCCTTCCCCGCGTCCAGGGCGCTGCCGCCGCCCATGGCCACGACCAGATCGCAGCCCTCGGCGCGGGCGAGGGCGCTCCCCGCCGCCGCCGCCGCCACTGTGGGTTCGCCGGCAACCGCGAAGGTGATCGCGGCGACCCCGGCGGCGCGCAGGGTCTCCAGCAGCGACGCCAGGCGTTCTGGCGAACGTCCGCCTACCACCAGCGCCCGGCGACCAAGGGCCGCGGCGAGGGCGCCGGCCTTGTGCACCACCCCCGCGCCGAAGATGATACGCCCCGCGGTCGCGAACTCGAACCTCATCGCGGCAACTCCCATCCCGTGGGCTCGGGAAACACCGCCCGGTAGCGCACGGAGCTGCGCGGCCCGGCCATCATCTCGGCCACCGTGTCGCGCCAGAGGGCGTAGTGGGCCGTGGCCTTGTGCGCCGCCGGGGCCGCGTCGTCACGGTAGATCTCGACCAGAATAAAACGGGTCGGGTCATCCTCTTGCTGGATGACATCGAAGCGCACCACGCCCGGCTCCTGCACACTATTGCGCGCGTTCTCCAGTGTCGCCGCGCGAAACGCTTCGACGTATTCGGGCTTTACGTGGACATGTACGTGCACGACCTGCATGGCCCTGCCTCCGTTGGATCGTTATCTGACCCGATTGTACGGCCAGCTTGCCGGGGGTGCAAGCCTCATGTCCGGGCCGCGGGCGCCTGCTGCCGCCCATGGCATCTCTTGCACAAATGCGTTCCTTCGTCTATACTATCTCAGGTGTTATAGAAGCAGCTCTGTTGGCTGTGCGGGGGCCACCAAATCTGTGGTAAAGGGGGTGAGCAGGCGATTGACGAATGCGCGTATTCCGGGACGGGGCGACACCCCGCGCCAGAGATAACGTCCGGACCACCGCGGTGGCCGCGCACGTCAAACGACAGAGCTATGCGTGTAGAACGTCGCGAAGGCGAGACGGTCGAGCAACTGATCCGTCGCTTTAACAAAGGTGTGATCTCCGAGCGCATTACGAAAACCTACCGCGAGAAGATGCACTTCATTTCGAAGAGCGAGCAGCGCAAGGAGAAGCGACGCCGCGCCGAACGCAACCGGCGCAAGAAGATGGCGAAAGGCTATTAGCCGCACGGCAGTCTTTTCGGCACGGGTACGACGGGCCTTCGCTCGTTGTCCCGTGCTCTTATTATATTTTGAGGACCGATAATGTTTGATAAACTTGCCATGGTTGAAGCCCGCTACGAGGAACTCGGCGAGTTGCTCGCCCGCCCCGAGGTGGTAAACAATCGCGCCCTCTTGCAGCAGTATGCCCGCGAGCAGCGCGATCTCGAGGCCGTCGTCGCTACGTATCGTGAATACAAACAGGCCCGCCGCGCCGCCGATGAGGCCAGCGCCATGCTCCACGAGACCGACGACCCCGAGCTTCGCGCTCTGGCGCAGGAGGAACTTGAACAGCAGCGTGCCCGCCTCGAGGCCCTCGAGCAGGAACTGCGCGTCTTGCTGCTTCCCCGCGACCCGAACGATGCCCGCAATGTGATCATGGAGATCCGTCAGGGTGAGGGGGGCGATGAGGCCGCGCTCTTTGCCGCTGACCTCTTCCGCATGTACTCGCGCTTTGCCGAAGAGCGCGGCTGGAAGGTCGAGGTTGATAGCGCCACCGAGAATGGCCCCGGCGGGTTCAAGGAGATTATCTTCGAGATCCGCGGCGAGGGCGCCTACAGCCTGCTGAAGTACGAGGGCGGCGTGCATCGAGTGCAGCGCGTGCCCGCGACCGAGGCTCGCGGACGCATCCACACCTCTACCGCCACGGTCGCCGTCCTGCCCGAGGTCGAGGACGCTACCGTCGAGATCCGGCCCGAGGATCTGCGGGTGGATGTGTTTCGCTCCGGCGGGCACGGTGGGCAAGGCGTCAATACGACCGACTCGGCCGTGCGCCTGGTCTACCGGCCCGGCACGCCCGACGAGATCATCGTCACCTGCCAGGACGGGCGTTCACAGATTAAGAACAAAGAGAAGGCCATGACCGTGCTGCGGGCACGGCTCTACGCCCGCGAGCAGGAGAAGAAGGAGCGCGAACTGGGGACCTCGCGCCTGGCCCAGGTGGGTACGGGCGAGCGCGCCGAGAAGATCCGCACCTACAATTTCCCCCAGGATCGCGTCACCGACCACCGTATCGGGCAGAACTTCGGCAATCTTCCCGCCATTCTCGATGGCGATCTGGCGAAGATCATTGATGCCTTGATCGTCCACGACAATGCTGAACGGCTCAAGGCGTCGGGTATTGCGTGACGTTTCCTGCGTTCCTGTTCAACGGAAAGGTCTTGAAGGACAAAGCCATTTCCGGCGCCTCCCCGGTGCAGCGTTGCAGAGTGCGCCGGTTTGTGATGGCCATCGGGTAGCAGGATGCGGAGCGTGCTTCCTCCCCAGTTCGAGCAGTTCATCCGGCGCATGCCCAAGGTCGAACTCCACCTGCACCTCGAAGGCGCCGTCACTCCCCGGACGCTGCTCGAACTCGCCCGGCGCAACGGGCTGGACCTCGGCGTGCGCAGTGAGGCCGAGGTGGCGGCGTTGTTCCATTACCGCGATTTTGGCGCCTTCCTGACCGTGTTCATGGATCTGGCGCGCGCCATTGTCCACGGCGAGGATTTCGAGCGCCTGGCCTACGAACTGGGCCTCGACCTGAGCGAGCAGTACGTGCGCTACGCCGAGGTGATGATCTCGCCAATGCAGCATATCAACCGCGGCGTGGATCTGCGCGAGGCGATCGAGGGGGCATTGGCCGGCTTCGCGCGCGCGGAGCGTGACGGCGGGGTCCAGGTGCGGCTGGTGCTCGACTACGGGCGCGGCTACGGCACCGAGCCGGCCTGGGGCGTCCTCGAAGTTGCCCGCGCTATGCAGCCCCGGGGCGTGGTGGGCTGGTCAATCGGCGGGAACGAGATTGGTTATCCCCCGGAACCCTTCGCGCCGCTCTTTGCCGCTGCCCGCGCCGCTGGTCTGGGGGTGACGGCCCACGCCGGCGAGGTGGTTGGCCCGGCGAGTGTGTGGGGGGCGATCAATGCCCTGGGCATTACGCGCCTGGGTCATGGCATTCGCGCTGTGGACGACCCGGACCTCGTTGTTGCCCTCCGCGAACGCGGCGTGGTGCTCGATATCTGCCCCACCAGCAATCTGCTCACTGGCGCGGCGCCCTCCTGGGAGGCCCACCCCCTGCCACGCCTCCACGCCGCCGGCGTGCCGCTGACGATCAACTCCGATGACCCGACCTTCTTTCACACCACCCTGACCGAGGAGTACCGCCGCGCCGCCATTCACTTCGGCTTCACCGCCGATGACCTCTGTGCCGCCGTCCTTACCGCTGCCACTGCCAGTTTCCTGCCGCTGGAAGGCCGGGCCGCGCTGCGCCGCTCTCTTGCCGCCGAACTCAACGCCCTGCGGGCCGAACTGGCCGTTTGACAAGCCGCGTTCAGCGGCGTATAATCGATAGAGCATCACGCCCAGGTGGCGGAATTGGCAGACGCGCTAGGTTGAGGGCCTAGTGACCTAACCACGGTCGTAAGGGTTCAAATCCCTTCCTGGGCACCACGGGCGGTCGGGCGATTAGCTCAGCGGTAGAGCACCTCGCTTACACCGAGGGTGTCGGCGGTTCGATCCCGTCATCGCCCACCACAGCTCAGTTCGCCGGTGCGCCAAGGTAGCTCAGCTGGTAGAGCATCGCACTGAAAATGCGAGGGTCGCCGGTTCAAGTCCGGCCCTTGGCACCATATCTGCAACTCTCAATCGACGTTCCCCCTCCCCCAGGGTGAACCCCCTCCAACCTGTCTGGAGGGGGTTCATCATGTGGGGAAAGCGGGTTTTCTCACCTCGTCTGCCGGGCTGATCAGCGCCTCAACGCCGGTTGGAGGGGCATGGGGAAGCCAGGTTTCCCTCAGACCCCTACACCGGCGCGCCGGAGGCGCAGGCGCGGGTCTCGCCCCGCAGGCAGGCCCAGAAGGCGCTGCAACGGGCCCAGGCCTCCTGCCGGGCGTGGGTGGCGGGCGCGGCGGCGAGGGTGATGCCGGCGGCCAGCGCCGGCGCCAGCGCGATCGGACGGCCCTCAACCGCCACGAGCACGGCGCCGTCGGCCCCGATGGCCTGCACCTCCACCTCGACGCCGAGGGCCAGTCCCTGACCGCGCAGAAACGTCTCGGCGGCCAGTGGCACGCCGAAGGCCGCAATGCGGCCTCGCGACCCCGCCGCGCAGGCGTCGAGCGGGCGCGCCTCGGGTGCGTGCGCCGTCTCCCCCTCCGAAGGGGGCACTGGCGCGCGTTCCAGGAAGGCTTTCAGCGCCGTCACCAGCCGCTCCGAGGTAATGTGCTCGAGCTGGCAGGCCAGCTCGTCGGCATCCTCGGGGGCGATGCCGAGGTTCTCTACCAGAAAGATCACCCACAGCCGCCGCCGTGAGAGAATCGTCTGGGCCTGCGCCTCTCCCGCCTCGGTTAAGGTGACCCCCTTGTAGGGCTGGTAGTGCATCAGCCCCCGCTCGCTGAGCTTGTGGCACATCTCGATCGCCGAGACCTGCGTCACCCCCAGCCGGCTCGCCAGATGCGACACCGCCACCGGCTGGTCCGGCGCCCGGCGTGACAGCGCCGTCATCACCAGGTACATTTCGACGCTTTCGCTCATAGGATGTGATCCCTGATCAGGGCAACCTGGTAAAGTTGCCCTGACCAGGGGAAACTGGCTTTGCCCCTGCTAAGACTAACATCCTGGGAAACGCAGAGGGTACGACCCTCCGCATAACGTGGGTGTGAACCATGTACGTCGCTAATTTCGGGTTTACCCTAAAACTCTCTTCAGGGCACAGGATAAGCCGATCTTTCCACCCTGTCAAGCACTTTTCCTCATCCTGACTGGTTTTCATTTCTTTACGCAAAGTTGCCCCGGCGTTACTTGTTGAGTGGGGACCCGCTCTGGTATACCTGCTGTTAAGGTTTACCCGAAGACTGACGCCTTTCATTACCTCTTCCGAACGGTGGCCCAGACAGGCCGCGCTGCGAAACTGTGACTGACGCGGCAATACCTGATCCTGACATGATGCCTGAGAGGAGCCGTACCCCGTGAGCGTCTCCGAAGTCACCCTTGACCAGCTTGCCCGCAACCAGAATGCCGTAGTGCGGCGGATTGGCGGCGACCGCGAGTTTCGTCGCCGTCTGCTGGCGATGGGGTTGGTGCCGGGCGAGCAGGTCATCCTGACCGCCGTCGCGCCCCTGGGCGATCCGATCGAGGTGACGGTGAAAGGCTACCGGCTCTCGCTCCGCAAGGAGGAGGCCCGGCTGGTCGTCGTGGAGCGTGCCTGATGTCTACCCCCTCTTTGCCTCTGGCCCTTGCCGGTGAAGGCGCTACGGTGCGTCTGGTGGCGATCCAGGGTGGCCAGCGCACCGCCCATCGCCTGGCCGAACTCGGTCTGACCCCCGGCGTTACGGTGACCGTGTTACGCGACAATGGCGGCGCGCTGCTGCTGGCGGTCGGCGATACGCGCCTGGCTCTGAGTTACGGGCTGGCGCAGATGGTTCTGGTGACTGGAGAGGAGTTGCGGGATGCGTGAGGTGACTATCGCCCTGGCCGGCAACCCCAACGTCGGCAAGAGCACCGTCTTTAATGCGCTCACCGGTATGCACCAGCACGTGGGGAACTGGCCCGGCAAGACGGTGGAGCGCAAGGAGGGTCGCCTGATCCTCGGCGACCGGCAGATTACCGTAGTTGATCTGCCGGGAACCTACAGTCTGGCCGCCCGTTCGCTTGAGGAGCAGATCGCCCGCGATTTCATCGTGCGCGAACGCCCGGACGCGGTGGTGAACGTGCTTGACGCCGCCAATCTCGAACGCAATCTGTACCTGACCGCCCAGTTGCTCGAGGCCGAGGCGCGCCTGGTGCTGGCCCTGAACATGGCCGACGTGGCCGCCGCGCGCGGTCTGCGCCTGAACCCGGAGGCCCTGGCCGCAGCCCTGGGCGCCCCGGTGGTGGTGATGAGCGCCAGCAAGGGTCAGGGCCTCGCCGAGTTGAAGGCGACCCTGCGCGACCTGGTCACCGCGTCGGGCCGCGGGGTGCGGCCCTCGCTCAAGGAGGTGGCGCAATGACCGCCGTTACCCTGGCTTCTCCCGGCGCGGCAGTGCGCTATGCGCCGCCCATCGAAACCGAACTGGAGCGCCTGGTCGCGGCCCTGGGCGCCATCCCCGCGCTCGCGGAGCGCTACCCGCTCCGCTGGCTGGCCGTCCAGCTTCTCGAAGGCGACGAGCACCTGCTGGCCGAGGCCGAGGGCCTGGGTGGGCCGGCGGTCACGGCGGCGCTCGCCGCCAGTCGCGAGCGGCTGGCCCCTCACTATGGCGAGGATCTGGATGTGGCCCTGGTGGATCAACGGTACCGCTTTGTACATACCCTGGCCAGGCAGGCGCTCACCCGTCCTGCCGCGCCGCCCCTGACCCTCTCCGACCGCATTGACCGCGTGGTGACCCACCGCTGGCTGGGCATCCCCATCTTCCTGGCGCTGATGTGGGTCGTCTTCAAGCTCACCACCGATGTGGCCGCCCCCTTCGTGGACTGGGTCGATGCGACCCTGAGCGGGCCGGTGAGTGGCTGGGCCACCGCGCTACTGGGCGCAGCGGGCCTGGGTGGCTCCTGGCTCGAGTCGCTGCTGGTGGACGGGGTGATCGCCGGGGTGGGCGGGGTGCTGGTCTTTGTTCCGGTGCTGCTCGCGCTCTACTTCGCCCTGGCCCTGCTGGAGGACTCGGGCTACATGGCCCGCGCGGCCTTCGTGATGGACCGGCTGATGCACGCTCTGGGGCTGCATGGCAAGAGCTTCCTGCCGATGGTCGTCGGCTTCGGCTGCTCGGTGCCGGCCATTTACGCCACCCGCACCCTCGACAGCCGGCGCGATCGCATTCTGACGGGCCTGCTGGTCCCGTTTATGAGTTGCAGCGCGCGTCTGCCGGTCTACGTGCTGATCGCGGCGATCTTCTTCCCCGCCCAGGCCGGACTGGTGATCTTCGGCCTCTACCTCACCGGGATCGTGGTGGCAATCGTGATCGGCATGCTGCTCCGGCGTACCCTGTTCCGCAATCAACCCCCCGCGCCATTCGTACTGGAACTGCCGCCCTACCGCCTGCCGACGCCGCGGGGCGTCTGGCGGCAGATGTGGGAGCGCACGGCGGCGTTTCTGCGCAAGGCCACCACCATCATCCTGGCGACCAGCATCGTGGTCTGGTTGCTGCTGGCGCTGCCGGTGCGGGGCGGGGGGC
Source organism: uncultured Chloroflexales bacterium (assembly GCA_937918935.1). GTDB lineage: Bacteria > Chloroflexota > Chloroflexia > Chloroflexales > Chloroflexaceae > JACAEO01. The sequence goes on along the minus strand of CAKZSI010000049.1, from coordinate 70,153 downwards.
GCTTCGCCGACACGCCTGTGGAGCAGAGCGCCTTCGCGGCCCTCTCTGGCGCAGTGGCGCCGGTCTTCGCGCCGCTGGGCTTCGGCGGCTGGGAGACGAGCGGCGCCCTGCTGACCGGCTTCGTGGCGAAAGAGGTGGTTGTCAGCACCCTGGGGCAGACGTATGCCGTGGCGGAGCTGGAGGAGGCGGCGGAGGCGGCCCCGACGAACTTCGGCGAGGATCTGCTGGGCATTGCCGGCGGCCTGGTCAGCGCCACGGGTGATGCGCTTCAGGTGCTGCCGGGGGTTATCGGCATCACCCTGGAGACCCCTGAAGAAGAGACTGCTCTAGAGGGTCTGGCCGCTGCGGTGCGGGCGGGCTTTGAGGCGAGCAGCGGCGGCCACGGGGCCCTGGCCGCGCTGGCCTTTCTGGTCTTTGTGTTGCTCTATACTCCGTGTATGACCGCCGTAGCCGCGGCGCGCCACGAGTTCGGCAGCCGCTGGATGTGGGTCAGTATCGTCGGGCAGTTCGTGGTGGCCTGGCTGGCCGCGCTGCTGGTATTCCAGGGCGGGCGGCTACTGGGTTGGTGAGGAGGCGCGCTTGCTGCACCAGGTCTTACAGGCGCTCGAAACGGCCAGCGGCCCGGTGTCGCTCGATGACCTGAGCCGGCAACTGGGGGTCGATCGGGGCGTGTTGGAGGATATGATCGCCTTCTGGGTGCGCAAAGGGCGCCTGCAGACGGGCGCCGGAGGGGCATGCGGCAAGGGTTGCGGCAGTTGCGGTCCACGGGCCGAGGCGTGTGTCTTCAAGGCGGGCGGGCCGCAAACGATCACCCTGGTTGAGCGGGAGCGGAGGTAGCCTGCCAGCAGCAGCCCGTTGGAGGCCACGCGCGCCGCCTGGCCTCCAACGGGCTTCAGGCCTTCTCGGGTGAAGACTGCCGTGGTTCGACGAGATCCAACGGCTGATCAAGCCAGGCATGGCTGACCCCGGAGAGTTGCAGGGCCGAGATAAGCTGTCTGGCCGGACCTTCGACGACCACCGTATGGCTTAGCTTACCGCCATGCACCTCCGGCAGGAGCCGTTCGAGTTCCTCGCGAGTATCATGAAGCGCCGCGTCCATTTGTTGCTGCCGCTCGGCGATCAACTCTCGCCGGTACTCCTCGCGCGTCTCAAACTGCGCGGGGTCAAGTTCAAACTCTGGCATGCCGGGTTCAACCGCGAGAGCTGGCTGCAAGGTCATCACTACGCGGAAAACGTCATCGGGTCTGGCGTTGCGAAGCGCCTTTTTCAACCGCATATCAACCTTGCTCATATCGATCCTGGTAAGTTTCATAGTGCTGCCACCACCTGCACGAGACCGTATCCCCGCCGCACGGCGACCTGTTCGAGTTCCTGGCTGGTGCTCATGATTGTGTCGAGCAGGTCGGGGACGCGAATGGCTGGATAGCGTTCGAGGATAAGCGCGGCGAGACCGGAGACGATTCCCGTTGCCATCGAAGTGCCGTCCCAGGCCTCGTATCCTCCCCCTATGACGCTTGAAAAGACGCCCGCTCCCGGCGCTACCACATCGGGAACGCTGTACTGGTGATTATTGACCACCAGAGTGCCGCTGCTACTAAAACTGGCAACCCGTCCCTGCCGGGTCGTGGCGCCCACAGAGAGTACTTCCACATAATTACCCGGGCTGCGCGTCTGGTTGACACCCTCATTGCCCGTCGCGCATACCACCAGGACACCTACACTCAACAGCGTGGCGATCGAGTCATGCAGGTCATCAACGTACCCGTGGATGCCAGCGGAGATATTGACGATCTGGACTTCTGCGCGCTGCGCCGCCCATTCGAGGGCGGTTACAAAACCCGCAATGGTGCCCCGCCGCCGGGGCAGCATGAGACCGTTCCAGATCCGTGCTCCGGGGGCGACCCCGACGGTATTGCCGCATATCAGGCCAGTCACGTGGGTTCCATGCCCATCACTATCATAACTCGTAATGGGGCTGGTTTGCAATGTGATCGGGTCAAACTCCCATGCCTGTTCAATTTTACCCTGCAACTCAGGGTGAGTGGCATCAATGCCGGTATCAAGCACCAGCACACACACGTCGCGTCCGTTGCCTCGAAACCCGTTCCTGCGCGCTGCTTCAAGCCCGATCGCGCGTAGATGCCAGTAGTCATCTCCCTCGAGGCTGGCCTTGCGCACCGCCGTGCGGCGTGGATGAATGACGCTGATGGGTTGATTGGCGACGACCATAGCGCCGGGGATCTCCTGGCTCAGTCGTTCAACCTCCTCCGAATCCAGGTCAACGATCCAGTTGCCGGTTACAGGGCCATGGAAGCGCACGCGTTGCGGTTCTTTCTCTTCCGCGAACCAGGCATGCAGTTCTTGTTGAACCGGGTCCTGCTGCTGCAATTCCTGCACCGCAGCGATCTGCATCCGGCGCGCCGGCTCAGTAAAACCCGTGCCGATCAGGTTCGCGGCGCGCAGGGCAAGCCCATTACGAGGTCGAAGAATATAGATCGCCATTGGTCTTCCCGTCAATCGCTGTATCTGTACGTCGGGAGGTCGGCCAGGCCGTGACCGGGCGCTACCGTTGGGATCTTCCTGTCAATGTCCGCGCCTGCCCGTCGGCAGCAGCGCCATGCCACCAACGAGCCACGAGCCTGTTACCGGTTCCTCAGGCACGCCGGATACAGCAATCCGCAATCCACAATCTAACATACTTTCACACCGTCTCGGCTACCGGCGCCTCCGCCGGGTAGAGCACGTGGGGAATGACCTGATCCATGTGCTCCACCGGAACGATCTCCAGCGCGGCGCGGGTCTCTTCAGGCACATCGCGCAGATCGGGTTCATTATCGCGGGGGATGAGCACACGGGTGACCCCGACGCGCTGGGCGGCGAGGAGCTTCTCTTTGAGGCCGCCAATAGGCAGCACCCGGCCGCGCAGGGTGATCTCGCCGGTCATGGCCACGCGCTTGTAGGCCCTGCGCCTGGTGAGGGCGGAGATCATGGCGCAGGCCATAGTGATCCCTGCCGAGGGGCCGTCTTTGGGCACGGCACCAGCGGGCACGTGGACGTGGATGTCGCGCTTCTGGAAGGTGTCGGGGTCGATGCCAAGCTCGCCGGACCGCGAGCGGGCGTAGGTCAGCGCGGCGCGGGCCGATTCGCGCATCACGTCGCCGAGCTGGCCAGTGAGGATCAACTGGCCGTTGCCGGGCATGACACTGGCTTCCACCAGCAAGACATCGCCGCCTGCCGGTGTCCAGGCCAGACCGGTGACCACGCCGATCTCGTCCTCGCCGAGGATCATGCCCCCGTGGCGCCGGGGTGGGCCGAGCAGGTCCTCGAGATCGGGACCATCAATCTGTTCGGGGAGGGGCTTGCCGGTGGCGCGACGGGTGGCCATTTTGCGGTAGACCGTCCCGATGCGCCGCTCCAGGTCGCGCACGCCGGCCTCGAGGGTGTACTCGCGCACCAGGCGTCGCAGGGCCGCATCGGTCAACTCGGGGGCGTGGCCGCGCTCCACCGCGTCCTGGTCGGGCAAGTTGCTCGGCGGCGTCTCGCCGGGGGCTGTGGGTGCGGGTGCGGCGACGCGGGGGGCCAGGCCATTGGCCTGCACCTGCCGGGGGATGAGGTAGCGCCGCGCGATATGGAGCTTTTCCTGCTCGGTATAACCGGCCAGGGTCAGGACCTCCATGCGGTCGAGAAGCGGGCCGGGGACGGTGTCAAGCTGATTGGCGGTGCAGATGAAGAGCACCCGGCTCATATCGAAGGGCACGTCCAGGTAGCGATCGACAAAGGTGCTATTCTGGGCCGGGTCGAGCAATTCGAGCAGCGCCGCAGCCGGGTCGCCCTGAATACCGGCGCTGATCTTATCCACCTCATCGAGCATCAGCACGGGGTTGTTGCTGCCGGCGCTGTTGATGCCCTGGATGATCCGTCCGGGGATAGCGCCGATGTAGGTGCGGCGAAAGCCGCGAATATCGGCCTCGTCGCGGATACCGCCGAGGGCGACGCGCACAAACTTGCGCTCCAGGGCGCGGGCGATGCTCTGTCCCAGACTGGTTTTCCCCACCCCGGGCGGGCCAACAAAGCAGAGGATGGGGCTGCGAGCCTCGGTATCGCCCTGTTCGAACTGCAGGCGGCGCACGGCGAGGAACTCGACGATACGCTCCTTGATCTGCTCCAGGTCGTAGTGATCCTCGTCGAGGATGCGTTGCGCTCGTTCCAGATCGAGGTTGTCGCGGGTGCTCTTGTTCCAGGGCAGACCGAGGAGCCAGTCCAGGTAGGTGCGACTGACGGTATATTCGGCGGCGCCGGGGGGCATGCGTTCCAGGCGCGCCAGTTCGCGCTCGGCCTCGCGGCGCGCCAGTTCGGGCATGCCCGCCTCTTCAAGGCGCTTGCGCAGGTCGGCAATCTCGGCGCTGCGCTCATCCGTCTCGCCCAGTTCCTTTTTGATCGTCTCGAGTTGCTGGCGCAGCACATACTCGCGCTGGCTGCGGGCCATGTCCTCGCGGGTGCGGTTGGCGATATCCAGGAGTTGCCGTTCGCGCTCCAGGAAGCCGATCACCAGGCGCAGCCGGGCCGACATGTCCAGCGTGTCGAGCACCTGCTGCTGTTCCGCCGGGCGCAGCCCCAGGTTTGCGGCGATCATATCGGCGAGGGTGCCGGGGTTGGGGATGTTGGCGGCAACGATAGCGAGTTGATCGGGGAGCGAAGGGCTGAGACGCACCACCTCCTCGAAGGCCACGCGCGCCGTGCGGGCCAGTTGCTCGGTCTCGGCATCAGGGGGCGGTTCGGTGAGTACCCGTACACGGGCAACGGGATAGGTCGCGGTGGTGACGATCTGCTCGATGGCGATGCGGGCGTGGCCCTCGAGCAGCATCTGCACGCTGCCGTCGGGTTGGCGGAGCAGGCGCACAATCTGCGCTGCGCAGCCGGTGGCGGCCAGGGTGGCCGGGTCGAAATGCTCACCGGGCGTGGTGCGCAGGAAGAGGCCAATAAAGCGCGACCCGAGCGCGGCGTCATCCACCAGGCGCACCCAGGGGTCGCCGCCAACGGCGAGGGGCAGCACGGCCCCGGGGAAGAGCACACCGTTGGGCAGTGCCAGGATGGGCATGCTGGAGGGGATCTCCACGCCATCGGGCGCTGCTGGCTTATCCGGGGTGGCCGCGGGGTTGCTCATCACAGCCCTCCCTCGATGTGGATGACCACTACCTGCCGGGGTGGATCGCTGGCATAGGGCAGGATGATCTCCAGCAGGCCGTTGCGATAGTGCCCCTCGGCGCGTTCCGGATCGATGGGCATGGCAAGCGGCACTTCCAGTTCGAAGCGCCCGGCGCCAATCTCCATGCGGTGGATGCGGCGTAGACCAGGGGGGGGCGACAACTGGCGCTGGCCCTGGACGACGATCAGGGTTGGTTTCACATGCACTTGCAGATCGGTCAGATTCACACCCGCCAGATCGGCAACAATAACCAGACCCTCGTCGGTTTCGTAGACGTTCAGCGGCGGATGCCACGAACGGGTCTCGAAGGCCACAAATGGCGTTCGGAACGTAATCACGCGGATAGTGCGGGTGGGGTCATTCACGTAGCTGCTCCTGCTGGCAGCCGGTGTCCCGCACCGGTTGCCAGGGCGATTGCAGATTGCGGTTGTCTGATGTCAGGACCGGGTGCGGCGCATTCGGAGGCGGTCGAGGGCGCACTGATACCTGCACGGATTCCCGACACGGCGCTGAGGTCATGCTACCGCGAAGGCGGGCGGGGCGCAAGCCCCGGGCGCCGTTCGTGCAGGGCCGAGGCAACGTCCTCCCTCCAGCAGTGTATGCTGGGGTGACAGGGCCGCCCGATAGGGTTTGCGGGTTCTGGCGGTGTGTCTGCCAGAACCCGCGACCGCGCGGGGGCAACGGTCAACAACGTTGCATCCGCCCTGGCAACCTGGTCAGGAGCGCCTCCCCTCCCCTGTGCTATAATGCGCTAGCAGATCGATCGCAACGGCGGGCCGGCTGGCCTGTATTTGTTATGCGCTGCCCCTATTGCCAACATCCTGATACTGATGTGCTCGACACCCGCAAGCTGAACGACGGTGAAATCATTCGCCGGCGCCGGAAGTGCCGGAATTGCAGCCGTCGCTTCACGACGTATGAGCGGGTCGAGTCGGTGAGCCTGACCGTGGTGAAGAAAGACGGCGAGCGGGAACCCTACGATCGTGAGAAGGTGATGCGCGGGGTGCGCACGGCCTGCTACCGCCGCCCTGTCTCGGTGCAGCAACTCGAACAACTGGTCAACGATGTCGAAGCAGCGATTATGTCCACCGACGCGCAGGAAGTCAGCAGCAAAATGATCGGCGATGAAGTGATGCGCCGCCTGCGCGATCTCGATGAGGTGGCGTACATTCGTTTCGCGTCGGTCTATCGCTCCTTCGCCGACATCGGCAAGTTGCGCGAGGCGGTTGATGAACTGCTTGCAAACTCGTAATCCGCCGCCGCGGCGGGCGTCCGCCCGCTCGGGCAGCGTGCCCTTCGGGGAGATATCTCAATGAGTGTCGATACCAGATCAGAAGAGCGCACCTCCGAGGCCGCTCCGGTGGCCCAGGCCGAGGGCGCTGCGCAGCCGGCGCCCCCGCCGCTGATGCAGCGCATTGGCGCCTCGTTCGCGCGGGTCGAGTGGGGGCAGACGTTGCTGATCGCCGCCTTGATGGCCCTGGCCTGGTGCGCTCTGTTCCTGGCCAGCAATGTGCTGCAGATCCTTGCCGGCATCGTGCCGGTGATGGCCGGTCTGTTCCTGGGGCGCCGCGTCAAGGGCGATTATCTTACCCACGGGTTCGTGCTGGGCATTACCGGCTTTCTCTTTGGTCTGGCGTTCGCGGCGATCTATGGCGCCCTGGGTCAGGCTGGCATTGTGCCGATGCCGGTGCTCCAACTGCGGGCCGATGCCCCGCCAGCCCCGGTGAGCTTCGACGAACTGCTGTTCGTGTATGCCTCGTTCTCGCTCTTTGCCCTGATCCCCTTCCCCACCTTCGGCACGGTGATGGCCGGCCGCGCCGAGCAGCGCAACCGTGAGACCCAGCAGCAGATTGCCGAGCGCGGCGGGCGCCTCGAACGCCCTGGCGTGGTGCGCACCCTTGAGGATCTGCAGGGCCTCTCGCTGCCGCAACTTGGCTCCTACGTGGTGGCCCTCTACCGCAAAAAGGGCTTTGCGTTCAAGGATTACCGCTTCATTGACAAGGATAAGCACCTTGACATTGAAATGGAGTACGAGGGAGAACGGTTCCTCCTGCGCCTGACTGTGGCCGATAAAGTCCGCCCAGGGACGATCGAAAGCCTGGTGCAGGATATGAAGCGCCAGGGTATTCGCAAGGGGGTCGTGATTACCTCGACCGATTATACGCCCGATGCCCTCAGAGCGGCCGCCGGTCGCCGCAACCTGGTGGCGATCAATGGGCAGACGCTGTTTGAGATGGCCGAGGGGTAACAGTACGATGAAGATCGATCTGACGGGCCGGGTGGCGGTGGTGACCGGCGCGAGCCGCGGGATCGGGCGCTCCATTGCCGTGACGCTCGCCGCTGCCGGCGCGGCGGTGATTGTCAACTACCGTGATAACGCCGCCGCCGCCGAGGCGACAGTGGCAGCGATCGGCGCCGCGGGCGGGCAGGCGCGGGCCGTGCAGGCCGATGTCTCCCAGGCCGAGGCGGCTGACCACCTGATCAAAAGCGCCCTCGATAGCTTTGGGCGCCTGGATATTCTGGTCAATAATGCCGGGATCACCCGTGATACGCTGATCCTGCGCATGAAGGACGCCGATTTTGACGAGGTGATCGACACCAACCTGCGCGGGGCCTTTGTCTGCACTCGCGCCGCACTGCGCCCTATGGGCCGGCAGCATAGCGGGCGCATCATTAACCTGGCCTCGGTGATCGGTCTGATCGGCAATGCCGGCCAGGCCAATTACGCAGCCGCCAAGGCCGGGGTCATCGGCTTTACCCGTGCCGCCGCCCGCGAAATGGCCAGTCGCAACATCACTGTCAATGCCGTCGCGCCCGGCTTTATCGAAACCGAGATGACCCATGCTCTCGGCGAAGGGACCCGCAAGGCCATTCTGGACACCATTCCGCTCGGGCGCTTCGGGCGACCTGAGGAAGTGGCCGATCTGGTCTGCTTCCTCGCCTCCGATGCGGCGGCCTACATCACCGGCCAGATCTTTACCATCGATGGTGGGATGGTAATGACCTAGTTGATCTTCGGGGCCAGTATGCTCAACAAAGTCCTTATTGCCAACAGGGGCGAAATTGCCGTTCGGATCGTTCGCGCATGCCAGGAACTGGGCATCAAGAGTGTGGTCGCCTACAGCGAGGCCGATCGCGACTCACTCGCCGTGCGCCTGGCTGATGAAGCGGTCTGCATCGGTCCGGCTGCCGCGGCCAGGTCCTATCTCAACCCGCCTGCCCTGATCACCGCCGCCCTGATCACCGGCTGTGACGGCGTGCACCCTGGCTATGGCTTCCTCTCGGAAAATCCGTACTTTGCCGAGATGTGCGCCGATGTCAAACTGACCTTCGTGGGTCCCTCCGCCGAGACGATGCGCCTCATGGGCGATAAGGCCATCGGGCGTCAGACGATGCGCGCCGCAGGGGTGCCAACGGTGCCCGGTTCGGAAAGCGAGTTGCGCAATCTCGAAGAGGCGATCGAGATTGCCCGGCAGATCGGCTACCCGGTGCTGCTCAAGCCCTCCGCCGGCGGCGGCGGGCGCGGCATGCGCGTGGCCCATGACGAGGGCGATCTCGTGCGCGCCTATCCCACCGCGCGGGCCGAGGCCGAGGCGGCTTTCGGGCGCGGCGATCTCCTGTTGGAGAAGTATCTCACGAAGGTGCGTCATGTCGAGATCCAGGTGCTCGCCGACCGCTACGGCCATGCCATCCACCTTGGTGAACGCGACTGCTCGGCCCAGCGCCGCCATCAGAAGATTGTCGAGGAGGCGCCCTCGCCGATTGTCACTCCCGAGGTGCGGGCGAAGATGGGCGCCGATGCCGTGCGCGGTATCACCTCCATTGGCTATGTGAATGCTGGAACACTTGAATTCCTCATGGATCAGGAGGGGAATTATTACTTCATCGAGATGAATACGCGCATTCAGGTTGAACACCCGGTGACCGAAATGGTGACCGGCGTGGATCTGGTGCGCTGGCAATTGCTGATCGCCTCTGGAGAACGCTTGACGCTGCAACAGAATGATATTAAACTAGCATGGCACGCGGTGGAGTGTCGTATTAATGCCGAAGATCCCGAACGGGACTTCCTCCCGGCCGGCGGTGAAGTAGAGTTCTACTTGCCGCCTGGTGGCCCTGGAGTGCGTGTTGACTCGCATCTCTATGCGGGCTATACACCGCCCCGCCACTACGACTCGCTACTGGCGAAAATTATCACATGGGGCGAAACGCGCGATGATGCCTTGAATCGCATGCGCCGGGCGCTTAACGAATGTGTGATTACGGGGGTCAAAACAACCATCCCCTTCCAACTGGCCCTGATTGATGACCCGGAGTTTCGCGCCGCTCGTTACCATACGGCCTATGTCGGTGAGTTGCTCCGCACCTGGAAGGAAGAGCGCTCTGCCGCCCCCGCCGCTGTGTAACCGGGATAGTCGTCCTTGCGCTCGATCGCGGCCATCCGGGGCGCACTGGTGGCTCAGAGGCGGCAATGTGGCGGAACGGTGCGCGGGTCGGGTCTATCGCGAGAACTGGAACTGCGCCGTGACTAGAGAACGTCCTGAGTGGGTGGACGTCGTGTTCCTCGAGGGGTCGCAGGTCACGTTTGCCGGCATACAACGCCGCCTGCCACCTCCTCGACCGGCAAGGCTTTCCGGCGCGGCCATACCTCGCCTGATCCATGGTCCGGCGCGCGTCGCTCACGAAGGCCGCTTGCTGCACGCTCGGGAGGTCCTGTGTGGGTAGTCTGCGTCATCGCGTCCGCATCGCCGCGCTGCAGATCCTTTTCGAAGTGGATGCTACGGACCACCCTGTTGATGTAGTCTATGAGCGCCGGCTCGAAGAGGAGTCCTTTGCCGCCGATGGCGAACGCTTTCTACGCAATCTGGTCTTTGGCGTCTGGGAGCATCGCTCCTACCTGGACCGGATTATCGAAGAGGCCGCCCCAAACTGGCCCATCACGCAGATGCCCGGCGTGGATAAGGCGATCTTGCGTATCGCGCTCTACGAGTTGCTGGTGGATGATCTTGAACGCACGCCGGTAAAGGCGGTGATCAATGAGGCCGTGGAACTGGCCAAGCAGTTTGGCAGCGATAATTCCAGTCGCTTCGTGAACGGCGTTCTCGGCACGGTGGTGCTGCGCTATCGCCCCAGGTCCGAGGACTCGTGATGCGTCACCGGTGCGCGCAGTGTCCGTTGGGTGAGATGAAAGGGTCTGACATGCAATCAACCGATATCGAAGAGCGCCTGCGCAAGATCGTCGCTGAACAACTCGGCGTTGATGAAACGCAGGTGGTGCCCGGTGCCTCGTTCGCTAAGGATCTTAAGGCCGATTCGCTCGACCTGGTGGAACTGATCATGTCCATCGAGGAAGAGTTCGATATTGAAATCAGCGATGACGACGCCGAAAAGATCGAGACGGTTCAGGACGCGCTGGACTACCTTGTGGCGCACCCCGCAATTCAGCAGTAGTCGGTGATGATACCTTCAGGGCCGCAGCGGCACCCCGCTCGGCCCTTTTGAGTCTGCGCGAGATGGCAAGGAGCGCCCTATGGCGCGTGGACCGCAGCCCTTCAAATACCGCCGAAGGTCTTCAAGCTCCGCTCGGAGTGGCTGGCGCCCGGCGCGATAAGAAACGCCACTCGCTCGCTCCGGTGGGGGTGCGTCCGGTCTATCCCGGGCCGCACGCTATAACCATCCAGGTGAATGACGTCGAGTTCGGCGCGGTCACCTCTGAGGTGGCGCCGGGCGCGGCGTAGCGAGACCCGTCTCAGTATGGCCGCCCGTCCGGGCGGAGCAGGGCTGAGGCAACGGCTTCAAGACAAGCCCCGGACTCCGCTGCGGGCGGCGGATGCACCCTCGGCCCTGCCGGGCGGAGGGTTCGGCAAAGCGCGGCCCTCCCAGGAAAACCCTTTTGCCCCATAGTGAAGAGTTCCCAGTGACAACCACAACTGCCAGTTCGACCAGCCGCGTGACAGGGCGCCGGGCGCTCGCCGGATCGTTCGTAGCCTTGCTCCTGCTCACCGCCCTGTTGACCGTGCTGCACCTCCAGCGGCGCACAGCGGCAGCCATGGATACAACCGCCCTCGCGCGCCAGAGCCTGAGCGAATCCGCTGCAAGCATTGATGCCGCCTTTGCTACCGCGCAGGACCTGGGCGACGCTCTGGCCGAGGATCTGACCTCCGGGGCCCTGCCTTTCGACCAGATCCCTCAGCGACTGCGCGCCGATCTCGAAGGCGCGCCCAACGTGAATGGCCTGGCCGTGACCTTTGCGCCGTTCGTCTACGACCCGGCGCAGCGCCTCTTTCAGGTCTATGTGTACCGTACCCCCGAGGGGCGCATCGAAGAGTTGATCGGCGCCACCTACGATTACACCCAACCCCCCTCTGATGACCCCGACGCTCCCAAAACGGCCTGGTACTACGACACCATCCGCAGCGGAGCGAACTGGAGCGACCCGTTTCTGGCCACCGGGGCCGGCAAGGTGCTGATTGAATATGCCCGTCCCTTCGCCCATCCTGACGGCCGGAACGAGCCCGCTGGCGTGGTAACCTCCGACCTGTCGCTGCAGGAGGTGCGCAATCTGCTCGCCCGGCTCGATCTGGGCGCGCAGGGCTACGGGTTCGTGATCGGTCGGAACGGCGTGTTTCTCGACTACCCCGATCGCACACGGGTGGCGCGGAGTACCATGTTCGATGAGGATAGTGGCTTCGACCCCGAGGTGCAGGACGCCGCGCGCCGCTCCCTGGCCGGCGAAACGCTGGAACTGGACCATCGCGATTCGTTGACCGGGCGAGATACGCGATTGTTCTTCGCTCCGCTGCCGACCAGTGGCAGCGCCCTGGCATTGGTGATAGACGAGGCTGAGTTTCAGCTCCCCGCCGGCCAGATCCTGCGTGACGTGACCGGGATCGCCCTTGCCGCCGCGGGCGCGCTGGTCCTGGGCCTGGCCCTCTTCAGCGCCACGCGCCTCGGCCCCGTCGCGGGGCCCTGGTTCATTACCCTCGCTTTCACCGCCACGTGTCTGGCCTTGATCGGGCTGATCTGGCAACTCGACTCGCGCCTGATCCGCGAGGCCGCCAGCGCGCTCACCAGCCAGGCGGCTGTCGAACGGGTACTCGAACGCTACCGCCGCGAGCTTGATCCCGAGGATCAGCTCTTCGTCGTTCCGACCGGCGTACAGTTGACAGCGGTGCAGTTTCCTGATGCGACTTCGGTGACGGTGGGCGGGTTCGTGTGGCAGTTCTACAGCAACAGCATTCCCGAAGAGGTCAGTCGCGGCTTTAACCTCAGCCAGGAGCTCGGCGAATTGATGCCGGTTGAGGAAGTGGCCCGCGCGCCGCGCGGCGATGGCGAAGTAATTGTGTGGCGTGTCAACACGACCTTGCAGCAGAGTTGGAACCCGGTCAAGTTCCCCTTTGACGAACGTGCGATCCACCTACGGTTGCTGCCTGCCGAGGTGGAGCGGAACGTCGTCCTGACCCCGGATCTGGAGAGCTACGTTCTGCTTCGACCCGGCGCCCTGCCCGGTGTGGACGAGGGGGTGCAGATTACCAACTGGCATTTTGAACGCAGCTACTTCAGCCTGATCCCGTCAGATGGCAATGCCACCCTGGGACTGACGACCCGCGCAGAGCGTGCCGCGCCGCCCGTGTTGGAGTTTTCGCTGGTGGCCCGGCGTAATGTGGTTGGCCCGTTCATCGCCTACGTGTTGCCGGGGATGGTGACCCTGGGGCTGGTGTTTGCCTTTCTGCTGAGCGATCGTCAGTTGACCGACACCCAGGATCTGGTTTCCGCGCTGAGCTACACTGCGGCCCTGTTCTTCGTGATCGCTCTGGTGCATACCACCCTGCGCGACAGTGTCGCGGCGGTCGGCATTACCTACCTTGAGCACCTCTACCTGCTGCTGTACATCGTGATCCTCCTGGTCACGATGATCGCCTTCCTGATCGTGCATGTGCCGGGGATGATCTTTGTAAGTTACCAGCACAACTTCCTGCCCAAATTGATCTTCTGGCCGCTGTGTATGGGCGCTTTGCTCCTCTCAACGCTGGTGATCTTTGTCTACGCCCCGTAGAATAGGGGAGCTTCGGCGCCCCGAGGCCGGGTGGGGACAGGTGGGGCAAGCGGGTTGCCCCACGCCCCTGCCGAAAGAGCGGGCGCGGCGCCCCGAGGCCGATGGGGGGACCGGGTTTTCCCCCGCCCCTGCCGGAGGAAATGGTGCGGCCCACGCCCGTGCAGGTGAAGCTGAAGCTCTCCTCACCGCGAGGGTGTGGGAGGGCGAGGCCCTCCCATGCCCCTCTCCTCAGGTTCCGTGAATTGTACAAGGAGCGTCCCAATGACCGAAACAGGCTACTTTCAGGATTACTACCCCGACGAGTTGAGCCACTGCTATGGCTGCGGACGTCTTAACGAGCATGGCTTGCAGATCAAGAGCGCCTGGGACGGTGAGGAGACAGTGGCCTACTTCACCCCGCGACCGTACCACACCGCCATTCCTGGCTACGTCTATGGCGGTTTGCTGGCTTCGTTGATCGATTGCCATGGCACCGGCACCGCCTCGGCCGCGGCCTACCGGGCAGCCGGACGACCGATGGGCAGCGATCCTCCGCTGCGGTTCGTCACGGGGTCGTTGCAGGTCAACTATCTGCGTCCGACGCCGCTCGGCGGCGTACTTGAGGTGCGCGGTCGGATCAAAGAGGTGAAGGGGCGCAAGGTGGTGGTGGAGGCGTGGATCGTGGCTGAGGGCGAGGTGACCGTGCGCGGTGAGGTGGTGGCCGTGCAGATGCCCGAGGCGATGCGCCCTGGTGCCTGAATCAACAGAACTTGCAACAGGAAGGGTCTTGCCTTCCCGTTGAGCTACCGCTCAGGGCGGGTGTGGAGGGCGCCGGTCGTCCGCGAGCTTCTGGTTCCGCCCGTGGCGACGGCTGGCTCATACCGGTTGCGCCAGGGCGCCCCCGCTATGGATGCAAAGGCAGGGGCGCGGGAAGACTTTACCTCCCCGCACCCCTTCAGGACCGTAACGTAGGATGAAACCGTGTCTTACGGCCCAACCTTGTCAACTCGCGACTGCACCCAGAAGTTCTTGTTCAGGTCGCCCGTCGCCACCAGCGTGTACACCCAGCCGCTCTCGAAGCGCAGAGCCGGCGTGGTGAAGACGACCGCGCTCTGACCGGCCGGGCTGATGTCGAACTGGTAGGTGCCCGCATCCACCTCAACCGTGGCCGCGGCCTTGAACGGCGCATTCGCCACCACCACCGTGCTGGTGCCAGCCAGCTTGATGTCTACCGCCGGAGCATTGGGGCTGGCGTGGATGATCCGCACGCGCGCCTTGCCCGCCGGAACCGGGCTGAGGTTGTCCTCGAAGAGAACGGTGTCAATATTATTGACGAACCCGACCGCGGCCACTGTGCCGGTGTAGCCGCCCTGCACCTTCAGGGTGGCGCGCAGCACGGCGTCTGACTCAGGCTTTCCGGTCGGGGTGATTGCCACGGCGTAGCTGCCGTCGGGCAGGCTCAGGTAGTTGCTTACGGCGAAGAACGGCACGTTGGTGAGCACCGGCTGCCCATTGACGTACACATCAACAGCAGGGGCGTCTGGCGAGGCGTGCATCACCCGGACCATGTTCATGGTCTGGGCGCTGGTGGCCGGGGCGGCGACGGCGACGACGAGCAGGGCGATCAGGGCCAGAACAAGCTTGCGCATCATGGGCATCTCCTTGGTACTGTGCGACTCCGTATTACCCTTACATACGCTGCTGGCGCGCTGGTGGATGTATGCAATCCAGAGAGATCGGCGCTGATCCTGTATAATCCTCATGTGAACATAAGCTCCCCACGGGAGGTGCCGTTGTGCGGCGGAGCCGCGGGTCCTTGCCCGACGGGGGGGCCGGGAGGGCGCAGCCCTCCCGGGAACAGCTTTCTCATTGGAATGCGGTGCAGCCGCATGGCCGACTGATATGAATGCAATGCTTGACGGCCCACCGCGGCTTCTGGCGCTCCTGATTGCGGCGCTGGCCCTGGTTGGCTGCATTGGCGCGCCGCCTCCCGCACCCACGGCGTCGCCCGCGCCCACCCGCGCCGCTCCCCAACCTGTGCCAGCGGCCTCCCCTTCCCCACCGCTCCCCACCCCTACCCCGGCGCCGCGCCCCCTGGCCCTCTGGGTCGCCGAGGAAGGGCCGGCCCTCGAAGGGGTGCGGGTGCTGGCGCGCGACTTTACCGCTGAGACCGGCACGCCGCTGGAGGTGGTTGCCCGTCCTGCCGATGGGTTGCGCCTGAGTCTGGCGACGTCCGCGCTGGTGGGCGATCCGCTGCCGGATCTGCTTTGGGGCGACCAGGAACTCCTGGCGGGGTTGCTTGCCGATGGGCAGGTGCAACCACCGGGAGTGGTGATGCCGGACGATACGCTGCCGGCTCTGCTGACCGCTGCTACCGCCGACGGTCGGCTCTGGGGCGTGCCGCTGGCCGTGCGCCATAGCCTGCTGTTGTTCTACAATCGCGCCCTGGCGTCCGACGCGCCGATCACCAGCGATGCCCTCATCACCCGCTCGCGGGCCGCTGCAACGAAGGACGTTGCTGGTCTGGTGATGGCCTGGGACGAGGCGCGCTGGCTCTTGCCGTGGCTCTACGCTTTCGGCGGGGCGCCCCTGGCGCCCGATGGTCAGACGATCAGTCTGGATACGCCGGAAATGGTCGCGGCGCTGGGCTTGCTGCGCGAGTTGTACGTGGCCGCACCAACCAATGGCGCGGGCTATCAGCGTGGGCAGCGGCTGTTCGCCCAGGGCTATGCCGCGTTCGCCATTGATGGTGAGTGGGTGCTGCCGCGCTACCGGCAGATCAGCCCTACGCTGGATCTCGGCATCGCCCCGCTGCCGGTTGTTCCGGCGACCGGCAGGCCCGCGCCCGGTCTGCTCGGGGGTTCCTACTTGCTTTTCCAGCGGGATCTCGCTGGCAAGGAGGTGGAGCGGGCACGCGCATTCGCAAGGTGGCTGCTGGAACCCGCGACGCAGGCGCGGATTCCTGCTGTGCTCGAACGGCTGCCGGCCCGCGCTGGCGCGCTGGAGGCCGCGAATGTTACCGCCGACCCGCTTCTGGCTGCCATGGCCGCAGGCGCCACAGCGGCCCCCGGTCTCCCGCCGACGCCCGCAGCGCGCTGTCTGCTCTACGCCATCGATGGCTGGCTGCCGCATCTGCTCGACGGCGCGCTCAACCAGGCCGCGGCCGCGGCTGCCATGCAGGCGGAGGCCGAACAATGCCTGCGCCGGTAGGCGGGGCAACCGGGTTTCCCCGCGGCCCTGCCTGCGGGGTGGGAGGCTGCGAGAAGACGCGGCCCTCCTCTACGCTCTTTTTACCGGAACCCCGGGGAACCCGGGCTGCCCGGTTCAACATACAGGGAGAAAACCAATGAAGTGCCCGTCTTGCGGCGCAGACGTGCCCGACGACGCGCTGTTCTGCATCGAGTGCGGAGTCAGCCTGCGGCCCGTCGCCACCGGCGCGACCACCGTGCTCTCCAGACCCACCGCGGATGCGCTTGTCTGCGGCATGTGCGGCGCCGTCAATCCCGCCCACGCCGCGTACTGCGTGCGCTGCGGCGCGCTGATCAAAGGTCCCGTCCCTATCCCCGGCGTCAATATGCCGGAACGCCTGGCCCGTTCCACCGAGCCGCTTACGCCACCGCCGCCCATGCGACGCGCCGGCCCTGGCCCCGAGCTTGTTGGTCTGGCCGTATTCCTCATCGGTTTCGGGGTGCTCATACTCACCCGCGTGGCCATCTGGCCGGCCATCCTCTTCGTTATCGGCCTGATGGTCTTTGTTGTCAAGGCGATGAGCGGGCGGATCATCGAGGGCCTGTCCAGTGTGATCTGGCTCTTTGGGCTGGGCGTGTTGTTCACCGTGCCACGTCTCTTCTGGCCCGGATTGCTGGTGCTGATCGGTCTGACGGTGCTCTTCAATATGCTCTGCCGCGCCGCCGCCGGGCCGTGAGACGGCCATCCGCGGTACGTGTTCAGATGTACCGCAGAGCACGCAGAGGAACGGAGATGGTGAACGTTTTGAAGCCCTCTGCGGTGCGAACGTGTTCGGTAGATGGGACACTATCTTATTGCCTACCGCGTGGTATTTGACACGCCCCGGTGATTGCACTACACTTGCTGTGATATGCGCCAGAGGCGCAAAGGCGGGCCGGGAGGGTGCAGCTCTCTCAGAACCGCCCCGGAGTGAGCATCGGCCCGTGCGGGAGTCCGGGAGAGCGCAGCCCTCCCAGGAAAACACTCTTTGCCACCATCGCTGTACGGTGCAGCCGTGTAGCTTAACATAAACATCAGGTGAAATCAGGTTTCCCATGGGCCGTATCGTCGCAGTTACCAACCTGAAAGGCGGAATCGGCAAGACCACCACGGTAGTGAACCTCAGCGCCGGTCTGGCGCTTAAAGGGGCGCGCGTGCTGCTGGTGGACGTGGATGCCCAGGGCAACCTGGCGATGGCCCTCGGTGTCAGCCCGCGCCGCACGCTCTACGATGCCCTGGTTGACGGCGCGCGCGCCGCTGATTGCCGCATCCCCGTGCGCCACAATCTCGACCTGATCGCCGCTGATGCGACCTTGCTTACGGCCCAGCCGACGATTGCCCGACGGCCCGACTGGCCGCGGGTGCTCGAACAGGTCCTTCGCCCGCTGCGTTCGGAGTACGATTTTATCTTCGTGGACTGCGGCGGCTCCCTGACGGTTCTGAATCTCAACGCGTTGCACGCGGCCAGCGATGTGATCGTGCCGACAACGGTCGAGCCGTTTGCTGTTCGGGGCCTGGAAATGCTCGTGGTGCAGCTCAGCCGGGTCAAAGGCAGCGCCGGCAGCCTGCGAGCGATCGTGCCGACCCTCTTCGACGCGCGAACCCGGCAGTCGGTAGAGTTGCTCGAACAGTTGCGCGAGCGGTATGGCAGCCTGGTCACCGCCCCCATTCGCATCAATGTGCGCCTGTCGGAGTCGTCGGCCCAGGGCAAGACGATCTACGAGTACGATCCGCGCTCCCGTGGCGCTGCCGATTATGCCCAGCTCGTCGAGCGGCTGAGCGACCTCTGGGGCTTTGCGCCGCCAGCGTCCGCGCCGCCGGTTGTACCTGCGCCGGCATCTGCACCTCCCGCTCCCCGGGGTGACCCGCCCGTCGCGCCGCCACCCGCACCCTCTCCGCCTGATCCTGCCACGCCCCCGACTGTAGCGCCCAATCAGGAACCGGTCGTCACCGGGGCGGGCAGCCTCCTGTCGCTGAGCTGCCCGCACTGCGGCGGCCCGCTGCATCGCGCTACCG
The DNA here is from genome assembly GCA_937918935.1 of uncultured Chloroflexales bacterium. Classification (GTDB taxonomy): domain Bacteria; phylum Chloroflexota; class Chloroflexia; order Chloroflexales; family Chloroflexaceae; genus JACAEO01. Next base: position 51,668 of record CAKZSI010000049.1, on the reverse strand, counting down.
TAGCCGGCTATCGGGTGGTCTACTGCGATCACTGCCGCTACCGCCGCCAGGAGCTTGCGAGCGGCGTCAGAAGGTAGTTGACGCTGGTCGTGATGGTAGTGAGAAACGCCTCCCTCGCCCTCATAGTATCCTTGCTGGCCATTGGCCTGACCCTGGCCGGGCTGACCCGCGCTGCGCCGCTGGCCGTCTGGAACGGGCTGCTGCGCGCCGATGCGCTCAGTGCGCTGCTGTTGATCGTCGTCGCCGCGCATGGCCTGGTGACCCTGGCCCACGGTGCGCTGCGTCCCTGGCGCGTGGCGGCTGCAGCCTGGCTGGTGGGGATGGCTACGCTGCAGGGCCACCTTGCCGCCCTGGGAGGGCTGCTGGTTCTCGCCGGGCTGCTGCAGGACACGGGGTCGGTGGATGAACGGCCCGTCTGGTACCGGCACGTCCGGCGTCTGGCCCCTCTCGGTGTGCTGGCGGGGTTGGCGCTCGTTGGCATGACCGGCGGCGCGTGGAACTACGGCGCGCCGCTGGCGGGGGCGGGGTTGAACAGTGTGAGCTTTGCGCTGATCCTCGTGGCCGCGCTGCTGGCGCTGGACGCGCCGGCGCTGGCGGGCGAACGCGCGCTCGCCGGCACGCCGATGGTCGCCAGTGGTTGTCTCTACGTGCTGGTGCGTCTGTTCAGTCTGGGGCCGTGGAACCTGGGCTGGCTCTTTGCCGCCCTGTTAATGGGAGGTCTGGTGGCGTTCTGGGCGGCCTGGCGGGCCGCTCTTGCGCCGGCAGAGCAGTCTGCGCCATGGCTCAACCTGTCGCTGAGCGGCATGGCCATTACCGGGGTGGGGCTGGGATCGGCAGCCGGGCTTACCGTCGCGGGGTATGTCCTTCTGCTCTGGCCCGTGCTGCGTCTGGGGCTGGAACGGCCCGTGGCAGGGACACGCGCGCTCTGGTTGCTCTCCGCTGCCGTACCGTTGAGCGGACCCTTCGTGGCTGGCTGGCTGGCCATTGCCGCGGCCACCGCCGGAGGGTTACCCGCGCTGGCAGTGGTGTTGTGGCTCGCGGCGCTGCTGATGGCCCTGCCCCCCGCGCGCCTGGCCCTCGCGCCCGCTGTGTCGTCAAGCAGCGATGGGCGGGTCTGGCTCGCGGCAGGGTGCAGCGCCGGGTTGGGCCTGGGCGCGCCTCTGCTGCTGATGGCCCTGCTGGCGCCAGTGACGGTCCAGCTCGAGGGTGGCCTGACGCCCTTCGGTGAGATCGTTGTCTGGCCCTGGGCAGGGCTGATCGTCGCGTTTGACACGACACGGCAGCCGGTTGCCACGCTCCCCTCACTGGCCCTGGTCGGGCTGATGCTCGTTCTCAGCGCACTGTGCCGGGTGGCCCTGCGGTTGTTCGCTCTGCGCGAGCGTTAAGCAATGGGTGAACTCCCTGGCGCCCTCGGTCTGGCCTGGCCCCGTGTGATCCTCTACCCCGGGGGCCTGTTCGCACTCGTGGCCAGCTACCTGTTGATGCGCTGGCTGGCGGCCTGTGGCGGCGAACCGGCCTGGCCGGCCCCACCGGCGACCCCGCTCGACCTCGTGCCGCCCCTTGCCGTGCTGACCCTGCTGCCCCTGGCCCCGGCGCGGCCCTTCCCCTTTGGCCTTGACCTGCCCGTGGCCCTGGTGCTGCTGGAGTGGCCACGCTTCCGCGCCCTGGCCGCGCGCGATCGCGCTCCCGCCGAGGCGTTGCGCGACTACGCGCTGCCGCTGGTGGCTGTTCTGGCCATAGTCGTGGCAACGGGCGGGTTGGAGCTGGCCGGGCTGCTGCGCTGGCCCGAGGCGGCGCCGCAGCGGGCGCTGCTGGCAGTAGGCGCCGCACTGTGGCTGTTGAGCTTGCCACGTCTGCTCCGTGCCGGGCCGGGCGGTCCTGCGGGGGCCTTGCGGGCCCTTGGCTTGCTCCTGGTCGGGGCGCTGCCGCTGCTCGGCGCCCTCGCGGCTGGCGCCGGCCAGTGGCTTCCCGCAGAGAGTGCAGGCTGGCTGGTGCCGCCCCTGGCCATTCTCGGCGCGGCCCTGGCGTCAGGCGCCGCGTTCCGCATACCGGAGCGCCGGGTTGGCTGGATCGGGGCGGTGGGAGGAGCGGCGGTTCTGGCCCTGGCGACCTACGCCGCGTCAACCGTGCGGTAGCCGCCACGCCCGCGGGGGGTAAAGGCATCGGCCAGATTGGCGATGATCGTGCTGGCGAGCTGCATCTCAATCCGCAGCACCTGGCGCAGGGTCTGAAGATCGCCGTCGGACCACAGCTCGAACAGGTCGGAGACGGTACTGCTCACCAGTTGGGTCTGTTCAAGGTGCAGGCGCTCCGGCCCGCCCTGATACACGCGGCGCACCTCGACCATCACCGGCTCCATTTCGGCAGCCTCGGCAGGGTAGAAGCGCTGGAAGGCATTCGCCACCGCGCGCTGGAACATGCGCACCAGTTCCGTATCGCTGCGCTCCTGCGCGATGGTTGCCGTGGCCGTGTAAGTCCACTGCAGATCAAGCGGCTCACCGGGCAAATTGCGGCCCTCGGACAGTAACTGATGCACCGGCGACCAGGTGAAGCTCAATTCAAGAAAGGGAGGAACGTTTTCACTGGTAAGAGGCTCTTCGTGTTCAGGATAGAGTTCAACTTTGCATACGCGATCCTGGGTGGCGGGAATGATACTCTCAATAAAGGTGTGTTCATGCAGGCCCACGGCGAGCCAGGCATCTTCCAGCCCCGCTACCAGATCGTCATAGGTTATCATTGCGTTTCCTCTGAGATGCACAGGGGTCGCCAACTTTGCCTTCCCAGAAACGGGGAAACCGAATTCTCCCCCGACCCGCGGGGCTTTTCGGCGCCCCGGCGCCGGTGGGTGGAGGATGGGGAAACCGGGTTTCTCCACGCCCCGGCACCCGCTGGCAGGCACGACTGGAGCGACAAATTGTCCAGACATTGTAACGCCAACCGCCGGTAAGGGCAACTGTGCCGGTCAATACCATGCTCCCTGGTACGGCGCGTGAATGCCTGCTCTGCTATCATGTCACCAGACAAGACATTGCCTGAACCAGCTCGCGGGAACCGCACCATGGATCCTGAAGCCCTCGCGCCACTCTACGAGCAGCTTGCTGCGTTGCGCGCACAGCTTGAATGCCTGGCGCCTGAGTCCGCTCTGACGCCTGCCGCTGACCTGGTGCAGCATCTGCGCTCCGCTGCCTTTCAGTGGGAACTGTGGATCGGTCCCCATGGCCAGTGTCGCTATAGCAGCCCCGCCAGCAGCGCCATCATCGGCTACACGCCTCAGGAACTCTATGCCGACCCTGGCCTGCTGGCGCGCTGTGTGCATCCCGCCGACCAGGATTTCTGGGCAGGGCACTGGCGCCGCGTGCTGCGCGCTGACCACGGCGAATGCTGCGCCCTGCTTTTGCGCCTGGTTCATCGGGATGGTACAGTGCGGCGGGTGTTGCACCGCTGCCGCCCGTTCACCGATCCGGGCGGCACCTGGCAGGGACGCCACGTGAGTGTGTGGGTGCTTGGCGAGGGCGAGTTTCCCGATCTTATTCCGCCGGTGCCGCAACCATGGTCGGTCGCCCAACTGGAGTGGCGCCTGTCAGCGGATTATCATTTTGTTCGTTCGATCACCGATCGCTTGCCGGCCACGGTCTTCATCTTTGATCTGACGGAACAGCGCGGCGTCTATGCCAATAGCTCCCTGTCCCGCCTGCTTGGCTACACCGCCGACGAGATCCGCGCCTCTAACGTTGACACCCTGCCGCACCTGCTGCATCCCGACGATCGCGCCCATCTGGAGCGTGGGCTGGAGGAACTGCGGGCTATGACCGATGAGCAGACTGTTGAGCACACCTTTCGTCTGCGCCACCGCGATGGCTCCTGGCGCTGGATGCGCAGCCGTGTTCGGGTCTTCCGCCGTGACGCCGAGGGTCGGGTCCGCCAGGTGTTGGGGCAGATCGAAGATGTGACCGCGCAGCATCTGTACGAAGAGCAGCTCCAATACCAGGCGAGCCTGCTCGCCAACGTCGCCGATGCGGTGATTGCCACCGATCTTGCCTTCCATATCAAGAGCTGGAATGCCGCCGCGGAACGCATCTATGGCTGGACCGCCGGCGAGGTCCTCGGTCGGCCGGTTGATGAGGTACTGGTGACCTCTTATGTGAACGACACCGAAGAAGCCGCCCTGGAGGTCCTGTTCCGTGAGGGGCGGTGGAGCGGCGAGGTGGAGCAGCGCCGGCATGATGGGAGCTACGTGCCCATCCAGTCATCGGTCGCCCTGCTTCGCACTGGCGCTGGACAGGTGACGGGCGTAGTGGCGATCAACCGCGACATCAGTGAGCGCCGCCATGTCGAAGGGCTGCTCCAGGCAGTTAATACGCGCCTCGAACAGGCAATTATCGAAGCGCGCCGTCATACTGCCGAGGTAATGCAGATCAATCAGATGCACGATCTGCTCCAGGTCTGCCAGAATCGCACCGAAGCCGCCGAGGTTATCGGGCTGCGCCTGGCCGCGTTGTTTCCCGAGCACGGCGGGTATCTGGCAGTGCGGATTCCCGGCAGCGATGATCTGGAAGTGATCTGCCAGTGGGGCGAGCAACGTCCGACGCAGCTTGTGTTCCCCATTGCAGACTGCTGGGCTTTGCGTCGTGGCCAGATCCACGTGCTCGCCGGACGCCGGGCGGGTCCGCGCTGTCGCCATCTTAGTGCGCTCCAGGCCGCGTACAGTTGCTGCCTGCCCCTCGCCGTGCGGAGCGAAATCTATGGCGTACTACATATTGCCGGCGAGGTTCAGCCCCGCATCGAGTTGTTGATTTCTGTCGGCGATGCGATCAAACTGGCGCTGGCAAATATTGATCTCCGCGAGGCCTTGCGCGAGCAGGCTATTCTCGATCCGCTGACCGGGTTGTTCAACCGGCGCTACCTGGAGGCGACCCTGCCCCGTGAGGTGTACCGTGTGCAGCGCGAGGGTGAGCCCCTCTGCGTGGCTATGCTGGACATTGACTATTTCAAGAGTTTTAACGATCGCTACGGGCACGAGGCCGGCGATACGCTCTTGCGCGAGGTGGGATGGATCTTTCGGGAGCATATGCGGAAGAGCGACATTGCCTGCCGCTACGGGGGCGAAGAGTTTGTGCTGGTCCTGCCCGGCTCGGCGGTAGAGGATACGGTGCAACGGCTGGAACAGATTCGTGGCCTGGTGAACGCTCTGCAGATTGACTTTCACGGCAACCACCTGGAACCCGTGAGCATTTCGGTGGGCGTGGCCGCCTATGCTGGTGTCGGCGGCGCCGATGAGTTGCTGCGCGCTGCCGATGAGGCCCTGTATGCCGCCAAACGCGCCGGGCGCAATACGATTGTGGTCCACGAGTGATGATTGTTAGAGATTTAATCCGGCATCGTCGAACGCTGCGGGCTAAAGCCCTGGCCGAGTGCATGTTTGCCCGCACCTGTGCTATAACATAAACAGAACCACGCCGCGCCTCCGGCTGGCCGGAGTTGCGCCTGAAGGGCTGGTCGGCACGATCAGCCTCATTTTGAGTTACCATGCGTACCCTTGAGGAGCTTTGCGCCGAACTGGCTGCCCATCCTACCGTTGCCTCCATCGCCGCCGCCCTCGGCAAGGCCAGCGCGCGACCGCGGCTGGCGCCGCTGCCGGCGGCAACTCGCGCGCCCCTGGCGGCGGCCCTGGCGCGCCACCACCGCGCACCGCTGCTCTTCGTCCTGTCGAGCGCCGATGTGGCCCTGCGCGCCGCCGATGACCTCCGGCAGTGGCTCGGTCCGGCCCGGCCCCTCTACTATCCCGCCAGTGACGCGCTGCCCTACGAGCATATGTCAGCCGGGAGCCAGGTGATCGGCCAGCGCCTGCGCGTTCTCCAGGTTCTCGCTGCCTGGCGCACCGGGGCGGCGCCGGCGGAAGCGCCGGTGATTGTCGCGCCGATCAAGGCGCTCATGCAGCCGACGTTGACCCTCGACGAACTGGCCGAGGCAACGTTGCGCCTGGACCTGGGCGCCACTCTTCGCCCCGAGTTCCTCACGCGCCAGTTGTTGCACCTGGGCTACCAGATGGCCCCGACGGTGGAGGCGCCGGGCGAAGTCAACCGCCGCGGCGATCTGCTCGATGTCTGGCCCCCGGCGGACGATCTGCCGCTGCGGATTGGCTTTTTCGGCGACGAGGTGGAGAGCATCCGCCGTTTTGACCCCGCCACCCAGCGCAGCGCGGTCCGTCTGGAAGCGGTCACGCTCGGCCCGCCTCACGAGATCCCCCTGTGGCGCCGCGAACTGGCCGTGGCCCGCATTGCTGCCCTTGATCGCAGCGGCCTTCGCCGTGAGGTGCGCCTGGGGTGGGAAGTCGCCCTCGAACGCCTCGAACAGGGCGAACGCTTCGAGGGCCGCGCCTTCTACGCCCCGTTCTTTCGCTACGGCATGGGCGCCTCGCTGCTTGACCATCTGCCCGAGGGCGCGGCCATCCTGCTCTCTGAGGCGCAGTTTCTGGCCCGCCACGCCGCCGAGATTCACGAACAGGCCGAGCATGGGCGCACGCGCTTGATTGACGCTGGCGAACTGCCGCCCGATGTTCCCCGGCCCTACTTCCTCTGGGAGGAACTCTTCGACCCCGGCGCGCCCTCCGTCCGCGGCGCGCTGGTCGACCTCAGCGGTTCCGAGGCGCCCGATGCGGGCAGTGTGGATGAGTCGCTCCCCCTCGGTGATCTGCGTTTCGAGGCCCCCGAACTGTTCGGCGGCCAGTTCCGCCGCCTGGTCCACGACATCGTTACTCGCCTGGAGCGTGGCGAGCGGGTGCTGGCCGTTACCAGCCAGGCTGCCCGGCTCCAGGAACTGGTCGAGGAGGCCTTCCAGAACACCGGCGCCGATGCCGGGGCGGCCCGGACACGCTTCGCCGTGGCCCACAGCGCCCTGGAGGGCGGCTGGCGCCTCCCCGCCCTTAATCTGACCCTCTACACCGATAGCGAGATCTTTGGCATTCGCCAGCGCCGTCCCCTCAGCGAGCGGCGCAAACGCGGCACTTCCGCCGAGGAACGGGCCGCCTTCGTGCGTGGTCTCAAGCCGGGCGACTATGTGGTTCACATCGAACACGGCATTGCCCGCTTCGAGGGCCTCATCCGTCGCGTCGTCGGCGAGATCGAGCGCGAGTATCTGGTGCTGTGCTATGCCGGCGACGATAAGATCTACGTGCCGGTGGACCAGGTGGATCGCGTCACCCGCTACATTGGCGCTGGCGACGCCGCGCCTACGCTCACGCGCCTGGGCACGCAGGATTGGGAACGGGCCAAGCGCAAGGCCCGCGCCGCGGTGCAGGACCTGGCTGAGGAATTGCTGACCATCTACGCTCAGCGCCAGATGAAGCAGGGCCATCCCTATGGCCCCGACAATGACTGGCAGCGTGAACTGGAAGATGCCTTCCCTTACCTGGAAACCGAGGATCAGCTCCGCGCTATCGGCGAGGTGAAACGCGACATGGAACAACCCGTGCCGATGGACCGCCTGATCTGCGGCGATGTGGGCTTTGGCAAGACCGAGGTGGCCCTCCGTGCCGCCTTCAAGGCTGTGCAGGACGGCAAACAGGTGGCCGTGCTGGTGCCCACCACTGTGCTGGCCCAGCAGCACTACGACACCTTCCGTAAACGCATGGCCGCCTTCCCGGTGCGGGTCGAAATGCTCTCGCGCTTCCGCCAGCCTAAAGAACAGGACGCCATCATCGCCGCTCTTGCCCGCGGCCAGGTGGATATCGTCATCGGCACCCACCGCCTCCTCTCCAACGATGTGCAGTTCAAGGACCTGGGGCTGGTCGTGGTTGACGAGGAGCAGCGTTTCGGCGTGCGTCACAAGGAGCGTCTCAAGCGCCTGCGCGCCGAGGTTGACGTGTTGACCCTCACTGCCACCCCCATCCCACGCACCCTGCACATGGCCATGGCCGGCATTCGCGACCTGAGCGTGATTGATACCCCTCCTGAGGACCGCCTGCCGATCAAGACCTATGTGGCGCCCTACAACGAAGAACTGGTGCGTGAGGCCATCAATCGGGAACTGGAACGCGACGGTCAGGTCTACTTCGTCCACAATCGGGTGCAGAGCATCTACCACGTCGCCAACCGCCTCCAGAACCTGGTTCCCGAGGCGCGCATCGCCGTGGGGCACGGGCAACTCGACGAGCGCGAACTGGAGCGAGTGATGCTTGATTTTTTCGACGGGCGCTACGATGTGCTGGTCTGTACCACCATTATTGAGAGCGGGCTGGACGTGCCCAACGCCAATACGATCATTATCGACGATGCCACCAACTACGGCCTGGCGCAACTCTACCAGTTGCGCGGGCGGGTTGGTCGCAGCGCCAACCGCGCCTATGCCTACCTGCTCTACCGCCAGGAGAAACCGATGACCCAGGAGGCCCAGGCGCGCCTGGAGGCTATCCAGGAGGCCGCCGAACTCGGCGCAGGCTTCCGCGTCGCTATGCGCGATCTGGAGATCCGGGGCGCGGGCAACCTCCTGGGCGCAGAACAGAGCGGCCACATCGCCGCCGTGGGCTTTGATCTCTACTCGCGGCTGCTAGAACAGGCCGTGCGGCAACTCAAGGCCAGCGTTGACCGTGCCGCGCCGCCATCCGGGGAAGCCACGCCCCAGATCAGCCTGAGTGAAGCCGCCAGCAAATTGATCATCAGCGAGAAGGTACTGGTCTCGCCGCTCGTCACCCTGGATCTGCCGCTGACGGCCTATCTGCCCGAAGACTACATTGCCGACCCCGTGCTGCGGGTGGCGATGTACCAGCGCATGACCGAGGCGCAGACGGTGGAGGAGGTGCGCGCGTTGCGCCAGGAGTTGCAGGACCGTTTCGGCAAGCCCCCGGAGGCGGCCCTGCACCTGCTTACCTGGCTGCACATCAAGGCCCTGGCCCTTCAGGCAGGCGTCAGTTCGGTCGTCGCCTCGGGTGACGAGTTTGTCATTCGCCTGCCGGTGCTCGAGAGCGCCCGGCGCGAGCGTCTGCGCCGGCGCTTCCTGCGCGACCATGCGGTCAAGGTCGGCCCGCAATTCGTGCGCCTCGACCGGCGCACCCTCGACGGCGCCTGGAGCGAAAAGCTCATCGGCGTGCTCGAGGCCCTGGCCGCATGAATGGTCCGTGAACCCTTGCATTGCTGCCCATCCTCCCAGCCTCCCCCCGGCGGGGGGAAGGAGCCGAGCGTACTCCCCGGGGCAGGGACGCGGGGAAACCCGGTTTCCCCGCCCCTCACCTAGAATGTCTCCCACACCCAGTGATACGAGCTTACCGGCAATGGGCGGGGCGGCATGGCCTGCCCCGGTTTGGGGAGCCGGTCGGTGACAGGGTTGACCGTGCTGCTACGCGCATAGATGTAGGCGATCTTGCCGGCGTTCAGTTCGAAGGAGGTCTTGATCCAGGCCTGGGCGATGGTCGGCTGGGCCCAGGGGAAGTCGATTCCCAGGAAGCTCGGCATACGCATGTTTTCTACCAGGCGCCCGCCGAAGGCCACGTCTCGCATGTTACTGTTGAAGCCCAGCAACATGTGCGCCCCCTGGAACGAGTTGAACCACTTGCGGATCGGTTCGTTGCCCGTGGTATAGCCTTGCACCCGTAGCGTCTGGCAGGAGGCGAAGCCGACCCAGCGGGCACTGTTGAAGCGGGCGTTAGTGGCGCTGGCCCAGGTGCTGTCTTTGTTCGAGGCCAGGCTCAGACCGGCCGGCCCACCGTGACCGGCGTAGTACACAAAGTCGGCCCGGTCCACGCCCAGGGTGCAGTCAATTCCCCCCAGACCGCAATCCCGCCAGTCGCGCTCCCAGGCGGCGCTGTTGGTCCAGTAGAAGCGCTGGCTGTAGCCATAGCCGAGCATCCCGCTGCGGAAGCCGTTCGCGTCGGGGATTACCCCCGGCAGGTCGCTGCCACCCGTACCGGCTGGCGGATAGTCCCAGTTGGCTTCGACGCCGAAACCGTAGCCGACCTGCTCCAGGATGGCTTCAGCGGTTGCGGGCGCGCCGCTCCGCTCGCGGATGATCAGTGGCAGGTAGAGTGTAGGCGCTACGGCGGGCCGCAGGCTGATCTGCGCCTCCCGCACCGCGCCCTCGTTGTCGGTCACGCGCAGCACCACCGTCACCGGGGTGGGTGCGCCGTCACGGCCCGCTGCGGGCAGGTCGCGGGTACGCAGTTCAACCGTACCGGGGCTGGTCACGGTTGTGGCGGAGGCCAGAGTTACGCCGTCGCCGGTGAGCCATTCGACCCTGTAGGGCGCCGCGCCGTCGCTGATCTCGCCGCGCAGGAGCACTTCTGCCCCGGGGTTGAAGGGCGAGCCGTTGGCCGGGTTGGTGATGCTCACCGCCGGGCCAAAGCCTCCCGCCCCCGACCGGGCCAGCGGCGCTACGATGTCGCGCAGGATCACCGTCTCGCCACCGACGGTAACCTCGATGCCCTGAAACTCCAGCACCGGCTCCAGCGCCCGCTGCTCGACTGCGGCGTCGAGCACATAGTAGGACAGCTCCGGTTGAGGCACGTTCACCCCGGTAGCGCCGGGGAACGAAGCGCGCACCTGCTGCTCGACCTGATTGCGGATGGCGTTGGGGTCGGCGATGGGAACGTTGCGTGGCTGGCCGAGCTGGCGTCCGAAGAAGGGCATCGCTACCCCCGCCAGGCCCGGTACGGCGTCGTCGAGCGTGGGGCCATTGTCGAGGTCCGTAGTGGTAAAGAGCAGCGAAAGGTGCCCGCCCGGCCCCCCGAGGGGCAAGTCGGACCGCTGGCCAAACTGCACCGGCAGGCTCATCGGCACCCGTACCACCACGCCGACGTCCTGCTCAGTCGGGGCCGCGCCGGGGGTGTTCGCGGAGACCGTGGCGGTGCGGATCAGGCTCGTCGGGTAGAGCGGGTTCTGCGGATCGGGGTTGAAATCGCAGCCCTGGGGGTTGGGGGTAAGCACCCCCTGCGGGTTCTGCGGGTCCAGCAGCAACCTGCCTCGGGCGTCCATAAAGCCGTTATTGCGGAGGAACAGGCATGCCAGACGTTGTGCCTGCGCCCGGTCAATGGCCCCGCGTACGCTCTCGCGACCGAGTTCGCCTAGATTCGTCGCGTAGTAGCCGCCCGTAGCCCCGTAGCGCACCAGCAGCGAACGCGTGTCGGTGAATGGAACCGTATAGCGTGCCGCGCCAAGATACGTGTCCGAAGCGATCGGTTGGCGATTGTAAATGCCGCTGAAACGTTGGGCCAGCGCCCGCGTCGTGTCATCGGTCACCTGCGGCGCGCTCAGGGGGAAGATCGGCAGCGTATTTCCCTGCTGAAGGACGATATTGTTCGCGGTTACGAAGACGGGCGGAGCGGAACGGGCGGTCCAGGCACCGGTGAGAGCTATGCTGAACATTAGTGTCAGCAGCATCAGGCGCAACGGCAGACGGCTTGGACGTGCGTACATCAGCTTCTCCTTTTGTTGCTCGTGCGTTGAGAACCGACCCGGGGGCTCCTTATATAACGAGATTTGCAACGGATTTCGCACCCCAGGATGGCCCGCCCCCAGGGCTTGAGTAAAGTCCATCTCCCACAGCAGGGTCCTTTTCAAATAAGCGCGTTGCCCCCTCCCAACCCTCCCCAACGGGGGAGGGCTTCCAGCGCCGCTCCCCGTTGGAGCGGTTCGGAAGCATCCCGACGGCGCACGAGCGCCTGCCCCGCCGCATGCTGCCCCGCTCCTCCCCCCGGCGGGGGGGCTGGGAGGGGGGCCTTGCCGTAAGCCTTGTCTTATTTGAAAAGTATTGGGTCCAGGATGGCGTAGGCGCCCCGGAGGTTGTTTTACGTGGTTTTGATGGCTGCGCCGCTAAAACCTCCCAACCATCGGGGTTGGGGGCCTGTCCCTTTGCACAAGCTCCGGGTCCGCGCTCCCTTGTGACTCGGGAAGCTACAATCATACCTGGGAGGGTGTGGAAGGGCGTGGCCCTCCCACGAAAACACTCTTGATGTTGGGCGGCGCAGCCGCATGAACATACGTGAGGAACACGCATGGCACGCTCGCTGTACCTCGTTCCCCTGGAACGCCACGCCGGAACCTCGCTGCTTTCACTCGGGATCCTCGATTACGTGCTGCGGAAGACACGGTGCGTGGCGATCTTTCGCCCGGTGATTCGCGATGAGGCCATTACCCGGCCCGACAAGACCATTGATCTGCTCCTGGGCCACTTTCGCCTTGATCAGGTCTATGGCGAAACTTATGCCCTTACCGCTTCGGCGACTGACGCCTTGCTGGCCCATAATCGCTACGACGAGATCCTCAATCGCATCATCGCCGCCTATCAGCGCCTGGCCGGGCGCTATGATTTTGTCTATTGCATGGGCTCCGACGGCCACCACGATGCCCCCCAGTTTGAGTTCAACCTGAATGTCGAAATTGCCCGCAGCCTCGACAGTCCGGTCATCCTGCTGACGAGCGGTCAGGGTCGTAGCGACGAGGAGCTTGCTGGCATTCTGCGGCAGGCCCACGATGCCTTTCGCGCCCGCGGCTGTCCGGTGGTGGCGCTGGTGGTGAACAAGGTCGAGCCCGAACGCCTTGATACGCTGCGCGCATCGCTTGCCCGGGATCTGAGCCTTCCCCCTGATCAACTGGTGGTCCTGCCCACCGATGTCGTGCTGGGCAGCCCGACCGTGCGCGAGGTGGTCGAGCAGCTCAACGCCGAGGTGCTCTACGGCCGCGAGCAGTTCGACCGCCAGGCCCGCCGGGTGATGATCGTGGCCATGCAGATGGAGCATTACCTGGAGCGCCTTAGCGACCATGCCTTGCTGGTCACGCCGGGCGATCGCGGTGATGTGCTCCTGAGCGCGGTGCTGGCCCACCACTCGGCGAACTACCCCTCGCTGGCCGGGATCGTGTTGACGGCCGGACAGCGGCCCTCGGCGGCCCTGATGCGCCTGCTCGATGGGGTGGGCGAGATCCCCCCGGTGATCGCGGTGACCAGCGACACCTACGAGACGGCCACCGAACTGTTCCGCGTGAAGTCCTACATCACCACCGACACGCCAGTGAAGATCGAAGCGGGGCTGCAACTCTGCGCACGCTATATTGACGGGGCCGCGCTCGAACAGCGTTACGGCACCATCGAGCCGCGCGGTGTTTCGCCCCGGCTCTTCCTCTTCAACCTGACCCGGCAGGCCCGCGCCAACCGTCGGCGCATCGTCTTGCCCGAGGGTAACGAGGAGCGCATCCTGCGCGCCGGTGACATTCTGGTGCGTGAAGGCATCGCCGACCTGATCCTCCTCGGCAACCCGCAGGAGATCCGCGCCATGGTCAGCCGTCTGGGGATTGACCTGGATCTCGATCAGGTCGAGATCATTGACCCGGCCACCTCACCGCGCTTCGACGCCTACGCCGACGAACTCTACCACTTGCGCCGGCACCGTGGTATGACCCGGGACCTCGCGCGCGACCTGATGCTCGATGTCTCCTACTACGGCACCATGATGGTCCACATGGGCGATGCCGACGGGATGGTCTCGGGCGCAGCGCACACCACGGCCCATACCATTCGCCCTGCGCTGCAGATCATCAAGACGCGCCCGGGGATCTCGATCGTGTCCTCGGTGTTCTTTATGTGTCTGGAGGATCGGGTGCTGGTCTACGGGGATTGTGCGATCAATCCCCGGCCCACTGCCGAGCAACTGGCCGATATCGCGATCGCCTCGGCAGATACGGCAAAACTGTTCGGCATCGAGCCGCGGGTGGCTATGCTCTCCTACTCGACGGGCGAGTCGGGTGAGGGCGAGGAGGTGGAGCGGGTGCGAAAGGCGACCCAACTGGCCCGGGCCCGCCGCCCCGATCTGTTGCTGGAGGGACCGCTGCAGTACGATGCCGCCGTGGACGAAACCGTCGCCCGCACCAAGATGCCCGCTTCCCGGGTCGCGGGACGGGCCACGGTGCTGATCTTTCCCGATCTCAACACCGGCAACAACACCTACAAAGCCGTACAGCGTGAAACGGGGTCAATCGCGGTGGGTCCGGTGCTTCAGGGGCTGAACAAGCCGGTCAATGACCTGAGCCGTGGGTGCAGCGTGGAGGACATTGTCAACACCGTGGCGATCACCGCCATTCAGGCCCAGGAGATGCTGGAACTTACCGAGGCTTAGAAACCGGGTTGCGCCGCCTTCTACCGTCCGCATAGGGTCCCAGGCGCTCGCTTATGGACCAGGGGGAGGGAAGGCCAGGGTCCCGGCCTTCCCAGGAGGGGCGCGGGGAACCCTGGTTGCCCCGCCTGCCTGCAACCGGCGCGGGGCCGCCAGCGCCCGCCCGGGGGCTTTTTGCCCGGAGAGGCCGGGTTCCCCGCCTGTACCGGCTGGAAGGCCCTACAGCATACCCACGGCAGCCAGCCACAGAATGAGCAGCCCGATCAGGATGCGGTAGATGCCGAAGGCAACAAAGGTGTGGCGCGCGACGTAGCGCAACAGCCAGCCAATCGCCGCGTAGCCGACGATCATCGCCACCACCGTGCCCAGCAGCAGGCGGCCCCAGTCGCCGGCCTGCACCTGGTCCAGGCTGCCGATCAGGTCCACAAAGGTTGCCGCCCCGAGAACAGGGATCGAGAGGTAGAACGAAAAGGCCGTCGCGGTGCGCCGGTCGAGACCGGCCAGCAACCCACCGACGATTGACGAGCCGGAGCGCGACATCCCTGGGATAAGCGCAAAGACCTGGGCAATGCCAACCCCCAGGGCCTGCCAGGGCGTAACGCGCCCCGGGTCGTGGGTGCGCGGGGTGCGGAGCGGAAAGCGCTCGATGATGAGAAAGATGACTCCACCCACGATCAACGCCCCGGCGATAACCTGGGGCGTCTCAAAGAGCACGGCCTTGATGAAGTCGCGGAAGACGATGCCAATGAGTGCGGCGGGCAGGGCTGCGATGAACACCCCGATCCACAGACGGCGCGCCATCAGCGCCTCGTCGTGCGTGCCCCGCCCCAGCAGGGCGCGCCCCTGGGCCAGGAGATCCCCGGCGTAGAATGCCATCACCGACAGCACCGTGCCGAACTGGATGAAAATCTCGAAGGTACCCCCGATGCTGCCACTATACCCGAGCAAATCCGAGACGATCAGCAGGTGGCCGGTGGAGGAGATCGGCAGCCATTCGGTGATCCCCTGAACCACCCCCAGGACGATAACCTTCCACCACTCGGGGTCTCCGGGGACGGCAATGACCAGGCTTCCCAGCAGGGCGATAGCCGCGCCGATCAGGAGGGGCAGGGGCAGCGCTGGCGCGGGCGCGCTAACCTCGTGGGCGGATTGTTTCTGCATTGGTCCCTCGCTCGCGAAAGCGCCGTTCCCGTGAGGCGCGGTGAAGCCGCACCGCACAGGAACGGGAAACTGTGCGCGGACCACCGGCCCCCGCACCCCCTACCGAGACGGAGTCTCGTTGTAGTGCCAGTATGCGCGGCGGCACTTGCACGTGCCTCAACAGCGGGCACTCGGCGAATGACGATCCTCTCATGGTCTGCTTGCATCTCTCCTGGCTCAATAATCGGTCGTTGGCACGTTAATCAAGGAGAGGGTGGAGGAGTCGGACACCGGGATGGGCCAGAGCAAGGGGAACGCCAGTCGGCCTACTACATCCCATACTCTAACCGGCGGACCAGCGCGCCCGGTAGTCGCGCCTCGATCATCTGGCGCTGCGTTGCGCGCACGTCGTACTCCACGCGAGCAAAGGTTACGGTTCCGCGGTCGGTATCGAGGATGGCATAGGCAGCGCGAGGGTCCTGGTCCCGCGGTTGACCAACACTGCCGGGGTTGATAATGAAGCGGGAGTGATCCTCAAGCTCCACCACCCGCTGGCGGTCGGCCATGAAGCGTTCGCAGCGGTCATAGCCATCGCGGACGCGAAAGCCGAGCTGGACGTGCGAATGGCCGATGAAACATACCTGTTGATCAAACACCTGGAAGTTGCCGGTGGCCTGCTCAGTCGAGAGCAGATACTCCCAGATCGGCTCACGGGGACTGCCGTGGGCAAGAAAGAAGCGCTCGTCAATCGGCAGCGTAGGGGCGAGTTGTTCGAGCCAGGCGCGATTCTCGGCGCTGAGTTGTTCGCCGTTCCAGATATTGGCCCGGCGCGCATCGGGGTTGAAGTCGCGCAGATCGATCTTGCCCAGACAGGCGAGGTCGTGGTTGCCAGTGAGGGCCTTGCTGGCGTACTGGCGCATGAATGCAACGCATTCATTCGGGCGCGGGCCGTAGCCGATCGTATCACCCAGGCACCAGAGCTCGTCAAAACTGCCTGCCGCGGCTAGAACTGTCTCCAGGGCAACAAAGTTTGAGTGAATGTCAGAGACAATAACCACGCGCATACGAGCACCTGTGCTTCTTTGACGTCACTTGAACCGGGTTCTATAATGGGCACAGCAACGTCGCAGCGAAACCGTTCACCAACTATGCTCGAGCCAACCGGACACTGCCCATACCTCGGGCTCAAGCAGAATCAGGCGATCCGCTTCGCCTCACCGACGCCTGAGCATCGCTGCTATGCTACCGGCCAGGCTCAGGAGATCCCTTCTACCCCGCCGGAATATCAGATCAGCTTCTGTCTTTCTGCGGATCATGTTAGATGCCCATTATACACGGGCATGGTCCTCCCATCAACGCCGGTACCGGTCGCCAACGCACCGATTGAACCAGTACTGGCTTCCGCTGGCGGGCTGCGTGGCTGGCTGGCGGGTCTTCCTGCCCGCGACCGCGCCATTTATGGGATGCTGCTTGCCCTGCTGGGAGTGATTCTGGTGGTCTACGCGGTTGCGGGGGTGGGCCTGATCCGTGAGGGCGCCTTCTCTGGCGGGCCACCGCCGCCTGCACCCACCTCGACCGAAGAACCCGGGCCCGGGATTCTGGCGCCGCCCCCTGCTGCGACCGCCACGCGCACGGCAATGCCGACGCCGATCGCGCGGCCCTCGAGTACCCCCACGCCTGGCGCCACGCCGACTGCATCGGTTTTGCCAACGATCGAGGCTATTAGCCCTAGCCCCGAGCCGCCCACGGCAACCTTCACACCGCCAATCTATATCCCGCCGCCTCCGGCGCCAACCAGCACACCGGAGCCGTTGACACCGATCACTCCCGAGGCGCCGACTGCAACCGAGGTTGTGGAGCCGCCGCCGACCGCAACCGAGGTTGTGGAGCCGCCGCCGACGCCGCCGACCGCGGAGATTCCGACGGAGACCCCTGGTCTCTTCCCCTCGGAAGCGCCCACCACGGCGCCGGTCGAACTCCCTACGCCGCCGTTCTCCGAAGAGCCTACCATGGCGCCAACCGGGACGACGGCCAGCGCACCACCCGAATCGCCCACGGCAGGCCCCCCGCCTTCGCCCGCACGAACCCCCGGTCCGTAGACACCCGAAAAGCCGCTTCGAGCGTTCTGCAAACAGGGGGATGGGGAAACTCAGGTTTCCCCATCCCCCTGCTCGCTGTGATGGTCTGGGAAGGCGCAGCCCTATCGTGCCTGACGCACCCTCAGAGTCGTTCCAACCAGGGCAACAGCGCGTCGCAGAACGCCTCCGGGGTTTCGTCAAAGGGGCAGTGACCACTGTCGGCAAGAACAGTGATCTCGGCCTGGGGTAGGAAGAGGCGCTTGATCGCCTC
Source organism: uncultured Chloroflexales bacterium (assembly GCA_937918935.1). GTDB lineage: Bacteria > Chloroflexota > Chloroflexia > Chloroflexales > Chloroflexaceae > JACAEO01. The sequence continues at coordinate 34,087 of CAKZSI010000049.1, read as the reverse complement.
GGCATCCGACGGGGGGATGGAACGGTCTTCGGCGCCCCAGATCAGCAGCGCCGGGCCGCCGTACTCACCGGGGCGCATCTCGATCACCAGGTTGGTCGCGTTACGGGTCGCCGCCAGGTACGAGTTCGCTCCAAAGCGGCGCAGCGGGCCGGCAAAGGTTTGCACCAGTTCGGGAGTTACCCGCTCCTTGCGGTGGTAGGATGCCAGCAGTGCCTGGCGCACGCCCCACTCATTGGCGAAGAAGCCGGCCACGGTTTCGCCGACCAGGGGCGCGCCGATGACATTGAGCAGGAGCCGGTCGGTCGGCGTGAGCGGGCGCTCGTAGGGCTGCATGCCCGAACTGTTGACCAGCACCAGGGCGCGGGTGAGCGCGCTGTGGCGCCGGGCCACCTCGCTGGCGACGACCCCGCCCATCGAGTGGCCGACGACCACCGCCGGGCCGCCTACCACCCTGTCAAGAAAGGTAGCCACCTGGTCGGCCCAGCCCTGCCGGCTCGGCAGGCCGCCGGGTCGGGCCGAGTAGCCAAAACCGTACAGATCGAGCGCGAACAGGCTGTGCCTGCGCGCTACCGGGCGCATGATCGGCCGCCAGTGCTCGATCAGCGCCCCGTAGCCGTGAATGAACACCACGGGCAGCCCGTGGCGCGGCTCGGAGGCCCAGTAGCGCATCGGCCCCTGCGGCCCGTCAATGTAGTGTTCGCTGATCGCGTAGCGCCGCTCGGTCGCGGGCGCGGTGCTTGTGGTGGTTGTTGGATCCATATCTTTTTGATGGTTAGGTAGGGGTTTCTGGGAGGGCGCAGCTCTCCCAGATCCTTACCTTCTAATATTTCTCCTCCCTGGTAGCATACCACAATTGCACATCTTTTGCCCTGGATTTGCAGTGCCTTGTGGCTGCCGCCTGTCAGCCGCGCCCCCCGGCGAGCCTCGCTGCCGCTGGTGAACGCCGCAACCTGAACATGGCCCAGATGCCGCACACCGGTCCTGCCGCCAGCGCAGCAAAGGCGCCCGTCCAGCCGATCAGGCTGACCAGGGGCGGTACCATCCAGATGGTAAACAACGTTAGCAGGAACCCCAGGCTGGTCTGGAGGGTGAGGGCGGTGCCGGTGTACTCGCTGCGGCACAACTCGCTGACTGCGGCGGAGAACTGGGCCGAGTCGGCCACAACGGCAAAGCCCCAGAGCAGGGCCAGCAGCGTCACCAGGGCCGGGTTGCCCCCGTAGAACCAGCCGATCGCCAGGGCGCATCCGCCGCTGATCAGGAGCGAGGCGATGGCGACCTGCGTGCGCCCGACCCGGTCGGCGAGCACCCCGGCCAGCAGGCTGCCCACTCCTCCCGCGCCGATCACCGCGAACGCGGCCACGCTTGCCCACACCGGGTCCACTCCTGCAACTTGATAGCTGGCCAGCAGGAACAACGGCGCCCAGGCCCACATCGCGTACAGTTCCCACATATGGCCCAGGTAGCCCAGGTTGGCCAGCAGCAGGTTGCGGTCACGCAGCACTTCACCCGCGTATTGCCAGCGGAAGCGGGGCGCCGCTGCGGCGTAGGGGCCTTCCTCGATAAACAGCGCCGCCACCAGGCCCCCCAGCGCCGCCATCCCCGCCGCCAGCCACAGCACCGGACGCCAGTCGTCAGCGCCGCCCAGCGCATTGAGCAGGTGCGGCCCGGCCTTGCCGATGGTCAGCGCGCCCACCAGCAGGCCGATACCCAGACCACGGTCGTGCCGTGTCCACGTGGCGGTGATTTTCATGCCAACAGGATACACCCCCGCCAGGGCCATCCCGGTGAGGAAGCGCAGGGGCAGGGCCAGGGCTGGACCGACGCCGGGGGCGGTGATCAGCGTCGTTGCCAGTGCGGCCGTAGCAGCCGCGCCCGCAAAGAGCCAGCGCGCAGGAACCCGGTCGGCCAGGTTCAACAACGCCGAACCGAAGGCCCCCGCCACGAAACCCGCCTGCACCGACATGGTCAGCCAGGCTTGCAGGGTCGGGTCCAGGTTCCATTCGGCGCTCAGCGCCGGCACTACTGCCGACGCCGAGAACCAGGGCCCCATCGCCAGCAGTTCGGCCAGGGCCAGCAAGAGCAGGGTTGACCATTTGCGGCGTAGCAGGGCGCTTTCCCGCGTGCCTTCGGCCTCGGGTACTGCAGCGGGCATGATCAAACGCTCCCTGCTATGCCCTCACAGGCGCGGCTCCATTGCACGGGTGCTCGTTCCAGGCGCGGGGATGTCAGGACCGGGGCGTTGGCGCATGATAGTGCAACCCTCCCCTGTAGGCAGAGACGGTGCGAATCCCGGGTTCTCCGCGCTGCTTACCTTCCCCCGTTGCGGGCCAGTTCGCGGCGCTCCAGGGCGAAGAGCACAATTGCCACATCGGCGGGGTTGATCCCGGCCAGACGTGCAGCCTGCCCGAGCGTTGCCGGGCGGAAGCGCTTGAAGACCTGGCGCGCCTCGTTCCGCAGGCCCGGCAGGTCGTCGTAGTCAAGCTCCGGCGGGATGCGCCGGTTCTCCATCTTGCGCAGCCGCTCCACCTCGCGCTGCTGGCGCTCGATGTAGCCGCCGTATTTGCACTCGACCTCTACCAGTTCAACCACGTGCTCTGGCGCCTCGGGCAGATCCAGCGCCTCGCGCACCTGGGCATAGCGCACCGCTGGGCGGGCGAGCAGCTCGGCGGCGCTCGCCGGCTGGTTGAGGCGCTCCACGCCAACTGCGGCGAGCGCCTGGTTGAGGGTCGCCGAAGGGTAGAGTCTGCGCCCCTCCAGGGCTGCGCGCAGGGCCAGGGCGTCCTCACGGCGGCGCTCCACCGCGGCGGCGCGGGTGGCGTCCACCAATCCGAGTTCGCGCGCCAGGGGAGTGAGACGCAGGTCGGCATTGTCGCCGCGGAGCAGCAGGCGGTGCTCGGCGCGCGAGGTGAACATACGGTACGGCTCGCGGATCTCTTTGGTCACCAGGTCGTCGATCAACACGCCGATGTAGGCCTGGTCGCGCCGGAGGATCACCGCAGGTGCGCCAGCGACGTGGCGCGCGGCATTGATGCCCGCCATCAGGCCCTGTGCTGCGGCCTCTTCGTAGCCGGTGGTGCCGTTGATCTGCCCGGCGAGGAACAGCCCCGGCATACGCCGCGCTTGCAGATCGGCGCCTATCTCCCCGGTCGCCACCGCGTCGTACTCGATGGCGTAGCCGATGCGCATCAGTTCGGCCCGCCGCAGCGCCGGAATGGAGCGCAGCATGGCCCACTGCACGTCTTCGGGCAGCGAGGTGTTGCAACCCTGGACGTACACCTCGTAGGTGTGCCAGCCCTCCGGCTCCAGAAACAGCCCGTGGCGCTCCTTGTCGGCGAAGCGCACGATCTTGTCCTCGATGCTGGGGCAGTAGCGCGGCCCTACTCCCTCGATGACGCCCGAAAAGAGCGGCGCCCGGTCGAGGTTGGCGCGGATCAGGTCGTGGAAGGCGGGCGTGGTGTGCACGAGGTAGCACGGCAGTTGCGGCCGCCAGCCGGTGAGGGTGGGGTGCGGATAGACTGCCGCGGGTGGGCCGCTGTAGGCCGGCGCCGGCGGGTCCTCGATCCCGGGATAGTAGTGGCCGAAGTACACTGGTACGGAGCTGCCGTGGTGCACCTCGGCAGGGCCAAAATCAATGCTGCCGGCATGCACCCGCGGCGGCGTGCCCGTCTTCAGACGCACCAGGGGAAAACCCAGCGCCGCCAGGTCCTCGCCGAGGGCGACTGCCGGGGCCTCACCGGCGCGCCCGGCGCCCCAGGCCGCCTGCCCGGTGATCGCCCGACCGCGCAGAAACGTTCCCGTGGTCAACACCAGCGCCTTTGCGCCGTAGATCCAGCCGGTGTGGGTAACCACCGCGAAGGCCGCCTCCGGCGGCAACACCCCTGCCTCGTGCCAGTTTCGGCCACGCAGTGGAACGATCCGCTCCACCATCGCCTGACGAATATCCAGGTTCGGAACCCGCTCCAGGGTTTCCTTCATCACCTGGGCGTACAGGCGCTTGTCGCACTGCGCCCGCAGTGATTGCACGGCCGGACCCTTGCTCTCATTCAGCACCCGCAGTTGAATGGCGGTGCAGTCGGTAATGCGCGCGATCAGCCCTCCGAGGGCGTCAATCTCGCGCACCAGATGACCCTTGGCCGGCCCGCCAATGCTGGGGTTGCAGGACATATGGGCCAGTTTATCCAGGTCAATGGTCAACAGCAGCGTGCGGCGGCCCATGCGCGCCGCGGCGTGAGCCGCCTCGCAACCGGCGTGCCCCGCGCCAACCACAATTACATCGTACAGGGTCTGCATATGCCGTGCTATAATAGCGCCCCAAAGCGACCGTTGTCGCCCTGGCGCGCCGTTTCATCAGCGCCCGGGCAGATGTGACGCGCACGTCGCACCCGCACAGGAGCACCCATGTGGCTTCTCTTTTGATTATAGACGATGATGTGACCCTGCTGGCGCGCCTGTCGGCGCAACTCGAGGCCGCAGGCTTCCAGGTGGCCCGCAGTAGCGATGTGGTTCACGGCGAGCAACTGTTTGCCGAACAGCGTCCCGATCTGGTAATCCTGGAGGTGCGCGCCGGTGACGGTCGCGGCTGGGATCTGCTCGAGCGCCTGGCTTCCGAGCGTCCAGTCATGGTGCTCAGTGGCCTGGCCCGCGAGGAAGACGTCGTTCGCGCCTTCGAGGCCGGCGCTGCCGATTTCATTGCCAAGCCCTACCGTTCAGCCGAACTGCTGGCCCGCATCGGCGCCCGTCTGAGTGAACTCCCCGCTCCCGCTCTGGCGAACGCCACCGCAGCGTCTTCATCTGCCGTCACGTCCCCCCTGCCCCCGGCGTCATCGCCGACGCCCCCTGCCAGTTCCACCGATGCGCCGGAACCCCGACCGTCGCCGTCGGGGCCCTCCGCCCGGCCCGTCGCCCCGCCGCCGAAACCCCGGTCGAACAGCAAGCGACGCAATGCGCGCAACAATCACGACGAGACGGTGTTTATGTCCGAGGCCGAAGAGATGGCCCTGCTGCGCGCACCGTCTTCTAGCGGCATCCAGACGCCGCCGGCTGCGGCGATCCTCAGCCAGGAGGAGGAGGCGCGTTTCGGCCCCCGGCTGCGCGCGGAGCGTGTGCGGCGCCACCTGACCCTGGTGCAACTCGAGAACGAACTGCACATCCGCATGTCCTATCTGCAGGCGATCGAAGACGAGAAGTTCACCCTGCTGCCGCGCGGCCCGGCGGCCCTGGATATGATCCGGCGTTATGCCGAACACATGGGGGTCGATCCTGCTCCCGTGCTGGAAGAGTTGAGCAGCAAGTTCAGCCTCGAAGTGATGGAACCCCTCCCCTCCCTGGGAGGCGCGCCCGCGCCGCGCAGCCTGCCGCGCTCGATCATCGTGCTAATCGCCGTGGCGCTGGCCCTCGCCGTGGGCATCGGGGCCATCGCCATGTTCGATCCCGGGTTCTTTGGCCGCGCGCTGACCTTCTTCCAGGAACTCTGGGCCTATCTGTTGAGCCTCGTCGCGAGGCCGTAGCCCTCCGCCCCGGCGAGACGTTCCTGGGAGGGCGCACTCCTCCCAGGAACGTCTTTGTTTATCCTGGTGGCTAATGCGTCAACGGCACCAGCGACATCTTGATCCCTATCACCGCCCCCCGGTACCACAGAAACACCCCTAGCCAGACGATCAGGGCCAGCACCACCAGCGCCACCTGCCGCCCGCCGGGGCGCCCCCACAACCGCCCCAGCACCGCCGCGCTGGCCAGACAGCACAACGGGGCAATAAAGTAGACATAACGAACCTGCATGGTGTTCAGGTAATCCACCGCTAGGTAGACGAAGGGCGTGATCAGCCAGCCCAGCACCAGCGCGCGTCCCAGCGGACGCTCGGCCCGTTGTAGCAGCAGTGGAATACCCGGCAGTAGCAGCAGGAATGGCAGCATGCCCATGCCCCGCCAGACGGCCACCGGCAGCACGTAGTTCAAATAGGCCCGGTGCTCGGCCATGCGTTCGGGCGAGAGCAGGTTCTGGTCACTCGTCAGCATTCGCGCCGAAGCCAGCATCGGCCACGCCACTGCGCTCAGGTACATCAGCACGCACACGCCGAGCGCGCCCAGGCCTGCCAGGGTCACGCCGCGCCAGGCCGTCGCCGAGGGGTGCGGGCGCAGCCAGGCCAGGCTCAGGGTAAGCAGCCCGGCGGTGGCGGTAAGGATCAACACCCCCACGTGGGAGAGCAGCACCAGGCAGAAGCTCACGAACAGCAGCGCCGTGCCCGCCCGGTTCGGGGCGCGCGTGTAGCGCAGCAGCAGCCAGAGCAGCAGCAGCAGGAACATCTGGCCGCTGATGTTGCCCAGGAAGCCCCACCAGATCGCCGTCAGGAACACGGGGAGCGGGGCCAGCAATCCCGCCGCGATGAGCGCCGCCCGGCGCCCCAGGCCCAACTCGCGCGCCACCAGCGCCAGCAACGGCGGTCCGCAGGCGTCGGCGAGGGCCGCGCCGATGTGCAGCGCGAACGGCAGCGCCGGGCGGAGCAGAAGGAGTGGCAACGCCAGGGTGTACGGCCCGCTGGGGTAGAAGGTTTGCCCTCCGGCGAACTCGTGCGACCCCACAAACAAAAACACCTCGCCCCGTAGCACGTTGCCGAGAAATATCTCCTGGATGTCCTGATCGTTAAACACAAAGCCCGGTGCGCTGACGCCGATCAGCCGCAGGGCCAGGCCGCCCAGGGTAATCAACCAGAGATGCCGTGCAAATTGCGCCTCGGCGGGCGCGACGCGGGGCAGCAGCCAGCGCGCCGCCAGGCTGGCTGCCACCAGGGTCGCGCCCGCCAGCAGCAGCGGCCAGACTCCCACAACCATCCAGGCGCTCGCCGCAACGTTCAGGCCGGCCAGCAGCGCCGTTGCGCCCAATCCAGCCGCCGCCATCCCGGCCACGCGCGCGCCGTTGGCCCGGAACAACGCCACCGCCAGCCCCACCAGGGCCGTCTCGGCCAGTATCGGCGCCAGTGCGGGGCGGGCCAGCACCGGCAGCGGATGTATGTCCACCCGGCCCAGCGCCACCGCCAGTTGCCGGTCGTCACCCGGCGGGCTGACTGTCGGGCTCGCGAAGCGCAGCCGGATGACCCCTTGCTCCACGCTGGAAGGTGGCAGCAAGATATGGTACTCCCGCACCACCGCAGGCACGTCGAAGCGCAGCAGTTCGTTGCCTGCGTACATCGCGAAGGCCAGCGGACGTCCCGATGGCAGCGGTACGGCATTCATATCGGCGCTAAAGATCGCTGGAGCGTTCCGGCCCACGGGTAGCAACACCTCGGCATCGCCGTGCGCCCAGCGGTAGGTGCGCGCCGCTGGATCGTTGGCGATCGCGATCTCAGGCTGGTACATCCCGCGCAGGAAGATGCGGTCGCCGGAGCCAATGCCGCCAACATCGAGGGCGAAGGAGCGTGGCGCGGCCAGGGAAAACCAGAGGGTCGCCCATACTACCAGGAGCAGCGCCACCGCAAGCAGCGCGATGCGAAAGCGTGGAGGCGCCAGCGCGCCGGTGACGACCGGCGTCTCCCGCGCCGGAACGGGCGAGCGGGTGGAGGCGCTCATGGCCTCAGCAACTCCCGCGCCCGCGCGGCGTCCTGGCCGATCTGCGCAACCAGAGCCGCCGGCCCGTCAAAGCGCTGCTCGCCGCGCAGCCGGTGCAGGAACGTCACCCGGATCGAACGCCCATAGAGATCGCCGCTCCAATCTAGCAGATGGGCCTCAACCGTTCGGTGCAAACCGTTGAACGTCGGCCGCAGGCCCACGTTGGTCACCGCCGGCAGCGCTTCTCCGTTGAGGTAAACGTGACCGGCATAGACCCCGTCCGCGGGCAGCACATGCGTCGGGTCGATCATCAGATTGGCAGTAGGAAAGCCGATCGTCCGGCCCCGCCGGTCGCCCTCCACCACAATCCCCCGCAGGCCGAAGGGCCGCCCGAGCAGGGCCACCGCCTGGTCCACGGCCCCGCGGCGCAGCACCTCGCGCACCCGCGAGGCGCTCACCGGCTCCCCGCCGACGATGACCTTGCGCACCGCGCCCACCGCGAAACCGAGTTTCACCCCGATGGTCATCAATGCAGCAACATCGCCGCTCCGCCCACGCCCCATTGCGAAGTCCTCGCCGACCCACAGTTCACGCACCGGCGTCGCGGCGACGATCTGCCGCATATACGCCTCGGCGCTGGTGTCTCTGGTTTCGGTGGTGAACGGCGCGACAATCAGCAGATCCGGCCCCAGCCCGGCGATCAACTCGATGCGCTCCTCCAGACTGGTTAGCAGTTGCAGTGGCAGATCGGGCCGGATCACTGCATTCGGGTGCGGCTCCCATGTCAGCACGACACTCTGCATCCCCAGGCTGCGCGCGCGCTCGACCGTGGTGCTGATCAGTTGCTGGTGCCCCAGGTGCACGCCGTCGTACTTGCCCATCGTCAGGACGGAAGGACGGGTGCTCAGGCCCGGCGTGAGGGAGCGAACTACGTCCACAGATCTTCTCCAGTCCGTCAAACCATAACACGCCAATCCAAAATCCAAAATCTAAAATCTAAAATCCAAAATCTATCCCTCCGTCTCACCCGCCAGATTCTGCAACTCGTACAGCAGATTAAGCGCCTGCAGCGGCGTCAACTCGTTGATGTTCAACCGGCGCAAATACTCCAGCACCGGGCCGGGCGCCACGTCGAAGAGGCTGAGTTGCCCGCTGGTCTGCGGGCGTCCTCCACGTGGGGGCGCCGCGACTGGTGGGGGGCCTTGTGCGCCGTCGGACGCCTCCGCTTCCTCCGCCGCCTCCACGACCGGCTGTTCTTGCCCTTGCTCGTGCCCCCTTCTCGCCGTCGCCAGATCCCGTCGCCCCTCCAGTTCGGCCAGCAAGGCGCTGGCGCGCGCCGTCACCGCGCGGGGAATACCGGCCAGTTCCGCCACGTGGATGCCGTAGGAGCGATCGGCCCCGCCCGGACGCAGTTCGTGCAGGAACACCACCTGCCCGTCCTGCTCAACCGCGGCCATGTGGTAGTTGCGCACCCGCGGCAGCGTTCCTTCCAGCGCCGTCAACTCGTGGTAGTGGGTCGCGAACAGGGTGCGACAGCCTAAATGCGGCTCGTTGTGCAGGTACTCGACCACGGCCCGGGCAATCGCCATGCCGTCGTAGGTTGACGTGCCGCGACCAACCTCATCGAGGATGATCAGGCTGCGCCGGGTGCTCTGCAGTAGCAGCGCGGCGGTCTCGGTCATCTCGACCATAAAGGTCGACTGGCCGGTGGCAATATCATCCTGGGCGCCGATACGGGTGAAGATGCGGTCCACCAGGCCCACTTCGGCGTGCTCGGCGGGCACGAAGGAGCCAATCTGCGCCATGAGGGCGATCAGCGCCACTTGCCGCAGCACGGTGCTTTTACCGGCCATATTGGGGCCGGTGATGATCAGCAACTGGGCCTCGTCGGTGTCAAGGGCGATGTCATTGGGCACGAACGGCTCGGCCAGCATCTGCTCGACCACGGGGTGGCGTCCGCGCGTGATCCGCAGGCGCGTGCTGTCGTCGAGGTGCGGGCGGGTATACCCGCAGCGCGCGGCGGTCTCGGCCAGCGACTGGATCGCATCGAGGCGCGCCAGTGCCCGGGCGACGCGGCGCAGCCGCTCCACGTGTTCGCTGACCTGGGCGCAGAGCCGCGCGAAGGCTTCCCGTTCCAGTTCGATGAGTTGCAGCCTGGCCCGGTCAATGATCTGTTCGTACTCCTTCAACTCGGCGGTGATGTATCGCTCGGCCCCGACGAGGGTCTGCTTACGTTCGTAGTCTCTGGGGATGAGCCGTTCGTCGGCCGCGCGCGAGACTTCGATGTAGTACCCGAAGACGCTGTTGTAGCCCACCTTGAGCGATTTGATGCCGGTGCGCTCGCGTTCCCTGGCCTCCAGCCGGTCAATGAACTCCTGGGCATGGCGGCTGGCCTGCACCAGGGCATCGATCCGTGGTTCGAAGCCCGGGCGGATCACCCGGCGCGGCCGTTCGCCGCCGTCGTCGCCGCTCCGCAGGTAATTGGAGGCCCCAAGCAGAGCCGGCGGTTCGTCGTCCAGGGCTCGTTCGAGCAGATCAAGCACATCGGCGCAGGGGTCGAAGATGGGCGGCGGAGGCGCACCTGCTTCGGCCTCGAACAACCCCTCATCCGCGGCGTCGCCCTCTGGCGGCGTCACGACGCTGGACCCCGGCGTCATCTCATCATCGGGGACAAGGTTGGCCAGGTCGGCGCCGGCGGCGGCCAGCACCGCGGGCAGGGCGCGCAGCGAGGCCCGCAATTGCACCAGGTCGCGCGGCGTAGCCACGGCCAGGCCCTGAGCGATCCGGTTGAGCGCCCGTTCCATATCGCCGACCGCCCCGAGGGCCTCGCGCAATTCGGCGCGCAGCATAGACCGCTCCACCAGGCGGGCTACCGCGGCCTGGCGCGCCCGCAGGGGGGCCAGGCTGACGAGGGGCTGGGCGATCCAGCGGCGCAGCAGCCGCGCCCCCATCGGCGTGCGAGTGCGGTCGAGCACATTCACCAGCGCGGTGCGCGCGCCCTGGCGCCCCGGCTCCAGCAGTTCCAGATTGCGGCGCGTCTGCGGGTCGAGAAACATGAAACTGGCCATCGAGTAGACCCGCAGCGTATTCAACTGCATGGCCTGGTGCCGCTGGGTCTCATGCACGTACTGAAGCAGCGCCCCGGCGGCGCGGGTGGCGAGGGGCCGCTCATCAAGCCCGAAGGCCGCCAGCGTACCAACACGGAGTTGTCGCCGCAGCACCTCCCGCGCCTCGGACACATCCCAGCGCCAGGCCGGCCATGCCGTCACATGCCCGCGGGACCAGCGCGCCGCGTTCTCGCTGTCGAGCCGGCGGGCCACGCGCTCGTGTGGCAGCAATGCCTCGCGCTCATCGCGCGTCATGGGCGCCAGGTCGCGCGTCAGCCGCGCCTCGGCCGGGGCCAGGCCCGGCGGGCGCAGACCCTCCGCGTCGGGTACCAGCACCTCGGCGGCCTGCAAACGCGCCAGTTCCCCCAGCAGTTGCTGGAGGGCGCGCTCGCCGCTGAACTCGGTGGCGGCAAACTCGCCCGTGCTGAGGTCGGCGTAGGCCAGGCCAGCGCGCTCACCCTCGACAATCGCTGCGGCCAGGTAATTGTTGACTGTGGCCGTGAGCATCCCCAGATCCACGACCGTGCCGGGAGTAATGACGCGCACGATCTCACGGTGTACCATCTTGCGCTCGATCTCGCCGGGCGTCGTGTGCTGAATGCCCGCTGCGAAGACCGAGCGGGGGCGCGTATCGGTGCGCGTCGCCTCGGTCTCAGTGAGTTGCTCGGCGATCGCCACGCGATAGCCCCGGCCCACCAGTTCGCTGACATACCGCTCAACCGCGTGGTAGGGCATGCCCGCCATCGGGGCGTAGAGTTTCTGGCTGTCGCGGGGTTTGCTCTTGTCTACGGCGTAGTCTTTGCGCGTGAGGGTGACATCGAGCAATTCGGCCACCAGCTTCGCGTCGTCGTCGAAGGTTTCGTAGAAATCGCCAAAGCGAAAGAGCAAAATGGCGTCGGCGACCTGCGCCTTGAGCTTGCGATACTGGCGATACCAGGCGTGGATTTCGATCTTGGCCATAACGGGGCGTGCTCCGGCTCACACGTTGTTGCTCGTCCCAACCGCGGATTATAGCACACGCGAGCGTAGCCCTGCAGCCAACGCTTCAGCCCTACACCTCCCGATAGGCGCTGATGATCCGCCGGGTCGCCTCCTCGGGTTCCATCCCTGCCGTCTCCAGGCGCAGGTGCGCCACTTCGGCGTAGAGCGGCTCGCGTGCGGCCCGCAGCGCGGCCAGGCGCGCCAGGGCATCTCCCGCCAGCAGGGGGCGCTCCTCATCGTGGGCGCGCAGCCGCTCGACCAGTTCCGCGTCAGGGGCATCCAGCCAGACCACAAAGGCCCGCGTTCGCAGCAAGGCCCGGTTGGCCGGCCGCAGCACCACGCCGCCCCCTGTCGCCACCACTGCCGGCCCCCGCTCCAGCGCCCGGGCCAGCATCTCGGCCTCCAGATCGCGAAACGCCGCTTCACCCTGCCCCGCGAAAATCGCCGCCACCGGAAGCCCCGCCCGCTCCACCACCAGCGCATCGGTGTCGGCCACCGGCCATCCCAGATGTGCAGCGAGCATCCGCGCCAGCGTGGACTTCCCCGCGCCGCTCAGGCCCACCAGGGCAAGCGATCGCTCCATATTCGTCGTTGTCCCCCTTGCTACAAGTGTCGGGGCGAAAGAGTGTTCGCCCCGATCATCGTTCGTTCCAGGCGGAAGGGTGCGGGGAGGCACATCCTCCCCGCAAACCCTTTTTCCGCCTTCAGCAGCGGCAACTCGCCTGCTTCGCCGGGGCGCGTGCCCGCCGCGGGCGGAAAAGAGCAATTCGTGGCGCGCCGGCTGATGACAGGAACGCAATCCAGTGAGGCTGTTCGTGCCAACCCCTGTTCATCAGCCCGGTCTACAATCAACCTCGAATGACAGCATTGTCAGCCGGGGGTTGCGGTGTGTGCGTCGAGGAGGGTGTCCATGGATGTACTGCTTGTCTGCGACGCGGCGCCTACCGGAAGCTACCCGCGAACCCACGGCTTCATCGCGGCCCTGGCGCGCTATGGGCATACCGTGACCCTCGTCTTTGCCGATCGGGCGGGCACCACGTTCGATGACCTCAGCCGCTACTGCCGGCGGGTGGTTCCCGTGCGGCACCCGCGCAATCTCGCCAGGGTCGTTTCTGGCCTCGTTGCCGGCGAGCGTTTCGACCTGGCCCACCTCGACAGCGGCGCGGCGGACCTGCTGGGCCGGCCCCTGCCCATACCAACCGTGGTGGATGCAGTTACCTGCGTCTCACGGCGCCTGGAGCACGCCACACGCACCAACGCTCCCCTGGCTCGCATCCGGCACGCTGCCCGGCTGGCCTGGATCCGCCGGCAGGAGCTTCGGCGGCTGCAACCCTTCCAGCACATCATCCTCTCCTCCGAAGACGACATCCGCGCCCTGCATGCTCTGGGGATCACCAGAACTACCGGCGCGCATGTCTATGCCGTGCCCGATACGCTCGACCTGGAGCGCTTCACCCCCCCGCTTCATCTGCGCGCTCCTACGACCGTGCTGCTCGATCTCCGCAACCTGAGCCATTCCGAGGCGCGCCACGCCCTGCGCCTGGCTGCCGCGACCCTTGCCGCGATCTGGGATGTGCGCCCTGATGTGCATCTCACGGTGCTGGAACCGCCTGCCCAGCAACTCCGCGGCCCCCTCGCCGATGATCCACGAGTCATCTTTGCCAATCCCGTGCACGACTCACGGATCTACCTGACCACCGCAACCATGGCCCTGGCGCCGCTTGCGCCTACGGCAACTACCCCTCACAATACGCTGGAGGCGCTGGCAACCGCACTCCCCCTGGTGGCGTGTGAGCGTCTGGCCCGTGACGTGAGCGGGCGGGACGGCGAGGAACTCCTCGTCGCGGAGGACGTCTCCGGATTGGCGCGCGCCACGCTGACCCTGCTGAACGACGCGCCTGTCCGTGGGCGCCTGGGGCGAGCCGCGCGTCGTCTGGTGGAGCGTCGCCACGGCTGGGAACTGGCCGCTATCGCCCTCACCGATGTGTATGCTGCGGCTACCGGCTCCTCCCTCGCCGAATGGCGCCTGGAAGTCGGGCTGAATCGCCCCCTGCGCTCGCCCCAGAGCGACTAAATCGTAAAGCCGTCTCCCGCCATACCTCTGCTCGTGGGAGGTTCCCGCCACGTTCGGGAAGGTCATATCCTCCCGGACCTCGGCTCGGGCGGGGGCAAGGGGAAAACCGGTTGCCCCACTGCTCATCCGCGCCGCGAGATATAGCTCCGCAGGAGCTCAACAAGCTGCGGCGGAGCGATGATGATCGGCTCGGGCAAGCGACGCCCGTCGAGGAGTTGCGCCGTCTCCAGGGGCGCGCCGCTCAGCCCCACAGCTACCGCTCCGGCGGCGCGGATGATCGCCAGGCCGGCTGCCAGATCCCACAGGTTGGCCCGCCCGATCAGTGCGCCAAGCGAACTGCCACGGGCGACGTAGCAGCAATCCACGGCCACGCTGCTGAGACTCCGCGTTTTGGCCGGAAAGTCGATCCGATACTGACGGTGCGCGTAGGATGAAACGCTGATCCAGTCGTTATTGTCAATCGTCGTAGCGGTACTGGCGTGGATCGGCGTCTCGTTGCGGTAGGCCGATCCCTCTGCCTCGGCCCAGTAGCAATCATCGAGAATGGGCAGATAGATCGCGCCCAGGTAGGGTTGCCCCTCGCGCAACAGGCCGACCGAAACGCACCACGTGGGCAACCCGGCTACGAATGATCCGGTGCCATCAATCGGGTCCAGGCACCATACGAACTCACGATCGATCGCTCCCGCTCCCTGCTCCTCGCCGATGATCCCGTGATCCGGATAACGGGCGGCGATCCGCTCACGCAACAACTGTTCAACTTCCAGATCGGCCCGCGTCACCCAGCTCCGGTCGGCCTTCCGCTGCACCTCCACATTGTTAAAGTAGCGGCGGGCGTGGAGCCCTCCCTCGCGCACCCACGCCCGCACCTCGGACATATCAATGCTGCTCACGCGCCTACCTCATTCCCTGGCGGCGCACCCGCCAGATCCCTTGCACGATTGGTTGGGAAAAAGGGTTTCTGGGAGGGCTTCGCCCTTCCAGACTCTCCTCTTCAAGAATATGCTGATGCGCCACTTATCGTCACTCTGTCTTCATTCTATGATACTCCGCCGGGTTGCATGCAACCCGTCCGGCAGGGGTGTTCTTCCTCACCCTCCCCCGCCTCGCTGCGCTCGGCGCCTGCTCCCCTTCTCCCCCGCAGGTGGAGCGGGGAGGGAGTTGGGGGAGGGTGAGGACCGCTCATAGATGCTCAATCGCCGCGCTGAGGTCGAGGTCGTTCGCGATGCCCATCGGGGTGAGCACGGAGAGGGAAACATAGCCGGAGCGAACCGCGCCATCGTCGGTGTGTTCGGGGAAGTCGGGGATGCGATCGCGCGCGAAGCGGATCAGCAGCCGCCGCCGGCCGTCACCGTCGGTCGGGTCGGACTCCAGTTCCATGTCCACGACGTTGCCGTAGAAGAAATCGGAGAGACGGGTCTGCCGAAAGCCCCGCACGTCGGCAATGTCGTGCAGGTGGGGGGCATTCACATTGAGCACCACCGGGCCGCGTCCCCGCAACTGTTCGAGCAGCGGGAAGCTCTTCACTGCGGCCCATGTGGCCGTTCCCCAGGGCATCGGCGCATCGCCCACAAACATCTGCGAGACGGCCATTGCCGGCAGGCCCCAGAGGGCCGCGAGCATGGCCGCGCCCACCGTGCCGCTCAGCAGCACATTGGTGCCGCTGTTGAGGCCGCGGTTGATGCCCGAAACCACTACCTCGGGGCGTGGGCCGAGCCTGGCCAGCATCCCGGCCAGCACGCAGCCCACCGGCGTACCGCTGAAGGCATAAGCCGGAATGCCAGCGTGGATCGGATCAGGGGGCGGGACGGGGCGCAGGGTCAGGTCACGGCGGGGCAGGGGCAGGGCCATGCTCATGCCGCTCTGCTCTTCCTCCGGGGCCACCACAGTCACCGTGCCCAGCCCCGCCTCGCGCAGGGCGCCGGCCAGCGCCCACAGGCCCGGACTATCAATTCCATCGTCGTTGGTGACGAGTATATGCATGCAGGAGCGCTCCTTGGCAAAATGGCTCTTGATCGCCTGTAGCGGGGCAGCCTGTGCCGTCCAGGGCTGAGCCAGCGTTATCGAGACAGGCCCCAGAGACCCCACCTGGTGGGCAGCTACCTCCGCAGTGTATCATACCGCAGATCAAGGCAGGGTGTGCGTCTCCTCGACGCGCAACACGTCTCCCACGCGCGTCCCCGTCGCGGCGATGGTTCCGCTCGGCAGCTCGACGACATAGCGCGCGCGCCATGCGCCAGCGTAGGGCCGGTTTGGGGGCATTGCCTCGGTGAGTCCGACGACCCGATCATGCCGATCGACAAAGACGACATCTATCGGAAAGCGCATAAAAAAGCTATGCACGCTCGAGCACGGGCGTATCAGCAGCCCTTCGCCCGTGGCCAGCATGTCGCGCCCGATCAGGCCGCGCCCGCGGGCCAGAAAGCTGCGGGCCACCCCGCAGCGTTCCGCGAGCACCTGCTCACGGGTCAGGTTTCGGATGCGCACCAGGGTCATGGTGTGAAGCGCCTCTGCTGGTGCGCGACTAGCGCGCCCGCATGCTGTCGGCTGGGGGAAGGAGCGGTTTGCCAACCGCCCCTGGCTTCGCCTGGATATCGTTTTCCCGCATGGCCATTTGAGCAACCGTTCGGAGGAGATGCGACAGCCGCCACCCCCGGCGATGCGTTCCGCCCGCGGCGGCAGAGACGCGGCGGCCATATCCCCGCCATCTGGTTGCAGGGAGCGGAGCCTAGAGACCGCCGAAACTGGAGAAGATGCGGGGCACTGCCGGTCCCAGGATCACTACGAACAACGCCGGAAAGATCAAGAACACCATCGGAAAGAGCATCTTGATGGGGGCTTGCTGCGCCAGTTCTTCCGCCCGCTGCCGGCGGCGTACCCGCATCTGATCGCTCTGGATGCGAAGAATCTTTGACATCGAGACGCCCAGTTGGTCGGCCTGGATGACCGCGGAGGTAAAGGTCCGCACATCGTCCACGCCGGTGCGATCGGCAAGATCCTTGAGCGCCTCGCGCCGGCTGCGTCCGAGTTGCATATCTTTGAGCACCCGCCTGAACTCCCGCGAGAGTTCATCGTCCCACTTGTCGGCGACCCGTTGCAGTGCCGGGTCGAAGGCCAACCCGGCTTCAACGCTGATGCACAACAGATCGAGCGCGTCGGGCAGGGCTTTGGTGATGGCCTTCTTCCGCGCGGTGATCTGGCGACCCAGCAAGACGACCGGCAGCATATAGCCCAGCGCAAAGACCACCGCACTGTACAACAGCGCTTGAGAGGGATTCATCGTGCGGAACAACAGCACACTGGTGATGCCCCCCAGCCCCAGGGCCAGCACCACTCGCAGACCCACGAACATCACCGGCGTAAGCCCGAACGGATTGCCGGCCATTTGCAGGTTGAGCTGCAGGCGTTCGGCGCTCTGTTTGGGGCCATACTTGCCGAGCGTCGCGAGGATGCTCTTCGCCGCGGGAATGAGCACGCGCTCGTGGAACGGCTGTTGCAGTTCCAGTTCCTCCAGGGTCATCACCCGCTCAGTGTACTGGTTCAGCCGTTCGCCGACCACATCAGGCTGGCGCATGCGCGCCACCAGGATTACGCCGATGATGAGGACCACCGCAAACAGAAACAGCACAACACCCATGAGCACCAGTGTTGTCATGGCTTCTCCTCGCTGTGAGCGTTACACGCGCAGCGAAACCAGGTTTCCCCACACCCCTGTCCGATAGGTAGAGGATCGGGGAGAGCTGTGCCATCCCGGAGATCCCCGGCGCGTCGAGCGGGCCGGTTGGAGAGGTATGGGGAAACCTGGTTTCTCCATAACCCCCCCCACCGGGAGGCGCAGCCCTCCCGGGGACCCGCTTTAGCACTTACACATCAATATCAATAATCTTCATAATCGCAAAATAACCGATAACGATCATCACCCCCGCAGTGACGGGCAGACAGCACCAGGCCTCTGGCGGCATGCCCAGGGTGAAGATTGGCGCCATGTAGTCTGGATTGACCATAGAGATAAAGATCGCCAGGCCCACTGGCAGGCCGGTAATCACCCACGCCGAAATGCGCCCCTGCGCCGTCAGGGTCTGGATCTCGCCTTTGATGCGCACCCGCTCGCGAATGGTATGGCCGATCGTATCGAGGATCTGCGCCAGGTTGCCGCCCACTTCCATCTGGATGCTCACCGCGGTAATCAGCAGTTCCAGATCGTCCGAGGGCATGCGCCGCAGCAGGTTTTGCAGCGCGTCTTCGGTGCTGCGCCCCAGTCCAACCTCCTGCACCACCCGGCGAAACTCCGACGACATCGGCGCCGGGGCCTCGCGCGAGACCATGTCCAGCGTCTGCAGGAAGCTGTAGCCGCCGCGCAGCGCATTCGCCATCATGGTGATCGTGTCCCCAAGCTGGTTGTTAAAGGCCTTGACGCGCCGCCGGGCCTGGATGGAGAGGTAGAGGTTCGGCAGAAACGAGAACACCACCGCTCCTGCCAGGCCGCTGGCAAACATCGCCGCCATGCTGGCCCGCCCGACGAAGACCCCGAAGCCCGCCCCCACCAGCGCGCAGAGGAACTTGATAATAATATACTCCGTGACAGTCAGTTTGACGTCGGCCCGCGCCAGATCACGCTGGATATTGCCCCCACGCTTGCTCTGCACCACCACACGGTCAAGGCGCTCCAGCGCCTGGCGCGGGTTGGCCTCAGCCTGCGCGCCGCTCGGGCCGACGAGCTCCGTCAGGCGCGAGGAAACGGCTTCACTCCTCTGGCCACGTAACTGCCAGACCAGCCAGACGATCAGCAACAGCAGCCCGCCGAGTGCCAGCAAGATCGGCAGCAGTTCAGGCGAGAGCATACGATCCATGGCCACCTGTTCCTTGCCTTAGAAACTAAAGCGATCACCGGAACCAAAGATGTTCGGCGGCAGGAAGATGTTCAGGGTCTCAAACTTCTCGATGAACTTCGGGCGTACCCCGGTGGGCCGCAACTGGCCGACGATCTTACCCCGCTCGTCGATCCCGGTCTGCTCGAAGACAAAGATGTCCTGCATCACCACCACATCGCCTTCCATACCCGACACCTCGGTGATCTGCGTCACCTTGCGCGAGCCGTCTTTGAGGCGCGACTGCTGCACAAAGAGTTGCACCGCCGAGGCGATCTGCTCGCGGATGGCCCGCGCGGGCAGGTCCATCCCCGCCATCAGGCACATGGTCTCGATACGACCCACGGCATCGCGGGGCGTGTTAGCGTGAATGGTGGTCATTGAGCCGTCGTGACCGGTGTTCATGGCCTGGAGCATATCAAGGGTCTCGCCGCCGCGGCACTCGCCGACGATAATGCGCTCCGGGCGCATCCGCAGGCTGTTAATCACCAGGTCGCGAATGGTCACCTCGCCACGGCCCTCGACGTTCGGCGGGCGCGACTCCAGGCTCACCACGTGGTCCTGCTGCAATTGCAGCTCGGCGGCATTCTCGACCGTGATGATGCGCTCGTCTTCGGGGATGAAGTTCGAGAGCACGTTAAGCAGGGTCGTTTTACCCGAACCGGTACCGCCCGAGACCACGATATTGGTGCGCGCCTTGACGCAGGCGCCCAGGAAATCGGCCATATCCTGGCTCATCGAGCCGAAGCGCACCAGGTCGTGGATGGTCAGTTTATCCTTGCGGAACTTGCGAATGGTGATCGTCGGACCATTGAGCGCCAGCGGGCGAATGATCGCATTGACGCGCGAGCCATCGGGCAGGCGGGCGTCAACCATGGGCGACGACTCGTCTACGCGCCGGCCCAGCGGGGCCACGATGCGATCGATGATCCGCAGCACGTGCTCGTCGTTGCTAAAGGTGACGTCGGTTTTGATCAATTTGCCCGATTTTTCGATGTAGATCTGTTTCGGGCCATTGACCATAATTTCGCTGATCCCAGGATCGGCCAGCAGTTGCTCCAACGGCCCAAGTCCGATAATATCCGCCTCGATGCTCTCGAACATGCGCTGGCGTTCGCTGCGCGTGAGAACGATGCTTTCACCGTCGAGGATGGCCTGGAAGGCGTCTTCGACCTGTTTGCGCACCCGGGCCTTATTCGAGAGATCGATTTTCGGGTCAAGTTCGTTGATCAACCGGTTCTGCACCCGCAGCTTGATCTCGTTGAAGGTGTCATCCTCGCGAGCCGCGGGCGCCCGCGACGCCGCGATGCCGCCCCCTGGTCGTGCCGCCGGCGTCGCCGTGGCCTCGCCAGGGGTGGCACCGATACGTTTGAGCAACGACATAGTGGTGTCCTTCTTCCTGATGTGTGAATGGGGAAACCAGGTTTGCCCGCGCCTTTCCAGCGGTAACGCAGGCGCCAACCATATCTTAGCGTTTAATCAGCCGGTTAAACAGGCCGCCGCTCTTCTGGACCGGCGCTTCAGCCGCCCCCGGGGCGCCTGCCGCCGCGGCCTTCGTCGTCAGCGTTACCTCGCGGGCCAGGATACCGATATCGCGCGCCGCCTGGTGGGTCGGCTTGCCGATGATCAGCGGCACGCCCTGGTTGATGGCGAAGGTCATATCATGGCCGGCATCGCAGATCTGCAACTGGATCTTGCGCTGGATGTTCTTCTCCACCTCCTCGGCGCGGATGTTGGTGCGGTTGCTGGCCTTGTTGAGCACCAGCATCACCTTCTCGCGCGGGTATTCCAGCAGTTCGGCCACTTCCAGGAACAGCTTGATGTTGCGGATGCAGTGCATCTCCAGCGTCATCAGGGTGACGATGCGCGTGGCCAGATCCAGCGCCGCCAGGGAGCGATCCTGGAACGAGGCCGGTGTGTCCACCACGATAAAGTCAAACTCCTGTTTCATCCCTTCGAGGATTGCCCGCAGGTGATCCGCGGTGACCAGTTCGCCCCGCTGCGGATCGAGCGGCGCCAGGAGGACCTTGATCTGCGAGGTGTGGGTCGCCAGCACATCATTGAGCAGGTCACGATCGAGTTCCTCGACCCGCTGCGCCAGTTCCACAATCGTCTTCTCCGAGCGCAGGTTCAGGATGACGCTCTGGTCGCCGAAGGTGCTGTTGGCGTCTACCAGGGCCACTTTTTTGTTGGTAAGCTGGCGGATCGCCACTGCCAGGTTTGCAGCAATTGATGATGTGCCCGCGCCGCCTTTGGGGCTGAACACGGCGATAATCTGCCCCTCGGGAATGTTCTCTCTCGCCATAACCACGCCCGGCCCGACGCCGCCCGCGACCGGGCGGGGCCGCGTCGCGGCGCGGTTGTGAACGTGACGGATGGACTTGTACAGGTCGTCGGCGCTGATGGGCTTGGTCAGAAACTCACGCGCCCCGGCCAGCATCGCCCGCCGCAGGTAATCCGTCTCACCCTGCACGCTCATGATAATAACCTGCACCGCCGGGTCCTGGCTGAGGATCGCCTCGGTGGCCGCAATGCCGTCCATATCCGGCATATTGATGTCCATGAGCACGACATCGGGGTGGTGCTGTTTGGCGAGCGCCACGGCTTCGCGGCCATTGCCGGCTTTGGCCACAACTTCGATGTCTTTTTCAAAGAAGAGCAACTTCTCAAGTTGATCGCGCGTGTCAACGATATCGTCAACGATCATCACCCGGATCTTTTCACCCTCGGTCATAGAACAGACTCCTCGCTTTTGTGGCCGGGGATTGGCTTCTGACGGCGCCCGGGCGGGCGACGTGGCATGCGCGGGCAAGGATGCCGCCCCACGGCGCTCCTGGAGGCGCCAGGGCACATATATTATACCGCTTTGTGCGAACCAGGCCATGGCCCCCGGGGGAGGGCCAGAGTCCTGGCGCAGCAGAGCTGAAGCAGCGGCGCAGCCGCTGCTTCTCGGCCCGGGTATTCGTGGTGGGCGGCAACGACCGCGACAAGCGCCCCACCAGGGCCTACGACGGGGGCGGTGGCCGGCCTGTCACATCGTGTCCCCCCGCGCTCTGGTCATCACGGCACGCGGGTGGGCGCCGGTGTGCGTGTTGGCTCGGGGGTGAAGGCAACCTCTTCGCTCACGACCTGCGGCGGCAAGGCGTAGGGCAGGGGCAGCCCGAACTCGGAGATCAACAGGTCCAGGGTCGCGCCGATGGTCGGCTCGAAGGCCTCGTCGCCTGCCCCGCGCAGCACCAGCACCATGCGTGCATTGGACGCCAGGGCGAACTCTATCAACTCTACTTCCTGATCGTTAAGCGCCAGCAACAGCGTCCATGCCTCGGCAGTGATCGGGCCGGACGCCTGGCCGGATGCCGGCTCAATCGGCTGCCCCGAGGCGTCTACCTGCGGCAGGCTCCCGCTCCCTGGCGCCGCTCCCGGCACCGGCGTCCCCTCGGCGCTCACCTGCGGGCGAACGATCTGCAACACCTGGGCGCGCTGAACGATGGTTCTGGTGCTGACGAAGATAAGGTCGTCCAGCGAACGTGTGAGGGTCTGCTCGTCTCTGCCCGTAGGGTACGACCAGCGCCGGGGCACGTTAAAGGTCGCCACCACGTCCACGAAGTCGCCGGGCACGATCCGGTCGGCTACGCCCGAGAGGTTGTTGACAATAAAGGGATAGGCTTTGTCGCGCGCCCGTTCGGCCTCGGCGGTGGGAATCTGCTGCGAGAGGCCCGGTTCGGTCAGGCCTGCCTTGACGATGAACTCGTTGGCCCGGAACAGCCGCGTGGTGAGTTTGCCCACGACCTCACCGCTGCTTGAGAAGTTCTTGGCTGGATCGAACTCCGTTTGAGGGACGGTAATCACATCGAGCAGGGTGGTGTCGGCGATCAGGGTGTTAGCTGGAATGTCCACCCGTGCCCGCACGATCTGAACCTCGGGCACCTCGGTGGCCAGGGCCGACGTTGGCTGCGCTCCCCCGATCAGTTCACCCCCGCCGGGTTGCTGGAGCAGGAAAAACAGGGCAGCAGCGCCGACGAGCAGGATCAGACCAATGAGCAGAATGACAATGCCACCACGCCGCATACAAGAGTATCCTTCCTTTCAGGGGGCTTTGCCGTGAATTATAGCATGTGCTGGCAAATCTGGAACGGGGTTTAGGGCGTTGCCAGCGGCTGTCGGACTTTACACTTGCCCCGCTCGACGGGAGGGTCCGGGAGGGCAACGCCCTTCCAGGAACCCTCCTGACCGCGTCCCCCTGTCTGCCGGGAGGGCGTTGCCCTCCCGGTGATATTGCACCTGGCAGTCCATAGACAGAGTGTTTTACTGCACTCCTACCCCCTCCCAGCCCTTCCCACAATGGGGAGAGGCTGAGAGGGGGGCGGAAATGCCCGGAAATCTACCATGCCGACCACTTAGCGTCGCACCAGCGGCAGGTACAGGTTAGGCGGAGCTTCGCTATCGTCAGGCGGAGCTGTCGGGTTAGTCACCGTGAAGGTGACCACCCAGGGCTGGTTGGGCGTTGGCTGAGCGTTCTGCTCTTCGCCCCGGTTGTTGGCCTCTCCGGCTGTGCCCTCGTTGATGTAGTTCCACGGATCGATCAACACCGCCACGGCGTAGTTGCCCGGCTGGCGGAACAACTCGCGCACATCGTTGATCGGCACGCCGACCACGCCGCCGTTCTGGATCAACTGGCCCTGCTCGTCGCGCACCCGCGTCCAGCGTTGCGGGTTGCCAGTCGGATCGGTTCCGGTGCGCAGCAGCATGCGTGCCCCGGGCGTCATCTGGTACTTGAGCACCTGGTACATGGCCACCACGCAGTCAGGGAAGGTGAGGTCGGCCATCGGCATTGTCGGGATGTTGCTGGCGTTCAGTGTCGGCGGGGGCTGCCCCACGTCGGTGCGCTGCACGCACAGCGCCACCCAGAAGCCGCTGTTGTCCGCCGGGCCGGTTGAGGCCGGGGCGGTGCTCTCGATGCCCTGGGTGTTCAGGTTGTGGATCTGTACGTTGAAGGTGGTCAGGCCGCCGCTGGCGCCAACGCCGGCCGTGAAGTCAAACAGCCGGATGTCAGGCGTGCCCGTGGGCAGGATCTTCTCCAGCGCCATGCGGAAGAGGCGCGGCGTGTCGCTGGCGCCGCCCGGCCCCGGCTGGGCCGCCCGGTCGCCGCTCAGGCCGTTTTGCAGGAAGCGTGCCCGGTACTGGAAACAGGTGGCGACGATGTTGGTGTCGCGCAGCGAGTACTGGTTCTCGCCGCTGGGCCGGCTGAAGAAATCGCTTCCGGGGTCGCCGTCAATGGTGGTCCACTGCGCGCTGGCAGGGAACACCGACTCGTCGGGGCAGTTGGGGTTCGCGCCGTTGACTGTGCGGAACTGCACTATCAGGTCGGCATTGGGATTGTTCTGGCGGCTGACCTCGGCGTACCAGCGGATGGAGAGCACCCGGGCGTCGTTGTCGCGCTCGCTGGCGCGGATGCTCACCGGGAAGACATTGGAGTAGAACCAGCCTTCGTTGGCGCGGCTTTGCAGGGTGAACTCGTTGAGACCGCCCAGGCGCCCGCGGAAGAGTGAATCTGTCGGGAGGCTGTTGCGGTCGTTGCCGCCCACCACGAACACCCAGGCCGAGCCGAGCGAGTCGTTCCCCGAGGGGTTGTCAGGTGGCGGCAGGGCGTCCATCAATGCCGCGCTGATGCTGTAGCGCCCGTCGGCGCTATCGGTGACGGGCAGCACGTTCGGCCCGGCGTTGCCGATAAAGTACTGGGTGGCCCCGGGAATGCGCTGGATGTCCGGTTGATCATCGTACACAGCGGTCTGCACCTTCGCCGAGGCATTCACCCCTGGTCCGCGCCCGCCAATTACATACAGCCGGTTATTGTAGGCCACGCCGGCCAGGCTGTGGCGTCGCTGACCCTCCAGACTCACCTGGTCGTTGTTGGCGTTGGGCCGGTCGCTCCAGGTCAGCGCGCCGGTCGCGGGGTTGACCACGGCGCGGAAGACGAACTCATTGATGTCGCCGGGGTTGTTACTCAAACGCCCGCCGGCCACAAAGATGGCATGCCGCGGGCTATCGCCGACGATGGTTGTCGTCGCCATGGCCGTATGCTCAAAGAGACCCAGCGCCGAGTCGGGCAGCGGCAGATCCGCGGCCCGCGCCCAGATGCCATCCACCGGCAGGCTCCCGCTCACCGGGGGCGTGCTGAAGCTGCCGTCGGCGTTGACCTGGGTGTAGAAGACCGCCCGCGAGTACATGTTGCGAATGGAGGAGGGGCTTCCCACAGTTCCCTGGTAGGCGGCGAAGCCGCCGATCACGTAGAGAAAGGCCCGATCGGGCGCGACGCGCACCAGCGCCACGGCGCCGCTTTCCAGCCCCAGACGCCGCGTGCCAAAGCCGGCGCCGCTGGTGGCAACGTTTACGATCGCTGTAGGCTGCGGTGGCGGGCTGGGCAGGTACAACGGGTCGCGCCAGGTGATTGTATCGCCGTTGACCGCCGCGACCTGGATCACCGGCGTGGAGAGATCCTCCTGATGGCAGCCGCTATTTGAGGTCAGCACGCTGCCGCCGATGACGAAGAGGTAGCCGGTGTCAGGGCCGGTGGCCATAGCCGTCGCCATGGCGCGGGTGCGGGCCGGGCCGGGCTTCTGGCCATCCGCGCAGGCGTTCGACGGCTGGATCATCTCCGCCTGGGGCATGGCGCTGCGCAGCCAGTTCTCATTGCCGAAGGAGCGCCCATCGCTGATCCCGTGGGGAATGGCCCCACCGGTGATCTGGTTGAAGTTGGCCCAGTAGACGTAGGGGCTGCTGGGCGGAGTGTTGCCCGAGGCGCGGGTGCCGCCGGCCACGAAGAGACGCCGGCCGATCACCGCCGCGCCGGTCCCGGAGAGGGCTTCGGGCAGGCCCACGCCGGCGCTCTCCCAGGGGGTGAGGAAGCCAATGGGAGTCAGTTGCACCGCGCCGGGCTGGTCCTGAGTATCGCCGGCGTCGCGGTCGGGGCCGAGCGAAGTGCGATAGAATGTGCCGCGGGCAAACTCCTGCTGCCCATTGTCGAGATCCTGAATAATGCCAGCCTGGGCGCTGGCGTCGCGCCCGGGGGCCAGGGCCATAAGCGCCCCGGCGATGAGCAGCAGATGCAGAAGCGCGATATACCGCCGCGGGCGATGTTGTGCCGTCACGGGCCACCTCCTGATTCCTGCAACGAGCCCACGTCTCGGTAGAGTTGGCGGAGGGGCCTGGCCCCTCCGGGCCTCCTCTCAAACGTCTCGTTGCAACGCTATCATAGCCAGCGGTTGCTACCAGATGAGAACCTGTTCATCTCAAGGCCATAAAAAAAGTCCTCGCGGACGAATCTTCAGGGTGGAGAGTTCTGGGAGGGCACAGCCCTCCCAGAACCTCTCAGCCCCCCCTCTCCACCGCAGGTGAAGAGGGAAGGGTGAGGACACCATCAGTTCGTCGCGCAGACGTCGCCGAAGAGCTTCAGTTGCAGATCCTGGCGGATCGTCTGGGTAAAGCTACCCACAGTGGTATTGGGCGCAACGTTGATCACGATGTCGGAGACGGTCTCCTCATTCTGATAGATCAGGCTGTAGCGCCGCGGGCCAGCGCCGGGCGGATCGAGCGGATGGCGGTAGAACAGGTAGGGCTGGACGCGGTACGAGCCGGCGGGCAGGCGGTCGAAGCGGTAGCTCAGGGCGCCGCCGCGGCTGGCATCGGCGCGGATGGGAGCAGTGTATTCCGTACCGGTGCTCTGGTCGGTCAGGATGACCTCGCCCACATTGGGGTACTGGAGGCTGCCGACGGCCTGGAAGTTCTCGGGAGGAATGACGTTCGTCCAGGCGGCATCGGCGCGTGGCTCGCAGATGCCATTCTCGACCTGGGTGTTGATCGCCCGCATAATCGCGTCCACATTGGTGCTGCCATCAGCGTTGCGCTGCAGATCCTTCGCCGAGAAGAAGTAGCTGGGGAAGGAGGCCACCCCGTCGCGCAGGCCGGTATCGGGGATGTGCGAGAGCGCAACGACGTACACTTCAATCCCGTTGGCCTGGAGATCCTGGCGGCTCACCTTCACCGCCTGGGTAATGGGCCGGTCAAGGCCGGCAGGCACGACGATCCGATTGCCTCGCCACACCTGCTGTGACAACCCGCCCACATCGGTGGTCTGGCAGGCGGCACTCTCGACGACCAGATCGCGAAGCGAGTGGCAATAGTGACCTGGGAGATAGGATTCGTAGCTGCTGGTATCGTAGCGCAGATTCTGATCATTGCGATTAAAGAACTGGTTCGCCACGCCGTCGGTCACAAAGACTACCACACGCTTGTACTCCCAGGTCTGCCCATTCTGGGTGACGGTGCGCGGGGCGTTGTTCAATAGCAATGACGCGCGGTAGAGACCGGCGGCGCTGTTGGTGCCGCCATTGGTGCGGTAGCGGTCGCCGTTGTAGGCGCCGGCGGCGTCAATATTGCTGATAATCGTGGTAGGGTTGGCCGAAAAGCCGCTCACATTGCTTGGCGGCACCACATGGGTGTACCACACCAGGGCCATCTGGTCGGGCGGGCGGCTCGGGTCGTATTCGGCATTGCCGGGCATGCTAGTCGAGCGCACCAGGGTGTAGAGAGCGCGCTTGGCAACCGTAATGCGCCGTTCTGACTCATTACTCCACCAGTAATTCGGGCCGGTGCCGGTGACTTCGGCGCGTGGCGGATTGGAGTTGGGCGGGGCCTCGGCGCAGCGCCACCAGCCGCGCTGTCGGCCGGCGGCGGGCGGGTTGCTGACAGTAGTTCTGTCACAGCGCCCTTCGAAGTCGGCGCTCATAGAGCCGGAGACGTCGAGCACCACCACATACTGAATGGGCCGGCGGACCTGGGGCCGGTACTGGTACTCGGGCCAGATGGACACCGAGCCGATCAACTCGACAATACCCTCGGTATTGGGATCAATCACGCCGGTGTAGAGACAGGCGCGCTGCTGGTACTGGGCATCGCCAAGGAAGAGCAGGTCGAGCCACTTGTCGTTGCGGGTCTGCCCCTTGTCGAGCAAGACGAAGAGACCCAGGCGCACGATGTGGAAACGGGAGTTCTCGCCACTCAGAACCGCGTTGCTGTGAATGGGCAACACCATGCGCGTGCCGACGCGGATATGCTCGTCGAGGGCGTCGCGCACGTCGTTGGAGTTCATGTAGCCGGTGGCGCCCCAGACCCAGTCGCCCACGTTCAGCACCCCGGGCTGTTCCGGGTAGGTCTCCGGGCGATCCTGGGGCGTGGGCCAGGGGGCCTCTTCGAAGCCCTCACCGAGATTGCCTTCGCCGGTGAGGCTGGCGGCCAGGCGCCGCTCGCTGGTGGCGCCGGGGATGCTATTCCGCCAGCGCAGCCAGCTAAAGTTGCCCGGAGTGGTCGCGCCGCTGACGATGACTCGCATAGCGGTGAAGCGCCCGTAGATATCCTCGGTGTCGTAATCAAGCTCGCGCCAGTTCTGATCGGGATTGCCAGGGTTAATGAAGCGATCGCCTTCAATCACGCGGCTGCTCACGGTAATGGGATAGACGCCCGAGTTGCTGGTGCAGACGCCGGCATGGGCCATGGCGTTGATCGGCAGGTCATTGCGGCCGACCACGCGGGCGAAAGTGGTATCCACGCGGCCTTTCAAATCCACCTGAATGAAGGCGACATTGTTGGGCACCGGGTTCGTGTCGGGCGTAATGAACGGCGAGCCGGTGGTAATTGGGCGGCCCTGGGCGTCGAGGTAGAGCGCCTGGAGCGTCACTTCGTCGCGCTGCGGCTCGGCGCCGGGCGCAGTCACCCGCACGCCGTGGGCCTCTAGCGAGTTGCGTATCGCGTTGTAAATGGTCTGGTTGTTAGTGTTTTCCGAACGACCGATGTAGGCATTCATCCCCGCCATAGCGGCGGTATTGGCGGCGGTCACGGCGCGCCGCTCTTCGGAGAAGGTATTGCCAACATCAACCGACAGACCGACCATACCGACGATAATCGCAATCATCAAGCCAAGAAGGGGCAAACTCTGACCGCGTACGCGGGTTTGCGCAGTATAACGCCGACGACGTGCGTTCCCCATAGAGATCCCTCCGTCTGGTACTGAATTGCTGGCGAACATGCGCGGACGAATCTGCGCGCGTGGAGCCTGTGGCAGCATTCTCCTTCAACGTTTCCAAACAGCGTTAGCTTCACAAAGCTTCGCCTCACTCCCACGATTGTAAGGACGGCGGGGAAACCCGGTTTCCCCGCACCCCGACCTGCGGGGCGGCGCCGGGAGGGCGCATCCCTCCCGGTGGGTCATCGGATGCCCCGGGTGACCGCATGAACGCTGGCCATCACTGGCCAGGGCTATTGGCATACGAACTCCGAATGGGCATCACGGACATGGCTCGCAGGCGTACACTGTTGCCAAAGGCGGGCGCAAGAGGAAAGATAAACTGGTAATCGGTGCTCACCGTGACCCTGACCCAGCAGTCGCGCCCGCCGGCCTGCATACCCTCGCCACGCACATCGGTGCGGCAGGGTGGGGTGGCGCTCAGAGCGTTTGGATTCGGCCCTCTCAGCAACTCGATGCGGATATAGGCGTTGGGGTTCGACCAGTCGCTATGGACGGGGCGGCCGGTCTCATAC
This sequence comes from uncultured Chloroflexales bacterium, assembly GCA_937918935.1. Classification (GTDB taxonomy): domain Bacteria; phylum Chloroflexota; class Chloroflexia; order Chloroflexales; family Chloroflexaceae; genus JACAEO01. The sequence goes on along the minus strand of CAKZSI010000049.1, from coordinate 4,922 downwards.
TCGTCCCACACGCCGTTGTTATCGAGGTCGCGCAGATTGGCGAAGCCGGTGGACTGCGGGCCGCCGGCGCCGCGCACGCGCCGCACGATCTCGGCATAGTTAAGATCGACCCGCTGCAACTGGCCATTCTCCATCACCTGCACCGGATAACTGCCGAAGGTGGCGCCCTCCTGGGCGGCAGTGCGCAGGCCCTGGAGGGTAAAGAAGATCAGCCCCAGATCGACGGCGGCGGCCAGCAGGAAGAAGAGCAGGGTGCTGGCGAGCGCCAGTTCCACCAGCGCCTGACCCCTGGCGCGAGGCTGCCGGTAATGTGGACGAAGTCGGCGCAACATGGTCAATACTCCTACTGGCTTACCCGGTTCAACTCACGCCATTCAGCCATATTGCGGGCGCAGGCCACGCCGGCGGGCCGGGTGGGGTCAAGGCCAAGATTCTCGAGCGAGCGCCGCTGGATGACGCGCAGGGTGATCGTACCCTCACTCCCGCCGATGCGCAGCAACTGGAAGAGGGGGGTCAGCCCGGTGACCGGGTAGCTGATCTCCACCTCGATTGGCCCGCGGTCGCGGAGGTTGCGGGTATTGCCGCCGTCAGGGTAGCGGATGGTCACGAAATCCACCACATTGCGACCCTGGTTGATATCACCTCTGAAGAGGGTCGTATCACTTTCCACTGCCGCCAGGATGGTATTGACACAGGCATCGCCGCGGAAGCCGGGGTAATCCGAGTCATTGGGTGGATTATCGCGATAGGCGAGCCAGGACTCATAGGGCGGCACCTGGGCGGCGGCTTCGGCCCCGTTGCGGGCGGCCTGGGAGACGGTTGAATAGGCCCAGATGATGTACCCGAACTCCATGATGCCAAAGAGCACCATGAGCATGAATGGCAGGATCAGCGCCATTTCGACGATTGATTGACCAGAGTTGTGGCGATCCATACGCTGCTCACGCTCCTCTCGCGATACGCGATCGTACGCTGATTATAGGTCAGGCGCATTTCGAGGCTCAATAGTCAAAAGGTACCGAGTAGCGCGCATGGTGGGGGATAGACGAAGGGCGCAGGGAAACCCGGTTTCCCTGCGCCCCTGCTCCTCATCGCCTGGCGGATCAACTGGTAGCGCACACATCGCCAGAGAGCCGCAGTTGCAGATCCTGGCGGATCACCCGGGAGAATCCGCCTACGTTGGTTTCGACCGTCACGTTGACCACAATGTCGGCGCGGGTCTCATTGTTCTGTTCGATGAGGCTGTAGCGCCGCGGGCCGGCATCGGGCGGATCGAGGGGATGGCGGTAGAAGAGGTAGGCCTCGAGGCGGTAGGAACCGGCAGGCAGGCGGTCGAAGCGGTAGCTCAGCGTGCCGCCGCGGGAGGCGTCGGCGCGGATGGGGGCGCGGTACTGCGTGCCGGTGTTCTGGTCGGTCAGAATGACCTCACCCACATTGGGGTAGACCAGACCAGCGACCGGGCGGAACTCGCCGGCGGGGATGGAACTGGTGCGAGGATCGGCGCGCCGTTCACAGACGCCGCTCTCCACAATATTGTTGATCGCCTCCATGATCGCGTCAACGTTGGTGCTGCCATCGGCATTGCGCTGCAACTCCCGGGCCGAGAAGAAGTAGCTGGGGAACGAGGCGATGCCGTCGCGCAGGCCGGTGTCGGGGATATTCGAGAGCGCGACCACGAAGATCTCGTACTGACGCGACTTCATCTGTTCGCTGACATTGACAGCCTGAGTGATGGGGCGATCCAGCCCGGCAGGCACGCCGCCCGCGGCGACGGTGCGCCCGCCAAAGCCGGTGGTCTGGCAGTTAGCCATCTCGGGAGCGAGCCAGGTATTGCAGACGTGGTCGCGTGGATAGGTGTTCTGATCGCTCTGACCAAAACGCAGATCGCGGGCATTGGGGTTGAATAAGATGTTCGACACCCCATCGGTGATGAAGATCACCGCCCGTTTATACTCCCAGACCTGACCATCGGTATGGGTCACTGTGCGCGGGGCGCGATCGAGCACGAGAGAGGCGCGGTAGAGGCCGGCGGCGCCATTGGTGCCACCCTGGGAGAGATAGGTGTTCCCGGTGCGGTGGGTAGCGGCCTGCCGGTTGACGGCGTTGATCAGTTCCTGTGGATCGTTGGAGAAAGTCTCGCCGTCGAAGTTGCTGACGAAGTTCGCTGGCACCCCGTCATTGAACCAGACCAGGGCCATCTGGTCAGAGGGACGGTCGGGGTCATAGTCGGCATTACCAGGCATGTTGGTCTCTTCGATCAGGCGTTCGAGGGCCTTCTTCGCCACATAGATGCGCCGATCGCGTTCGTTGCTCCACCAGTAGGCCTCACCAGTGCCCAGCACCTCGGCGCGCGCGACGGGCCAGTTGGGATCGGCCGGCACCTCGGCGCACTGCCACCAGCCACGCTGCGCGCCGTTGGCGTGGCCCTGACTGTTCTGGCTCCGATACCGATTGGCGTTGGGGGCGCCAGCGTCGAACACATCGCACTGGCCGGCAAAATTGGCGCTCATAGAACCGGAGACATCGAGCACGACCGTGTACTGAACCGGCGGGCGCCGCCGGGGCTGAATGCGGTATTCGGGCAGGAACGAGACGGAGCCGGCCAGTCCCACCTGGCCGTCGTTATTCGCCGTGGGGGCGTAGAGACAGGCGCGCTGCTGGGGGCGCGGCTCGCCGAGGAAGAGCAGATCAAGCCAGCGGTTGTTGCCGGTCTGGCCCTGGTCGAGGAGCACGAAGAGGCCGAAGCGCACGATGTGGAAGCGGGAGTTATCGCCATCGCGGAAGGCATCGCGATGGATGGGCAGGATCATGCGCGTCCCCAGACGGATATGCTCGTCAAGGGCCGCCACCACATCGCCAGAGTCGGGCCAGGCGGTGCTGCCCCAGACCCAGTCGCCGGGGGTCAGGGCCCCGCGTTCGGGTGGGTAGACGCCCTCGGGCCGATTCTGGGAACTGGGCCAGGGCGCCTCCTCGAAGCCCTCACCGAGATTGCCTTCGCCGCTCAACGAGCGGGCCAGGGTGATGGCGCTACGCGCCCCGGGGACGTCGTTGCGCCAGCGTAGCCAGCCGAAGGTGCGGGCGCTCTCATCGCCCACCACCACGCGCATGGCCGTAAAGCGCCCCGAGACGTCAGGGCTGTCGTAGGGAACCTCGCGCCAGTTGAGGTTGGGGTCATTGCTGCGGACGAAGCGATTCCCGTCGATCATGCGGGTGTTCACCGTGATGGGGTAGTACCCCGAGTTGCTGGTGCAGGCGCCGGCATAGGCCATCGCATTGATCGCCAGGTCGTTGCGGCCGACGACACGGGCGAAGGCGGTATCAATGCGACCGCGGAGACCCACCTCGATGAAGGCGACATTATTGGGCGCCGGGTTGGTATCGTCGCTAACCAGGGAGGAGCCATTGCCGATCGGGCGGCCCTGTGCGTCGAGGTAGCGCGCCTCAAGAGTAAGTTCTTCGGGTTGCGCTTCGGCCCCGGGGGCGGTCACCTGCACGCCGTGGGCATTAAGCGCATTGACGATCGAGGTATACACCACCCGATTGGTGGTTCCCTGGGAGCGGGCGATGTAGGTGTTCATCCCCGCCAGGGCGGCGGTGTTGGCTGCGGTGACGGCGCGCCGCTCTTCGGAGAAGGTGTTGCCGACATCAACCGACAGGCCGACCATGCCAACAATGACAACGATCATCAGGCTGAGCAAGGGCAGACTCTGACCCCGCGCGCGGGAGTGTGCCGCAAGTCGTCTGCTGCGTACTTTCCCCATGGGGATTCCTCCGTCCATCTGACCACTGGATTGCCGACCCGGCCGCTCCCCCGTTGGTGTCAGGGGCGCACAGATCGGGGTACACAGAGCCGTCAACGCGGGGATCTTCCCTCGCGGTTACTGCCTGGAATCAATGGCGCATGTCCAGGCGCGAAACGACGGCGACAGCACCCCGGAGGGCGCAGAAACAGGCTGGCGGCTCTCGTGCCGCAAGGGCGATGACACGTGCATTGGCCTCGGCGCAGAGAACCGGCAGGCAGCGCCGCTAGTTCGGAGGTAGGATGGAGGCTGGAACGGTTCAGAAGGGCGCGACTGCGCCCTTCACTGGCACTGCGCAACCGCAGGCTTCGCGACGTCCGGGCAGGGTGGGGGGAGGGACGAGGTAGTGGGATGGGTCAGATGGGACGCGTGCGACGAAACGCGTCTATAGTAATCTGGCGTTCTGGATAAAATTATAGGCGCGCGCGCTACGGGCCTCAATAGTCAAAAGGTACCGGGTCGCCGAGAAAGGGTCGAGGCGGTACAGGGACGGCGGTCCTTCACAGGAGATGGCTCGACGGGCCGGCTCTAACTGTGCAAAAGGTGGACAAGGCATCCCAACTGACGTATACTAAAGAATATGGAGCACCAATACACCTACCTTCAGGAAGAATTCGTGGTTGTCGAGGCGCCGTTGGAGCGGGTCGAGGCGGTCATGACCGAACGGGCGCTGATGACGCGCTGGATGTCGCCAGCGGTGCGCTTCGAACCGCTGGAAACGTGGAGCTTTGAGCCAGGGGCGCGCTGGCGGCTGACCCTGACCGGATTGGGGCGGGCTCTGGAAGCGCACTATGTCGTCCACGACCGGCAGCCAGGGCTGGTCCTGTGGGCCTTCAACGGCTTCTGGGAAGGCTTTGACGCCTGGCACTGGCGCCCGTTCCAGGGCCACGCAGGCCGCACGCTGATCCAGAACCGGATCGAGTATAATCTGTGTATCCCTATCCTGGATGTGCTCTGGCCGGCGACGGTGGGGCCGCTGATGGGATGGGATGCGAAGGTTCAGATGCGCCGCTTGAAGAGTGTATGCGAAGAGGCGAGAAGCGCCATGTAGGTCCGAATTAATTCGGACCTACGCTGGAGGGGCGTGTGCGAAGAGGCGAGAAGCGCGACCTATTGAAACGC
>CAKZSI010000048.1 GCA_937918935.1 uncultured Chloroflexales bacterium | reverse complement strand
CTTCATCAACCGCTTCAGTTCGTCTGCGTCCTCCGTAACCGTCGGCATCGCCCGATACATCCTACCCCTCCCTATCACTGCTGCGTACCCCAGTTCATGCTAGCAGGACTTTGCGAGGATGTCTATAGGATTTGGTATTATGTGTGGATGCGTTCAGAGAGATTGATGGCATCGGCCCGAGCTGGTTGCTACCAGAAAAAAAAGATCGCGTGTGCGACCTGACCGGCAGGCGCATGGACCAGGCGGCGTGAACAGGGATGGCTCGCACACCTGCCTGTCAGGTCTTTGCGTCATCTCCACTGTGGCGTGGCAGCTTCCGAATCCCTTCAGACAAGCGCAGCACTGGCTACTCATCCTCGACACAGATCTTACGCTGAATAATCGCCGCAATTGTTCGGAACAGCAGCGTGAGGATCAACGCCCCCAGGCCAATGAGCAGCGCATAGGCGAGGCCCTGGAAAACGAACAGGTTTGTCCGCGAGGCTATCAAGACGGTGGCGATGGTGATCGCCGCGATGGGGAACGAATAGGCCCACCACGAAAGATAGAACGGGATTGTGACGAACTGGCGCGCCTGCACCAGCAGCAACAACAGGATAAACAGCGCAACATAATACAGAACCCTGGCGAACCCATCGAGGACAAAACCGCTCACGTCGTGCTCCATCAGCCGGAGGTAGGAAATAAAACCGACGGCTGGCGGGGCAATCAGGATGAACAATGTTGGCCTTAGACGCTCAGCAAGCGGCGGGTAAAAGATGATCCGGTAGAGCACGATGGTCAGCAGTACGATCCAGAAGCTCAGACCGATGCTGAAGAAGAACCAGGACACCTCGACCGGAGCGTATTCGACCCCCGCGATCGGAACGATGATGTTGCCCACCACCGGAATGAACCAGACAGGATTGGCATGTTGTATCTGAAACGTCGTTCGATGCATCCAGGCGGAGAGTATAACTATGGTGAACGTAAGATGCAGCGCCGCGCCCGCTATCCAGAAGAACCGCCCAACCTCACTGTTCAGGCGCATAAAGGCAATCCCAAACAGCAGGATACTGATCGAGATGGTGGGAAAAAAATTAATCTTGACGGGATGGGCGAACTCCCGTTTGATGGCGTCGGGGTAGCGCACGGCCTTCAGCACATAGAAGGTCGCCACCACGACAAAGATTGCCAGCGAGACCACCAGCAGGATGCCGCTGATGGAGAACGGCAACCCCAGGAAGCGCTCCGCCCGTTGCAGGGCGATGGTTGTGCCGGCCATGCCCAGGACTGAGGCGAAGAATGAGATGGGAAAGTACTGCAGCCGCGGACGGGCCGCGACCTGCTCCTGACCACCTGTCGCGACGTGGAGCGATGGTTGATCGGTCATGGTTCAGACTCCTGAGGTGAACATAGGCGCCGGGAGGGGCGTGGAAAAACCTGGTTTCCCCACGCTCGTCCCGGGGACATAGGGGCTTCGCTTGCCCACATTCTAAGACAATCTCCAGGCGCTCTCAAATGATGTGATGCGGCGCGGCGGCGTCAGGTTACAATGATGCGCAGGGCTGATGCCACGTGCGGACTCCGCCGGCATGGTTCGCAGCGGCTCGCCGCCCACTACGAGGTTTTGCGCTGGTTCTGACACTGGCCATTCCATCGTCCAGGGGGGGCGCTGCCAGGGAGCAAGCGATGCGTTTTTCATGGCCGAAGTCGATCCTGGCCCTGTTCCTCGTCCTGGCTGGCGCCATCGGGGTGCTGTACCTCTATGGGGCCTTGCGCTGGCGGAGGACCACGAGAGATCTCCACGCGAAGATGGATGCGGCCCGTCTGCCTTCCCGGGTTACAACCTACGACCCGCGCGACCTGGCCGGTCTGCCGGCGCCCGTGCAACGCTACTTCCGCGCCGTGTTGAAGGAGGGCCAGCCGGTGATTACGTCCGTCCGGGTTGAGCATACCGGCGCCTTCAATATGAGCCAGACCGCGGAACACTGGCTCTCGTTTACGTCAACCCAGCACGTCGTCACTCACCGGCCCGGCTTCGTCTGGGATGCGCGGATCAGCATGGCGCCCGGCGTGGCTATCCACGTGCACGACGCCTATGTCGCGGGTACGGGCGTGCTGGCGGCGCGACTGCTGGGACTGTTCGCGGTGATGGAAATGCCGGCTGCGCCGGAACTCGACCAGGGCGAATTGATGCGCTTTCTGGCCGAGGCGGCGTGGTACCCCACGGCGCTCTTGCCCGGCCAGGACGTGCAGTGGGAGGCCATTGATGACACCCGCGCCGCCGCGACGCTGCGCGACGGCGCGACGAGTGTCAGGCTGGTGTTTCAGTTCGATGAGCAAGGATTGATCGTCGCCGTCCAGGCAGATGATCGTTACCGCGACGTCAACGGCACGCTGGTGGCTACGCCCTGGCAGGCCCGCCATTGGGACTACCAGGCGCGCGATGGGATGCTCGTCCCGCTGCAGGGCGAGGTTGCCTGGCTGCTGCCCCGGGGGCCGCTGCCGTACTGGCGCGGGCGCATTGAGCGCGTCGAGTACGACTATCGGTGAGCACGGGGTTGTCCTGGGAGGGCAACGCCCTCCCAGACCCTCCCCGCCGGCAGGGTCGTGGGAAAACCCCGTTTCCCCACCCTCTTGTTCATGCGCGAGGCTGTTATGGGCCAGAACAGTCCAATCCAGCGCCACCCGGTCGTGACGTTTTACCTCCTGGCCTTCGGCATCTCCTGGTCAGGATGGGCGCCCCGGGCTCTCTACGCGCGGGGCCTCTTTCCCTTCGACAGCCCCTTGTTCAGCCTGCCTGGCGGCCTGGGGCCAACCCTGGCGGCGGTAGCGGTTGTACTGGCGCTCCGCGAACCCGCTGGCCTCCGTACCCTGTTGGAGCCGCTGTTCCGCTGGCGCGTTTCGCCCTGGTGGTGGGTGTTTGTGCTGGGCTTCTGGCCCCTTGTGGCGGTTATTGCCCTGGGCGTCGGGGCCGTCACCGGCCAGGCGAGGCCCGATGCGAGCCGGTTCACATGGGCGGGTCTACCGGCGGTGTTTGGCATGATGCTGCTTGCTGGCGCCTGGGAGGAGATCGGCTGGCGGGGCTTCGCTCTGCCGCGCTTGCAGGCAAGGCGCCCTGATTGGCAGATTGTTCTTATCATGGGATCGCTGGGGTTCGTATGGCATGTACCCCTGATGCTCAATCCGTCATCGCCAATGGCGGCTCTGCCATGGCCCGGCCAGCTTCTCTTCAGTTTGTTCCTCACGGTGATCCAGACCTGGCTCTATCAGAACACGGCGCGCAGCCTGTTCTTCGTCAGTATGTTCCATGCCATGTCGAATACGGTGGCCTCCGTGTTGCTTGGACTGGGCGTTTTTGTCTCGTCCTATGGGATCGTGGTGGGGGTGACCGCCATCGTTGCCGCGGTCATTCCTGGGGTGTATGGCCCCCGGCGCTTTGGCGGAGGAACCGAACTCCGTCCTTCGGCAAGGCACGATACCCTGTAACTCCTTCTCCTACACTGCCAGGGGGAAAGGGGGGAGGGATCATGAACACGACGCTCTATAGCCGTTTGCAGATCATTCTGGCGCTCCAGGGTGGCGGGGCGCTGGGAGCGTACCATATCGGCGCGTACCAGGCCCTGGCGGAAGCCGGTTACCATCCCGACTGGGTGACCGGTATTTCGATTGGCGCGATCAACGCCGCGATCATCGCCGGTAATGCACCCGACCGGCGCGTGGAGCAACTTGAGGGCTTCTGGCGCGCGATTTCGCGCCCCGATGAGTGGGGCGCCAATCTCCAGGGGTTCGCCCGCCAGGTCTTCAACCGGCTCAGTGTGGGGCAGGCTGTTCTCCTGGGCCAACCCCGTTTCTTCACTCCGCGCCTGGTGGCCCCCAACCTCGCCCCGCCCGGCACACCCGCCGCGACCAGTTACTACGATACGACCCCGCTGGTCGAGACGCTCCGCCGCTACGCCGACTTTGAGCTGATCAACCACGGCCCGGTGCGTCTGAGCCTGGGCGCCACGAAGGTGACTACCGGCGAACTGGTCTTCTTCGACAGCCGACGCCAGAGGCTCGGGCCGGAGCATGTGCTGGCCAGCGGTTCCCTGCCGCCGGGGTTTCCGGCAACCCGGATTGACGGGGAATTGTACTGGGACGGCGGCTGTGTGGCCAATACGCCGCTTCAGGCCGTGCTGAGCGAACCGCTGGCGGGCCCCGCGCTGATTATCGCGATTGATCTGTGGAACCCGTATGGCCCGGAGCCGGAGACTATTGATGAGGTCCTCTGGCGCCAGCGGCAGATCCAGTTTGCCAGTCGGACGATCCACGATGTGCAGATGGTCGCGCAGATGCTCAACATGCGCTGGCTGCTCGGCTACCTGCGCGAGCGCTTGCCGCAAGCGGAACGTGGCAATGTGCCCCGCGGTATGCCTGTGGAGCCGGTGAAGGGGAGCGTGGATCTGGTACACATCGTGTACCAGCCGCGTCCCGACGAGACGCCGCAGAGTGCCGCCGATTTCTCACGCCCCTCCATCGCGGCGCGCCGCGACGCGGGCTACGCCGATATGCGCCGGGTGCTGGAACAGGCGCCCTGGCAGGTGATGGAGACAGCGCCGCGCGTGGGCGCGAGGGTGCACCTGGTCGAGGGCGAGGTGCTGACGTCGTATGTGCCCGATCTGTGAACAGAGCACAACGACGTGAGGATGCGCCGGAAAACCCTACACTTGAGGAGGGCTGCGCCCTCCCGGTCCCAACGCCCCTACTCCCCCTGACGCGCCAGGCGCGGGCTGACCCAGGGCACGTCGGCAGCCCCGGCGCGGGCATTGGCCGCGCGGGCCACGACGAAGAGCAGGTCAGAGAGGCGGTTCAGGTAGGCGAGGACCTGGGCGTTGACCGGCTCGGCCTGGGCCAGGCTGACCACCCCCCGCTCGGCGCGCCGGCAGACGGTGCGCGCCAGGTGTAGATAGGCCGCCGCCGGCGTGCCTCCCGGCAGAATGAACTGCCGCAGGGGCGCCAGTTCGCCCTCGATCTGGTCGATCCACCCTTCGAGAAAGGCGACATCAGCTTCGCTGACCCGCGGAATGTTGGGGTTTTCGCCGGGCGTCGCCAGGTCGGCCCCGACGACGAAGAGCTGGTTCTGCACCTGGGCCAGCAGGTTATCGAGTTCGGGATCGAGACCCATGGCGCGGGCAACGCCCAGGGCAGCGTTGCACTCGTCGGCGCTGCCGTAAGCCTGGACGCGCAGCGTGTCCTTGGTCACCCGCTGGCCGCCGAACAGCCCGGTCTCACCGGCATCGCCGGTCCTGGTGTAGATTTTCATTGGTTGATCCTTGCTGGTACATCTGGTCGAGAAAGAGGGTTTCCGGGAGGGCGCAGCCCTCCCGGACCCTCTTTCCAGGAATTGTCTATACTGCATTCTAGAGCCGAAGCGCCAGTATGGCAAACGGGCTGTCCCCAGGCAAGAGGAGCAGGGAGGGCGCAGCTCTCCCCGGAAAATCCTTTTTGCATCGTTGTCAGGGGTGTGAGGAAACCGGGTTTCTCCACACCCCCACGGAGAACTATGTTACACTGAAGCGCGGCGGAGCGAACCATGCGAGGAGCTATGCAGCAGGGCAACGGGCAGGCGCTCGACACCTGGGAGGCGGACGGGCTGGGGTCCAGCGCAGCACGCAAGGCCCGTCTGGCGGTGCATCCTTCCCCGGGGCCACACAACGCACTCTGGTATTTTCCACGGGTCACCGGCGGCTACGGGCGCGTGGCCCGCAACGCGGCGATTATCCAGCTCGCGCGCTACGTGCCGTTTCTCGCTGTAAAGAACGCCCTCTACCGTGCCCTGGGAATGCGCGTCGGCGCCCATGCCTCGGTTGGCCTGATGGTGATGTTTGACATCTTCTTCCCCCAGGACGTGACCCTGGGGGAAGATTGTGTGATCGGCTATAATTCGACCGTTCTCTGCCACGAGTTCACGCGGCGCGAGTGGCGGCGCGGGCCGGTGGTGATCGGGCACGATGTGACCATCGGCGCCAACTGCACCATTCTGCCCGGCGTGGTGATCGGCGCGGGGGCGACCGTATCGGCGATGAGCCTGGTTAACCGCGACGTGCCCCCCGGGGCCTTTGTGGGCGGGGTGCCCATCCGGCGCCTGCGTTGAGGCGGTGTGACGCCCGGCATGTGCAAAGAAGTGTCCTCTGGGAGAGTAAAGGCATCCCGGAACATCCATAGCTTATGTTCACCCTGCTGGAAAAGATACTCAACTTCATCCTGCGGAACCCGCCGGTCTTCTGGAGTTGTATGGCGGCCAACGCCGTCGGGGTCGTGTGGGGTGGCCGGGTCTGGTACGGGCCGCAACTGGCCGCCGCTCCCCTCTGGGCCTGGCCGTTCATCCCCGACTGCCCGCTGGCGGCGCTGCTGGCGACGGTGGCTTTCCTGGGGCTGTACTACGGGCGGCGGTGGGGCTGGTTCAATGCCTTTGCCGCCTTCGCCTGCGTTAAGTATGGGCTGTGGACCATGGCCTTCTGGCTGCGCCACTGGAGCGAGGCCGGGTTTGTGTCGGGCTACTGGCCGTTAGAGGCAATGCTGTTCGTGTCTCACATCGGGCTGACCTGCGAGGGCCTCTTGCTCGCCACGCGCATCGGACCCCTGGGCCTGCCGGCGCGTCTGGGCATCATCGCCTGGTATGCCCTGTCGCTTCTGGTTGACTACGGTCTCGGCCACCATCCCCCGCTGACCTCCACCGTGCCCCTGAGTTATGTCTTCTGGACCGCCACGCTGCTCACTGTGATCCTGGGGGCCGCGCTGGTGTTCCCCCTGCTTCCCTTCAGGGCCAGGGCGCCGGTCGTCCCGGCGGACGCAGAGGGGGGCAAACCGGCTATCCCCATGTTCACCCCGGATCCCCCTCAAGACTGATGACAACCCGCTACGCCTGACCGTAGGATAGAATTGCCCCCTGCAGGGTTGCGCGAACAAGGCCACATACGAGAGGAGGGTCCGATGGAACTGCTCGTTCTCGGCGGCCTGACCGTGGCGGTGTTTCTCGCCGCGATCCTCAATCGTGGCGAGCCAGAGGTAGAGACGGTGATCATCACCCGACCGGCATCTCAGCGTACTGCCAATCCCCTGGCGCCCCTGCTCATCGGTCTCGGCTTCATCCTGGTCATGCTGGTCCTGCTGGATCGGTTGCAGCAGTGGCTGGCGTGGTAGGAGCAGGGGGTGATAGGCGGAGGGGCCAGGCCCCTCCGCGCCTCCCCTTTGTATTGTGCGGGCTGCACCCTGCCCGCCTCCCCGCTTTCCGGTCTCAGAGCATATCCCGCAGTCTGGCGCGTTGGAGCTTGCCAGCGGCGGTACGCGGCAGAGCGGTGACGAAGCGCACGCCGCGCGGGCACTTGTAGGCCGCCAGGCGCTCCCGGCAGAAGGCCAGCACTTCGGCGACCAGAGCCTCCGTCGGCGACCGGCCTTCCACCAGCACCACGAAGGCCACCGGCGCCTGCCCCCAGGTCGGGTCGGGCACACCAATGACCCCGGCCTCGGCCACGGCGGGATGGGCCAGCAAGACGGCCTCGACCTCTGCCGGATAGACGTTCTCGCCGCCGGAGATGATCAGGTCGCTGCGCCGGTCAACCACGTACAGAAAGCCCTCGGCATCGCGATGGCCCAGATCGCCGGTGCGCAGCCAGCCGTCCACGATGGCGGCGGCGCTGGCTTCGGGAAGACCGTAGTAGCCGGGGGTGACAGTTGGACCGCGCACCCAGATTTCGCCCACCTCGCCGTGAGCGGCATCAAGCCCCGCGTCGTTGACGATACGCACCTCGGTGGGCAGCAACGGCTGCCCCACCGAGCCGGGCTTGCGCGGCACGTCGGCGGGGGCAAGGGTGGCGACCTGGGAGGCAGCCTCGGTCAGGCCGTAGGTCGGCGCGATCGGCACACCGGCAGCGGCGCAGGCTTCGAGGAGCGGCCGGGGGGCGGGGCCGCCGCCGAGCAGGGCGCAGCGGAAGTGCGCGGGAAAGGGCGTCGCGCCGCGCAGGTCGAGCATGCGCTGGAGCATGACCGCGACCAGTGAGGCGATCGTCACACCCTGACGGTCAATCGCGTCCAGGGCGGCAGTGGGGTCGAAGCGTTCGTGCAGCACCACCGGAATGCCGTAGATCGCCCCCCGCAGCACAATCGCCAGCCCGCCGACGTGGAACAGCGGCAGGACCGCCAGCCAGCGGTCGTCGTCGCGCAGGCCGAGATTGAGCGCCGAACCCATCGCGCTCCACCAGTGGTTGCCGATGGTCAGCACCACACCTCTGGGCCGGCCAGTGGTGCCAGAGGTGTAGATGATCGTGTGCGGCGCGTCAAGGGCCAGGGCGCGTTCCGCTATCGAGGCGCGGGTGTCTGGCTCCGGATCGCCGAGGTCCTCAAGCGCCACCCGCGGCACGGCGCCAAGATCAGCGGCGAGGGCGGCGTGCTCCGCGTCGTGGAGCAGCAGGGTGGCGCCGCAATCGGCGAGTTGCCAGGCCAGTTCGGCGGGGGCCAGGCGGATGTTGAGTGGCGCCAGCACGGCCCCACAGCGGGGCGCGGCGTGGATGGCGGTTACGTAGGCCGCACCGTTGCGCGCCAGCACGGCGACGCGGTCGCCGGGGCGCGCGCCCAGGTCGGCCAGACGCGCGGCAGTATGTGTCGCCCAGGCATCGAGGCCGGCGAAGGTCCACGTTCGGTCAGGGGTAATCAGCGCCGGACGATGGGGATGCAGCGCCGCGCGACGGGCCAGCCAGTCGGGGATGGTGGTCATAGTCTCTCCTGGGGACGAAACACCTTCGCGGCCGCCTCATACAATCAACCCGATCGCCAGCAATGCGCCGAAAACCATATGCAGGCGGGCAGTGCCGCGCAGGGCGAGGTTGAGCGTGCGCCCCCGCTCGGTCCAGACAGTGCGCAGCAGAGGCAGGGCCAGGGGCAGGCTGAGCCAGGGCAGCAGCACGAAGGGCGACGTCCCGTTCCACCACCAGATCACCGGAAGCAGCAGGTAGGCCCCGAGCACCAGCGTGGCATGCTCGACGCGGGCAAAGCCTTCGCCGAAGATCACCGCCAGGGTGCGCTTGCCGGCCTTGCGGTCGGTTGGCGCATCGCGCAGGTTGTTCACCACGATGATCGCCGTCACCAGCATCGCCACCGGCAGACTGACCAGGAGGGCCGCCGGGCGAAAGGCGCCGGTATGCAGGTAGTCGGTGCCAACAACGGCGATCACGCCGAAGAAGACGAAGGTGAACAGATCACCCAGGCCATTGTAGCCCAGGGGGAACGGCCCGCCGGTGTAGAGAATGCCCGAGGCGATGGACAGCAGGCCGATCAACAGGATGGGCCAGCCGCCGACGACGATCAGGTAGACGCCGCAGAGGGCCGCCAGGCCGAAGCAGAGCAGCATGGCGTTGCGCACCGTCGCCGGGGCGATGAGGCCGCTCTGGGTCACACGGGTGGGACCAAGGCGCTCAGGAGTGTCGGCGCCCTTGAGATAGTCGAAGTAGTCGTTGGCGAGATTGGTGCCAATCTGGATGAGCAACGCCGCCAGCAGCGCCGCCAGAAACACCAGGGGCCGGAAGGGGCCATCGGCAAAGGCCGTCGCCGAACCCACCAGCACCGGCACAACCGCTGCCGGCAGTGTGGGCACGCGGATGGCCATCAACCAGCGTTTGAGCGGCCCCGGGGGAGCCGGCGCAGTGACATTGGTCGTCATGGCTCAGAGTATATCACGGGGAGTATGGGGAAACCCGCTTTCCCCATACTCCGCCAACCGGCGGTAGGGCCGCCGTTCCCGCTCAGCGGGCAGGGGCCATCGGGAAACCCGCTTTCCCCACGTCAAGGAAAGCGCCGGAAGCGCCGGAAGTTGGGCCTGCGCTTTTCGAGATAGGCCCGGTGTCCCTCGCGAGCTTCCTCGGTCAGGTAGAACAGCAGAGTGGCGTCACCAGCGAGTTGTTGCAGGCCAGCGTGGCCATCGGCAGCAGCATTAATTGCCGCTTTGAGCATACGGATGGCCAGCGGGCTTTTCTCCAGGATCTCGCGCGCCCACTGCACCCCCTCGTCCTCCAGCCGCTCCAGGGGCACAACGGCATTGACCAGTCCCATCTCCAGGGCCTGCTGGGCGTTGTACTGGCGGCAGAGGTACCAGATCTCGCGGGCCTTTTTGTCGCCAACCATGCGTGCCAGCAGGTTCGAGCCGTAGCCGCCGTCGAAACTGCCCACCCGCGGCCCGGTTTGCCCGAAGATGGCGTTATCGGCGGCGATAGTCAGGTCACACACGACGTGCAGCACGTGGCCCCCGCCGATGGCGTAGCCCGCCACCAGAGCGATGACCGGCTTGGGGATAATGCGAATAAGGCGCTGCAGGTCGAGCACATTGAGTCGCGGAATGTCGTCTTGCCCGATGTAGCCGCCCTCGCCGCGCACGGTCTGGTCGCCGCCGGAGCAGAATGCCTTGTCGCCGGCGCCGGTGAAGAGAATGACGCCGATGCGTTCGTCGTCACGGGCGCGCGCGAAGGCATCGAGCAGCTCACGCACCGTTTCAGGGCGGAAGGCGTTGCGCTTCTCGGGGCGATTGATAGTGATTCTGGCAATTCCTTCGCCCGCGGCGTCGTGTTCGTAGATGATGTCGGTGTAGGCGCCCGCGCTGATCCACTCAATAGGCATGTGTGCGTTCCTTGCTTCAATTCTAAAGGTGAACGTGGGGAAACCGGGTTTCCCCACGTTCACGTGGGCGGAGGACATCAACCTGCCGCATTCCCTGTCATGTATCCTACCACAAGATCCCGGAAGGCTTCGGGTTGCTCCAGGTGGACCGTGTGGCCGGCGCCGGGCACGATCACCTGACGGGCCAGGGGCATGGCCGCCGCCATACGTGCGCCAATGGCAACATATTTCGCATCAAGTTCACCGCTGATGATCAGCGCCGGGACGCGCATCGCCGGCAGGTCAGCCCAGAGGCTACGCTGGCGTCCCGCGCCCATGCCCCGCAGGGTGTTGGCATACCCCGTGACACTCCCGCGCAGCCGGCGCTCCCGCAGGGCGGCGCGGGCGGCCTCCGGCAGACGGGCCTGGCTGGCAAACAGGGGCAGACTGGCCCAGTGATCCACGAACCACTCCAGCCCTTCCCCTTCGATGCGCGCAGCGAGGGCATCGTCGGCGGCGGCGCGGGCGGCTCGCTCGGCGGGGTCCTCGATGCCCGGCGAGACGCTTTCGAGGATCAGGGCACGCACCCGCGTCGGGGCCGTTGCGGCAAGGTGCAGGGCCACCCGCCCACCCATCGAGTAACCCAGGACGTCACAGTGGGTATGGCCCAGATGGTCGAGCAGCGCCAGCAGACCGGCAACGGCGCGCTCCATGGTGTAGCACGCGGGATCGTCCGGGGCCGGTGCGCGCCCGTGGCCCGGCAGATCCACGGCAATGACCTGGCGCAACCGCGCCAGGGCGGGGATCAGCCCGGCCCACTCCTCGGCGCTGCCGGTGAAGCCGTGCAATAACAGCAGCGGCGGGCCGTGGCCGGTCAGTGTGTAAGGGGGGAGGCATGGCTGATCTGTTACGTTCGCTGGCATACCGCGTTAGCACCGGCCTGGGGAGGTGTGGAAATGTGAAGGCTGTTCTGCGATCCGGTCACATGTCTACAGCTCTACAGCTCCACACCTCTTCCGTACACAGGTATGCGCCCCGCCCTACACGACCCCCGCGGCGCGCAGGGCCGCGCTGACCCGCGGCCAGATGGCGCGGTGGTCGGTCACGTTCCGCTCGCGGTCAGTGCGCACCTCGACCAGGTGCAGGCCCTCTCCCTCCAGGCCGGCGCGCACCGCGGCGCGGAAGGTAGGCCAGTCCTGCGCGAGGGTGTAGCGGGCGCCGTACATCTCGGCGAGGGGCCGGAAGTCGAGGCCGTGGGGCGTGCCGAAGAGCGGTTCAAACTGGTCGCGCTCGCTGGCCTGGGGCAGAAACGAGAAGATCCCCCCGCCATCGTTGTTGATCAGCACAATCGTCGCATTCAGACCGTGGAGCCTGGCCGCGAGCAGACCATTGGCGTCGTGGTAGAGGGAGAGATCGCCCAGCGCCATCACCAGCGGACCGGCGCCGCCGGCGACCGCCCCCAGGGCGCTGGAGACCAGACCGTCAATGCCATTGGCCCCGCGGTTGCCGATGATGGTCAGCGGGTGCGCGGTAGCGGGAAGGAAGGTGTCGCAGTCACGCACGGGCATGGAGTTGCCCACGAAGAGCGTCGCGCCGGGGGGCAGCACGTCGGCCAGGTGGAAGAAGACCCCTGGCTCGCTGATACGCTCGTCGGGTCCGAGAGCGACGGCGATGGCCTCGCGGGCGCTCCGGTCGGCATCACGCCAGGCCCGCGTCCAGGGGGTAAGCTCCGGCGCGGCGGGCAGGCGCGCACTCAACTCGCCGCAGAGCCAGGCCGGGTCGCAGAACAGATGCTCGGCGGCCAGACTGGTCGGCTCGCGCCAGCCGGCGCCCTCGTCCACGACGATCTGCCGGGCCTCGGGGTGGCGCTGGAGGAACTGGAGCACGGGCCTGGAGGTGGGCATGGCCCCGAAGCGCAGCACCACCTCGGGGGCGTAGCGAGCGGCGAAGCCCTCGTCCCGCAGGAAGGCGTCGTAGGCCGACAGGACGAGGCGCTGGTCGTGGGGGCCGTGGCGCGCGCCGGAGAGGGGATCGGCCAGGATGGGCCAGCCGCGCCCGGCGGCGAGGCGGGCGACCGCCTGGGGCAGGTCGGGCGGGCAGCCGGGGCCGCAGAGGATCAGGCCCCTGGTCGCCGGGGCGAGCCGGTCAACCAGCACGCCAAGGGCGGCCTCGGGCAGCAGCCGCGGGCCGGCCACTACGGTCGCCGCGGGGTGGGCCGCGCCGCTCCGCGCTTCGGTAGGGTCGCCCGTGGGCGCGGCCAGGCTGGTGGAACGGCTCTTGAACAGATTCTCCAGCACCGCACGGTCGGGCACCAGCGGCTCGCGAAAGGGCAGGTTGAGATGCACCGGGCCGGCGGGCGCACCGCGGGCGGCGGCCAGGGCACGGGCGGCCACGGCGCGGAGGTAGGGGAGCAGGACGGGCGCCTCGCCGGGAACGGGCAGGTCGGAGAACCAGCGCGTCATCGGGCCGAAGAGCCGCACCTGGTCAATAGTCTGCGGCGCGCCGTTGTCACGCAACTCGTGCGGGCGGTCGGCGGTGAGGACGAGGAGGGGCACGCGCGACAGGTCAGCCTCGGCGACGGCGGGGTGAAAGTTGGCCGCGGCGGTGCCGGAGGTGCAGACCAGGGCCACCGGCTCGCCGCGCTGGCGGGCCATGCCCAGAGCAAAGAAAGCCGCCGAACGCTCGTCGAGATGCATCCAGACCCGCGCGCCGGGGTGACGTGCCACGGCCAGGGCCAGGGGGGCGCTGCGCGAGCCGGGGCACACGACGAACTGACTGGCGCCGCCACGGACGAGTTCATCAATCAGGGCGCCGACCCAGAGGGTCAGGCTGTGGATATGGTTCATGCCTCTGTCAACTGGCTGTGGCGCCGCCCCGGGCAAAACATTCCAGACCACAGGCCCCTGAACATCTCTTTCAGAGGAGCAATCAACGTTACTGCAATCTAAAATCTACAATCTAAAATAGTACTACCCCGCCCCCAGGGCGCCGAGCATGGCCCGCAGCTTGATCTCGGTCTCCTGCTCTTCGTGCAGCGGGTCGGAGGCGGCTACAATACCGCAGCCGGCGAAGAGAGCCGCTTCGTGTTTGCCGATGAGGGCAGAGCGAATGGCCACGGCAAACTCGCCCTGCCCGCGGGCGTCAACCCAGCCGACCGGGGCGCCGTACCAGCCTCGGTCGAGGCGTTCGCGGGCGCGGATCCAGGCCAGGGCAGCCTCGCGGGGCTGGCCGCCAAGGGCCGGCGTGGGATGGAGCCGCTCGACGAGGTCGAAAATGGTGTGCTCGCCACGGATGCGCCCGGTGATGGGCGTAAAGAGGTGCTGCACGTTCCTCAGACGCATCACCTCCGGTTCGGCGGCGGCGCTCACCTCGTCGCACAGATCGGCCAGATTGGCGACGATGCGGCGCGCCACCACGGCGTGCTCGTGGCGGTCCTTGGCGCTATCCAGGAGCGCCCGGGCCAGGGCGTCGTCCTCCTCGGGGGTGGCGCCGCGGCGGATGGATCCGGCGAGGGCGCTGGCGGCCACCAGACCGTCTTTCAGGCCAACGAGCCGTTCGGGGGAGGCGCCGAGGAAGGTGCTACCACCCCGGGCCACGGCGAAGACGAAGGTCTCGGGGTAATCGCGGCGCAGGGCGTCGAGCGTGGCAGCGGGGTTGAAAGGCCGCGGCGAGCGGGCGCGCACCTCGCGCGCCAGCACGACCTTCTCAAGGCGCCCGGCGCGCAGGTCGTTTACGGCATCGGCGACCATAGCGCGCCAGGCCCCGGGGGGCAGGGCATCTTCAAGCTCGACGCCGCCTGGCGCCTGTGGCGGGCGCCAGGCGCGGCCGATGAGGGCCCGCAGGCGGCGCGCCGCCGAGAGGTGCAGATCAATGGACGAAGTATCTGGGCCGACCAGGCCGTTGACGGTGAGGCTGGCGACATCGCCGACGCGGGCCAGGACCAGACGCGGCAGGAGCAGCAAGCCGTCGGGATACCCGTCCCAGAGGCCTGAAGCGGGGCGCTCGGGGTCGAAACTGAACCCTACGGCAGCCATCGGGCCGCTGAAGGGCAGCGCCGGGTCGGCAGCGATGCAGGCCTCGGCGATGAGATCGCGCCAGGCGGCGACCACGGCAGCGAAGCGGTCGGGGCCGCGGGCCTCGAAGTTCCAGGCGGCCCCCAGGCCGGTTACGGCCAGGCCCACCGCGGGCACACTCCAGAAGAGCCGGTTATGCGTAACGCCGAGGCCACGGGCAAAGAGGGCCAGCGGGTCGCGCGGCTGCACGCGCGTGGTCACGCTCACCAGCACGGGGCGACCCAGTTCTCGGGCGCGCTGCCGGGCAATCTCGGCCTGCTCCTCCATCCGCGGCCGCTCGCGCAGGGCGGCGGTGGCGACCCTGACTCCAATCATAACCTGCGACCTGCTCCGTCCGGCGCAGAGGGCCGGCATCGCGGGGCCGCGCATTGCGGCCCCTCTGTATTGGATTATACCCCAGGTGGGGAGGTGAAGGTGTGGAACTGTAGACGTGAAGTTCGATTGTCTGCGGAGGCGCAGGTCCGGTAGAGTTCACGAAGCACGTTCCGTAGGAACACGGAGGGCGCGCACGGGCGATCCGTGGTACGTTGACATGAAAAAGGGGGGACCGCCGATCTCGCGGAGAGGGTACAGGAGGGCATAGCCCACCCGGGACGACCACCGCCAGCCCGCGGGGGAGAGTCTGGGAGGGCGCAGCCCTGCCATGAAAAAGCTCTTTCACTCCATTATGACGCGGTCCAGTCGCGTAGAGGCAAAAGAGGAAACAAGCATGCTCGAACTGACGGGCTATCTGGTGTGCGGGCTGCTGATCGGGGCGGCGAGCCTGATCGGCAAGCGCCTGACGTGGCAGCAGGTGAGTTTCAACCTGAGCCTGGGGCTGATCGGTATGCTGGTGGTATCGCTGGCGCCCCATCTGAGCGCGCCGGAGACCGCAGTGCGGGCGGCGTTGAACAGCAACGCGGTCGCGGCCCTGGCCTTCTTCCTGGCCCTGCTGGCGGGCATGGTACACCTGGGGACCCAGATTCTGACCGCGGAGGCCCCTGAAGACGTGCGCCCGCGCCTGATGCGCTGGAGCGATGGCGCGGTAAGCATCGGGGCGGCACTGCTGGTGGTCGGGCTGGCCTCGGCCAAACTGGCGCTGATGGGATGAGCTTCGGGGAGAACGACGTCCTCCTCGACCCTCTCAGAGATGTCCGTTGCCACCTCAAGATACGAATCCCAGACCCCGCTCGCGCATACTGACATAGCGGCCACGGCCAATGACCAGGTGGTCGAGCACATCCACATCGAGGAGCTTGCCGGCCTCGACGATCTGCCGGGTGATCAGCACATCTTCGGGCGAGGGCGTCGGGTCGCCGCTGGGATGGTTGTGGGCGACGATCAGGGCGGCGCTGTTGTGGCGGATGGCGCCTTTGAAGACCTCACCGACGCGGATCACGGCGCTGTTCAGCGAGCCGATGTAGATCGTGGCGATCTGTTGCACCCTGTTTTTCGTGTCCAGGAGCACGGTGCGAAGATGCTCCTGGTCGAGGTGGCCCATTTCTACCATAAGCAGGGTGGCGGCATCGGCGGGCGAGCGCACCTGAAAGCGTTCATCGTGACCGGCGATGAGCATACGGCGCCCAACTTCAAGCGCCGCCTTGAGCGTGGCAGCCTTGGCGGCGCCGAGACCGTGCCGGCGGCAGAGGTCGAGGTAATCGGCATTGAGGAGCCCGGGCCAGCCGCCGTACTCGGCGAGGAGATTCTGGGAAAGGTGCAGGACGCCGGCGCCGCGCACCCCTACGCGCAGCAGAATGGCGAGCAGTTCGGCATCACTCAGGGCGCCGGCGCCGAGGGCGGCCAGGCGCTCACGGGGCTGATCGCCAGCGGGGAGTTCCTTCAGCCGCAAGTGATATTCGGGCATAGCGGCCTTCTCCTGGTAGCAGCGTGTCTACCAGATGTACCGTTGGAGAAGGTGGGAGGGTACGGGAGGCGGGGAGGTGGGGAGATGAAAAAAACACCTCCCCACCTCCCCGGACGATCTACACACCCACGGCCACCGACGCCTCCACGGGGAGGCGGGCATCAAGCCAGACGCGGAGGCTAGGGTAGCGCAGGTTCAGGCCGAGGTCGTGGTGCAGGCGGCGGTTGTCGAGACGCACCGAGGCCGTGAGCGAGCCGATAATACTCGGGTCGAGACCGGCGCGCAGCGCGGCGGCAGGCGAGAAGGTTCGGGGCGGCACCATACCCAGACGCCGGCGGATCTCGCTGGCGAGGTCGATCTGGCGCAGCGGCTCATCATCGCCGACATTGTAGATCGCCCCCGGCTGGCCCTGCAGTGGAACGCGCTCAAGCACAGCGAGCAGATCGTCCACATGGATGTGGGACACGAAGTTACGGCCATCGCCATAGATCGTCGCCAGACCGGCCTCCACAGCGGCAACCGGATCGCGCTCGGGGCCGTAGATGGACGCAACGCGCAGGATAATCGCGGGGAAGCGCCGCTCGCGAGCGGCGCGCATAATGCTGCGTTCGGCCTCGGCCATCACCTCGCCGAGGAGGTGCTGCGGGGCCACCGGGAAGTCTTCGTCCACCCAGGCCTCGCCGGGGTCGCCGTAGGGGGTCACATTCGAGGTAAAGACATAGGCGGAGACCGCGCCGGCACGCTCGCAGGCATTGATCAGATTCAGGTTTCCACTGACATAGGTACGATGGAGGGTGCTGCTGTCGAGGACCGAACACGAGGTAAGATTGAAGACGTACTCGGCGCCCTCGGCGATGCCGGTGAGCGTCTCGGGGCGGGTGAGGTCACCGATCCAGACGCTCATGCCCCGCGAGGCAAGCCGTTCAACGACCGGGGTGTCAGGGTTCAGCACCAGACCGCGTACCCGATGTCCTGCCGACAGCAAACGTTCCGCGAGCCGCGAGCCAACATAGCCAGACGCGCCTGCGATCAGGTAGTACGCCATAGTCCACCTCGCATGGGCTTGGGGTGAGGCAGCGACACCGCAGGGCCGTCGGCGGGGGCAGCATCGCCGTTCTCACCGCAACGACAGGGTACAGGCTGCCCTGACCGGCGCCCGCTCGCAGTTGTACGCGATCCGCCTGTTCAGGTGCAGTAATACTCCAATTTTAGCATTTTTCAACCGGGAGTGCTACGCCTTGCGCGGAGCCTGCGCCTGTGCATGCACTGTGCATTTGCTCCTGCGCCGATGGGCACAATCCGGGAGGCTGAAGACCGTCCGCATCCTCCCGGCCAGGGGGCGGGTAAGCGGCTGCGCCGCGCGTCGGCTGGTGGGGTGGGGAGAAACCAGGTTTCCCCACACCCCGGAAAGGGCGCTGGCGGCCCTGGCGCCGTCTAAAATTGGGCAACCTGGTTGCCTCTTCCTCCGCCGCATCTAATCAATCCGGTCGTAAGCCGGGAGGGTGAGGAACTCGACGAACTCATCGCTGGTGGTGATTTCGTCGAAGAGTTCGGCGGCCTCTTCGTAGCGACCGTCTTCGTAGGCCGGGCCGAGGATCTCACGGACCTTCTGGAGTTCCTCGGGCAGGAACTGGCGAAACAACTCCACCGTGACCTTGCGGCCATCTGCGAGGCGGCCTTTAGGGCTGCGGATCCACTGCCAGATCTGCGCGCGCGAAATCTCGGCGGTGGCGGCGTCTTCCATCAGGTTAAAGACGGGCACGCAGCCGTTACCGGCGAGCCACGAGCCGAGATACTGGATGCCGACGTTGATGTTGAGGCGCATGCCGGCCTCGGTGATCGGACCCTCCGGACCGAATTTCAGCAGATCCGCGGCAGTGACCTGCACATCCTCGCGGGTGCGGTGGATCTGGTTGGGGGTCTTCATCACCGCATCGAAGGCTTCCATAGCCACCGGCACCAACCCCGGGTGGGCCACCCAGGTGCCATCGTGTCCATCGTTGACCTCGCGCTCCTTATCGGCGCGCACCTTGGCCAGGGCCGCTGCATTAGCCTCCGGGTCGTTTTTGATGGGGATCTGTGCGGCCATGCCGCCCATGGCGTGAGCGCCGCGGCGGTGGCAGGTCTTGATGCTGAGAAGCGAGTAGGACCGCATGAAATGGGTGGTCATCGTGACCAGGGCGCGGTCGGCCAGGCAGAAGTCGGGGTCGTTGCGGAACTTCTTAATGCAGGAGAAAATGTAGTCCCAGCGCCCGCAGTTCAGCCCGGCGGAGTGCTCACGGAGTTCGTAGAGGATCTCGTCCATCTCGAAGGCGGCGAGGATGGTCTCGATCAGCACCGTGGCCTTGATTGTGCCGTCAGGCAGGCCAACGTAGGACTGGGCTTCGAGGAACACGTCGTTCCACAGCCGGGCCTCGAGGTGACTTTCCAGCTTGGGCAAATAGAAGTACGGCCCGCCCTGGACCTCGATGGCCTGGCGTGCGTTGTGGAAAAAGTAGAGCGCGAAGTCGAAAAGCGCCCCCGAGACGGGCTCGCCGTCCACGAGCACATGCTTTTCGGGCAGGTGCCAGCCGCGGGGACGAACGAAGAGCACAGCGGGATTGTCGCTCAGGGCGTACTGCTTGCCCTCGGGCGAGGTGTAGCTGATGGCGCGGCGCAGCGCGTCGCGCAGGTTGATCTGCCCGCTGATCTGGTTGTCCCAGGTCGGCGTATTGGCGTCCTCAAAGTCGGCCATGAAGACCTTTGCGCCCGAGTTGAGGGCATTGATCACCATCTTGCGATCCACCGGGCCGGTGATCTCCACACGGCGGTCGTTCAACTGTGCGGGGAAGGGGGCGATGGTCCAGTCACCGGCGCGGATATGGGCCGTTTCGGGAAGGAAATCGGGCCGCTTACCGGCATCGAGTTCGGCCTGGCGGGTCTGACGCGCAGCCAGCAACTCCAGGCGGCGGGGGTTGAAGCGCCGGTGCAGCCGGGCGACCAGTTCCAGCGCCGGGGGCGTAAGGATCGTGGCGTATTCCGGGGTTATGCGCCCGAGGATCTGCATACCCGCGGGCAGGGAGAGATCGGTCATTGATCACCTCTTTCTTGGTTGGGCCATATGCGGCTTCGCCGCACAGCGACAGGGTAAAGTAAGGTTTTCCTGGGAGAGCCGCGCCCTCGCCAACCCTCTCCTCCCGAACGTCAGGGCGCGCGCCTGCCACAGGCGGAACCGAACGTGGCTGCGGGGAGGCGGCGCCTCCCCGCGCCCTTCGAGGACGGTAACGAAGGGGCGAACCAGGTCTAATGGAACTGTTCGGCTTCGGTCGAGCCGGCCAGGGCAGTGGTCGAAGTGGCGCCACCGGAGATCACCAGGCTCACCTCATCGAAGTAGCCGGTACCCACCTCACGCTGGTGGCGGGTCGCGGTGTAGCCGTTCTTCTCGGCGGCAAACTCGGCCTCCTGCAACTCGGAGTAGGCGGCCATGCCACGGTCGCGGTAGCCATGGGCGAGCTGAAACATGCTGAAGTTGAGGCTGTGGAAGCCGGCCAGGGTCACGAACTGGAACTTGTAGCCCATCTTGCCGAGTTCGACCTGGAAGCGGGCGATATCGGCGTCGCTGAGCTTCTTCTTCCAGTTGAACGAGGGCGAGCAATTGTAGGCCAGGAGCTTGCCGGGATACCTGGCGTGGATCGCCTCGGCGAAGCGGCGGGCCTCCTCCAGGTTCGGCTCGGCGGTCTCGCACCAGACCATATCGGCATACTCGGCGTAAGCCAGCCCGCGGGCGATGGCCTGGTCAAGCCCGGGTCTGACATAGAAGAAGCCTTCGGGGGAGCGCTCGCCGGTGAGGAAGCGCCGGTCGCGCTCATCAATGTCGCTGGTGAGGAGGTTGGCGGCATTGGCATCGGTGCGGGCGATAATCAGCGTGGGCACGCCCATCACATCGGCGGCAAGACGCGCCGCGACCAGATTGCGAATGGCCTGCTGAGTAGGCAGGAGCACCTTGCCGCCCATATGGCCGCACTTCTTCTCCGAGGCCAGTTGATCCTCAAAATGCACCCCGGCGGCGCCAGCTTCGATCATGGCCTTGGTCAACTCAAAGACGTTCAGCGGCCCGCCGAAGCCAGCCTCGCCATCGGCGACAATCGGCGCGAACCAGTAAATATCGCCCTTGCCCTCGGCGTGCTGGATCTGGTCGGCGCGCTGCAGGGCCTGGTTGATGCGCTTGACCACGTGGGGCACGCTGTTGGCCGGATAGAGGCTCTGGTCAGGGTACATCTGACCCGCCAGGTTGGCATCGGCGGCAACCTGCCAGCCGCTCAGGTAGATCGCCTTCAACCCCGCCTTGACCTGCTGCATCGCCTGGTTGCCGGTAAGGGCGCCGAGGGTGTTGACGAACGGCTCGGTATGCAGCAGGTGCCAGAGGCGCTCGGCGCCCATGCGCGCCAGCGTATACTCGATCTGCACCGAGCCGCGCAGGCGGTAGACATCCTCTGCCGTGTAGGGGCGGGTAATGCCCTGGAAGCGCGGGGTGTTCCAGCTTGCAGCGATCTTCGCGATCTCCTGTTCAGCAGTCATGGTCTCTGTTCCTTTCTTCAACAACGATGAATCGGATGGCGAGACCTGCGCGGGCCGGCTACTCTTTCCAGCAGCGCGTCAGGAAACAACGAATATCGCCCCGGTTCCACAGCATGGACATAGTGCTATGCCCATCAACGGAAACCGGGCAGGCTCCTGGAGGTCGCCACTGACCGCTGCCGCCACACTGCCCGCCTCGAAGCGCCAAACGGATAACAGGAACGGAATGCACAAGTCTCTTTGTCCATTATAGCCGACTCGCAGTTACACGGTAGTTACAAATTCCACGTTGCGGCGAAGATTTCCATGATGTGAAAACATCCGTCGGCGACTGAGTACTCTGTGAACGACGTTTTTCGGTACCTCCGCCCCTCCCCAACCCTCCCCCGCCGGGGAGAGCGTCCGACTCCTTCCCCCAAAGAATCAGAAAGGGCTGATCTTTGCGGGGCGGGCCACGCCCTCCCTACGCCCCCGCCCATCCCTTCCCCTTACTCCCAGGTGCGGCCATAGTTGCGCTGGAGCTTATCGAGAATGGCCCGTTCGAGGTCAATGTTCAACAGGTAGGCGAGCTGAAAGAGGTAGTTGGCCACGTCGGCGAGTTCCCCGGCCAGTTCCTCCAGGTCTTCTGGGGTTTCACTGAACTGGAAGTGCTCGAGCAACTCGGCGGCTTCAACGGCGACCGAAATCGCAATGTTCCGCGGCGTCTGCGGAAAGATTGAGTCGGCGGCATACCAGCCCTTGTCGGTGACGAACTGGTTGATGCGGTCGGTGAGTTCTTTGATGTCCATGGTCTGGCTCCTGGGATAGCCATAGGCTCCACACGAGAGAGTCCGGGAGGACTGCGCCCCCGGAACATGCTGTTTCATCCCGCCGCTGTGCGGCGCAGCCGGAACACTGGCAGTTGGAGGGGTGTGGGGAAACCAGGTTTCCCCACA
>CAKZSI010000047.1 GCA_937918935.1 uncultured Chloroflexales bacterium | reverse complement strand
TTCCGTCCGCACCACACCGACGTAGTGCCGACTTCCGTCCGCACCACCGCCGCCCGCACAGGAGGCCACCGACGTAGTGCCGACTTCCGTCCCACACTGACGTAGTGCGGACTTCAGTCCGCACCACAGCAGCCTTGGAGTCCACCGACGTAGTGCCGACTTCCGTCCGCACCACACCGACGTAGTGCCGACTTCCGTCCGCACCACACCGACGTAGTGCCGACTTCCGTCCGCACCACACTGACGTAGTGCGGACTTCAGTCCGCACCACAGCAGCCTTGGAGTCCACCGACGTAGTGCCGACTTCCGTCCGCACCACCGCCGCCCGGCAGGCCGCGGCACGTGCAGAATATTTTTCCGCACCCATGGACAGCAGGCCAAAAATCCAAAATGGTATTATGAAGCATTCTGGAGGAGCTGTGAAACGGTCCATCCTCATTCCGCTCATCGGAATCGTGCTGCTCCTGCTCACCGCTTGCGGCGCACCGCAGACCGGCCAGCCGACGGGCGGCTCCCGCGGTTCATCCGCAGCGCAGCCAACCACTGAACTTGTCGTTGCCGCAGCCGCCGACCTGACCCCGGCGTTTCAGGAGATTGGCGCGCTGTTCGAGCAGCAAACCGGCATCCGCGTGGTCTTTAACTTCGGTTCAACCGGCCAGCTTGCCCAGCAGATCGAGCGCGGCGCGCCGATTGACCTGTTCTACGCGGCAAACAAGTCGTTTATTGAGGAGTTGAACCGCAACGGGCTGGTCATCCCCGAAACCATGGAGGTCTACGCCCAGGGGCGGTTGACGCTGTGGACGCGCCCCGACAGCCCACACAAACCCGAACGCATCGAGGACCTGGTCGCCCCGGAGTATGCACGGATCGCGATCGCCAATCCCGAGCACGCACCTTACGGCCAGGCGGCGAAAGAGGCGCTGGAGCGTGCCGGCATCTGGGCGGCGGTCGAGCCGCGTCTGGTGTATGGAGAGAACGTTGCCCAGACGCTTACCCTGGCCGATACGGGCAATGTTGATGTGGCGATAGTGGCCCTGTCGCTCAGTGTTCAGGGCAACGGCGCCTGGACGCTCGTGCCGGCGGAGTTGTACCCTGAGCACCCGCTGATCCAGATGACAGCAGCGATCCGGGGCACGCCGCGCGAGGCCGAGGCCCGCCAGTTCATTGCCTTCGTCAATGGCCCGGACGGGCATGCTATCATGAAGAGGTACGGCTTTATTCTGCCCGGTGAGATTATCGAATGAACTGGTCCGCCCTCTGGCTCTCCGTCCAGGTGACGACGATTGCGACGGTCTGCATCACTGCTTTTGGTCTGGCGCTGGCCCTGTTGCTCACCCGCGTCCGGCTGCCAGGGCACATCGTGATCGAGACGCTCCTCCTGCTCCCGCTGGTGCTCCCGCCAAGCGTGATCGGCTACTACCTGTTGCTGGCCCTGGGCCGTGGCAGCCCGCTGGTCGAATGGTTCAATGTGCGCATCCTGTTCACCTGGCCGGCTGCGGTGGTCGCTGCGACGGTGGTCGGGCTGCCGCTGATGATCCAGAGCAGCCGGGCGGCGCTGGCGAACGTTGACCCGGTGCTGGAAAACGCCGCGCGCACCCTGGGTTCGAGCGAGTGGCGCATCTTCTGGCAGATCACCCTGCCGCTGGCCCGGCGCGGCATCCTGGCGGGCGTGATCCTCGGCGGGGCGCGGGCCCTCGGCGAGTTTGGCGCGACGCTGATGGTCACTGGCAATATCCCCGGACGCACCCAGACGCTGCCGGTGGCGATCTACGATGCCGTTCAGGCCCGGCGCTACGCCGACGCGCACCTGATGGTGCTGGTGATGACCGGCATGGCCTTCGCCGGCCTGCTCTGGGTGCGCTGGCTGGAGCCGCCGCCGCAGCGCGCCCGCCGTGAGACCCGCTCGGATGCGGTTGAGGAGTGATGCGCCTCGCCCCTGCCGCAGGGAGGGCCGGGCAGGGCAACGCCCTCCCGGAACCCCCCTTCTCCCGCCGCGTGGGGAGTACAGAGCGGCGAAACCGGGTTTCCCCACGCCCCGGCCCAGGGGAGGGCCTGACCCTCCCAGATACCGCTTGCTCCCGCCGCGTGGGGAGAACAGAGCGGCGAAACCGGGTTTCCCCACAGCCCTGCCGCAGCGAGGGCCTGGGAGGGCAAAGCCCTCCCAGCACATCATCAGACACTCCGGGGATACGAACAGGTACGAAAGGGACGATCCATGGTCCCACAGCTAGAGGTTGAGTTTGAAAAACGCCTCGGGCCGATGCTGCTCCAGATGCAGTTCAGCGTCGGGGCGGAGATCCTGGTGCTTTTCGGGCCTTCGGGGGCCGGCAAGACGCAGACGCTGCAGGCCATCGCTGGATTGATGCGCCCGGATCGAGGACGGATCGCCCTCGATGACACGCTCTTCTTCCAGCGTGAGCCGGGGGCGCGCGCCTTCCATCTCCCGGCGCGCAAGCGCCGGGTCGGCTATGTCTTTCAGCAGTACGCCCTCTTTCCGCACCTGACCACGTTGGGGAACGTTGCCTTTCCGCTGGCCGGGCGGCCCGATGCCCGCGCGCGGGCCATGGCGCTACTGGAGCGCATGCGACTCGATCATCTGGCCTGGCGCATGCCGCACGAACTCTCGGGCGGCCAGCAGCAGCGCGTGGCGATCGCCCGCGCCCTGGCCGCCGAGCCGCGCGTGCTTCTGTTCGACGAGTCCTTCTCGGCGCTGGATCGCCGCATCCGCGAGCGCCTCCACGCCGATCTGCGCGCCCTCCAGGCCGAACAGCGGTTGATCGTGATCTATGTGACCCACAACCTCGACGATGCCTTTGCTGTGGGCCACCGCCTGGCCGTGGTACGCGACGGGCGCGTGGAGCAGATCGGGCAACTGGACGACGTCTTCACCCGTCCGGCCAACCGGCGGGTCCTGGAGATCCTGGGGATTCCCAATGCCATTGCGGCGCGGGTGGTCGAGGTCACCCCGGCGCAGACGGTGCTCGACTGGGATGGCCGGCTGCTGGCGGCGCCTCCGCTCGATCTGCCGCCAGGCGCGGAAGTGACGGCCTACATTCGCCCGGAAGACATCCGGCTGATCTACCCTGATCGCCCCCTGAACCGCATGTCTGGGCAGAATTTGCTGGAAGGACAGGTGATCGAACGGCGGCCCGGACGGCACCTGCACCACCTGCGGGTAGCGCTCAACGATGGTCACCTGGTCGAGGTGGTCCATCCGGCATCGTCATACACCGCCCTGCCGCTGCTCCCCGGCACACCGGTGCGGCTAGTGCTGCGAAAGGAGAGCATCGTTGTGATTGCCCCCAGAAGCGCCGAAGGCCAGGGCGACGCGCCGGCCACGGTTCTGGCCGAACCGCGTGACCAGAACACGGCATAAGCGATGCAACGACCACTGCTGGAACGTGCCCAACTGGGCGTGTATCTCCTGGCGATTGTCAGCGGGGCACTGCTCGGCGCGGCGCTGCCGGGAGCGTCGCCCTGGCTCGAACTGCTGCTCTGGCCCACCCTGGCCAGCCTGCTCTACACGACATTCACGCAGATCCCGCTCCTGCACTTGCGTCAGATCTGGCGCCAGCCACGCCTGCTTCTGATCATTCTGGGAGCAAATTTCCTGATCGTGCCCCTGGTGGTGTGGGGATTGCTGAGAGCGATCGGCGACGATCCCCTGCTCAGACTGGGGGTCGCCATGGTCCTGCTGGCGCCGTGCACCGACTGGTACGTCACCTTCACCCATCTAGGCAAGGGCGACACGCGGCTGGCGCTGGCCTCAACGCCGCTACTCCTGTTCGTGCAGATGGTGATGCTGCCGCCGTTGATCTGGCTCGTGGCGGGAACCGAAACCGCTTCCGTCCTGGAAATGCGGGCATTTGCCGCCGTATTCGTTGGACTGATCCTTATCCCGCTTATCCTCGCCTGGCTGAGCGAACGGTGGGCGGAGCGCACTCGTACCGGCGCGCGTTGGATGGCGCTCATGGGCCACGCGCCGATCCCGCTGCTGGGCCTCACGCTGTTTCTCATCGCGGCGGCCAACATCCAGCGCATCACGCTCGAGGTGGTAACATCACTCGGGCACATCGTGCTCATCTACCTGGGCTATCTGGTGCTGGCCCTGCTGATCGCCCGCGCGCTTGGAGGGCCGTTCGGGCTGGAAGCGCGACCCGCGCGCACCCTCTGTTTCAGTATGGGAACGCGAAACTCGTTTGTGGTGCTGCCCTTCGCGCTGGCATTACCCGAGTCCATGCACATCGTGATCCCGGTGATTGTCCTGCAATCACTGGTGGAACTTGCGGGTATGCTCTTCTACCTGTGGTACGTCCCGCGCTTGTTTCCGGAGCGGCAGCCGAGGTGAGCGGCAAGCGAATGCATTGACGGTGGCCCTCACCAGTGGGCCGGAGTCGCCGGCTGAACCGCGCTGACACACGACACTTGCGGCCTCACAGGGTGAGAAGAAGGTTGTTCAGGAAGGGCAAGCTCTCCCTGCCGCAATGCACGTTATGAGTGAGGCTTAGAGGAGCACAGACCCCCACTACCATCGCCAGGACGACGTCCTGGTGCAGTACTAAGGAGACCGGGCTTCTGCTGATCGCGGTGATTAGCGTCGGGCAGGCGATGCTGATCTTTGAACGGGGGATGAGTACGCTACCGCCACCCCCCTGACGAAGAGTCGGCAGACGAGCCGCCGGCTGACGAGGCTGGTCAGGAGGTCTGGCAATCGCCCGCCTGTCTCTGCACTGGCGGGCACTTTGCGTTACCGTAGGAACAGAAGACGCAGCAATCGCCGGGCTTCGGCCGCAGACGGGAGTGGCACGTTTGACACTCAAAGAAAAAGATGCATGCGTCGAGGGGCATCTCCTCGGCGCTTCGCGCGCCACAGTTCGGGCAGGTGAGGACGGAACGGGTTATCACTTCCATTGCTTCCTCTGTGAGGGCTGACATGAAATAGACCGACTACATCCGCCTATTCCTGCCCTGTACGATATTGGACCGCCACTCGTCCGCCTATTCCCGCTTATGTCGTGTTGAACGGCTAGCTGTCCGTCTAACCCTGTCAGTGCCGTCTTAGACGGACAGCTAGCCGTCTATTCCCAACCTGTACGATATTCGACTGCCATTCGCCCACCTATTCCCGCACGTACCCTGATAGAGGGATAACCTTCTCTCTTTAACACACCTATGACAAAGCCGCTACCGAACAATTGAAAAGAGCGCATGGTTGCACCCTACAGCGTTGTGATCAGTGTAGAGCCCTCCACACGCTGCTTGCAAGGCCCGCTTGTGTTCGTGCTCGATATGGACATGAGGCAGTTCAGAACGATCGCCAGTGTAGAAAAAAACCGGTAAGAGCCTATGCACTTGATAGTTGATGTGTGGTGTATTTCTACCCGGGTTAGATCAGTGTTATTGTAGCAAAAAGCGAGGTTGAATGCAAATCATCCCGTAGGCGTCCATCTCGACGCTTATGCCAGCGGCCTTGACCGCGGGTCGCTGTATGGTAGCCATACGCTCGATCAACGCTCGCCTGTGACATAGCCCCGGGCCTGCTGCCGCCGGAGCGGCGCGCCACTAATCGGCTGGGATGATGGTCATATCGGCGACGCCGGTCGCCACTTCCGATGGCGGCGACGCCGGGTTGGTTATGATCTGCAGGACAGGACCGGCAATGAGCAGGTCCTGTCCTGCCGGCCTTCAGCCGCTGCTGCACGTCTGATGCATCCACGCCGGCGAGCAGGCGCACCAGCATGGAGATGCCTGGCGCCGCCAGCACGCTGTACAGGTAGCCTTGCACGCTCAATGGCGCGTCGCCGTTATGCGGGTGGCAACCATGGAACCGACGCAGGCTGACGCGGAAAGAGCGCCCGGGATCGCTCCACCGGCGCTTGTTGAGCGTGTTCATGCATCACGATCACCGTTCGCCCTGACTACGAACGTCGCCCCTGCCGCGCGCTCGGCTGCCGCCACCTCACGCAGCGCGGTCACGATGCGCCTGGCCGCGCGCTGGTCGGCGAACCCGCCGCCGAGCGCCGCGAGCGCGGCGGCATAGCCGTCCGCCGCTTGCTCGAGCCGTTCGGCCGCCCGGGCCAGATCGGTCTCGTCCGGGAATTGTTCGCGTAGATAGCGCGCGTTGTCGCGACGGAAGCGCGCGGCGCTTTCCAGGCTCTCTGTGATCACCGCCGCGCGATAGCGCGATCCTTGCCGCTCGATCTGGCCGGCGAGGCGCTCCAGCACCGCGACGCCGGTGGGCGGTCCGTAGCGATTACCGCCCAGGGTGGCGCTCGCCAGGCGTTCCCAGACCGGTCGCAGATCGCCGGCCCGCGGACCTGGCTCGAAGATCGTCAGCGAGTAGCGCCAGGGATAGGCGAACCGGCGTGCCAGGCTAGTCACCGCCCGCAGCAGGCGCGCTTCCGTCACGTAGATCCCGATCTCGCCCGGCGGGCGCTCGCCAGGCGTACAGGTGGCCGGGGAAACGCCGACGGTCTCGTACAGGTAGAAGCCGGCGGCGTCATAGCCAATCAACACCTCGCTATGCGCGATAAACGTGGACGCCCCGTAGAGCGCGCCCATGTCCAGGGCCACGCGCACCGGGTAGCCGCGGGCCAGCGAGGAACGCAGCGCCCGAACGTAGAGTCTCGCATCGTCGGTCACGTAGTAGCGCCGGCGCAGGCCAAGGTAGGGCGCCGCGTCACGCAGGCCCACTTCGGGATCGATGCCGCAGGGAAAGAACGTGTCCGTCCCCGGGATCGCGCTGAACCCGTAGGTGAAGGCCATGAGAAAATCAATATGCGCGCGGGAGCAGAGGACGCCGCGCTGCGCGGCGATCATCTGCAGGCTGGTGGATTGGCAGGCCGGGACATCGGCGGCGATCCAGGGCACGTCGCTCAGATGTTGTTCAGCCGGGTAGTCGCCCACATCGGTCGCCGCTAACTGGATAGGTTCATATGCTTGCCTGTAGTAGCGCCGCACGAAACCGCGCAGCAGCAACCGGCAGCCGACCGCGCCCGCCAGTGTCAGCGCGATGGCGAAGATGAGCAGGCCCTTCAGGGTGTTGGGGATGATCGGTGTGGGTCGCACGGCCGCACCTCACGGGATGCTCGGACGGTCCAGCACCAGGCCACACAGCGCGTCGAGTGCAGACTGAAGGGCGGATAGCGTTCACCCTGAGTGCCGGACGCGCATCAGCGCTGGCCCTACCGGCGCCGGGCGCCGGCCTCAATGTACACCGCAATGGCGCGCCAGGAGGAAAAGAAGTTGCTACACCGCGGAAAGATCCCTGCGCCTGCCATGCCGTAGGGGTAGAATTCAAATTCCGCGCCCTCGACCCGAACCGCTCCACCCTGCGGGCTGGCGGTCAACTCGCTGCTGGTAGTGCATCCGGCAAGTTCTCGAACGGGAGAGTCTGGGAGGGCAAAGCCCTCCCAGAAACCCGCCTCCCAGCCCTTTCGTATATCAGGACTTGCCGGATGCATCACAGAGGGGGGAGTTGGTCGTCCCAATGCCCCGGATGGCGAACGCGATGCGAGGATGTGGCGGAAAACCCTACACCTGAGAACCCAACCTCCCCCGTTGGGGGAAGGCGCCAGACCCCCTCCCAGCAGGGGAGGGTCGGGGAGGGGGTGAGGGTTCAGGGAAAGACGTTGCTTACAGACTACTTAGCGGGCAGCCGCGCGACGCAGGGCCAGCCCCGCGACGCCAGGCACGGCCGCGGCCAGCGCCATCCAGAGCGCGGCCTGGCTCTCGCCGCCTGTGCCGGGGAGCGTCGTTGGCGGCGGCGTCGCGCCTCCCGTAGCAGCCTGCGTGGTAAAGACAAGCTCGGTTCCGTCGTCGGCGCTCAGGATGAGCCGACCGTCTTGGAGGCGATAGGCGTTGACCGCATCCAGGGCCACCAAGAAGCGTCCCTCCCGCGAGCCCTGCGGCTCGGGGCAGGCCCGCAGCGTGGTCGCCGGTGGTCCAAAGTCAATCTTGCCGCTGCCCGTGGTGGTGTAGCTCGAGCGGTAATTGTTACACCCGCCGGAGCCACTCACCGCGTTCTGGGGGCCAAAGGCCATGGTGATCCCGCCGCCGGTCGTATCTTCGGCGCTGCCGCCGGCGGGCGTCAGGCTCACAAGCTCCCAGGTTGAGCCGGTGATCGCGCCGGGGAGACTGCCCTGGGCCATGGCGCGAGGCGCGCCACTGAACGCGACGACGAACCCCAGGAGGGCGAGGAGGAACAGTCTGTTCATCGGTGTACTCCTTTTACTGCGGTCGCGATCTGCGACGTCACACGGGGGACGGGGATTCCATAGTCCAGATGCGAGGAGAGCGCATCACACAAAATGGAGTATTTCGCGGCGCCTGGCGGATCCATTCATCCAGATGGATGATCGCCGCGGCTGTCTATGGGATCAGCCGAAAACTACGCCCCTGGCGCGTACATCACCGAGCAGCCTTTTGTATGCTCGTACTGAACACTTGCCATCTATGGCGGCGCCAGCCTCGACCCGGTCGGGCCGGGCAACCGTTGAAGCAGCGCGCTGATGCGCCCCGCAGAACGCGGCCAGGGGGTATAATTCCGTTGTGGGGCACACCTATCCAGGTTGAGGTGGAACGTGACGAAATCACCCATCCGGGCGCTCGTGGTTGACGACCATCCAGGGGGTGAGCGCCTGGCGTTCGGCACTCATTATTCGATTGCGGATTGCCACAGATGGCGTACCCGCCAACACTGACTACTGTGTGCAATCTAGCAACTGGAACGCACCGTAGTGGACGCCGAGTTCCTGATTCGCGTATTGCCGGCATCACTATTGCGAGAAAACTCGCCGGGTCGGGGATGACGCCAGGGCGCAAAGCCGCAACGCATCGCTTCCGCCTTTGCGGCTTCGCGTCAGACCTTTCCAGGAGGAGCCAGCTATGGCCATTGACACGAAACAGGCGAACCTGCGGCTGATCTGGGAACAGCAAGGCGAAGTCGTGGTGAGCCTCGATCCGCTCCAGGGCCACTGGACGGAGGAGCAGTACCTGCTCATCAGCGACCAGACCAACCGGCTCCTGGAGTATACCGACGGCGCCATCGAGGTCCTGCCTATGCCGACCAGATACCACCAGGCCATCTCCAGGATGCTCTTCCTCGCCTTGCTCGCCGCCGTCCAGCGCATTGGCGGCGATGTCTTCTACGCGCCGCTGCGCCTCCAGGTCAGACCGGGCAAGTTCCGCGAGCCAGATTTGCTGCTTATTCTGAACAAGAACGATCCCCGCGCGCAAAACGCGTACTGGACAGGCGCCGACCTGGTGGTCGAGATCGTCAGCCCCGATGACCCCGGGCGCGACACTGAAGAGAAGCCGCGCGATTACGCCGAAGCGCGCATCCCGGAATACTGGATCGTGGATCCCCGGGCGGGCGCGATTACGGTGCTCACCCTCGAAGGCGACGCCTACGTGACCCACGGCGTCTTCCATCGCGGCGAGCGCGCCGTCTCGAAGCTCCTCGCCGGGTTCAGTGTGAGCGTGGACGAGGTGTTTGACGCCACGTAGGAGATTGCGGATTGGGAGGGGTATTGAGGTCGGGATGAACAGGCAACCCGAACCGCTCCTTCCTCGATGCTCTAACAAAACGCTAACGTTCCGTTTACAGCCGACTAACACAGCTTCACTATCTAAAGAGGTGTGTGCACCTGCACGACCATGTGCCGCATCCCCTGGAGTCGGGATTTGCCTGATGAACGGAGTGTCTGAATCTTCTGCAACAGCCTGATTTCAGCATGATCGAGGGAGCATGAGCTATGGCGAAGCAACTGGTCTTTGATCAGCAGGCCCGCGCGGCGCTCAAGCACGGCATCGATACGCTGGCAATGGCGGTGAAGACCACCCTTGGGCCCCGTGGCCGCAATGTTGCGCTCGATAAGAAATGGGGCGCGCCCAACGTCACCCATGATGGCGTCACTGTCGCCAAAGAGATCGAACTCAAGGACCCCTTCGAGAACCTGGGTGTGCAACTCCTGAAGCAGGCAGCGATTAAGACCAACGATGTCGCCGGTGACGGCACCACCACCGCCACGGTGCTGGCCCAGGCGATTATCAACGAGGGTCTCAAACTGGTTGCCGCCGGCGCCAACCCCATGCTGCTCAAGCGTGGTCTCGACAAGGGCGGCCAGGCCCTGGTGGCCCGCATCAAGCAGCAGGCGATCACCCTCAAGGGCCGTGAGGAGATCCGCCAGGTAGCCACCATCTCGGCCCAGGACGCCGAGGTCGGCGAGTTGCTGGCCACCGTGATGGATAAGATCGGTCGCGATGGCGTGGTAACCGTCGAAGAGGGTAAGAGCACCACCCTCGAACACGAACTGGTCGAGGGCATGCAGTTCGACCGGGGCTACATCTCGCCGTATTTCGTCACTGACTCCGCCCACATGGAGGCGGTGATTGACGACCCCTACATTCTCATCACCGATAAGAAGATCAGCGCGATTAACGACCTGGTACCGATCCTCGAAGCCGTGCTGGCGACCGGCAAGAAGGATCTGGTGATCATCGCCGAGGACGTGGATGGCGACGCCCTGGCTACCCTGGTGGTCAACAAGCTGCGCGGCACGCTCAACGGTCTGGCAGTGAAGGCCCCGGGCTTTGGCGACCGCCGCAAGGCTATGCTGCAGGATATTGCCATCCTCACCGGCGGCACGGTGATCTCCGAAGAGATCGGACGCAAGCTGGAGAACACAACACTCCAGGACCTCGGGCGCGCCCGCCGCGTCAAGGCCGATAAGGACAACACGGTGATCGTCGAGGGCCACGGCGACAGGCAGGCTATCCAGGGTCGCATCGCCCAGCTCAAGCAGCAGATCGAGAGCACCACTTCAGACTACGACCGTGAGAAACTCCAGGAGCGCGTGGCCAAACTCTCCGGCGGCGTGGCGGTGATCAAGGTCGGCGCACCCACCGAGGCGGCGATGAAAGAGCGCAAGGCCCGGGTTGAAGACGCCCTGAACGCCACCCGCGCCGCGGTCGAAGAGGGCATCGTGCCCGGCGGCGGTGTGGCCCTGCTCAACGCCATCCCCGCCCTCCAGGAGGTGCAAACCCGGTTCGACGAGGAGCGCATGGCCCTCAACGTCCTGCGCCGCGCCCTGGAGGAGCCTCTGCGCCAGCTCGCCGCTAACG
This sequence comes from uncultured Chloroflexales bacterium, assembly GCA_937918935.1. GTDB lineage: Bacteria > Chloroflexota > Chloroflexia > Chloroflexales > Chloroflexaceae > JACAEO01. The sequence goes on along the minus strand of CAKZSI010000047.1, from coordinate 856 downwards.
CCGGCGACGACGGCTCGGTGGTGATGGACCAGGTGCGCGTCACCCAGCGCAAGCACAACAATCACAACTATGGCTACGATGTGCTTACCGGGACCTACGTGGACCTGATGGCTGCCGGGATCATTGACCCGGCCAAGGTGGTGCGGACGGCGCTGGAGAATGCGATCAGCGTGGCGGGCATGATCCTCACCACCGAGGCGCTGATCGTGGACGTCCCCGAGCCGAAGAAGGAGAAGACCCCGCCCATGCCCGATGAGTTCTAATCGGTGCGTCGAGCACGTTCTCGCGCAAGCAGGGGGATGGGGAGACTGTTTCCCCATCACCTCTTATTAGTCTGTAAACAAAGTCTTTCCCTAACCCCCCGCCCCTCCTCAACCCTCCCCCGCCGGGGGAGAGAGTCTGGCTCATCCCCCCGGCGGGGGGAGGCTGGGAGAGAGGTGGAAATGCCACGAAACCTGCTTTACTTACGGATTGTGATCACACCTACCGAACACGCTCACACCGCAGAGGGGCGCAAAGGGCTTCAAAAAGCCGGCATCGGGACCGATCAGGCTGCTCGGCGCTACTGCACACCCTTCAAAGGCTCAACCGCCGGAGCGAAACTCCACGAAGGTCGGTGGCTGCGCGTCGCCATCACCCTCCCGCCACGGCGGGGAAGATGTCGATGGTATCGCCGTTGCGGATGATCGTCTCCACGCCCTCGGGGAGGTAGGGCGCATCGCGCCCGTTGACGAAGACGTGCACGTGGGGGTAGAGCATGCCCTGCTCGTTGAGCAACTCCCGCCGCAGCGGAGGGAAGCGCGTAACAACAATCTCTACCAGTTCGCGCACGGTCACCCCCTCGGGGACGTCAAAC
>CAKZSI010000046.1 GCA_937918935.1 uncultured Chloroflexales bacterium | reverse complement strand
GGGCCAACCGGATTGCAGGTTCCCCATGCCCCTGCCGATGGGTGGGCTTTGCCCCCGAAAGAAGGGACCGGTGCGGGGCCAACCGGATTGCAGGTTCCCCATGCCCCTGCCGATGGGTGGGCTTTGCCCCCACAGAAAAGTTGTTTTTCATACGGGCTTGAAATGCTCCCACCCGCGCGGAGCCAGAGGTATGGCGTCGCCCTCGGGCAGGCGCATCCAGCGTCCGGCCTCGGCAGGCAGGATCTCGCCGACAACCGTCACCAGGGCGCCGGTCTGCTCCTGGATGGCTGCGGCGAGGCTGGCGGCGGCGTCAGGGGGTGCGGTGAAACACAGTTCGTAATCTTCGCCTCCCGCCAGAGCGATGTTCCACGGCGGCTCCCCGCGCGCTGCGGCGATGGCCCGCGCCGCCGGGGCGATGGGCAGTGCCGCGGCCCACAGGCGCACGCCAACGCCGCTTTGCTCGCAGATGTGCCCGATGTCGCTGCTCAGGCCGTCGCTCAGGTCAATCATCGCCGTCGCCTGGCGCGAGCGGGCGATCACGGCGGCCTCGGCCAGGCGCGGGGTAGGCGTGAAGTGCCGGGTCAGGGCCGGCTCAGGGTCGCCAACCACGTGCGTCAGTTCAGGATCGAGCAGGAGTTGCAGACCCGCTGCCGCCGCGCCGAGCTGCCCGGTCACCAGCACCAAGTCGCCCGGTCGCGCGCCCGAGCGCAGGATCACCTCGTCGCGCCGTACCCGCCCCAGCACCGTCACGTCAACCCAGATCCCGCCGGGCGAGCGGGTCATGTTGCCGCCAACAATCGCGACCCCATGCTGTCTGGCTTCATGGCCCAGACCGTGGTACAACTCTTCAACCCACAAAACATCCAGGCTGTTGGGCAGGCCGAGGGAGACCAGCGCGAAGAGGGGGTATCCCCCTATAGCGGCGAGATCGCTCAGATTGATGGCGAGCGCCCGCCGGCCTAACTGGGCGGGGGTAATCGCGCGGCGCAGAAAATGCACGTCTTCTACCTGGCAATCCACTGTGGCCAGGAGCCACTGATCGCCATCAACCGACAGTACCGCCACATCGTCGCCAATGCCGACGATGACGTCGGGTCGCTCCATCGCGACCAGGCCGTGTAACCGCTCGATCAGCGCGAACTCTCCGATGTCGGCGATGCGCATGGGCCTCTCCTTCGAATGGGTGATATGAAAAACGGGGAAACTGGGTTTCCTCCTGCCCCTGCCGGGTGGTACGCGCTGTGGCCCCCCCGGCCCCGGTTGGAGCAGTGCGGGGACACCCGGTGTCCCCACGCCCCCCGGGTGGCACGCGCCCGCGCCCCCCGGCCCCGGTTAGAGCAGTGCGGGGACACCCGGTGTCCCCACGCCCCCGCGGGTGGCACGCGCCCACGCCTCGAAGGCCGCCCCCGCCCGATGGGAGGGTCCGGGAGGGCTTCGCCCTCCCGGGAACAGGCTCCTGCGGGGGCCTACAGCGCCGTGATCCGCGCCCCGGCGGCCAGTTGCTCGGGGGTAAGGTGATACAGATGATCAAAGAGCGCCACCTTGAAACTGGCCGGACCGTGGGACTGAGCCGCGGCCAGTTCGGCGGCCAGGCCAAAGGCGGCCAGCGCCCCGGCGGTGGCCAGCAGATAGTCGCGCTCGACAGCGGCAAAGGCGGCCACCATCGTCGTCGCCATGCAGCCGGTGCCGGTGAGAGTGGCCAGCCAGGGGTGGCCATTGTCCACGGCGACGGCCCGCTCGCCATCGGCGATGATGTCGCGTGGCCCGGTAATGGCAACCACCAGGTTGCGTTCGCGGGCCAGCCCGCGGGCCACGGCCAGGGGATCGCGCACGCCCTCGACGCTCTCGACGCCTTTGACCACGCCGCCTGCCCCGCTCAGGGCGCCGATCTCGCCGCTGTTGCCGCGCAGCACGGCGATCTGCAGCTCGTCGAGGAGCCGCAGGTTCGTTTGCGTGCGCAGCGTGGTCGCTCCCGCGCCCACGGGGTCGAGGATCACCGGAATGCTACGGGCATTGGCCTGCCGCCCGGCGATCAACATGGACGTGACCCAGTCGGCGGTCAGGGTGCCGGGGTTGAGCACCAGCGCCCCGGCCAAGGTGACCATTTCGGCCACCTCTTCGGCGGCATGGGCCATCACCGGCAGCGCCCCCACGTGCAGAGTAACATTGGCAGTATCGTTCATCACCACCAGGTTGGTGATGTGGTGGATCAGCGGCTTCTCGGCGCGGACGCGCCCCAGGATCGCCGCGACACGGTTCGCCAGCTCGCTCATGCTCGCCTCCTTCGTTGCTCAACAATCGCCCGCAGATCGCGGGCCGCCTGCTCCGGATCGGCGGCGCCGATAACCGCCGAGATCACCGCCACCCCCACGGCCCCCGCGTCAATCACCGCGCCGGCATTCTCCGGCGTGACGCCGCCGATGCCAACGCTGGGCAGGGGAACGGCGCGGGCAATCGCCCGCAGCGCCTCCAGGCCGATAGGCGGACCGGCATCGGGCTTGCTCGGCGTGCCAAAAAGGTCGCCAACACCCAGGTAATCGGCGCCATCGCGCCGGGCCTGCTCGGCCTGCTCCACCGTCTCGACCGAAACGCCGAGGAGCCGGTCCGGCCCGATCAGCCGGCGTGCCAGATGGGCCGGCAGATCCTCCTGCCCCAGGTGCACGCCCTCGGCATCGAGGGCCAGGGCCACATCGAGGCGATCGTTGACGATCAAGGGCGCCCCGGCCGCGCGGGTCACCTCGTGCAGCGCCTGCCCCAGGGCCAGCATCTCACGGGTCGAGCCGTGCTTCATCCGCAGTTGCACCACCGTCGCCCCGCCGCGCAACGCCGCCCGCACCAGGTCGAGCAGCGGACGGCCCGCGGCGGCGTGGTGGTCGGTGATGACGTAGAGCGCCCAGTCAGGCGGGGGGAGGGACGATCCAGTCATGGTCGCCAACCCTTTCTACTTCAGACATGGTTTCACGGACGGGTTGCCGTTCGCGGGGTTCTGCTCCCCTTCCAACCTCTCCCCACCGTGGGGAGGCGCCCGGTTCGCGGCCTTCTGGCCTGCCGTCCGGCGGAGGTGCGGAGGGCCGTGCCCTCTGCGATCCTCTGAGTGCGGAACATCAAAACGCCGCCGATCGCAGGGATCAGCGGCGTTGAAGGCAACTGCCGATGCTTCCCTACGCTGGCATGATCCAGGTCAGGTTCCAAGGGTTAGCGGCATCAATCGGGCCGCACTCTCAGCCAGACTCTTCTGGCACCCCTAGCATGGCCACACGAACCGTGGCATTCGGTTGTCTGGCGCGGGGAACCCCGGTTTCCCCACGGGCCCCGCCCGCCGCAGGGCAGGGGTCACGCTTCCTTTCTTTCACTGCGATAGAAGTCATTATACTGTTCCTGGAGCGCATTGCAAGGTGGTTTGGAGGACCATGCCCTCCCACATTCTCAATTTGAGGGCGGCGCGGCCGCAGAAGGGACTATAATAGTAGCCATGGACAAGGCGCGCCCCGGGGCAAACCTGGTTCACCGGCATGACCCCCGGGTCAGACAGGCGGTGCCAGCCTATGGAATTCAAAGACTACTATGCCATTCTGGGCGTCTCACCCGACGCCGACGAACAGACAATCAAGAAGGCCTATCGCAACCTGGCGCGCCAGCACCACCCCGACGTGAACCCCGACGACAAGGAGGCCGAGGCGCGCTTCAAGGAGATCAACGAGGCCTATCAGGCCCTCGGCGACCCCGAACGCCGTCGCAAGTACGACGAGCTACGCGCGCAGTACCAGAACTGGCAGCAGCGTGGTAGCGGCGATTTCAACTGGTCGCAGTGGCAGAGCGCGCCGGGCCAGTACGTCTACACGAGCAACGTGGCCCCGGAGGATTTCGAAGATCTCTTCGGCGAAGGCAGCCCGTTCTCCGAGTTCTTCAGTTCCATCTACGGCCAGCCCCGGGCGCGCGGGCCGGAACGTCCGCGCCGCGGGCGCGACGTGGAGGCGCCGGTTGCCATCTCGCTCGAAGAGGCCTTTCGTGGCGCCACCCGCTCGCTGCAGATTGGCGACCGGCGGATCGAGGCCCGCATCCCTCCCGGCGTGCAAACCGGCACCCGCGTGCGTCTGGCAGGGCAGGGCCGCCCCGGACGCGCGGGCGGGCCGCCGGGCGACCTCTACCTGGTGGTCGAAGTGGAACCCCATCCGCAGTTCGAGCGCGATGGCGACGATCTGACCACCGTCGTCCCGGTGGATTTCCTCACCGCGGCGGCCGGCGGTGAAGTGCGCGTGCCAACCCTGGACGGGACGGTGAAGCTCAAGATTCCCCCGCGCACCCCGGCCGATCGCGTGTTCCGACTCAAAGGCAAGGGTATGCCGCGTCTTGACCGGCCCACGGAGCGAGGTGACCTGTTTGCGCGGGTCAAACTGGTGCTGCCCGAGGCGCTCTCCGAGGCGGAAATCGAGACGCTGCGCGATCTGGCCCGCCGCCGGGCGGCGTGAGGCGCGTAGCGCAACCCCCAAACCGTATCTTCATATTTGCTATCCTGAGGAGCACCGCAATGCTGGCGCGTCGAACCAAGCTCGATGAACTTGCCGCGCGGGCCGGTCTGCCGACCGAGACGCTGCGGCAGTTGCTGGACCTGGGCGTGATCGAAGAAGGGCCGGAGGTGACCGAAGAGGACCTGGCCGAGTTGCGCCGGATGCAGCGCCTCATCAGCGATCTGGGGCTGGATCAGGAGGCGGTGCTGGTGATCCTGTGCATGCGCAAACGTATGCTGGCGCTGCAACGGGAGGTGGCGCGACTGCGGACCGAGCTGCACCGGCAGCGCCGCCCTGATCGAGTGACACTGTGGGTCGAGGCCGAATGGAGCGATAGTTGAGTGGCCTATGTTTGGTGACATTGGACGCTGGCTGATTGGCATCGGCGTGGCCCTGGTGGGGCTGGGGTTGCTGTTTCTGCTCCTGGGGCGCGTGCCCTGGCTGGGGCGCCTGCCGGGCGACATCGTGATCGAGCGCCCGGGTCTCACCATCTACATCCCCCTCGGAACCATGCTCCTCATCAGTCTGGTTCTGACCCTCCTGGCGAACCTGATCGGGCGCTTCTGGCGTTAGGGGCCTTGCGGCGCGCCGTAAGGAAGTGTTCCCGAGAGGGCCAGGCCCTCCCCGACCCTCCCGTACAGCGCGATGTGCGGCTCCTCGATGGCGGGCGCGCCCTCTGGGAAGCCGAGAACCGCGAACTGGCCCTCACCCCGCCCGCTCCCTCCCCGGGCGACTTTACCGTGAGCCAGCGGGAACAGTTGCGCGTGAAACTGCCCGATGTGCTGCAAGTGGTCGAGGGGCAGCAGGACAAGGCTCTGATTGACATCCGCTTGCCCGATGAGTTCTCCGGGAAGATCTTCGCCCCCGAGGGCTTCCAGGAACTGGCCGTGCGCGCCGGCCACATTCCCGGCGCGGTCAACATCCCCTGGAAGCAGGCCCTGAACGAGAACGGCACCTTCAAGTCGGAGCAGGAACTGCGCACCCTGTACGCCGGGAAGGGCATTGACGGCAGCAAGCCGATCATCACCTACTGTCGCATCGGCGAACGGGCCAGCCACACCTGGTTCGTACTAAGCCAGATCCTGGGCTATGACGTGGCCCTCTACGATGGTTCGTGGACCGAATCGAGAACCCCATCGGCACGGTCTGGGGTGGGCAGTAAGGAGATCCGGGAGGGTGTGGAAGGGCTGCGCCCTCCCACACCCTCCCGCCGGGTTGAGGGAGCGGACAGAACGTCCGAGCGAACACAGCCTCTACCGGATTGGGACAGCCCCGAGTACGGCTCTGGTCTCCCCGGTAATACATATAGTATCCTAATAAGCTAGTATTCTAGCATAATAGCATTCGTATGAATCTCCCTCCTGTCACGCGCAGCTCGAACGATCGGGCTGCGGCTTTCGTACCACGTTACGCCGGCGCGCTACGGGCGGCGGCGGCGGTGTTGATCCTCGTGGCGCTGCTGGCCCTGGCCCGGGGTCTTCACGTCACTCCGGGCCGGGGCGCGCCGGCGGCGCTGTCGCTGCTCCTGGGACTGGCACCGGGGATCGTGTTCGAGCGGGGGCGCTTCTGTTTCTTCTGCATATTGCGCGACGGGATCGAGCACCGCAACACCGGTCCAAGCTACGCCATTCTGGCTGCGCTGGCCGCCGGTTCGATCGGCTACGCGCTGGTGCTGGGGGGCTTTCTGCCCAGCCCGTTCGTGGGGCGCCTGCCGGCTGAGGCGCACATCGGGCCGGTGAGCTGGGTGCTGGTGGTGGCGGGCCTGGCCTCTGGCCTGGGGATGGCGCTCTCTGGCGCGTGCATCAGCGGCCACCTCTACCGCCTGGGTGAAGGCTCGACCCGCGCCCCGTTCGCCCTGCTCGGCGCCACTGCCGGCCTCGGAGTCACCTCGCAACTCGGCAGCCTGGCCCGCACTGCCCTGGATGGCGCCGGGTTGCTGCGCGCCCGGCTCTACGGACTGGATACGCTGCCCGGCTGCGCCACCCAGGTCGTTCGCACCATCACCAACAACGGCCTGCTGATCAGCGGCCTGGTAACGGGGTCCCTGGCTGCCGCCCTGGTCTCTGAACGCTTCAGCCCATCGCGCCCGACGTGGCGGGGCGTAAGCAGCGCGCTGGCCGGCGGCGTGCTCCAGGGATGGGGTGCATTACTGGCCCTGAAGTGCACCGTTGGCACCCTGCTCTCGGGCATCTCCGCCTTCGCCGTCGCGGGCCGGGTCTTCACCGCGGCGATGCTCGGCGGCGTGTGACCGGGGATCCGCTTGCGTCTGCACACCTGGGGGGCGTAAGCGATCGTAGCGCCGTGGGTCATTGTATGTGACAAATGTCATAGTCGCTGCCATCAAAGCGGGGTAGACTAAGCTCCTACAAGCCATTCTTTTGAAACCCTCACTACCACGGCGGTTACTGGGAGGCAGTCAGGCACAAAGGCCCCTGCCGGTAACCCTCGCGCCACCAGCGTACCCGGAGGTTATGATGACCGCACCTGTACCCTCATCGCTCAGCCGTCGAGCCCTGCTGGTCCGCGCCGTTCTGGCAGCAGGTGTATCGGGGCTGTTGCTCAGCGCCCTCTGGGGCGGATTGCTGCGGCTGGGTTGGACGCTGCCTGCACCCGGGTCTGGTCTGGCGGCCCTGCACGGCCCGCTCTTCGTCTGCGGGATGCTGGGGACGGTGATCGGCCTGGAACGGGCTGTGGCCCTGGGGCGGCCCCGGGCCTTTAGCGGACCGCTGCTCACCCTGGCGGGCGGGTTGGGGCTGCTAGCCGGACTACCGGTGAGCCTGGGCGCCCTGCTGATCACTGCCGGCAGCCTGGGCCTGCTGCTGGTTTTCGCCGCGCTTATCAGGCGCCAGCCGGCTCGATTCGTCGTGACCATGGCCCTGGGCGCGGCGGCCTGGCTCGTTGGCAATCTGCTGTGGTTGGGAGGCCGACCCCTGGCGGTAGCGTCTCTCTGGTGGGCCGGCTTTCTCGTCCTGACGATCCTCGGCGAACGGCTCGAACTGGGGCGTCTGCGCCGGCTTCCAGCATGGGCATTGCAGGTCTTTGTGCTCGGTATTGCTACCCTGTTGCTGGGCCTGGGTGCAACCACGGTCGCCTACGCGACGGGCGTCCGGCTCAGTGGCGCCGGCTTTATTCTCCTCGGCCTCTGGCTGCTGACTTTCGACATCGCCCGGCGTACCATTCGACGACCGGGGCTGCCGCGCTTCAGCGCGGTGTGCATCCTCTCGGGAAGCGTCTGGCTGCTGGTCGCCGGCATAATCGCCCTGAACGCTGGCGCTGTTTATGCCGGGCCGGTATACGACGCTTTGCTGCACGCCGTGTTCGTCGGCTTCGTCTTCGCCATGATCTTCGGCCACGCGCCGATCATTATCCCTGCCCTGTTGCAGATCCCCCTTAACTTTCGTCGCTGGAGCTACCTGCCCCTCGTGGCGCTCCACCTGTCGCTGCTCCTGCGCGTTGCCGGCGATCTGACCTTGCGCCTCGACCTCCGTCGCTGGGGCGGGATGCTCAACGCGCTGGCGATTGTGCTCTTTCTGCTGCTTACCCTTGCCAGCGCCCTCCAGGCGCACCGGCAGCGAGAACATCGCGAGGCGCCTATCGAAATGCTCAACCCCTCAGGCGCCCCGGCAGGCATCGGCCCGATCACGGCGCGCAGCACCGACGATGGTCGTAAGCTCAACAAGGAGGTCCAGGATGGCACCGCTTGACGACAGGCTCATGGACAATGCCTCTCACACCGACCCGTTACCAGGCGTGGAGCATGCTTCCGCCCCGAATCGCGAGGCGGCGCTTAATCTTGCTCCCGCCGGAAGGCCACGTGGGCAGGCGCTCGATGTGCGCGGGTTGCCGTGCTCCACGCGACGCGCGCAGGTCTACGCGGCGGCTGCGGCGCTGCAGCCCGGCGAGAGCTTCGTCTTCATCAACGATCACGACCCGCGGCACCTGTACCTGCTCCTCTGCGACACGTTTGGGGTCGCCTGGAGTTGGGACTACGAGGAGGCTGGTCCGGAGCGCTACGCGGTGCGCGTTGGCCGGCCGGGCCAGCAGTGAACGCTATCGCCTTCAAGCATGTGAACAGAGCCAGTTTAAGGGGCACGGGGAAACCGGACTTCCCCGCGCCCGCGCCCCTGTCCCAGGGTTGGCTGGCCTGGAAGTGGAGGTGCAGGCATGACTATGCCCGATCTTGAACTTCACGAACTTATGCCCGAACCGGAGGAAGCCTGGCGCCGTCTGCTCCGTTTTGTGGGATGGAACGCGCGCGACCGGGCCGCGGCAGCGCGAACGAGCGCGGCACTGCTCAAACACGCACACCAGTTGGTGGTGGACGTCTACGATCATCTGGCCCACGTCCCGGAGACGGCCGCCATCCTCGGCTGGGAGCACCACATTGATGAAAAGCACCTGGAAGAGCGCCGACGCTTTTTTACCCTCTGGCTGGCCCGAACCATCGGTCTGGACACCAGCGATGAGTTTGCCGCGTACCTTTTTCACGCCGGGAAGGCCCATGCCGGCCATGGCGCGCGGCACATTCACACCCCGCCCGAATACGTGACCGCTTCGATCGGGCTGGTGCAGGCCGCCTTCGCCAACACCCTTGGGCACGAGGACCTTTCGACGGAAGCGATCGGCAGCGCCATGGCGGCCTGGAGCAAATATCTCAGCGTGCAACTCAACCAGATGCTCCTTGGCTACCGCGCCGCTCAGGAACTGCGGACCGGTGTGCTGGCGGTGCGTTGCACGCTCTTTGGGCGCCTGCGCCCACTACTAGGGACGCACGAGATCCTGGTGATGGTCGCGCCCGGCGCCTGTGTCGGCGATGTGGCGCGCAAAGTGTTCAACTACTTCCCCCAGGCCCGCGCCGAAGCGCTCGAACGTATCTGGCGCGCCGAGGAAAAGAGCGATGCGCTCTGGATGGAGGTTGTTCCGGCATACGTTACGCGCCCGGGTTGGCGGATTCTGCACAACGGTCGGGAAGTGCGCCATCACGGCGGCTTTGCCGCGCCCGTTCAGTCTGGCGATGAGGTGGCGGTGTTTCCGCCCGGGAGGTAGTCCGGGGAAGCATGCTTCCCTACCTCTCGATCCGACGTTGGAGCCGCTCGCGCCCACCACGGGCAGGGACGTGGAGAAACCCCGTTTCCCCACCTTCTCAACCGGTTTGGTTCCGCCTATGCACCTGTCCGCACCCAACGTCAAGATATGCTATAATTATGTAACTGAAAAAAGCAAAGAACGGCGGGCTGCGCCAGGCCCGTTCGCGATTATCCGGGAGGAATAGATGGCGCTCGAAAAGGACGAAAAGCAACACATCATCGGCGACTACCAGGTTCACGGCAGTGATACCGGCTCGCCGGAAGTGCAGGTGGCGCTGCTCACGGAGCGGATCAATCAACTGATTGATCACCTGCGCATTCACATCCACGACCATCACTCGCGCCGCGGTCTGCTCAAACTGGTTGGCCGCCGGCGTCGGCTGCTGAACTATTTGCAGAGTCGCGACAAGGAGCGATACCGCGCCCTGATCGATCGTCTCGGTCTGCGCCGCTAGGCGGTTGAAGCGATGGATCGATTGTGAACGCCACGGGAGTTCCGGCCCAGATGCAGCGCCGGTGCTCCCGTGTTGTTTTCCCGGTGGAGGACGTTCGGGATTGGAGCGTGTGCGGGGGCCGCGTGTCCGTTCACAGGCTCCAGTGCCGAACCCTCCTCCTCGGGACCGGATATTGGGCGCCACGTGGCGGTGGAACAATCTCAACTTGATTGACCGCCGATGAAGGGAGGGAAACCTGGTTTCCCGACACCCCTGCCGGAGGTGACGGCGAGGGTGTAAGCCCCCCGCCGAGACACCGTCTCGTGGCAGCACTAAGTGCAGGAGGATAACACAGATCTATGACAGAACGACAGGTTTTCTCGGTCAGCGCCGAGATTGCAGGCCGCACGCTCACGCTGGAGGCCGGCAAGTTCGCTGAACAGGCCGATGGGGCGGTGACCGTACGCTATGGCGACACGATGTTGCTTGCCACCGTCGTGGGTGCCAGGGAACCGCGGGAAGGGGTTGATTTCTTCCCCCTCACCGTGGATTATGAAGAAAAGATGTACGCCGCGGGCAAGATCCCCGGCAACTTCTTCAAACGCGAGAGCCGGCCAACCACGACCGCGATCCTCATTGCCCGTCTCACCGATCGCCCGTTGCGCCCGCTCTTTCCGAAGGGCTACACCAACGAAGTGCAGGTGATTGTCACCACGTTCTCCATTGATATGGTGAACGACCCCAGCCCGCTGGCGATTATCGGCGCGTCGGCGGCCCTGGCCATCAGCGACATCCCCTTCCTCGGCCCCGTCGGCGGGGTGCAGATGGGCATGATCGACGGGCAACTGGTGGTCAATCCCTCGATGGCCGACATGGCCCGCAGCGCGCTCGACCTGATGGTCGCGGGCACGAAGGACGCCGTACTGATGGTCGAGGCCGGGGCTAATGAACTCTCCGAAGAGGATATGCTGCGCGCGGTGCAGGAGGGCCACGCCGTCTGCCGGCAACTCTGCGAACTCCAGGAGGAGCTGGTGCGCCTCTGCGGCAAGCCGAAGCGCGAGTTCGCTCCCCCGGTCACTGACACGTCGCTGCAGCACGCCGTCAGCGCCTGGCTGGGCCACCGGCTCCGCGATGCCGTGCGCAGCCCGGTGAAGCAAGAGCGCGAGGAGCGCACCGGCGCCCTCAAGGAGGAGACCATCGCCCACTTCATCGCCGATGAACCGGAGGAAGAGCTCCCCGCCCGCAGCAAGGAGGTGGCCAGGGTCTTCGAGAGTCTGCTGAAGGAGGAGGTGCGGCGGGCCATTCTCGATGAAGGCATCCGCGTGGATGGCCGCGCCCTTGACGAGATCCGCCCCATCAGCATCGAGGTGGGCGTCATTCCCCGTGTCCATGGCTCGGCCCTCTTCACCCGCGGGCAGACCCAGGTGCTGACCATCACCACCCTGGGCTCGCCCGGCGAGGAGCAGCGCCTCGACGACCTGGGCATCGAGACGACCAAGCGCTACATCCATCACTACAACTTCCCGCCCTTCTCGACGGGCGAGGTGCGCCGCCTGGGTGCGCCGCGCCGCCGCGACATCGGGCACGGGGCCCTCGCCGAACGCTCGCTCTACGCCGTGCTGCCGCCACAGGAGGAGTTTCCCTACACTATGCGCCTGGTCTCCGAGGTGCTCTCCTCTAACGGCTCCTCTTCGATGGCCTCGGTCTGCGGCTCCTCGTTGAGCCTGATGGATGCCGGCGTGCCGATCCGCGCCGCTGTGGCCGGCGTGGCCATGGGCCTGATCACTGGCGAGAATGGCCAGTACCGTGTGCTGACCGATATCCAGGGCCTCGAAGACGCCCTGGGCGATATGGACTTCAAGGTGGCCGGCACCGCGACGGGCGTGACCGGGTTGCAGATGGATATCAAGACCACCGGGATCACCTTCGAGATTATGCGTGAGGCGTTCGCCCAGGCCCGGGCAGGGCGCCTGTTCATCCTCGACAAAATGAACCAGGTGCTCAGCGCGCCGCGCAAGGAACTGTCCATCCACGCGCCGCGCATCATTACCCTGCAGATCCCCGTAGAGAAGATCGGTGCGCTCATCGGACCGGGCGGCAAGACCATCCGCGGCATTGTGGACGCCACCGGCGCGCAGGTGGACGTGGAGGACGATGGCCGCGTCTTCATCACCACTGCTGATGGCGAGGCCGCCAAACAGGCCGTGGCCATGGTTGAGGCGCTGACCCGTGAGGCGAAGATCGGCGATATCTTCCTCGGGCGGGTGGTCAGCATCAAGCCCTTCGGCGCCTTTGTCAACATCCTCCCCGGCAAGGATGGTATGGTGCACGTGAGTGAACTGGCCGAACAACGAGTGGAGAACGTCGAAGACGTGGTGCAACTGGGCGATGAGATCAATGTGATGGTGATTGACATTGATCCCTCCACCGGCAAGATCAGCCTGAGCCGCCGCGCCGTACTCACCGGCGAGTCGCCCGAGGACCGCAAAGCTGCCGGGGCGGCCCCCCGCAGCGGCGGCCCGCGTCCGGATCGGGGCGGCCCATCACGCGATGGCGGCGATCGCCCGCGCCCGCGCCGGCGCGACGAGGGACGCTGAGGTAGGGTCGCGCTCCAGCAGGGCTGAAGGTTAGGCGTAGCCAATCCTTCGGCCCTGCCAGTCAAGAATGGGCCTATGCATCCTCACTACCTCGACTTTGGCGGCGCCGGGGCGCTAATGCACCTGGCGCCGGCGAATGGCTTTCCGCCCGAAGCGTACCGCCCGCTGGCAGCCTGTCTGACCCCTCACTACCGCGTCCTGGGCTACCGCCCACGGCCCCTGTGGGCCAGCAACGCACCCCCTGACGTGCGGGCCTGGCGCGACCTGGCACGCGACATGCTCGACGATCTGCAGCAGGTCGCCGATGGCCCGATCATTGCAGTCGGCCACTCCCTCGGCGGCATCCTCACCCTCTACTGCGCCGTGCACCGGCCCGACCTGTTTCGCGGGGTCGCCTTGCTCGACCCGGTGATCTTCCCCCGGCACATGCTGCCCCTGCTCTGGGCCGGGCGCCGACTGGGGTTGCACCGGCGCTTCCCCATTGCCCGGGGCGCCGCCCGCCGGCGTGACCACTTCGCCAGCCACGACGAAGCCCGCGCTCGCTTCCAGGGGCGGGGTGTCTTCTCCAACTTTACCCCCGAGGCCCTCGAAGGCTACCTGGAGGGCGCCCTCCGCCCCGCACCCGACGGCGGCCTGACCCTGGCCTGGCCCCGCGCCTGGGAGGCCCATATCTTCTCCCTCATCCCTGTGGATACCTGGGACGCCCTCGGGCGCCTGCGGACGCCGTTGTTGCTGCTACGCGGCATCCACTCCGACCTGATCATTGACCGCTCGTGGAAGGAGTTGCAGCGGCGCCTGCCCCACGCCCGTCTGGTGGAGCTTGATGCCGGCCACATGGTGCCGATGGAACGCCCCGCCAACGTCGCCACCGTCGTGCTGCAATGGGCCGCCGGCCTGCCCTGAGACCTGTGCGGATGCCCCCTTCCGAAGGGTCTGGGAGGGCGGCGCCCTCCCAGGAACCCGCCTTCTGGTCGTCGGGAGGGGTATGGGCAAACCCGGTTTCGCCACGCCCCTGCCTCAGGGGAGGGGCCGGTCAGGCCCGGCCCGCCCGGAAACCTTCTTCTTCACCTCTGGCGTGTAACCGCACCGCATACGATGATAGAGGCAACTCGCCCATTTGGCGCCACAGCAGGAGCAAACCATGGATCGTATTCTTCGCGTCGGTCAGCGCGCCAGTATGCGCAAAACGGTGACCGAGGCCGACGTCGTGCTCTTTGCCGCGATTACCGGCGATCAAAACTCCGTTCACATTGATGAACTGTCGGCCCGCGAGTCGCGCTTCGGGCGACGCATCGCTCACGGCATGCTCGCCGCAGGGCTGATCTCCGCCGTCCTCGGCATGCGGCTGCCCGGTCCCGGCACGATCTACCTCAAGCAGACGCTCAACTTTCGCAAGCCAATCTATATCGGTGACACGGTGACCACCGCGGTGGAGGTGATCGGGATGCGTGAGGATAAGCCGATCGTTACGCTTCACACGACGATCACCAACCAGGACGGCGTGGTGGTGGTGGAGGGAGAGTCGCTGGTCTACTGCGATCAGTGCCGCCTTGACGGCGCCGATCCGTTGTAAGAAGCGGGGAGGCTCGGAGGGGCTTTGCTCCTCCGAATACGTCGCTCACGGCAACGATCGCCGTTCAAACAGATACAACCCTGCCGCCCCTGCGGGGGCGAAGTCGGTGACCACATAGCTCGCGGCGAAGGCCGCCTCGGCGATGGCCCGCACCTGGTAGCGCCAGGCGCGGGCCATTGACATGTCGCTGACGCGGAGGGCATCAATGTCGGCGGGAATCTGGAGCAGGAAACGCTCACCCGCAGGCTCGATCGACGGTTCGCGGGGATCGGGATTGACCAGAGGCGCCCGACCCTGCAGATCATCGTGGGTCCGGTTCCCGCCAGCGCGGGCAGCCACCCGCTCCGACGCGATCCACCACTCCACCAGAAAGCGGTCGCTCGGAAGCTCGCCGTGGGGGTCCTCTGGCTCGGGGCCGTAGATATTGCGGATATAGGTGCGGCAAACGCCCCCGAGTTTCCGCAGGTTGAGCCTGGCGTTGCGGGCAATGAGGGGGTCGAAGGTCCAGGTGATCAGATCAAGGCCCTGGGCCAGCACATGCTCGCGCTGGGCCCATTTGAGGCGCTCGCCGATGCCCGCGTCGCGGTAGGCCGGAAGCACGGCGGCCATGTGCGAGGCGTGCTTGAGCCGCCCGGCGGCATCGCGGCCCAGGAAGCCGAACACGAAGCCAACCAGCGGCGCGCCGGGGGCGTCGTGGTCGAAGGCCCCCAGCACCAGCCCGCCGTTGCGCTGCGCCGTGAGCAGCAAATGGTAGGGCGCCGCGCCAAACGCGCCCCAGACTTCGCGCTGCAACTCCTCGCAGGCCAGGTACTCGCCATAGCTTCGCAGGGGACGGATTTCAATTGGCATTGGCTTTTGACACTAGAATGGCCAGTTAGAGGGGCATGGAGAAACCAGGTTTCCCCATGCCCCTTCGAACGCGATCACAGTAACACGACCATATCATCGCGATGCACCACCTCGGGGCCATAGTCATAGCCCAGGGTCTCGGCAATCTGAGCCGAGTGCAACCCCTTGATAGCGCGCACATCGGCGGCGCGGTACTGGGTCAGCCCGCGGGCGATCTCGCGGCCATCGGGGGCGAAGATGCGCACGGTCTGTCCCCGGTCGAACTCGCCCTCCACGGCGACGACCCCCGCCGGCAGCAGGCTACGACCATCGCGCACCAGGGCATTGACGGCGCCCGCGTCAACCACCAGCCGGCTGAGGCGCGCCGTTTCAGCGAGGATCCAGCGACGGCGTGCATCGGGGTAACTGGCATGGGCGGGGAAGCGGGTGCCGAGGCGTTCGCCGCCAGCCACGCGCAGGATCACGTCGGGTTCGGCGCCCGAGGCGATAACCACTGTGGCCCCGGAGCGGGTGGCCAGATCGGCGGCCTGGATCTTGGTGCGCATGCCGCCGGTTCCCCGGGCAGTGCCGGCGCCCCCGGCGACGGCCCAGATGCGTTCGTCGATCACCGGCACCTCGGGGATCAGTTCGGCGGCAGGGTCGCTGCGCGGGTCGGCGCTGTAGAGACCGGGGATGTCGGTGAGGATCAGCAAGAGGTCGGCCCCCACCAGGCCGGCGACCAGGGCCGAGAGGTTGTCATTGTCTCCCACGCGGATCTCGGCGGTAACCACAGCATCATTTTCGTTGACAATCGGTACAATGCCGCGTTCCAGGCAGAGGGTGAGGGTATTGCGGGCATTCAGGTAACGCCGTCGGTCGCGCAGGTCATCGCGGGTGAGCAGAGCCTGGGCCACCTGCAGCCCGTAGATCTCGAAGAGTTGCTCATAGAGGTGCATGAGCCGGCTCTGGCCCACGGCGGCAAACACCTGCTTGAGGGGCACACTGGCGCGCGAACGCTGGTGCGGCGCGCTTCCGAGCCGCTCGCGGCCCGCCGCAATCGCCCCCGATGAGACGAGCAGCACCTGGCAGCCCTGCTCGCGCAGGGTCGCTACCTGCCGCGCCAGACCAACCATGTAGGGGCGGTTGAGCCGGTCGGTGCCAGCGGTGAGCACGCTGGTGCCGAGCTTGATCACCATACGGCGCGGCAACTCAGTTGCGGATTGCTGCCGGACGCTAGCCATGTCTGATCCCCAACTCGGCCAGACGCTCCGGGGTCGGATCGCCCTCAGCATTCCAGCCATGGCGGCGGTAATACTCGGCCAGCAAGTCGGCGAGGGGCGGGAGTTGTCCGGCGGCGGGACCATCGGTGAGCGGTTGCTCGCGCCAGCGGGCGGGCAGGTCGTCGCGTCCACCGTTATCTGCGTAGCGGCGCGCGAAGAGCCGTTCCACCGTCACGATCCGTTCGCCCAGGCGCACCAGATCGGCGGCGGAGATGGCCATCCCCGTTGCCGCGCCGATCATGGCCAGCAGTTCGCCCGGCGAGACCTGGTAGGCCAGCAGGCCCAGGCGCCGGCAGACACCGGCAGCGTCGAGGGCGGCGGCGAAGCGTTCGTGCCAGATCAGCCGCAGGGCCTGGTTCTGGGCGCTCGAGGGGGTAGGAGGGGCTTCCGGCAGCCAGGCAGGCGGCTCATCAATCAGGTCGGCATAGGGCATACTGTAGCGCACATCGCCGCCGATAGGGGCTGTGGCCATAGCCAGGGAAAAGCCGGTAAGCGCCCGTGGATCGAGGGCCGACATAGCCAGGCCCTTGCTCTGCGGTGCAAAGGCCGCCCCCCCCCAGAACACCTCGGCAATCTCGCCGACGCCCAGGGAGAGCAGATCACGCCGCTCCTGAGGCGTGGCCAGCCGTTCGAGCGCCTCCAGCACCGCCGTGGCATCGCCCCAGGCAAGCGTGCTGGACAGGCTGAGCCCCTCGGCCTGGCACTCCATGAGAAAGGCCACCGTGGCGCTGGTCGAGGCCGGATCGAGGCCGAGGCGCAGGCAGCGCTCGGCGAGCGCCGTGAGCGCCCTGGCATCACTGATGCCGCAGCGCCCCCCAAAACCGGCGACCGTCTCCAGATCCGGCATCGGCGCGACGCCCACCGGGGTCTCCAGGTCAAAATAGCACGGCATCGGACAACCGGCGCACCCGCGACTGCGCCGCTCGCCCGGCAGTTGGGGAACGGCGCGCACCACCGGTGCATCGCGGCCGTTGCGCCCGCTGAGCGCGCCGAGGGCGCTTGCCCGATCAAGCAGGTGCAGGTCACCCGCTTCACGAATGCCCGCGGCGACCGGACTCCGTTCCACGCGCCGGCGAATGACCTCCAGCGCGGCGGCCAGGCGCTGCTCGTCGTGGACGGGGAGCGGGCCGGCGCCTGGACGGACCACAATCGCCTTGAGGCGCTTCTGGGCCATCACGAGGGCGGTGCCGGCCGGTTCGGCCATGTAGCGCCCCTCGGCAACGATGCTGCTGTAGGCCACCCCGTTCTCACCCGCCGGGCCGAGACAGATCACTCGTACATCATCGCCAAGGGTGGCGCGCAGCGCCGCCTCGGTTGCCACGGTGTCGAGGCCAATCAACTGGGCCGCAGGGCGCAGGCGCACGCTGGTTCCATCGATATAGAGATAGACCCATTCAGGCGCCCGCCCGCGCACCACCAGCACATCACAACCGGCGCAGCGGAGCGCGGCGCCCCAGTGCCCGGCCGCCCAGCCGTAGCCAATCGAGCCGGTGAGGGGTGAACGGGCGCCCACGACAAAGCCCCCGGTAGCAAAGGCATTCAGCCCGGCCAGGGGGCCAGCGGCGAAGATCAACAGGTTTTCGGGCGCCAGTGGCGGAGTATCAGGTGGAAGATGGTTCCAGAGCAGCCAGGCGATCGCGCCGCGCCCCCCCAGGTAATCGCGCTCGACGGTGGCGGGAAGATTCTGGCGAGCGTGCCCGCGCTCCAGATCAATTGTGAGGGTGCGCAGTGCCATGGATGATGTAGATCAACGTGACAACGAATTCGTTCGCGCGACTGCGCGGGGAGGTGTATTTTCCTGGGAAGGCTTCGTCCTCCCCAACCCTCCCGTACTATTATACCCGGGGCCGATGCAAATCCGCCTCCGGCGGTAGGTTTTGGGGCCTGCCCACTTTGCATCAGATCTACTATTATTATACCAGGTAGCCCCGACGCGCCTGCCAGGGCGTGTGCTACAACGCGGCTGATGAAAAGTCCGCCTCCCACGGGGATTAAGGCGGCTACACCGCCCCCACCAGCGACACATTTTGGGGCGCACTCCGAAAACGGTGCATCAGCCCTGTGTGTTACAATACCCAGGCTGAGTCAACGTCTTCGTGGAGTCATGTCGGCAGGCAGATGACAGCACGCATATCGGAACAGACCCGGGCGCGAGTTGCGGCGCAGCAGCAGCGGCGCCAGGAAGCCGTGCACGTTCTCGGCGCCCTCGACTGTTTGCGTGGCGTGCCGGCGAATGAACATGCCCGGCTGCTCGATCTGTGTGTCTTTCGAGTTTACCCGGTCGGGGCCACCGTGCTCGGCCAGCAGAAACACGGTCTCTACTTCTTTCTGGTGCTCTCCGGCACCCTGCAGTTGCGGCTACGCGACAAAAACGGCCGCGAGGTGCTGATGGGCATCCTGGGACGCGGCGATTGTTGCGGGGAAGGGCCGCTGTTCGGCGATTACTTCCGGCAGATGAGCGCCCTGGCCCAGAGCAACTGCCAACTGCTCCAGATCCCCCTGAGCGAGTTGCGCGGCGCACTGGACACCCTCCCCCGCTTCGCCGCGGCCCTGCGTCAGGTCTACCAGCGGCGATTGGTAGAATGTACACTGGCCCGTGTACCACTACTCGGCCAGTTGTCGCCAACCGAGCGTCTGGCGCTTGTGGGTCTGTTGCAACCGGCGCACTACGCCCGCGGCAGCTTGATCCTGCGCCAGGGTTCCCCCGCCGACTCGCTCTACCTGATCGAGACCGGCCAGGTAGCAATTGAACAGGCCGGACAAACCATTGCCACCCTGAGCGAGGGCGATTTCTTCGGCGAAATGGCCTTACTTACCAGCCGGCCCCACCACACCGATGTCCGCGCCTTAACGCCCACTGATGTACTGGCGCTGCCCGGCGCTGAGTTCCACCGGCTGATCGAGCACCGCCCCGACCTCGAGGCCCAACTGCGCGCCGAGGTCGAACGCCGGCTGCAAAATGGCGCCCTGATGCGCAACGATAGCGCCCGCGCCCGGGAGTTGCAACTCGCCGTAACCAGGGGGATGTTGCGCGGCTCGCACCTGTTTGTGCGCACACCCGAACTGTGCCCGCCCGGCTGCCGCCTCTGCGAGGAAGCCTGTCTGGAACGGCATGGCCAGCAACGCCTGCATCTGAACGGCGTGCCCCTTGAGCGGCCCGGCAACGGCGACGCCGGGCTGCTCGACGTGCTCGACGCCTGCCGCCAGTGCAACAGCGGGCCGGAATGCGTGGAAGCCTGCCCCGAAAACGCCTTCGAACGCCTCCCCGACGGGACACTCGTGATTACCGATCGCTGCACCGGCTGTGGCGCGTGCGTGCCGGCGTGTCCCTACGACGCCATCAGCATGCGCGTCCTGCCCGATCCGCATCCGGGGCGCGGGCCACTGGGCACATTCCTGCATAAGCTGATCGACTCGGCCCGTCGCCACCCCATCATCCCGCTTCAGCCCCCCCATCCCCCTCAGCGCGCCGATAAGTGCGACCACTGCCACGGCTTCGCCGACCGCGCCTGTCTTAGCCGCTGCCCCACCGGGTCGCTCCGCCTCGTGCCGGTGGAGGAGTTGTTTACGCTGTAGAGCCTCGCCTGATACTACAATGGGCCTTCCCTTGAAAAGGGAGGATGCGGGAGGGTGCAGCCCTCCCAGATCTTTACGGCATCCGAAAGCGCAGGCGGCGTCCCAACCTGGTGAATGCGGCGATCCACTGCCGCGCATCCTGGTAGCCCTGGGCAGCTTCACGCTGGAACTCGACGTACACGCTGCGTAGCAGGCGGTAGTACACGTTCTGCGTTTTCCAGACATCAACCTCGAACGGCAGCGAGCGGGCCAGGGCCACGGCCTCGTCGAGTTGTTCAAGCAATTCGATGGATTCGGGGAAGGCGTTGAACTCTTCAGTGATGCGGTCGATCGTCCGGCCCAGGGTATAGGCCAGGCCAGCGGTATCCAGGGTCACCCCCGAACGCACCGCCTCGCGATGCAGGGCCTGGATGGCATCGAGGTCGAGATGGTCGGCGCCGAGGAGGCGCCGCAACTGGGTGTTGATCGCGAACTCCGCCGCGATCTGGAACTCACGCGGCACAGGCATGCCAATACTGGCCAGAAAGCGCATCAGTGGCGCGTGATACTCGTAGATCTGCCGGTAGGCTGCCTCGGCCTCGGCCAGGCTGGAGGTCAGGATCTTGTTCAGGATCTTGCGCTGCTCGTCACCGAAGAGTAGTTTGAGCGAGTAGGCCTCCTGGGCGAAGTTGCGGTCCACTAGGCGGATGGTACCGGGGATGTCGGCCCGCTGGAACAACTCAGTACTTTCCTGCACCAGGGCCTGGTAGCTGGCTTCATCCTGATACTCGCGCACGCCACCGGAGATATTGTGGTCGCCCAGATGCAGCATGCCGAAGATCAGGCGGGCCGACTCGCGGGTGATGGTCGAGGTGATCCGCATGCGTCCGAGCCCGAGGCGGTTCTTACCAGCGGGGAGCAGGTGATAATCCTCGCGATCAACCTGGTAGCAGTAGATCTGTTCACGCTCCTCGAAACTCTCGAAGAGCGACGACATGGCGTAGTGGGCGCCGACCTTGCGCAGATCGACCACCGCGGGGCGCACAAAGCGATCGTAGATCGCCCGTCCGTCGCCCATTGCCGGGTTATTGCTGCGAGCGCGGGCCAGCCGCTCCAGAAATGGCTCCTCCAGATCCTCGCCGAACAACTCGCGGGCCAGTTGCACCGCGCGTCCGGCGTAGCGGATCACCTGGATCGTCTCGATGCCGGCCAGATCGTCGAAGAACCAGCCGCAGGAAGTGTACATCAGCAGCAGTTGCCGCTGCAGTTCCATGAGCTTGAGGGCCGCGATGCACTGGCCGCTATCGAGGGGGCCGCGCCCGTGGCGCGCGAGGAAGCGGTTCACCACCTCATCGGAGCGATCGAGGATCACCTCGATGTAATCGTTGCGCGCCTCCCACGGGTCCTTCAGCAGACGTCGGCCGTGTATCTCGAACCTGGGCGCCAGGGTATCACGCAGCCAGTCGAGAGCCGTGCGCAGCGGTTCGCGCCAGTGCTGCCGCCAGCCGGGATTGCTGCCAGTGTTGCATCCACAGTCAGTGCTCCAGCGCCCCAACCCGTGCACGCAACTCCAGGCGGTGCGCTCGACGATCTGCACCTCGTGCGTTGGCGGGTACCTGGCGAGATAGCTGGCATAGTTCGTCAACTTCGCCAGGCCCCGTTCCTCGATGTGCTGGAGGGCGTAGGCCAGGGCCATGTCGCCATGACGGTGGTGGTGGCCGTAGGTTTCGCCATCGGTGGCGATGTTGGCAAGCTGCGGCCAGGGACGGTACTCGTTGAAGATCCCGGCGATGCGCGCGGCGAAGGTCGCCCCGTTGACCAGCAAGCGCTCAAAGGCCACCGCCCGCGACACCGGCCCATCGTAGATAAAGACCGCGATTGAACGCTGGTTGGGCAACTGCACCAGGTAGGGCCGGGTCGGGTCGATCCGCCCGCCGCGCACGTCGGTCCAGACCGTGTCGCCCAGGCGGCGCATATAGTTGACCTGATGCGGTTCGAGGATGGTGAAACGGATGCCGTACTCGGCCATGATCTCCAGGGTCTCGAGATCCACGGCGGTTTCGGGAAGCCACATGCCGTCGGGGAGGCGCCCGAAGCGGTATTGAAAGTCACGAATGCCCCAGACCACCTGGGTAATCTTGTCGCGGCGCGAGGCCAGGGGCATGATGATGTGGTTGTAGCACTGGGCCATGGCCGAGCCGCGTCCGAACAGGCGCGCACTCTCTTCATCGGCAGCGAGGATGCCCTCGTAGACCGCGGGCGCCTTCTCGGCGAGCCAGCTCAGCAGGGTGGGGCCAAAGTTGAAGCTGATCCGGCTGTAGTTGTTGACGATCTTGACGATCTGGCCCTGGTCGTCAAGGATGCGCGAGGCGGCGTTCTGCTCGTAGCATTCGGCATTGATGCGTTCGTTCCAGTCGTGGTACGGATAGGCCGAATCCTGCTGCTCAATCGCCTCGAGCCATGGATTTTCGCGCGGCGGCTGGTAGAAGTGCCCATGGATGCAGATGTAGCGCTCCGCCATACTTCTTCCAGAGTAGTACTCCGTCCGAGCCCGGGTGATGGGTTGGCCCTGGCCCGGTGAGGCGGAGGCATTGGCTGAGCCAATGCCTCCACCCAGCGAGCGCAACCGATAACAACGCTCGGACGCAGTAGTAGATGATGAAACGCCCTCAGCCCTCGCTCTTGAAGTAGAGCGCCCCGAGCGGCGGCAGGTCGAGCACCAGCGAGTAGGGCCGGCCGTGCGACATGTGCTCCTCGGCCATCACGCCGCCAGCATTGCCGATCCCGCTGCCCCAGTACTCGGTGGCGTCGCTGTTGAAGATCTCCTTCCACCAGCCCCCGCGGGGCACACCGATCCGGAAGTTGTGGCGCGGCACCGGGGTGCAGTTCATCACCACCAGGATCAGATCGCCGGTGGAGCGCGCCCGGCGCATGAACGAGTAGGTGCTGTTCTCGGCATCGTTGGCGTCGATCCACTCGAAGCCCGCCGGCTCACAGTCAAGCTCGTGCAGCGCCGGCTCGTTGACGTACAGCCGGTTCAGGTCAGCCAGGAGTTGCAAGACGCCCTGGTGCGAGGGGAACATCAACAGGTGCCAGTCGAGGCTCTCGTCGTGCTTCCACTCGCGCCACTGACCAAACTCGCCGCCCATGAAGATCAGCTTCTTACCTGGCTGGCCGTACTGGTAGCTGTAGAGCAAGCGCAGGTTGGCGAACTTCTGCCAGACATCGCCCGACATTTTGTCGAGCAACGAGCCTTTACCATGCACCACCTCGTCGTGCGAGAGCGAAAGCACGTAGTTCTCGGTGAACATGTACAGGCCGCGGAAGGTCAACTCGTTGTGGTGGTAGCGGCGGTGGATGGGATCGCGGCGGAAGTATTTGAGCGTGTCGTTCATCCAGCCCATGTCCCACTTGAAGCCGAAGCCCAATCCACCCACGTACACCGGCCGCGAGACCATGGGCCAGGCGGTGCTCTCTTCGGCAAAGGTCTGGGCCGTGGGATAGTTCTTGTAGACCTCGGTGTTGAACTGGCGGAGGAACATGATCGCTTCGATGTTCTCGTTGCCGCCGTACTGGTTGGGAATCCACTCGCCGGGCCGGCGCGAGTAGTCGAGGTAGAGCATACTCGCCACTGCGTCAACGCGCAGGCCATCAATGTGGTACTTATCGAGCCAGAAGAGCGCCGAGCTGATCAGAAAGCTCCGCACCTCGTTGCGCCCGTAGTTGAAGATGTAGCTGCCCCAGTCGGGATGGTAGCCCTTGCGCGGATCGGCGTGCTCGAAGAGGTGCGTACCATCGAAGTAGCTCAGGGCGAAGCCATCGGTAGGAAAGTGCGAGGGCACCCAGTCGAGAATGATGCCGATGCCCTGCTGGTGCAGGTAATCCACGAAGTACTTAAAGTCCTCCGGTGGCCCGTAGCGGCTGGTCGGCGCGAAGTAGCCGGTGGACTGGTAGCCCCACGACCCGTAGAACGGATGCTCGGTGACGGGGAGCAACTCGATATGGGTGAAGCCGGCGCGCTTGACGTGCTCGGCCAGACGCGGGGCAATCTCGCGGTAGCTCAGGGAGCGCCCACCCTCCTCGGGCACGCGCATCCACGAGCCGAGGTGCACCTCGTAGATCGACATGGGGGCGCTCACACCCTGAAGCTGGCCGCGGGTCTGCATCCAGGCCCCATCGCCCCACTCATACTCCTGGTCCCAGACAATCGAGGCCGTGCGGGGCGCGACCTCGAAGAAGAACCCGAAGGGGTCGGTCTTATCCTCGCGGTAGCCGTAGTAGCGGGAGGCGATGTGGAACTTGTAATGCGCGCCCTTGCCCACACCGGGCACAAAGGTCTCCCAGATGCCCGAGTTCCCCCGGCAGCGCATGGCATTCTTCCCGGGGTCCCAACCGTTCCAGTCGCCGACCGCCGCCACATACTCGGCGTTCGGCGCCCAGACTGCGAAGTAGGTGCCCTGTTCACCGTTCAACGTGGCAATATGTGCGCCCAGTTTCTCGTAGATGCGGAAGTGGGTGCCTTCACCAAAGAGGTACAGGTCGTCGTCGCTGAGGAACGGCAGCGGGTGCGGCGGCGCCGGGGGGATCACCGCCACGACGGTATCGGTAGGGGCCTCGGCAGGGGCAGCGGCCTGCTCGGCCGCGCCAGGCGCCTCGGGTTGCTCAGCGACGGCAGCCTCGGTTTCAGGCTCAGTCGCCGTGCCATTCCTGGCTTTGCGGGGGCGGCGCGCGGGTCTGGTGGTCTCTTCCGACATTATGGTTCCTTATCCACTATAGACGCGAGTCTTTGATACCGATCAGGCTTCAACCTGGCACAGGACGCCGCTGAGCGGGATGCTCAGCCAGGCCGGGCGGTTGTTCATCTCATAGCCGATCTCGTAAACCAGCTTTTCGAGCACGAAGATCTCAAGCAGGGCGGCCAGATCGGCGGGTGCGACGGGGATGAAGGGCGCCCCGGCCGCGCGGTGCAGGTAGCCGCCGAGGTACGCGGCGCTCACCCAGAAGGACCAGCAATCGGCCCAGCGGCGCATCGGCGCGCCCTCCTCGGTATCGCGCTGAGCACCGCTGGCGCGGTTGAAGAGTGTCGCATAGGCCGCGTACTCGAACGAGCGCAGCATGCCCGCAACATCGCGGAGCGGCGAGCGTTTAAGGCGTCGCTCGTCGATCGGGCGCACCGGTTCGCCCTCGAAGTCGATAAACATGAAGTCATTGCCGGTGTAGAGCACCTGGCCCAGGTGCAAATCGCCATGGACGCGCGTCCGCAACGCTTCGATTGGCGCGGCGGTAACGCGCTGGAAGCGGGCCAGCAGCGCCTCTTCCAACGCCAGGACGGCCTCGGCCTGGGCGCGCAGCGTGTCCGGAAGGCGCGGGGCAACTGTGCGCAGACCCTGGAAGGTCCGCGTGGTGAGCGCGCACATGCTCTGGTAGAGCGAGCGCTGGTAGGGAAGGGAGAACGGCTCGGGGGCGAAGGCCGGCGCCGTGCCGGCCGCCAGGGCCAGGTGCAACTCGGCAGTACGCTCACCCAGGAGCCGGACCTGCTCCAGGTAGGCGCCGACAACCTCCCTGGCCGGCGGCGCCGGTTCCTCGGCCGCGGCGGCCAGCAACGCCGCCGTGGTCAGCGTCATCTCGGGCAGGCGCCGATCGGCGCCCGCCTCGTCATAGGAGCGTCCGGCCACGTCGAGGGTGTACTCCCATGCATCACCCTCATTGGCAACATAGGCCTGGAGCATCGCCAGGCTCACTGGCGCCGCGCCGCCACGCCGGTATTCGAGCGCGCCAGCGGTCGGCGGCGTGTAGGGAAAGGCCCGCTCTTCGGTGAGATAGCGCCCGATCTCCAGGTCGGGGTTGATCCCCGGTTCAACCTTGCGGAAGATCTTCATGATCAACGCATTGCCGAAGATCAGCGAACTGTTGCTCTGCTCAGCCGTGACAACGCGCGGCGCCAGGCTCTCGGCGCAGGCCGGTGCGGCCCGCAGCGCGCGGGAATGACGGCCAGTCGCCTCGCCGCCGTTGATGCCGCGCAGGAGCCGTTGCGACAACACCACATCGAGCAGGCCGAGAGCGAAACCCGGGTCAATCAGCGCGTCGAAGATGACTCCCGGGGCCTCATCGGCATGGATGACCAGCCGGGCGATCACGGCGTGCCGCCACTCGCTGAGGAGGCCCCGCGCCCGTTCGCCAGCAGCATGGGCCATGGGCACGAAATAGGTTTCGGACGGGCCCTCGGTATAGCGGACGACAACCAGAACCAGACAGGCCAGACCATCGGCATAAGGAAGCAGCACGGCATCGGTGATGGTCGCCGACGTGATGGTGCGCGACTTGGCCCGGAACCAGCGCCGCAGGCGCAGATAGGACGGCAGCGCCTGCTCCAGGGCGCCCTGACGCCCATCGCAGAAGATCGCATCCCACGAACCCGCAGTGATAGTGATCAGCGGTGGCTCCTCAGAACGCATCACGCAAAATACTCAAAACCGGTGAGATCCCGTTCCCGGCGGCGAATCCGAAAGATGTGCACCGGCATGACCTGCGGGTTCAGTTCGACGTAGTTAAAATCGCCGTGCCAGAGGTAGCGCGCGTCACTGAGCAGATCGTGGGCCTGATAATCGCCGTCAAGCCCCCACTCGGCGGTGGGCACCTGCACATAGCCGCTCTGCGTATTGAGCGGGTCCAGGTTCACCACCACCAGCACAATGTTCTGCAAATCAGGCGTCACCTTGCTGTAGGCCAGAAGCTGCTCATTCTCAACGAAGTTGCTGTCCACGCGATGGAAGCGCAGCCACTCGTTGCGCTGCAGCGCCGGGTTCTCGCGGCGAATGCGGTTGAGCCGGGCGATAAAATGGCGCAGACTGTGAGGTTGATCCAGGCGCCAGAAATGGATCTCGTACTTCTCGGAGTCGACATACTCCTCGCGGCCCTGCACCGGCACATGGTACATCAACTCGTACAGCGGGCCGTACATCCCCCAACTCGAAGTGAGGGTCGCCGCCATCGCGGCGCGGGTCAGAAAGACCGAGCGGTAGCCAGGGTAAAACTGAGGGGTCAGAATATCGGGGGTATTGGGCCAGAAGTTGGGGCAGAAAAACTCCCGCACCTCGGTGCGGGTCAGTTCCTCCAGGTACTCGGTGATCTCCCACCTGGCGGTGCGCCAGGTGTAGTAGGTGTAGCTCTGGGTGAACCCGAGTTTGGCCAGGTTATACATCACCTTGGGGCGGGTAAAGGCCTCGGAGAGCAGGATCACCTCGGGATGATCGCGCTTCAACTCAGCGATGCACCACTCCCAGAAGCGAAAACTCTTGGTGTGAGGATTATCCACGCGAAAGACGGTGACGCCCTGGGCGATCCAGAACTCAAAGATACTCTTCAACTCGCGCCAGAGGGCCTGCCAGTCCTCGGTCTCAAAATCGAAGGGATAGATATCCTGGTACTTCTTGGGCGGGTTCTCGGCGTACTGGATCGTGCCATCGGGACGGGCGCGGAACCACTGCGGATGCTCCTTCACATAGGGATGGTCGGGCGAACACTGGAAGGCGATATCGAGGGCCACTTCGATGCCATAGGCGCGTGCCGCCGCGACCAGGGCGCGAAAATCCTCCAGCGTGCCCAGTTCGGGATGGACGCTCTTATGGCCGCCCTCCTCGCTGCCGATGGCCCAGGGACTGCCGGGTTCTCCGGGCTGGGCGGTGATGCTGTTGTTCTTCCCCTTGCGAAACTGCCGTCCTATCGGGTGAATCGGCGGCAGGTAGAGCACATCAAAGCCCAGTTCGGCCACATAGGGCAGGCGGGCGATCACATCGCGGAAGGTGCCATGGCGGCCCGGTTCGGGCGAAGCCGAGCGCGGAAACAGTTCGTACCAGGCCGAGAAGCGCGCCAACTGGCGGTTGACCTCCACCTGCAATTCCCGGTCGTACACGCTCACGAAGCGCGGCGGTAGATGGGCAGCCATGCGCGCCGCCAGGTCGGGCATAAACGCCGCCTCGGCGTCGCCGTGGCGCATGGCCTGCTCGTAGCCGCGCAACACCGCCGCGTCGGCCTCGTGAGCGGCCTCGGCGGCCTCGCGCACCAGATCGGCCCCGATTAGCAGATCGACGCGCACATCCTGGTGTGCCTCTACCCGCTTGTGCAACTGGTGCTCCCAGGTGGCGAAGCGATCCACCCAGCCGACCACGGTGTAGGTGTAGCGCCCCATCTCGGTAACCGTAAACTGCCCGCGCCAGCGGTCATTGACCAGAAACTGCATCGGCGCCTCGCGCCACTGCGTATCTGAGGGACCACGGTAGCGTATGGCGCATGCGATCTCCTCATGCCCATCGGCGAAGGCGTCGCACTCCACCACCACCGTATCGCCAACGACCCGCTTGATCGGGTAGCGTCCCGCATCAATCTCCGGCGTCACCCGCTCGATCACCACCCGGCGGCGCCCATCGCCGACCGCCGCCAGACCGTTCAGCGCGACCTCCTCGGCTCGCGTTACCTTCGCCGTGGGCTGCTTCGCCTTCGCTGGCATCACCGGCTCCCCTCTGTGCCCGCTACTACAGGTGGTCGACGAAAAACAACACAATAATGCCGGCGCACTACCTGTGACCGGCGCCAGACCAGCAACGTTCTTCCGTTTGTGAATCGAGAACCGTCTGTTCCCGCTGACACCATTCTACCCAAGGGCAGGCGCATGTGTCAAACGAGCCGTTACAATGGCGTAACCGGGCTGCCCCATCCCCCAGTCCGCCGAATACGGTTACCGCGCCGGCAAGACCGCCGTTTGAGGAGCGGACCCTGGCCGCCGATGGGAGGGTCCGGGAGGGCTATGCCATCCGGGACTCTCTACGCTCCCTCGATATCCAGACCAATATCCAGGGCCGGGGCGCTGTGGGTCAGCGCGCCGACGCTGATATAGTCCACCCCGCTCTCGGCGACCGCGCGGATTGACCGCAGGGTGATGCCGCCGCTGGCCTCGGTGCGCGCCCGCCCGGCCACGACAGCCACTGCGGCGCGGAGTTGATCGGGGGGCATGTTGTCGAGCAGGATCAGGTCGGCGCCGGCTTCGGCGGCCACGGCGGCCTGTTCGACGCTCTCCACTTCCACCTCTACCCGCACCATCGGCCCCACCGCCGCCCGCGCCCGGCGCACCGCTTCGGCCAGATCGACCCCTTGCGCCGCCAGGATGGCCAGGTGGTTGTCTTTGAGCATCACCCCGTCGTACAACCCGAAGCGGTGATTGACGCCTCCCCCGACGCGCACGGCGTACTTCTCCAGCGCCCGCAGGCCCGGCGTGGTCTTGCGCGTGTCAAGGATGCGCGCCCTGGTACCTTGCACTGCCTCGGCGTAGCGGGCGGTCAGCGTGGCGATGCCGCTCAGGCGCTGGAAGAGATTGAGGGCCACGCGCTCGCCACTGAGCAGACCGCGGGCCGGGCCGGCGAGCGTGGCCACCCGCTCCCCGGCGGATACCCGCGCGCCCTCGGCCACCCGTGGCCGCAGCGCCAGAGACGGGTCCACCAGGGCAAAGACGGCCGCCACAACCCGCAGGCCGCAGACCACCCCGGCCTCACGGAAGACGAAGTGCGCCTCGGCCCGGGCATCGGGGGGAATAACCGCCAGGGTCGTCAGGTCGCCCGTGCCCACATCCTCGTGGAGTGCGCGGGCGACCACATCGCGGACGAGTTCGGGAGGAAGATCGAGGGGATTCATAGTTTGACACCTACGTTGCCGTCCCGGGCATTATGCCGGGAAGGGTGCGGGAGGGCTGCGCCCTCCCGCGCACAGCTCTTAATCAGCCGCGTGGGCCCGCGCCAGCGGCGCGGCGATGGTTTCGACCAGAAACGGGGGCTGGCCCCGGACCTGCACCAGATGGGCCTGCCAGCGCTGGCGGGAGTGGGGGAAATCGGTGCGGAAGTGACCGCCCCGGCTCTCCTCGCGCACCAGCGCGCCGGCCACGATCAGCCGCGCAGTCAGCGCCGCGTTGACGGCAGTGAGCGCCTCCGGGTCGTCGGGATCGGCCTGTTGGGGCCAGGCCGCCAGGCTCAATGCCCCCGTGCGCAGACCCTCGCCGTCGCGCAGCGGCCCGGCGGCGGCGCGCATCGTTGCCGCCAGAGCCGCGCGCCAGTCCGACGATGGGAACGCACCGGCGGTCCGGGCGGCGACGCGGCTGGACGGGACGGACGAAAGGGCAAACTTGTCGGGGTGACGCTCCAGAGCGGCGGCGATGCCGGCGCGCCGTCCAAAGACGAGGCACTCCAGCAGCGAGTTGGAGGCCAGACGATTGGCGCCATGCACGCCGGTGCATGCCACCTCGCCGGCGGCGTACAGTCCGGGCAGGCTGGTGGCGCCGTCCAGATCGGTGCGCACACCGCCCATGAGGTAGTGCGCCGCCGGGGCCACCGGGATGGGCGTGGCGGCGGGATCAAGCCCGTCTTCGCGCAGACGGGCGCAGATCGTCGGAAAATGGGCCTCGACCGTCGCCCGGGGCAGATGGGTCAGGTCGAGCAGTACATGGTCGCTGTCGGAGCGGCGCATAGCGGCGTAGATGCCGCGGGTCACCACGTCGCGGGGGGCGAGTTCAGCGCGGGGATCGTAATCGGGCATGAAGCGTTCACCGGCGGGCGTGCGGAGCAGACCACCCTCACCGCGGGCGGCCTCGGTGATCAGGAAGCCCTGGCCGTCGCGCGTGCGGTAGACGGTGGGATGGAACTGCACGAACTCCAGATCGGCCACCTCGGCCCCGGCGCGGTAGGCCATGGCGATGCCCTCGCCAAGGGCAGCGGGCTGATTGCTGGTCAGCCCGTAGAGTGCGCCCGCGCCGCCACTGGCGAGAATCGTCGCCGCGGCCAGCAGGCGATGCCAGGCGCCTGCCGGGTCGCGCGCCAGCGCCCCGACAATCTGGCCCCCCTGGTCGAGCAGATCGGCGACCTGCCAGCCCTCCAGCAGCGTGATCCGCGGATGGACGCGCGCGCGGGCGATCAGCGCCGTGACCACCGCCAGGCCGGTCGCGTCGCCCACGTGGACGATGCGACGGGCCGAATGGCCGCCCTCCAACCCCAGGGCGAAGCGTCCGGAGGCCAGGCGCTCAAAAGGCACGCCGGCGGCGGCCAGTTCGCGCATCAACACCGGCGCGGCGTGGGCCAGGGCAGCCACGGCCTCGGCGTCCGAGAGACCGGCGCCGGCCACCAGCGTATCGGCGACATGAGCACGGGGCGAGTCGGCAGTATCGAGGGCTGCGGCAATGCCGCCCTGGGCCCGGGCCGAATTACTCTCGGGCAGGGCGCCGCGGGCCAGCACCAGCACCTCGGTGTACTCGGCGGCCGCCAGGGCCGCCGCCAGACCGGCGGCCCCGGCGCCGATCACCAGCACGCCGGTGGTCGTCGTTGCAGCCGCGGGCCAGGCCGCCAGCGCGAAGCGAGGAGCGGGTATCGGTTCCATGGTTGACTCTCGTTTCTTCGGGTAGTGCGGCGAAGCCGCATAGGGTCTGACCTGCCCATAACCGGTTGGAGGGATGTGGGGAAACCAGGTTTCCCCACGCCCCTGCCCGCCGGGCACAGGCAGCACAGCCTCCGGGTTGCGGGATGGAGAAACCCGGTTTCCTCACGCCCCTGCCCGTGCCTGACGGGTAGGGGCGCAACCCGCCGGGGCAGCGAATGGGGCAACCCGCTTGCCCTGCGCCCGCCGGAGCGTTTAGAGCGCGATCATGCGCTCGATGGCGGTACGGGCGCGGGCGGCCAGATCGGGCGGCACCGTCACCACGTGGGTCAGGTCACGCAGACTATCGCGCACCTTCTCCAGGGTAATCATCTTCATATACTTGCAACTGATCGACTCATCAACGGGCAGGAACTGCTTCTCGGGATTGGCCTTGCGCATGCGGTGCAGCACGCCAATCTCGGTGGCGACGACGAAGCGCGAGGCGCTGCTGCTGGCCGCGTGGCGGATCATGCCCTCGGTCGAGAGAATATGGGTGCCCCGGGGATCGAGCCTGCCGCTCGCCAGGTAGTGCATGGTGCTGCTCACACAGCCGCACTCGGGGTGGATCAGAAACTCGGCATCGGGCGCGGCGGCGCGCTGGCGCTCGACCATCGCCGGGCGAATGGCGGCGTGCACGTGGCACTCTCCCGCCCAGATCTGCATGCGCCGTCCAGTTACCCGCTGCAGATAGCTCCCCAGAAACATATCGGGAAGAAAGAGAATCTCTTTATCTTCAGGAATGGCCCGAATGACCCGCTCGGCGTTGCCCGAGGTGCAACAGTAATCGCTCTCGGCCTTGACCTCGGCGGTGGTATTGACGTAGCTCACCACCACCGCGCCGGGATGCTCGGCCTTCCAGGCGCGCAGTTGCTCGGCGGTGATCGACGCCGCTAGCGAGCAACCCGCCTCGGGGTCGGGGATCAACACGGTCTTCTCCGGCGAGAGGATGGCGGCCGTCTCGGCCATAAAATGCACGCCGCAGACGACCAGCACCGGCGCGTCGCTGCGCGCGGCAAACCGGGCCATCCCCAGCGAGTCGCCGACATAATCGGCAAGATCCTGGATCTCGCCGTACTCATAGTTATGGGCCAGGATCACCGCGTTGCGCCGGGCGCGCAAGACGTTGATCTCCTCCACCAGGGCCGCGCCCGCCTCCGGGGCGGTGTGGGTGAGCGCCATGCTCATTGACAACCTCCTCGATAACCCCGCGTTAGAACCGGTGCGGATCACTCCTGGAGCCGCTCTTAACGCCAGGTTATTAGTGTAATAATAACACTAAATATCCCTACCAGAGAGGCCGAGCGACCAGCATTTGTGTCTCTTTGACACTAAATCTGCCTGGAAAAAAGTGGCCGCCCGGCCTGTTGTGAAAGTGACACTTAGTATACGACGCAGCTCAGGAGTTGTCAAGAGCAGTTTTGTGCGCTCAAGGGTTACCTCAACCGGGCTTGACGCTCCGATCCTCTCTGTGGTACCATCCCCGGTATTGTATCCCGATTGTCGCCCTGTAAGGCTGAAGCTGTGCGTGGCGCGCGCCGCGGAACCGTTGCGGTTCGCCCCGCCCCCGGGTCCTGATCGTCTTTCCCCCCTCCTCTGCCCACCCGAAGCGTGGAGCCGAAGGACGCAGCCCTCCCTCGAAACTCCTGCCGCTTCCCGGTGGCGGGCGGCGCAACCCCCAGGGGCGACTGCTTCCGGCGCGTGCCGGAAGACCAGGAGCAAAGGAGACCACAGATGCCTGTCCGGAATTGGCGCGGCACGGTTGCCAGCGTGCTACTTTGCGCGCTCATCGTGCCCATCCTCGCCGCCTGTGGCGGCGCCCCCGCCGCACAGCCGACCACGGCCCCGGCGGCCACCACGGCCCCCGGCCAGCCAACCACGGCCCCGGCGGCCACCACGGCCCCCGCCGGCAACGCCCAGCCCGGAGTGCTGCGGCTGAACATCGGTAGTGAACCCGATAACGTTGACCCCCAGAAGGCGAGTTTCGTCGTCGAGATCCAGTTCATCATGATGGCCTTTCAGCCCCTGATGAGCTTCGACCGGGATATGAAGCCCATCCCCGCTGCCGCCGAGAGCGTCGCGGTTTCCTCCGATGGCCTGGTCTACACCTTCAAGCTGCGCCCCGATGCCAGATTCTCCGACGGTGAACCCGTCACGGCTCAGAACTTCGAGTACGCCTGGCGCCGCCTGGCCAACCCCGAGACCGCCGGCGAGTACCAATCCCTGCCCTGCGGCATCATCAAGGGCTACAGTGAGTACTCCGCCGCTGCCTGTGAGGGTCTCAGCGTCGAGGAGGCCCTGGCCCGCGACCAGGACGAACTGCTCGCCAACTTCGGCGTGCGGGCGATTGATGATCTGACCCTGGAAATCGAACTGACCGCCCCTGCGCCCTACTTCCCGGCCATGGCTGCGCTGTGGATCGGCGCCCCGGCGCGCCAGGATCTGGTCGAACGCGGCGAGGATTGGTGGTACGACGCCGAGAACTACATCGGCAACGGCCCCTTCGTGCTCAAGGAGTGGGACCACGGCAACCGGGCGATCTGGGCGCCTAACCCCAACTACGTCGGGCCGCTGGGTCCGGTGAAGCTCAAGCGTGTCGAGTACTACATGATCACCGAGGGGCAGGTGGCCTTCCAGGCCTACCAGAATGGCGAACTCGAGATCCTGGGTGTCGCCCCCGAAGACCTGGCCACTGTCCAGTCTGATCCGCAACTCAACCAGCAGATCGTCAACACCGTCGGGTCATGTACCTTCTACTTCGGCTTCAACACCAAAAAACCGCCCTTCGACGACGTAAAGGTGCGCCAGGGCTTCGCCCAGGCCTTCGACCGCGAGGCGTGGAACCGCGACATCTTTAACGGCCTCGGCAGCGTGGCCTTCACCTTTATTCCCCCTGGCTTCCCCGGCCACCAGCCCGACCTGAAGCTCTGGGAGTTCGACCCCCAGGCAGCCAGGGCGACCATTGCCGAGTCGTCCTACGGCGGAGTGGAGAACTTGCCCGAGATTAAACTGACCTACTCGGCCAGCGCCCGCAACAACGCTCGCTTTGAATGGATCGCGAACCAGCTCAAGCAGAACCTGGGCATTGACGCTGTGCTCGACCCCGTGGACCCGACCGCCTTCTCCGCACTGACCAAGGAGGACCCGCCGCAGATGTTCTCCCTGGGCTGGTGCGCCGACTACCCCGATCCGCAGAACTGGATCTCGCTGTTCCAGACCAACGGCCTGCTCAGCACCCGCGTGGGCTACTCGAACCCCGAGTTTGACGAACTGGTGCGCCAGGCCGACATCGAGCAGGACCCGGTCAAGCGGCTACAGCTCTACAATGAGGCCGAGAAGATCCTGATCACCGACGCGCCGATCGCCGTCACCCGCAACGACGGCGGCCCGGTGCTGGTCAAGCCCTACGTCCAGGGCGTCACCGAGGAGACCATCACGCCGATTGACTACTGGCTGGGCTTCTTCAACCTGCCAAACGTGGACGTGCAACCGTAGGCGGAACCCGCCGTCAGGCGCTCAGGGTTGGGAAGGTGTGGGAGGGGCAGATCCGCCCACACCTTGCCTCCGCCTCCCGGGGTTGCGCGGCGTGGCCATGGCGGGCCTGCCGGGAGGCTCGCGACACCCGCAAAACACTATGACCGCATACATCATTCGCCGCATCCTCTGGCAGATCCCCGTGCTGGTGATCGTGGGGCTACTGACCTTCACAATCGCCCGCATGACCCCGGGCGGCCCCTTCGACACCGACCCCAGCCGGCGCCAGCTCTCGCCGCGGGTGGAAGCGGTGCTGCGCGAGAAGTTTGGCATGGATCTGCCCATCTGGCGCCAGTTTACCCGCTACATGTTCTTCGACCTCGTGACCGACCCGAAGACGGGCGAGCGCCGCATCCTGTGGGGCGCCATCGGCGGCAATTTCGGCCCCACCTACGCCTCGCGCGGGGCGCGCACTGTGCAGCAGGAGCTGTTCGGCTCGCGCGGGGGCAAGCCGAGCCGCTTCTACTACTCGGCGCGCCTGGGGTTGCAGGCGCTGCTCTTCGCCGTGACGATCGGCGTGCCGCTGGGGGTGCTCGCCGCGCTCAAACAGAACACCTGGATTGACTACGCGGCGCTCTTCGCCTCGACCTTCTTCGTCTCGCTCTCGACGCTGATTGTCGGTTTTTTGCTGGTGATCATCTTCGCCACCTGGCTCCCGTGGTTCACGGTCATCCCCGACTGGAACGAGCCGATCCGGCCCTGGATCCTCCCCACTGTGGCCCTCGGCGCCACCTCCCTGGGCTTCATCACCCGCCTGACCCGCTCCAGCGTACTTGAAGTGAAGCGCCAGGACTATGTGCGCACCGCCAGGGCCAAGGGCCTGGGCGACCGGCTGGTGATCTGGCGGCACATGCTTAAGAACGCCCTGATCCCCGTGGTGACGGTGCTCGGCCCTCTCGCCGCCGCGCTGATCACCGGCACCCTGTACACGGAGATCATTTTTCAGGTGCCGGGAATGGGTCAGTTGCTGGTGGAAGCAATCGGTAAGCGCGACTACTCGATGATCATGGCCGGGGCGCTGATCTTTGTCTTTTTTCTGGGGATGGCCAATCTGCTGGTGGATATTGCCTACGGGATCATCGATCCGCGGATCTCGTATAAATAGCCTTATGAGCACGAAAGCCCGACCACTCACCGGTGCCGACACGCTGGATCTGGCTGTCACAAGGCCCCGCAGCCTCTGGGGCGACGCCTGGCGGCGCCTGCTGCGGAACCGCGCGGCGGTGGCGGGCGCGCTGGTGATCCTGCTCTACGTGCTGGTGGCGATCTTCGCGCCGCTGCTGGCCCCGAAGAACCCGGTGGAGCAGACCCCGCGCAACAGCCTGCGCCCGCCAGTCTGGGTCACCGGCAACCCGGCCCGGCAACCCAACCCGGAGAACATCCTGGGTACCGACAACAACGGGCGCGACATCCTCTCGCGGCTGATCTATGCTACCCGCGTCTCGCTGATCGTCGGGGTGGTCCCGCAGGTGCTCATCGTCGCGATCGGGGTCAGCATCGGGCTGATTGCCGGCTTCGCCAGCGGCTGGCTCGACAACCTGCTCATGCGCTTCACCGAGATCGTCGCCTCGTTCCCCGACCTGCTGTTCATTATTACGCTGACGGTGGCCTTCCGCGAGACATGGTTCGGCAAGGCGTTCCAGGGCCTGCTGTTGATCTTCACCGCCCTGGCGATTGTGAGCTGGACGGGCCTGGCGCGGCTGGTGCGCGGCCAGGTGCTCGCACTGAAAGAGAAGGAGTTCGTCGAGGCCGCGCGGGCCCTCGGCGTGCCGACGTGGGTCATCCTGCTGCGCCACATTCTGCCCAACACCCTGGGGCCGATCATCGTGGCCGTG
Source organism: uncultured Chloroflexales bacterium (assembly GCA_937918935.1). Classification (GTDB taxonomy): domain Bacteria; phylum Chloroflexota; class Chloroflexia; order Chloroflexales; family Chloroflexaceae; genus JACAEO01. The sequence goes on along the minus strand of CAKZSI010000046.1, from coordinate 14,837 downwards.
TCGTTCAGCATCCCCTCGCTCATTCTGGCCGAGGCGATCCTCACCTTCCTCGGCGTCGGCATGCGCCCCTCGGTGGACCCGAACGCGCCCTTTCCCACCAGCCTGGGCCAGATGATGACCGATGGCTTCTACAACCTCAGTTCGGGGCCGTGGATGCTGCTCTTCCCGGTACTCATGATCTCGCTGCTGGTGCTGTCGTTCACCTTCCTGGGCGACGGTTTGCGCGACGCGCTGGACCCGCGCGACGCCGGGGGATAAAGGGGCGCGCCGGGTGCCCTCACCCTGCCCGCTCTCCAAAGATCGCCCGTCCGACGCGCACAATGGTGGCGCCTTCGGCGATGGCGGCCTCGAAATCGTCGGTCATGCCCATGGAAAGTTCGGCCCAGGCGGCCCGAGGGAAGCGTCGGGCCAGTTCGTCGCGCAGCTCGCGGAGGGCGCGGAAGACGGGGCGGGCCTGTTCCGGGTCAGCCACGATCGGGGCGATGGTCATCAACCCACGCACCTCGAGGCAGGGCAGAGCCAGAATGCGCTCCACCTCGGGGAGCAGCGCCTCCAATCCGGCCCGGTTAGCGATGCCGCCGGGCAGATCGAAACCTTCCTTGGACGCCTCGCCGCTGACGTTCACCTGTAGCAGGACAGGCAGGCGGCCCGCGGCGCGTTCCTGGAGGAGGCGATTGAGGGTCTCGGCAAGGCGCAGGCTATCAATCGAGTGGATCATATCAAACAACTCGATGGCGGTTTTTGCCTTGTTGCGCTGCAAATGGCCGATGAGATGCCAGCGGGCGTCAGGATAGGCGGCGGCCAGCGGAGGGATCTTGAGCGCGGCCTCCTGGACGCGGTTCTCGCCCAGATCGCGGGCGCCGGCAGCGATGGCCTCGGCGATGACCTCGGGTGGGTGCGTCTTGGTCACGGCAACCAGGGTGATGGCGGCGGGATCGCGGTTGGCGCGGGCAGCGGCGCGGGCGATGCGCTCAAGCACCAGATCGAAGCGGGACGCGATGTTCATGGCTTCGTCTCGGCGGCAATCAGGCGCTGCTCGACGGGAGGATCGGGCGGCAGGGTAGTGGTCAGGAGCAGACCGCGACCCGGAGGAAGAGGGACGCTCAGTTCCAGAGGAGTACTCTGGCCGGGGCGGAGAGTGGAACTCGCACCCTCGCCGGCGAGGTAACTGACCCCGGCGCTATCGCGCAGTTCAAAGGCGCTGATCGGCACCTGCACCTCGCGCCGGCTGATGTTGGTCACCTGGCCGCGGATCTGCACCTCACCGGCCACGCGGCGCAGTTCGCGCACCTCGATCCGCAGCCGGGCGCTCTCTACAGCCGGCTCGACCGGACGCCCCGCCTCACCGCGATTCAGCGCCCGCAGTAACTCGCGGGCCGCTTCCTGGAGTCGGGGCGGCAGCGATTCTAGCTCCAGATGGGGCACATCGAAGGGCAGATCGACGCCCACGGGGGTGGGCTGGGCCGCGAAGCGCTGCCTGAGGGCCTCATTGGCGACACCGAAGCTGCCGCGGCTGCTCAGCGCGATCAGCAGCAGTGCGGCTAGGACGCCCCAGATCCACATCGGAAGGCCCCGCGAGCGTTCCGTCATCATGTGGCAACCGTTTCTTGAGCGATCGCCGCCGGCAGGTCGCATGCGCACCGGTGGCGAGACGTGACGTATTTTACCGCTATGAGGGGCAAGGCACAAGGCGCCGGCCGCAGGGGTGGCTTCGGGTGCAACGAACGGCATCCGCTGAACTGCGGGCCACAGCCCTGCCCTGATCCCCCGATCGGCCCGGTTGCGCGAACCTCCTGAACATGGTATACTTATGACGTTGAAATCAACAGGACCCCGTAGCTCAGTGGATTAGAGCGTTTCCCTGCGGAGGAAAAGGTCGCGCGTTCGAGTCGCGCCGGGGTCGCCAGAAAGCCGGAGCCGTGCGGCTCCGGTTTTTTCATCGTGCATACCGGCCCGGCGCACCGCCCCACGTCCATGTCCGATATCTATGCTGGCTACGCTCCCATCTACGACGCCATTGGCCAGGGCGCCTTCGCCGAGGCGCTCGCGCGCCGCATCCTCGCCGCCCTGCCCGTCCCGCCTGAACGGGTCCTCGACCTGGCCTGCGGCGCCGGTGCGGCGACCCTGGTCCTGGCCGCCAGCGGCGCGGCAACGGTGGGCGTTGATCGCTCAGAGGCCATGCTCGTCATTGCTCGGGCCCGCGCCCGCGATCTACCCGTCACCTGGCTCGCCGCCGACATCCGGCGCCTGCCCGTGGGCGAGACGCTTGCGCCAGCGTCGTTTGACCTGATCACCTGCCTCTACGATAGCTTGAACTACCTCACCGGCACGGGCGATCTGGCACTCGTCATCGGCAACGCGACGCGCCTGCTGCGTCCCGGCGGACGCCTGATCTTCGATCTCAACACTGAGCACGAGTTTGCCACATGGGGCGAAGGGCTGGATCAGGTCGTCTATGACGCCAACGGTCTCCTCGTCTACCACCGGCTCGCCTACGACGCCACAGCGCGTCTGGCCCAGGGACGCGTGGTCTGGTTCATGTATGAGGGTGGACGCTGGCGACGCGGGGAGGAGCATCACGTTGAGCGAGCCTGGAGTGATGTGGAGGTTCTGGACGCCCTCGCTGGCGCAGGGTTGCGCCTCATCGCGCGCCGTGCGCCGTCCTGGGAACTGGCGCCCCCCGATGCCCCGCGCGTCGTCTACGAAGCCATTCGCCCTTCCTGAAGGGGGAACCAGGTTTGCCCATACCCCGCTCGCTGGAAGGATTGGGACGGGCCAGGCCCTCCCGGGAAGCTTATCTGGCCCACAAGGCAAACGCCCCTGCTGAGCAGGGGCGTTTCGCAGGATGCGGGGTCGCCGGTTCGGTAAGACCTAGCGGGCCTCACCAGCGGCGACGCCCATACGCTTACTATCGTTCATGGGCATCACCTCCTTCGCGCCTGGACGGCTTGATTGGTTGGGGAACAGCCAACACTGGTACTATAACGAAGGAACAGATGCGTGTCAAGACGGAGAACCCTCTTTTCGGGGTTCGTGTAACGTCCAACTCCTGCGATGGGGAGGAGAGCGGTGTCGCGGCTGCTAACGTTTACGGCTACGCCGCAAAAACCACCGAAAAAACCCGGACTTACGACTTGCCTCAGGTCCCATCAGGGCGTAGCGAGGGTAGGGGTCGGCGTACCCAACGGCGCCGGTGAACCGACCACCGGCGTCCGCAGCAGCGAAGGGATCAACAGCGTTTGCCCCGTCTGCAGGGCGTCAGGGTCAGTCAGGCCGTTGGCGGCCACCAGTTCGTCAACCGTGGTATTGAAGCGCTCGGCGATGGTGCTGAGGGTGTCGCCAGGCTGGACGGTGTAGAGCACCGCGGGGGTGGGCGTGGGGGGTTCTAGCGAGGCGAGGGTCGTGGCCGTCGCATCCACGTCGAGGGTCGGCGCGGGGGTAATGTCGAGGATCGCCGGCAGGGTTGGAAGGGTGGCTGCGGGTGGAGTGGGAACACAGGCGGCGCACATCAGTGCCAGACCGGCAACCAGGACGGCCCGCGGTGGATGCAGGAAGCGGTGAACTACCATGATATATATGACGAACCCGGTGGGAGCACAGATCGGTCAGGAGGTTTAAAATATGTGAATAATCCATGCGCTACTGGATCGGAAACAATTATTAGTTCATCGTACCAGGATTTTCGTTTGAATGTCAACGGTGAAAAGTCAGGTGTGTTGTGCCCAGGAGTCGGCGGCGTCCCCCTCCGGGGAGAGAAAAGGTGTCCCCGGCGGGGCCGCGCCCTCCCGTGGCGTAGGGAACGTCGGGTTCCCCATCATCCTTCGCCTGGCGATAGAGTATACTATTACGTAGCAGACGAGCGATGAAAGGTATCACGATGGCGATCACACTGAAAAGCCCGCGGCAGATCGAGTTGCTGCGCGAGTCCGGGCGGCTGGTGCGGGCAACCTTTGAGGTGTTGCGCGAGCATATTCGGCCGGGTATCTCGACGGCGGAGCTGGATGCGATTGCCGAGGAGTTCATTCGTAAACACGGCGCCGAGCCGGTCTACAAGGGCTACGTGCCCCCCAGCCGGCGCGGCTGGTCGAATACTCCGCCCTTCCCCGGCACGATCTGCGCGTCCGTGAACGATGTGATCTGCCACGGCATTCCGAGCAAGAAGGAGCGCCTGCGCGAAGGTGACATCATCGGCATTGATATTGGCCTGCGCCTCAACGGCTGGATCGGGGATGCCTGTGAGACCTTCCCCGTTGGCAACGTCAGTCCGGCCACACAACGCCTGCTCGATACGGCGCGCCGGTGTCTGGAGGTGGGCATCGAGCAGGCCTACGCGGGCAACACCCTGCGCGCCATCGGCACGGTCATCCAGCACCATGCCGAGACGGCCGGGTTCTCAGTGGTGCGCGAGTACACCGGTCACGGCCTCGGGCGGAACCTGCACGAAGAGCCGACCGTGCTCCATTACGACGAGCCGCGCAATACGCGCAAGATTATGGCCGGGATGGTCTTTACCATCGAGCCAATGATCAACGCCGGGCGGCCAGAGACCCGGCTCGATCGCGATGGCTGGACGGTGCGCACCGCCGATGGGTCGCTCTCGGCGCAGTTTGAGCACACCCTGGCGATCACCGATGATGGGCCGATCTTGCTAACGGCTTAGAGCCTATCCGAATAACTCCTGTAGGAAGGTGGGGAAACCGGCTTTCGTCACGTCCCTCCCCCCGGTGAGGGGCTGGGAGGATTACGCCCTCCCAGAAAAGGAATCGGACAACCAGGTTACCCGATAGTCTCTTCGTGGTCCATCCGGCGAGTTCTTGAACAGGAAGGTCTGAGACAGCCAGGCTCTACCAGACCTGCCACCGGGCAGGGGCGTAGAGAAACCAGGTTTCCCCCCCGCCCCTGCTGGAGCGCATATGCACACACCTGCCTCACTCGAAGAACAACTCGTCGCCGCGCTGCTGGCCGGAGACGCGGAAGAGGCGCGCCGTCTGGCGCGCCTCCTGCACGAGCGTGGTTTCGATACAACGGCGATGCAAGGGGCCCTGGCCGCCCATCCGCACCTCGAAGAGCAACTCTACGCCGTGCTGCAGGAGGTCATACCCCTGTCGCGGCGGGCAGCGAAACGCCGCGCCATTCGCGCGGCGGAGGAACGTGACTGGGGCGACTGGCGCGAGGGTAAGCGCAAGGTCTAGTCAGTACACTCGGTAAATGACGATGGTTCGGTCGCTGCTCTCTTCACGCAGCAGGATCTCGACCTGCTCCTGGTTGATCAGGCCACGGCTCAAGGGGTCAAAGTTCTTCGCGCCCTCGACGTAATAGTAGTACACGTTGCCATCTAGTCGAAAGCCGCGCAGATTGCTTGCCCGGGCGCTGTGGCCGTTGCCCACCGGAACCAGCGGGTCGGCAACCGCGCCACTCAGCCGCTCGCGAATGGCGTCAACCACCGGTCGCAGATCGGTAGGGGCGGCCAGGGGGGTGGCAGGTGGCAGGAGGTAGAGGAGCGCCCAGGCCAGCGCGCTCAACAGCAACAGTAGTTCAATCCCGATCAAGACGCTCAGGGTGCGCGGGCCGATCCGACGCAGCGGAACGGTTCGCTCGTGCAGGGCGCTCTCGGCGCCGGCATGCGTGGTGGCGTGGATCACGGCGGTTTCCCTTCGTGGCGTTACACCTGATCGGGTAGAGTATACGGAATACGAAAAGGCTCTATGTTAGTGTATCAGAAGTGTATTACCAATGCCATAGGTCTTAAGTCATAGCGCACTGACATCGACCTTATAGCGTGACCAGAAATGGGGAAACCCGGTTTCCCCGCACCCCTGCCTCAGGGGAGACCAGATGCATTGTCACTCATACGTTTGCCAGGATCCTCCCGCGCCCCTGCCTGAGGGGAGACCGGTGTAGTGATGACGTTGATTCCCTCCAAAAAGTTTCCCGCCACCACCTGGCTCATCTGGCTCACCGGCGCGCTGGAGGCGCTGCTGCTGGCGCGCGTGGTGGCCCGCGCCCTGGCCGCCCGGCCTGATAATCCGGCCCTTGCATTGTTATACGGCATTACTGGACCGCTGGTCACACCCTTTCTGGCCCTGCAGCCCGATCTCCCACCCTTCGGTGCGGCGCTGGAGTGGCCCACGCTGGCCCTGGCCCTGCTGGCGCTCCTGGGGAGCTTCGCGCTGTGGTACTGGCGCTCGCGCCGTGCAACCGCAACGGGTGATCCAGCGTCTAATTCATCGGTTTCTTCGCGGGGGCAGGGGCGCCGCATTCGCCGCTGACCGCCGGTTGGAGCGGGTGGGAAAACCAGGTTTCCCCGCCCTCTGGCCTGATGGCCCCTTCCCCGACCATTCGTATACAAAAGTTGCCGCATACGTTTGTAGTTTTCTGGAGTTGTCACCCATGCTCGAACATCTGGGAAGCGTCGTGACGGGGTTGCTGATAGCGATGATGGTGGCGCTGACTATCGCCAGTGTGGGTCTGGCGCTGATATGGCGCAGCGTCAAGCGCCTTAACGTTCCCGCGAAGGCAGGCTTCTTCGCCACCATGCACCATGTGCCGCTGCTGCTGATGGTGTTGCTCGACCTGCTTGACTTCGGACTGGACATCTTCGCCGCGCCGGTGAGCTGGGTGATCCTCGATCGCCTGGGCCTGCGGGCATTACGCAACAAGGCCGCGCTGGAGGCCCTGCTGCCCTTCACGCAGACCGTGCCGACCTTTTCGCTGGCCTGGTTGGCGGCGCGCCTGCTGAACCTGCGCGATGATCGCTTTACGCAGATCATTGAGGGTGAGGCAATGGAAACCTTGCGCCGGATGGAGGAAGGGGGGAAATCTGTGCTGCCTCAGGTTCCTGCCTGAGGGAAGGATTCGGGAGGGCGATACCCTCCCGAATCCTCATTTGCAACTCAGGAACGCTGGCGCAGAGCCGCGACTTCGCAGTGAGGGACCGGCGGGGTCACTCTTCACTGTACAGGGGGGTGCTGAGGTAACGTTCACCATTGCTGGGCACGATAAAGACGATCAGCTTGCCGGCGTTCTCCGGACGGCGCGCCACGCGCATAGCCGCCACCGCCGCCGCACCACTCGAAATGCCGACCATCAGGCCCTCCTCGCGCGCCAGGCGGCGGGCCATGTCGAAGGCATCTTCGTTCGAGACGACCTGGATCTCGTCAATGATGCCGGTATTGAGTACGTCGGGAATGAATCCCGCGCCAATGCCCTGGATCTTATGTGGGCCGCGCTTGCCCCCCGAAAGCACCGGCGAGCCTTCCGGCTCCACCGCCACCGTCTTGAACTCCGGCTTGCGCGCCTTGATCACTTCGCCCACCCCGGTGATTGTGCCGCCTGTTCCTACGCCCGCCACCAGAATGTCGATCTGCCCGTCGGTATCGTTCCAGAGTTCCTCGGCCGTGGTGCGGCGGTGGATCTCCGGGTTGGCCGGGTTCTTGAACTGCTGCAGCATGTAGCCGTTGGGCAGATCGGCCAGGATCTCCTCGGCTCTGGCGATCGCCCCGGGCATGCCCTCAGCGCCAGGCGTCAGCACCAGTTCGGCGCCGTAGCCGCGCAGCAGTTTGCGCCGTTCGACGCTCATCGTCTCGGGCATGGTCAGGATCAGCCGATAGCCCCTGGCCGCAGCCACAAAGGCCAGGCCGATGCCGGTGTTGCCGCTCGTCGGCTCGATCAACACCGTTTCACCCGGACGGATCTTGCCTTCACGCTCAGCGGCTTCGATCATCGCCAACCCGATGCGATCCTTGACCGAACTGGCCGGATTGAAAAACTCCAGTTTGGCCACCACGGTAGCATCGCTGTCATTCACGCGGCTCAAGCGCACCAGCGGAGTATTGCCAACCAGTTCGGTAATGCTGTTATAGATGCGCGCCATGGCTTGCTCCTGATCACGGGCCGCGGCCTGGCCGCGGCTACCTGTGGGAAGGCGGGAAAACCTGGTTTCCCCACGCCCCTGCCTGAGAGGAGGGTCAGGGAAGGCCGGGCCTTCCCTGACCGAAAGCGGATAATCTGGTTCGCCAGACATGCTCTATAAAATTGTAGCGCCCCCGGCACGATAAGTCAAATTATTGATGAAAATTATCAAGTACCGGCGATGCGGTATACTGGAAGGGCTTTGATGTCGGCCCTCGCCCAGGGGGTCGAGGCAGTGGCCGCACCAGTGCTTGCGGCCCAGGACCCCAGGAGCGTGCCATGCGTGGTAGATCGGTGCGAACAGCGGAGCGCGCGGGCGGTGGAGAGGAGGCAACCCGTCTCACGCGGTGCGCCGGCACCTGGCTGGCGCAGCCGCCCGATGCGGCCGAACAGGAGCGTATCGCCGAGGCTTCGCGGCGCCTGCAGGAGCAGCGGGCCGTCGCGACCGAGTTTTATCGAGACATGGACGCCGCCAGCGCGTTCTGTATCGAGTTGTTTCGCGGAACAGCGTTCGCGCCGTTGCACTTCTCGGATGAACTGGTCGAGCAGATGATCGCCCGGGTCGGGGAACCGCCGGTGGTCGAAGAAGGCGAGGAGCAGCACTTCTCCGACTACCTGCGGCGCGCGGTGCTCAGCGTGGCTTCGCCCAACACCCGCCGGTTGCTCGCGGCCCAACTGCGACGCTACCTCCCCCACTACGTTGAGACCCGGCGCTGGAAAGAAGCCGTCGCGGTCGACTTCAACGCCTTTCGCACTGCGCTGGGCAACGAGGTTTCGCCCTTTCTGGCGCAGATGGCCCTTGCCGGCCTGGCCGATTACTACGAGGCCCACGAGGAGCAGGAATAGGCAACAGAACGGCGCTCGTCTATGACCGACGCTGGCGGTCATTACAACAAGCGCTCCGGCACGTTCTTGCATGGACCAGTTGCTGAGAGGGCTGTGCCCTCTCAGCAACCCGGCAGGGCTGATGCAATGTCTCTGGGGCTACGGGTTGTGGCGGCTACGCTGCCACAACCAGCGTAACCTGACCGTATCGGGCGGCTACGCCGCCCCTACTCCTCGCCAGGGGCCGACTTTGCATCAGCTCTGACGGTTGACCGCGACTTGATAGGATTTCGCCTCTTTGCTATAATAAGGAGCGCTGGCCCCCATAGTCTAGCGGCCTAGGACGTCACCCTTTCAAGGTGAAGATCGCGGGTTCGAATCCCGCTGGGGGTACCACATATACGGACGCCAGGGCAAGGCCCTGGCGTTTCGGCTATCTGGCTGGAAGCGCAACCTGTTACGCCCTATCGATCACCTGCAGTACTTCCTCCAGCGCATCCACTCCGCCCTGGTTGTAAGCGACCCACTGGATCGCCGGGCGCTCGCGGGCCTGCTGTGCCTGGAGCGCCTCCTGCCACATTGTAAGATCCTGCGCTACGATCGGGCGAGGGTCCCCACCTCCAGCCTCCCTGAGACGCCGCCTGAGGGCGCTCAAGGCCACCAGTCGCCCCTCGTCATATTTCATGCCCCCGGTCACTCGACCATCCTGTTGCAACCGACAGACGTTCGTACCACCGGTTTGATCCGTCAACGAGTGCTCCGCCACAGCAATACGCTGCTCGATCAGGCGCACGAGTTCTTCGTTCATCCGGCCTCCGTTGCTTATCCACCGGCCATCTATGCGGCTTCGCCACCCAGAAGCAGGTTGAGGAAAGGATTTTCCAGGGAGGGCTGCGGCCGCCCGGACGCTCCTGCCCGGCAGAGGGGCGTGGGGAAAGAACGACAGGCGTATCTCCGACCCGCCGGCAACGGTTCACAGTATGCGGCGCGCGCCGCCCGTCGTCAAGCGTGAAGGAGGGAAACCCGCCATGCACTTTCGTCACGCGCTCATCCTGGCCCTCGTCGCAGCAGTCCTCGCAGCGCTTGCTCCTGCGCCGATTGCCCGCGCCGAGACGGAGGGGTCGCAGGCCCTGCCCGTTTTGCAGATCGGCGATTACGTGGTTGAGGAGCCGTTCCGCAGTTTCATTCTGGCCCATGGCGGCCTGGAGTGGTCGGGACCAGCTCTCAGCGCCGAGTTCTATGACACCGAAACCCGCGCTTATGTGCAGCACTTCACCTATGTGCGCCTGGAGCGCCGGGGTGACACGGTGGAACTGGCGCGCCTGGGGAGCGAATACACCGCCGACCGCCAGGACGAGGCGCCGTTTCTCCCGCTGGCGCCGGACCTGCCCCATGCTTCTGAGCGCGTCTTTTTCGGTGCGACGGGGCATACCCTTGGTGGCGCCTTCGCCTGGTACCACAGCCAGCACGGGGGCATATCCCTGTTCGGGTATCCCATCTCGGAGGAGTTCTACGAAGTACAGCCCGATGGTTCGACGCTGCTGGTGCAGTATTTTGAACGGACACGGCTGAGTTATCACCCCGAGCATGCCGGCAGCGAACATGAAGTGCAGCGAGCGCCCCTCGGCGCGTGGTTGGCCCCTGGCGCAGCGCCCGCCGCGGCGTTCGCCCCTCAACCATTGAAACTGCTGGCCAGCGCCAGCATGCGCTACCGGGCGGGCAGCAGCAGCGGCACGAACATCGAACTGGCAGCCGCGCGCCTCAATGGCACGGTCCTCGCCCCTGGGACCGAGCTTTCCTTCCTCAGGACCCTGGGAGGCATCTCCGCTGCCAGCGGTTTCCGGCCGGGGCCGGGCATCGTAAGTGGCCAGGTGGTGGAGACCATGGTCGGCGGCGGAGTCTGTGTCGTGGCAACGCTCCTCTACCGCGCGGCGTGGGAAGCGGGTTTGCCGATTACCGAACGGCGGGGGCACAGCCGCTGGCTGACCAGCTTTGCCGACCGGCCCGGTCTTGACGCAGCCGTGGCCGATCCCGCTCTGGATCTGCGCATCCGCAACGATACCGGCGCACCCCTCTACCTCGTGGTAACGGCGCGTGGCGGCCACGCAACACTGAGGCTCTGGGGACGCGGCGATGGGCGCGTCGTAACGCTGGGCGCGCCACAGGTTCGCGGCAGCGACCCGCTGACGGTTATCAATACGCGCATCGTTCGCGCGCCCAACGGCGCGTTGTTGCGGAGCGAGCGCGTGCTAAGCGTCTATCGTCCGGCCAGGTAGGTAGCAAGCCGGTTGCTTTGCCTCTCAGATGCGAGGTTTTTCAAGCGAGACAGGTTTTCGGCATCAGAATACGCTGACGACCGTCATCCTCCTGCCCCCCTCTCCTGTGCGCAGGAGAGGGGCATTGGAGGCTTCCTGATGACCCAGATGGTCAGTACGAAACAACGATGTGCCAGAAGCACCTATACCTGGAGGGTTCTCTCGATCTCACCTCGGGTCAGGGGCCTTGACATCGCCGAGAGTTCACGATACAATTTCCGTATTGTGAAATAGAAATCTACAATACGGAAAACACTCATGCTCCACGCCTTTTCCACCCTGCTCGGACTCCAACTGCTCGGCGAAATCGTGGTTCGGGCGCTGCATCTGCCAGTTCCCGGTCCGGTGGTCGGTATGCTACTACTGGTGGCGCTCCTGCTGCGGCGCGGGGCGCCTCCGGCGTGGCTCGAGCCGACAGCCCAGGGATTGTTGCGCCATCTGGGATTGCTGTTTGTGCCCGCGGGCGTGGGGATCATCGCCCACACGGACCTGCTGGCCCGGGCGTGGCTGCCTCTGCTGCTCACCCTGTTGCTGGGCACGATGCTGACCCTGGCCGTCACAGCATTGAGCCTGCGTCTGCTGCTGGTTCTCACCACGCGCCGAGCGCCGCCTATCGTGGAGGCAAGCAATGACTGAACTCTGGGCCTATCTGGCGCACACGCCCCTGCTCTGGCTGGCATTGACGCTGGCGACCTACCTGCTGGCTTCCGAGGCAGCCCGGCGCAGCAGCAACCATCCCCTTTGCAACCCGGTGCTGCTCGCGGTGCTGATGCTGATTGGCCTGTTGCAGATTAGCGGAACCTCGTACGCCACCTTTTTCGAGGGGGCGCAGTTTATTCACTTCTTACTAGGACCGGCCACAGTGGCCCTGGCAGTACCGCTGGTGCAGGTTATCCATCGCGTGCGGCAGATGGCGCTGCCGCTGACGCTGGCCCTCGGCGCGGGGGCCCTGGCGGCCATCGGCGGCACGATGCTTCTCGCTCAGAGCCTGGGGCTCGATACGTTGACCCTGCGTTCGCTCCTGCCGCGTTCGGTGACCACCCCCATCGCTATGGGTGTGGCCGAACAGATCGGCGGCGAGCCATCGCTCACCGCGGCGCTGGTGATCCTGACGGGGATGATTGGCGCGCTGATCGCCAACGACCTGTTACGCCTGCTGCGCGTCGAAGAGCCAGCCATTCGCGGCTTTGCGATAGGACTGGCCGCTCATGGCATCGGCACCGCGCGGGCATTGCAACTCCACGCCGAGGCGGGCGCTTTTGCCACGCTGGGCATGATCCTCAACGGGGCGCTGACAGCAGTGCTCTTGCCTATCCTGGTATACTAACGCCGATCTCCATAGAGATGGCTTTACTTCCATTACCATACTTATGATATAGATGAATCACAATTCACAATTTATAACGACATAATCTCCTGGGAACAATTCGATTACAAACTGCGCTGGACTGGAATTGTTCCCAGGAGCCAATAAGCGCTACAACTCTTCCTACGAAAAGATGTTGGTTATGAACAAGCTTCGCCGTCAAACGGCTGCTGGCATGGACATATTCAGCACAGATTACGGTCGTCCCCCACGTCCACTGCGGTTTGGTCCGCCAGCCCAGGGCGGCGGACCATTGAAGGCACAGTCGCGAATGTTCAGCGTCTGGTTCGGGGTCTCAATCCGGCAGGCGTCGAGTTCAATGCCGCGACGATTGCCAGGCGGCCCCATCCAGTCAATCTTACCGGCAACCCTGATCGGGGTGCCGGCCGGGATGCTAATCCGCTGATACCAGGGCGGGCCGGCGTCTACAATAATCTGGCCGGTGCCATCATCGAGCAGAAACTCATTGATATCCATCACTGCCCCGACGGCGCCGGAAAGAGTGACCACCTGCTTCAGAAAAGCGTTCGGGTTGCTCTGGATGTCGGCAATCGTCGGGTTGTTGCCCTGTGCGGCCACAGGTCGAGCAAATCCCATCGCCACAAAGAGGCCTAGAATCAGTAGAGGAATACGCATCAGACACCCCTGAGTTCTAGACAGGATGTACGCGGTGCATGCACCAGGCCCGGTGAGCGTTCAGGACCTCTCCTGCAAATCGCTTGCCTGGACCGGTATCGCGTTATTGATCGCAGATGTGGTTGACAAGATTTACTGCACTAATACTCTAGCATGCTATACCACATCAGCAGAAGAGTAAATCTTCTAAACGTGCTTCAGCTTCATCGGGCCAATTGCGTACTTTCTCTTCAGGCGCCAGGGGCGTATGGTTTAATACCCGCGTCCGAGTTTCGTTGCCAGGTTGCGCTCGTTAGGCCGCAGCATTCACTGCGCCAATGCTGCGGCCTTACTACGTGAGGGCCGACCCCTCAGATAGGCTGACGGAGTGCCAGACTAAAGACGCTCTACGTCACGCGGGTGCCGCAGTTGGGGCAGAACATCGCCGTTCCTGGCATCTGGAAGCCGCAGACGCCGCACTGTTTCACCGCGGGGGTACTGGCAGGCGGGCCGTAATCAATCGGCACCGACTGGCTCGGGGGCGGCGGGGCAGGCGCGGGCGGTTCGACGTAGACCTCGGCCTGCGCCTGCTTCAGTTCCTCTTCCTTCATCACCAGCGCCGAGCGCAGTTGATCCACCACCGCGCCCAGTTCGGCCAGGGTTGCCGACTGGATCTGACCCGCTCGGAGCAACTCGTAGGCCCGCTGCCCCAACTCATTCAGCTTTGAGTCTACCTGGCGACGAAGCTCGTTCACCTCGCCCTGCAGGCGAGTGGTCTTCTGAAACTTCTCGGCCTCAAATCTGGCCCGGTCAACGCTCTGCGCTATAGTTCGGCTAAGCTGATCTAAAAGACCCATCGGGACGCCTCCTTGGACGTGCTGATCTCGCGCGCGTCTGCGCATGTCCGAGGATAAGACGCGCCGGCGAACACCAGGGATGCAACCACGGATATTCTAGCACATCGTCCCTCCGATGACCGGTAGTAAGTCCCACGGTAAGCAAGCACATAAGTACTATGGACGGCACGGAACCGGGTTCGTACCATAACTGTGGCAGGTATGCGTCGCCCCTGACATCTGGAACAACCCTGCCAGTATTTGAGGTTCTTCCCTATGGATGATTTTCCCGTTGTCGAGGCGACCAGGAGCCTGGTCACCTTGCTGGAACGTCACTGTGCCGACTTTCCCCAACTGCGCGAGGAACTCGAGTGTCACCGACGCCTGAACGACACCCTGGTCGAGCAGCGCGCACGCAGCGCCCAGGCGCTTATGGCCTGGCGGGCCGCCCTCGCTCACCGCTGGCGGTGCGAAGTTGCAGCGCAGCGGATCTACGCCGACGCACAGCGGCAGTTGCGACGCTACTACCACGACCGCCCGTCCCACGCCCTGGTGGTCGCGCCGGCCCACCCTGATCATGCCCGGAGTGCCGACGCGCTGTTGCAGGAGGTGCTGCGCCTCGCCGCGACCCTGGAGGTGCTCGCGCCCGCCCCGCCCTGCGCCGCCGACCTGCGCGCCGATCTGCGCGCCGCCGCCGACGACCTCGCCGCGGCGATCGAGGAGACCGAACGCTGCGAGATTGAGCGTCGTCGTCTGCTTACTGCCGAGCGGATTGCCGCGCAGATGGCGTTGCGGGCGAGTGAACGGAGCCGCCGTTTGCTCAGCCAGTACGTCGGCAACGAGGATTTCCGCTGAATGCTTCCCGGGAGGACTGCGCCCTCTGCGATCCTGTTGTGCTACTCGCGGTGGCAGGCTCATGCTGGCTACTTCGGGGCGCGCGACCCTCAAGGCTAACGTAGGTGTAAACCT
>CAKZSI010000045.1 GCA_937918935.1 uncultured Chloroflexales bacterium | reverse complement strand
GGCTGGTATTCAAGCATGGTTGCTGCCAGCAAAACCCGGCGACGGATTTTCCTGTCCGGGGTGGCAGGCGCCCCGACTGCGGTGAGGCCAGGGGGAAACCGGGTTTCCCCCTTTGCCCTGCCCGCGGCAGAGACAGGGTGGCTGCCGGCAAAACCCGGCGACGGATTTTCCTGTCCAGGCGCCCCCGACTGCGGTGGGGCCAGGGGGAAACCGGGTCTCCCCCTTTTCCCTGCCCGCGGCAGGGACAGGGTGGCTGCCAGCAAAACTCGGCGACGGGGTCTCCCTGTTCAGGGTAGCAGGCACCCCCAATCAGGTCGCGCCAAGGTTGGGAGGGCTACGCCCTCCCAATTTTTTATCGTGGCGTTGTGCAACACGATTCGCGCACAGGGCTGATATCCACAGGCGACAGTGGTATACTGCACGTCGAAACTGAACCTTCCACCCTGAGGTGTGTCTTGGATAGCGTCAAAGCCTTCGCCGACCGTGTCATCACCAACGTCGATCAGGTGATTGTGGGCAAACGCCAGGCCGTGGAACTGGTGCTGGTGGCCCTGTTGTGCCGTGGTCACGTGCTCCTCGAAGATGTGCCCGGCACTGGCAAGACCGTGCTGGCAAAGAGCATCGCGCGCTCGATCGGGTGCAGTTTTAAGCGCATCCAGTTCACCCCTGATCTGCTGCCTTCTGACGTAACCGGCGTTTCGATCTTCAACCAGCAGAGCCGTGAGTTCGAGTTTCGCCCCGGGCCGGTGTTCGCGCAGATCGTGCTCGCCGACGAGATCAACCGCGCCACCCCCAGGACCCAGAGCGCCCTGCTGGAGGCTATGGAGGAGCGCCAGATTACCGTTGACGGCGAGACCTACGTCCTGCCCTCGCCCTTTATCGTGCTGGCCACCCAGAATCCCATCGAATACGAGGGCACCTTTCCGCTCCCCGAGGCCCAGCTCGACCGCTTTCTCCTACGGCTCCACCTGGGCTATCCCGAGCGTCTTGACGAGATCGCCATCCTCAAGCGCCAGCGCCAGGCCCACCCGCTCGACACGCTCCAACCCATCGCCGGCATTGACGAACTGCTCCAGTTGCAACGGACCATCACCGAGGTCTACGTAGACGACCTGATCGAGGAATACATCGTTGCCCTGGTCAGCGCCACGCGCCATCACGAGGATGTCTACCTGGGCGCCAGCACGCGCGGCTCGCTGGCCCTCTACCGCACGGCCCAGGCGCGGGCGGCGATGCGCGGGCACGATTTCGTCACCCCCGATGACATCAAGGCCCTGGCGGGGGCGGTGCTCGGCCACCGTATGATTATCAATCCGGCCGCCCGCATCCGCAACGTTACCGCCGGGGCGATCATTGACGAGATCCTGGGAGCGGTAGCCGTGCCCGGCGCACGCGCCGGGCGGCGCTTTGATCGCCCCGGTGCGGTTGTAAGTCGCTGAGAGGAATATGGGGAGAGCTGTGCGCTCCCAGGCCCATGGAAAGCTCTCTGCCAGTGCTGTGCGACATAGCCCCGCCAGGGAGGGTCCGAGCAGGGGCAGCCCACCGAGAAAAGATACTCGTTTCGCGCTGCTATGCGGCGCAGCCGCGTGGAGATCTATGATCACACCATCAGCGTTGCTGGAACAGACTCTGGCGGCCTACGGCGATCGGCTCTACCATATGGCGCTGCTGGCCAGCGGTGACGAGAGAGCCGCCGCGACGCTTCTGCTCCGCGCGACTCGGGAACTGGTGAACGCCTGGCAGAATCAACCGCCTCCGCAGCCCCCCGCCGAGCCCGAGGTCCTGGCCAGGCTCGTCACCGCGGCGCGAGGCGCCGAACCACGGACGGCGCCTCGCGGGCCGCAACCGGACTTTCCTCCCTTTGCCCTGCACCATCTGCCGCTCGACCAGCGCCTGGCCCTGGGCCTGCACCTGCTGTTGGGCTACGATTGCGCCCGCGTTGGACAGGCCCTCGACCTGGACGAAGGGACCGCGCGGGCCACGCTTATTGCCGCCGCGCACGCCCTCGGTCCCGCCGCTGGAACCAGCCTGCCCGATCGTATCGAAGACGAGTTGTGCGAGAAGGTACGTGCGGCCCTGGTTGACCCGCTGGCCGGGGCGCGTCACGGGCCAATTGCCCGGGGCCACATGGCCGCCTGCGCCCTCTGTCGCGCCTTCGATCGCGCCTGGGTCGAGATCACCCGCCAGGTGGAAACCGCCCTCCGCGCCGGGTTACGCGAGCGGCCCCTGCCCGCCACGCTCCGCGAGCGCCTGCTGGCCCTGGCGCACCCGCCGCGGCGCTTCGGCCCGGGGGTGCGCCTGGCCCTACCCCCGCTGGCGGTGCTGGCCCTCATCGCCGCCCTGGTGCTGCCCGGCTTTCTGCGCGAGCCGGCGCGGGTGGTGGAACGCCAGGAGACCGCTCTAGTGGATGCCACCGACCTTGTGGCGCGGGCGCTCGAACATTACGGCCAGCCACCCGATCGCGGCGAAGTCTGGTACCGGCGCTACGAAACCCTGTGGTACTTCGACGATGTGACCATCGCCCCACTGCGCGCCGAGATGTGGCACGATCCGCGCAATCCGGCGCGTCACCGCCTCCAGTTGACCCACGCCGACGGCGGCGCGCCCTACGAATTGCAACTCGGCGACGGGGCCTCGCGCCTCTACTACGCACTCGATGGCCTCTTCGCCCCGGCCCTCTACGGGCCGCTGCCCACCCCGGCCCGCCCCGGAGCGCCGGCCCTGCTGGTTGAAGACCTTGACACCGGCACCCAGCAACGCGCCCTGGAACTGCGCCTGGCCAGCGGCCCCTGGTCAATCCCATTGCACTATCTACGCCAGGCCCGCAGTGCCGCCAACCTGCGCGCCCTGGGTCGCCAGCGCGACGACGCGAGCAGCGTGCAGATCCTCAGCTTCACCGGTGTCAGCCCGCTGGGATTGCCACCCGGCGCTGCCGGGGCCGGCGCCGAGCGGGTGACGGTACTCCTGGCAATTGACCCTGAGAATGGCCTGCTGCGCTCCGCAACCGAACTGGCTGGCCCGCAGGGCGCGGCGCAGACCAGCCGGCTCACCTGGCGGCTGATCGAAGAGCGCGTGGCCACGCCGCAGGAGCAGGTCTTCTCAATCAACCGGGCCTGGACCGGGGTGGGGGATTTCAGCGAGGCAGGGCGACATCGCAGCGCCGATCTGGCGCTACCGCTCATCCACCGGCAGGCTCTGGGCGAACCGGCGCGCCTCCTGGCGCCCCCGTACAACCAGACCCCCGTCTGGATGCCCGCTGTGCCACCCGAGGGGGTCGAACGGGCCTTGCTCCTGTGGGGTGACGGCAACTGGCGGCGCCGGGCGCCGCCCCGGGCGCTGGTCTACCTGGGTGAGGGACGCCAACTGATGCTGCTCTTCAACACGGACGCCACTGTCGAGGGCGAGGAGTTGACCATTGGACCCTGGCGCGGAACCCTCCAGGCCGGGCGCGCGCAACGCTACACCCTGGCATTACACCGGTCACAGGCAAACGGTCACGCTGCGACGGGCAATCCTGGCGCGAGCCTGCTGCTCGACGCGCGGGGCTTTACCCGCGACGAGGTGCTGGCCCTGGCGGCGAACCTGCGGCCCTTCGACGCCCGAACCCTGGCCACGCATCGTTCCCTCTTCGCCGCCGTCTCTGCATACTTTCCCCGGAGTCAGGTTCCTCACCCTCCGGTTGGGAAGGGTGAGGACAAAACATCCCTTCCCAACGGAAGGGCCTGGGAGGGCTTCGCCCTCCCAGTAATCACCCCTCGGCGCCATTGCCGCGATCGCGTTCCTTGGGCGGACGCCCGGTGCGAATATTGCGCAGGGAGTGGATGGTAGCGGCAATCGCGCGGTCGGCCCACCCGTAGATCGTCGGGCGGCTCTTGCGCAGATCCTCGGCAATCTGGGTCACATTGGTGCGGTATTCCGGATCGAACGTGGCAAGGTTGATCCGTGCCGAGGCGACAATCTGCTGGATCTCCTCCTCGGTCAGCCCGTGTTCACGGATGAGCTTTCTGGCACGCTTGCTCGAAACGTCAAGCTGCATGGGTTGCTCCTTGCCAACGCTCTGTCCGCGTCATACCGATCGCGCGATCAGACAGACGCGGACGCTCACGCTACGGTCTATCGTGAGGTGTAAGTATTTATTATCATACCATGCGCCAGACGGGCTGTCGAGTCGTACTTGTAAACAGTATCTCCGGGGTCGCCGGGTACGTATCGCCACTGTGGATAACTGCTTTTCTGAAGCACCATAAAGCACTAAGAACCATGTTCACTTGCGGGCCAGGACGGCCTGGTATGGACTCCTTATTGCATGATAATGTTTGACATGTAGCATCATGATCAACAGAAGGCATTGTAAAGTCTTGTTTCACACGTTATTCCGCTCGACGCGCTATGGTACAATTGCCGGTGGAGGTTGCCGATGGTTGAATCGATTGACCACCGCCTGCGACAACGCGAGTATCTGTTGCAGATCAGCCGCGCGATGACCGCGCAACTTGATCTGGTAAGCGTTCTCTCGCTCGTGATCACCTATGCCGTCGAAATGACCGCCGGAACCTCAGGGCTGATCGCGCTTTACGATGAGGACGGCAGCGACGAGTTACGGATTCGCGCCTCGGCCCACCTCTCGCGTGAAGACTGGCCCGCCTTTGCTCGCCTGTTGACTCTGCCACTTGCCGAGCTTCCCCGGCGGGGCGAGGCGGTGCTGCGCGAGATCGCCGCCGATACGGGGTTGACCCTGCGCCAGATGATCGCCCTGCCCCTCGTGCTACGTGATACGCCCGTTGGTGTGATCTACGTTTTTCGCGCGGCCCTTAATGTGGCCTTCTCGGCCAATGATCGCCAGGTGCTGCAGGATTTCGCCGACCAGGCGGCGATCGCAGTCTTCAACGCGCGCCTCTACCAGAGCGTCCTGCGCGAAAAGCAGCGCCTCGATGCGACCATCGAGCAATCGGCCGATGGTGTGATGATCATTGATAGTCGCTGGCGGATCGTTACCTTTAACAAGGCGATGGAGCAACTCACCGGCTGGTCGCGTGAAGAGGCCATCGGGCGGCCCTGCGCCGAAGTGCTGGCCATTCACAACCCCCAGGGAGTCAATGTCTGCCTGGTGGATTGCCCGCTCAATCGCCTGCCCTATATGACCAATCCGGTCGTCGAGGGCCGCATTGTCACCCGCGATGGGCGCGAGTTGTTCGTCCAGAGCCGCTACGCGCCCCAGCGTGGCCCGCAGGGGCAGTTCCTCGGCGCAATTGCCAATGTGCGCGATATTACCGCCCAGAAACAGGAAGAGGAGTTGCAAAATACCTTCATTTCGGTGATTTCGCACGAGTTGAAAACCCCGGTTAGCATTATCAAAGGTTATGCCGGTACTCTGCGCCGCGAGGATGTGACCTTTACACCGGAACAGTACCGCGAGGGGCTGGCGGTGATTGAGGAAGAAGCCGACCGCCTGGCGCGCCAGATCCAGGATCTGCTCGATGTTTCCCGCCTGACGGCCGGCGGTCTGCGCCTTGAACTGACCGATGTCTCCCTGCCGCTGCTCGCTGCCGAGGTGGTGCGCGGCTTCGCCGCCACCGCCGGCGAGACGCACCAGTTCGAACTGCGCTTTCCCGACGATATGCCGCCGGTGCGCGCCGATTACGAGCGTGTGCGCCAGGTGCTCACCAATCTCGTCTCGAACGCGGTGAAGTACAGCCCCGACGGCGGCGCCATCCGCATCGGCGGCTGGGATGAGCAGGACTACGCCGTCTGTTATGTGTCCGACCAGGGGATTGGCATTCCGCCCGAGGAGCAAGAGGCGATCTTTCGCCGCTTCTATCGCGTGGATAACCGCCTGGCCCGTGAGACGCAGGGGAGCGGTCTCGGCCTTTTCCTGACCCGCGCCATCGTCGAGGCCCACGGCGGGCGCATCTGGGTCGAGAGCCAGGTGGGCAAGGGGTCGCGCTTCGTGTTTACCCTGCCCCTCGGGCGGCGCAAGCTGGTGGATCTGCGCCGTGAAGAGGGGGCAATAGAGGCTCATTCAGACGGTCAGGTTGACTGGTCTGTGAACTGAGTTTTTTACTGTACCGACCCCTGCCCCAACTCTCCCCCGCCGGGGGATAGCGTTCGACTCCTCCCCCCAACGGGGGGAGGCTGGGAGGGGGGTGGAAATGCAGGGAAACTTACTTCATAGACTATGAGCTAACCGGTCTGTCGAGGTGTGGAGATGTGGAGATGAAGACCAGGGTGTCAAGCGCAACCCTCCGGGTTGCGCTGCGCCCTTTCCAGCAACTGCATGCCAATGACAATCAGGTCGCTCCACCCGTTCACCCCGCAAGGGCGGCATTGATCAACAGCACCGCCAGTCCATTCTGCAAGGCGTGATACAACACCCCCGGCCAGATCGAGCCGCTCCGTTCGCGCAAATAGGCCAGGATCAGGCCGATGACGAACAGCCCTGGCAGTAACTGGGGGATCACGTGGACCAGGGCGAACAGCGCCGCGTTGAGGGGGATGGCCAGCGCGGGGCCGAGGTCGCGGCGCATGAGGGGATACACCAGGCCCCGAAAGAATAGCTCCTCGGCGAAGGGCACCAGGCCCGCTACCAGGATCAGCAGAAAGAGCACCTCGGCAGGCGCCAGCGCCGCACCCCCGGTGAGCGCCTCGACCTGCGGGTTCTCGAAGCCGCCCATCAACAGGCCGACCGCCGCGTTGACCAGTGCCAGCGCCATGATGCCCGCCACAAAGAGCGGCGGCACCAGCAGCAGGCTCAACCGGTCGGGCGGGCGCAACCCCAGTGCGGCCCCCCCGGCGCGCCGCCCCACCAGGGCATGGACCCCGCCAATCACGGCCAGGTAGATGCCCAGTCCCACGACATAGACCGCCGGTGAGATCAGCCGCTGCTCCGGGGTCAGGCCAAAGGCTGCCACCAGGCCGCGCGCCAATAACCCCAACGCCGCCGCGACCACCACGATCAGCAGCACTACCCCACCCACGTCACGCCAGGTCCATAGCGGCGCAGCGGGCGGCGCGGGCGCGGGCGGCGGCACGGGAACGGCAGTCGTGGGGTCGTGGTTCATGGCTACTACATAGTCTGGGAGGGCTGCGCCCTCCCAGGAACGTTTCGCGCCCTCGTTGTGCGGGGAAGCCGCATTGGCGCAGGCATGGCCAGTTGAAGGGGTGTAGGAAAACCAGGTTTCCCCACACCCCTGCCGGTAGGCATTGGCAGCCCTGGCGACGCCTGAAGGGGCGCCGAGAAACCAGGGGGCCCTACACCCCTACCCTCTTTCATCGGGGCGCAAGGTGTTGACCCACGCTGGCGTGGCGGCCTCGTAGGCCGCGATGGACTCCTCCTGCTGCAAAATGAAGCCAAGCTGGTCCACACCGTGAACCAGGCAGTGTTTGGCGAAGCCGTCGATCGGGAAGCTCACGGCGCGACCGCCGGGCAGTATCACCTGCTGGTTTGGCAGATCAACCGTCACGCTGGTGTCAGGATCGGCTTCGAGGTATCTGAGCAGTTCGCGGTGGCTTGCTTCATCTATTACAATCGGCAGCAGGCCGATCTTGAGACTATTGTTGCGGAAGATGTCGGCGAAGGAGAGCGCGATCACGGCCTTGAAGCCATAGCCCTGCAAGGCCCAGGGAGCATGCTCGCGCGAACTCCCGCAGCCGAAGTTGCGCCCGGTGACCAGCACGGTCGCCCCGGCGGCCTCGGGCCGGTTGAGCGGAAAGTCGGGGCTGGGCGTGCCGTCGGGCAGGTAGCGCCAGGCCTTAAACAGTCCCTCGGCCAGACCGCTCTTGTCGGTGACCTTCAGGTACGCCGCGGGGATGATCTGGTCGGTGTCAACGTCATCGGCCACCAGGGCGACGGCCTTCCCGCTAAAGGTGGTAACAGGCTCCACGGGTCCCTCCTGGATACAACATCGGCTCAGACGGTTGCGACACCATCCAGCATCGTGCGCGGGTCGGTGACCACGCCGGTGAGGGCCGTGGCGGCCGCGGTGAGCGGGCTGGCGAGCAACGTGCGCGCGCCCGGCCCCTGGCGGCCCTCGAAGTTGCGATTGCTGGTCGAGAGGGCGTATTTGCCGGGCGGCACCTTGTCGTCGTTCATGCCCAGGCAGGCCGAGCACCCCGCCTCGCGCCATTCGGCGCCCGCGGCGCGGAAGATCTCGTCCAACCCCTCGGCCTCGGCCTGCCGCTTCACCTGCTGGCTGCCCGGCACGACCATCACCCGCACGCCTTCAGCCACCTTGCGGCCCTTGAAGAACGCCGCCACCTGCCGCAGGTCGCTGATGCGCGAGTTGGTGCAACTGCCGATGAAGACCACGTCAACCTTGTGGCCCAGCAGCGGCTTACCCGGGGCCAGGCCCATGTAGCTCAGGGCCTTGTCGAGGGCCTGGCGGCTGCTGGCGTCAGGCAGTTGCTCGGGGCTGGGAATGGCGGCGTCAATCGGCATCCCCATGCCCGGATTGGTGCCGTAGGTGATCATCGGCGCCAGGGCACTGGCATCGAGAAACATCTCTTTGTCGAAGCGCGCCTCAGGGTCGCCGGGCAACCTGCGCCAGCGCGCCAATGCGGCCTCAAAATCGGCGCCCTTTGGCGCATAGGGCCGCCCGGCCACATACTCGAAGGTCATATCATCGGGGGCGACCATGCCCGCCCGCGCGCCGCCTTCGATCGACATGTTGCAGATGGTCATGCGCTCCTCCATCGAGAGCGCGCGAATGGCCTCACCCATGTACTCGAACACGTGCCCGGTACCCCCGCCAACGCCGTACTTCGCGATGATTGCCAGAATGATGTCCTTGGCAGTCACCCCTGGCTGTAAGCGCCCCTCCACCCGCACAGCGCATGTCCTGGGACGATACTGGAGCAGGCACTGCGTGGCCAGCACGTGACCGACTTCGCTGGTGCCGATCCCGAAGGCCAGCGCCCCGAAGGCCCCGTGGGTCGAGGTGTGGCTGTCGCCGCAGACGATCGTCATCCCCGGCTGGGTCAACCCCTGCTCCGGGCCGATCACGTGGACGATGCCCTGGTTGGAGCTCCCCAGTTCGTAGAGCGGAATGCCGAAGTCGGCGCAGTTGGCGCGCAGCCGGTCGAGCTGGGCGATGGCCTGGGGATCGATGACCGGGATAACCCCCAGCGCATTGCGGGGCGTCGTCGGGGTGGAGTGGTCCATGGTGGCAAGGGTGCGGTCGGGGCGGCGCACGCGCAGGCCACGCTGGCGCAACTCGGTGAATGCCTGCGGCGAGGTGACCTCGTGGATCAGATGCAGGTCAATGTACAGCACCGCCGGGGTATCGGCGCTTTCGGGGCGCACCACGTGCGCGTCCCATACTTTGTCGAAGAGGGTCCTTGACTGGCTCATCACGCTTCCTGTTCCAGAAACTCCGTAAAATACGCAACTGGGAGGCAGGTAGGGAAACCAGGTTTCCCCACGCCGCTGCCGGAGGGGGGGCCGGGACAGCTTTGCCCTCCCAGGAAAACACGTCTCAGGTCATGTCTAAGCGCCGCTGGCGGTGACCTGCTGGCGCGCCTCGCGCTCGCGGAGCAAGGGCAGTTCCAGGCTGTCCCAGAGGGCCAGGTAACTGGCCTCGATGATATTCTGCGACGCGCCAATGGTGGACCAGCGCTCGTCGCCCCGGGCGCTCTCGATCAGCACCTGCGGCGTGGCCGCGGTGCCCAGGTGGGCATCAATGATACGTACTTTATAGTCGACCAGCCGCACTTCCGCAAGGCTGGGATAGTGCGGCAGCAGCGCCTTACGAATGGCGGCGTCGAGGGCGTTGACCGGGCCGTGGCCCTCGGCAGCGGTGTGCATCACCTCGTCGCCGACCCGCACCTTGACCATCGCCTGCGAGGCGATGGCGCGGTCACCGCGCTTCTCAACGATCACCGTAAAATCGAGCAACTCAAAGGGTGGCTGGTAGTCCTGGGCGCCACGGCGCACCAGCATCTCGAAACTGCCCTCGGCGGCCTCGAACTGGAAGCCGCGATGCTCCAACTCCTTGATGCGCTGCACCAGGCCCCGCTCGGCGCCGTTGAGGCGCAACCCCAACTCCTCGGCGCGCATACGCACGTTGCCTCGCCCCGCCAGTTCGCTGACCACGACCCGCTTGCGGTTGCCGACCAGAGCCGGGTCAATGTGCTGGTAGCTGGACTCGACCTTCTCGATCGCCGCGACGTGGATGCCACCCTTGTGAGCGAAGGCACTGCGCCCGACGTAGGGCGCGTGGTGGTCGGGGTTGAGGTTCGCCACCGCGGCGACAAAGTGGGACACCTCGGAGAGGCGCCGCAACTGTTCCGGTGCGATGCAGCGGTAGCCGAGCTTGAGTTGCAGATTGGCGATCAGCGGGATAAGATCCATGTTGCCGCAACGCTCACCGTAGCCGTTGATCGTCCCCTGCACGTGGATGGCCCCCGCCTCCACCGCAGCCATGGCGTTCGCCAGGGCCAGGCCGCCGTCGTTGTGGGTGTGGATGCCGATCTGCGGGCCGCCCGCGCCGAAACGCTCGCGCACCCGCCGCACCAGTGCCGCCACGTCCCCGGGCAGCGAGCCGCCGTTCGTATCGCAGAGCACCAGACAGTCCGCCCCCGCGGCTGCGGCGGCCTCCAGCGTGCGCAGGGCGTACTCCGGGTCGAGACGGTAGCCGTCGAAGAAGTGCTCCGCGTCGTAGATCACTTCCTTGCCCAGGGCCTTGAAAAAGGCCACCGAGTCGGCGATCATCGCCAGGTTCTCGTCCAGGGTCGTCTCCAGCACCTGTTCAACGTGCAGCACCGAGCTTTTGCCGACCAGGGTGACCACAGGGGTGTTGGCCTCGAGCAGGGCGCGGATGTTCGCATCAGCGTCACAGGCACTCCCGGCGTGGCGCGTGGCCCCGAAGGCGCTCACGCGGGCGTGCTGCAGTCCCAGGGCAGACACGCGCTGGAAGAACTCGGCATCCTTGGGGTTGGACCCTGGCCAGCCGCCTTCGATGTAATGCACCCCGAGTTGATCGAGAACCCGGGCGATCTTGAGTTTATCGTCGCACGAAAGCGCCAGGCCCTCTCTCTGGGCGCCATCGCGCAGGGTCGTATCGTAGAGCAGGATCTGCACGGCCATGCCTCCATAGGTACATGTGCCAGACGCGCCGTGGACGGCGCGCAGGGCGATGCCGCTGGCAACCAGTTGGAGGGGTGTGGGAAACCGGGTTTCCCACACCCCCGTCTCCAGGTAGGCTGCGCCCTCCCGGAACGTAGCCGGACAACCAGGTTATCCGCAAAGGCTCTTACTGGCGGGCCGCGCCGATGGCGGGCAGCGGCGACGCGCCCTTGCGTCGAGCCGCTGCCGGTTGCTCCTCCTTACACCTGATGCATCGATCCATACACTCAACCCTTCCAACGGGGATAGCTGCCGAACACCTTGAACATCCCCGTTCTGGCGCGAATACGGGCCAGGGCGCGGGCCACATGGGCCTCGTCACGGTGTCCGTTTATGTCAACCAGAAAGATGTACTGCCCTAGTACGGCCCGCGAGGGCCGCGACTCGAGCTTGGTCATGTTGATCTGCTCCTCGGCCAGTTCGAGCAGTGCCCCGACCAGGGTGCCGGCGCGATCCTCGGTGAAGCCGAAGCAGAAGCTGGTCTTGTCATCGCCGGTGGGCGGCGCATCGGCGCGGGCCAGCACGATGAAACGGGTCACGTTCCCCAGGTTGTCGGCGATGTCGCGGGCCAGCACTGCTGCCCCCATTAACTCGGCGGCGCGCCGGGTGGTGATCGCCACGGCGGGCCGCTCGTCGGCCAGGGCCTCGCGCAGGGCGGCGCTGTTGGAGAGCGAGGCCACCGTGGCCACGCCGGGCAGGCAGCGCTCGATGAACTTGCGACACTGCCCCAGGCTCTGCGGGTGGGCATAGAGCACGGCGGCCTCAGAGAGTTGCACGCCGGGGCGCGCGGCCAGATACTGGCGGATCGGAATGACGATCTCACCGGCGATCTGAAGACTTGTCTCGTGGATCAGCAGATCGAGGGTGTAGTTGACGCTGCCCTCGAGCAAGTTCTCGATCGGCAACACGCCGACGGTGGCCGCGTCGGTCTCGATCGCGGTCACCACCGCCGGAATGCTCGCCAGCGGCAGCAGGGTCGCGTCGGGCAGGCTGGCCGCGTAGGCCAGCGCGGCTTCCTCACTGAAGGTGCCCGCGGGTCCGAGGTAGGCGATGGTGGTCATTGGATAGCTACAGCATTTCGCGCCCTGGTAGCGCCTGCATTACGGCGGCGCGAGCATGGCGACCCGCCCATTCGACGGCGTCGATTCGCGCCGCGCCCGCCCCATCCGCAATCCAAAATCCCTAGTCCGTGCCATACCCCGCGGCGTAGGCCACGGCCTCGGCCTTGATGCGCTCCTGGCGCACGGCGAGCATCTTGTTGAGCGCGGCCATGTAGGCCTGCGCCGCGGCAACGATGGTGTCGGTATGCACCCCGTACCCGCTGAAGATCTGCTGCGCGGCTCGTTTGCCGGTGAGCACCGTAGTCGTGCTGGTGCTGGCCCCCAGGTCCACCGGCGCGCCTTCGGCATCCGGCGCGCCCTGCTCGCGGATCCGCACCGTGACCTCGGCCACCGCGTCCAGCCCCTCAGTGATGGCGTTGATCGAAAACTCGATCAATTCACTGGGGCGCTGCACTACCCGGTTGATCGCCCGGTAGATCGCGTCCACCGGGCCAGTGCCCGTGTCGCTGTCAATGTAAACCTGCCCCTCGGGGCCGATCAGGCGCACTGTCGCAGTGGGGATCATCCCCAGACCGGAGTTGTACTGCACATGTTCGAGGCGGTAGATCTCCGGGGCGTGCTGCAACTCACCGGTAACCAGGGCGAGGATGTCGCGCTCGTCAACCCGCTTCTTGCGATCGCACAGGTCCTTGAAACGCTCGAAGAGGTGCTGGAACTCCTCCTCGCTCTCCAGCTCGATGCCCATAGCGTTGAGCTTGGTGCGGAAGGCGTGCCGGCCCGAGTGCTTGCCAAGTACCAGCTCGCTGCCGTCAAGGCCCACCGTCTCGGCGCTCATGATCTCGTAGGTCTGGCGGTGCTTGAGCACGCCGTCTTGATGGATGCCCGACTCGTGGGCAAAGGCATTGGCGCCGACAATGGCCTTGTTCGGCGGCACGGGCACGCCGATAAAGCTGGAGACCAGGCGCGAGGTGCGGGCGATCTCGCGGGTGTTGATCTGGGTGCGCACGCCATAGAACTGCCCGCGGGTGTGGATGGCCATCACCACTTCTTCAAGCGAGGCATTGCCGGCACGCTCACCGATGCCATTGATGGTGCATTCCACCTGGCGCGCGCCATTGCGCACCCCCGCCAGCGAGTTGGCCACCGCCACTCCCAGGTCGTCGTGGCAATGGGTAGAGAGGATGCACTGCTTGATCCCCGGCACGTTTTCGTAGAGATCGCGGATCATCGCGCCGTACTCGTCAGGCGTCAGGTAACCGACGGTATCGGGGATGTTCAGGGTGGTAGCGCCGGCCTCGATCGCCACCGCCACGGCCTGGCGCAGGAACAGCGGATCGCTGCGTCCGGCGTCCATCGGCGAGAACTCAACATCGTCGCAGAGCGAGCGCGCGAAGCTCACCATCTCGCGGATAATCACCAGAGCTTCTTCCCGCGTCTTGCGGAACTGGTGCTCCAGGTGGATGTCCGAGGTGGACATAAAGGTATGGATACGCTTTTTGGCGGCGGGCTGGATGGCCGACCAGGCCTTCTCGATGTCATCGCGGTTGGCGCGGGCCAGGGCAGCGATGATGGGGCCGTTGGGCGTCCCCACCTCGCGCGCGATCTCGCGCACCGCCGCCCAGTCGCCAGGCGAGGCCGCGGGGAAGCCGGCTTCAATGATGTCTACGTTCAGGCGCGCCAGTTGCCGCGCCACTTCCAGCTTCTCCTCCAGGGTCATGGTGCAACCTGGCGCCTGCTCGCCATCGCGCAGGGTGGTATCGAAGATGCGTACCTGATCTACCGCAGGGGTCTCCATGGTTCCTCCGTCTCTCTCGCCTCGATAATCGCTCAGGCCCCCCCGCTGCCGGGGGTCACCTCACGCGGGTTGACAAACGGCATCATCCGGCGCAACTCCAGACCGATCCTCTCAATCGGATGCTCGATGTCGGCCTTGCGATAGGCGTTGAACCGCGGGCGCCTGTTGTGGTTCTCCTCGATCCAGTCCTCGGCAAAGGCCCCGGACTGAATGTCGGCCAGGATGCGCTTCATCGTCGCGCGCGTCTCGGCGGTGATAATCTTCGGCCCGGCGGTGTAATCGCCCCACTCGGCCGTGTCGCTCACCGAGTAACGCATGTAGTTCAAGCCGCCCTGGTAGAACAGGTCCACGATCAGCTTGAGTTCGTGCATGCACTCGAAGTAGGCCACCTCGGGCTGGTAACCCGCCTCGACCAGCGTCTCGAACGCGGCCTTCACCAGCGCCGAGACGCCGCCACAGAGCACCACCTGCTCCCCGAACAGGTCGGTTTCGGTCTCCTCGGCGAAGGTGGTCTTGAGCACTCCGGCGCGGGTGCAACCCAGACCCCTGGCGTAGGCCAGCGCGTCCTCGAAGGCGCCCCCGCTGGCATCCTGCTGGACGGCGACCAGCGCGGGCACGCCGCCGCCCTGGGTAAAGACCTCGCGCACCCGATGGCCAGGCGCCTTGGGAGCGACCATGCTCACATCAATGTCTGCCGGGGGAACAATCTGCCCGAAGCGGATGTTGAAGCCATGGGCGAACATCAGGGTCTTGCCCGGTTCCATGGCCGGCGCGATATGATCGCGGTAAATGTCGGCCTGGCCAATGTCAGGGGTGAGCATCATCACGATCTGGGCCTCACGGGCCGCATCGGCCACGCTCATCGCTCGCAGACCGGCTTCCTCCACCCTGGCCCAGCTCTTCGAGCCGGGGTAGAGGCCCACCCGCACATCGAGACCGCTGTCGGCCAGATTACGGGCATGGGCGTGCCCCTGGCTGCCAAAGCCGATAATCGCGATCGGCCGGCCCTTCAGGCGCTCAAGGTCGGCCTGCTTATCGTAGAACAACTCTGCCATACGCCGTTATGCTCCTTCGCAGAGGCGGGATACGAACACCCGCGGCGAGGGCCAGGCCCCGGGCCTGCCCGTCCAGAGAATGAGAGGGGCGGACACT
This sequence comes from uncultured Chloroflexales bacterium, assembly GCA_937918935.1. Taxonomy (GTDB): domain Bacteria; phylum Chloroflexota; class Chloroflexia; order Chloroflexales; family Chloroflexaceae; genus JACAEO01. The sequence continues at coordinate 16,053 of CAKZSI010000045.1, read as the reverse complement.
CAGGCCCGCCCGCGCAACGCACCGGTCACTTGGACGCCGGTACCGGCACCCCGTTGCCCCCGGCATGTTCAACGTACTCGGTGGCGAACTGCCCGCGCGCGCCACGCACCATAGCGATGCGCCCGGTGCGCATCAGTTCGCGGATGCCGTATGGCCGCACCACCTCGATGAAGTTCTCCACCTTGGCGGGCGTGCCGGTCATCTCGACGATCATGGTACTGGCGCCCACATCAACGATCTTCGCGTCGAACACGCCACACATCGAGACAATCTCATGGCGCGACGAAGAAGAAGCGTTGAGCTTCAGCACCACCATCTCGCGCTCGACGGTAGGATCATCGGTCACATCGGAAACCTTGATCACCTCGATCAGGCGGTAGAGTTGCTTGACCACCTGCTCGACATCTTCCGACTCGACGACAATGGTCATGCGGCTAACGCCGGGCTGCTCGCTGTGCCCGACCGCCAGACTCTGGATATTGTACCCGCGCCTGCGCACCAGGCCGGCCACGCGGCTGAGCACGCCGGGGCGATCTTGCACGAGGAGGACGATCGTGTGGGTTTTCATACACCTGGCTCGTTTCTCAGCGCGGACGGGCGCCCGTCCGCCGGCTGCTATCAGGCATCCGCCTCGGTGATAATCATCTCGGCGATCGACTTGTTCTGCGGCACCATCGGGAAAACGTTGACCTCCCGCTCGACGCGGAAGTCAATCAACACCGGCCCGTCGGTGGCGTGGGCCTCATCAATGGCTGCCTGCACCTGGTCGGAGTGTTCGACGGTCAGGCCCTTCCAGCCGTATGCTTCGGCCAGTCTGGCGAAGTCGGGGCCGGAGAGGGGCGTGCCGCTGTAGCGCTTGTTCTCGAACAACTCCTGCCACTGGCGCACCATGCCCAGGTAGCCATTGTTGATCACGGCGATCTTAATGTTCTTGATCTTCTCCTGGACGATCGTCGCCATCTCCTGGTTGGTCATCTGGAAGCCGCCATCGCCGACGATGGCCCAGATCGTATCATTGGGGTGGGCGATCGCCACGCCGAGGGAGGCAGGCACGGCAAAGCCCATCGTGCCGGCGCCGCCGGAGGTGATATGGGTGCGCGGGCCGGCGTTCCAGTCAATCAACTGCGCGGCCCACATCTGGTGCTGCCCCACGTCGGTGACCACGCGGTAGTTGCCGCGCGCCGCCAGCGTGCGGTTCAACTTCTCGTAGACATCGTGGGGCGGCAGGGCCCAATGGGCGGTATTAGCGCGATTGATGTACTGCTGCTTGCCCTGGTGCTTCTCCTGCAAATCGCGGATGTGCTCCAGCCAGTCGGAAGCGTAGGAGTGGAACTCGGCCAGTTCCTCGCGCGGGGGCAGCTCCTCCAGCAGGGCCTGGAGCGTCAGGCGCGCATCGCCGACGATCGGCACTGTGACCTTGACATTCTTGCCGATCTCCGACGGGTCAATATCTACGTGGATCACCTTCGCGTTGGGGGCGAAGGTGCTGGCCTTGCCCGTCACCCGGTCGTCGAAGCGCCCGCCGATGTTGAAGAGCACGTCGCACTCCTGAATGGCGCGGTTGCAGTGCACCCAGCCGTGCATGCCGGGCATGCCCAGGCTGAGGGGATGGCTCTCGGGGAAGGAACCGATACCGTGGAGGGTGGTGATCACCGGGATGCGCAGCGTCTCGGCGAAGTGGCGCAGTTCCTCGACTGCGCCCGACATAATTACTCCGTTGCCAGCGATGATCAGCGGCTTCTGCGCCGAGAGCAGCAGTTTCACCGCCTCGCGCACCTGTCTGCGATTTGGCACGTAGGTGGGCTTGTAGCCAGGGAGGTTGAGCTTCTGATCCCAGTTTGGCACGGTGGACTTCTGCATCGCGTCCTTGGTGATGTCAATCAGCACCGGGCCGGGGCGGCCCGTGGTCGCGATGTGGATGGCCTCTTTGAAGACATAGGCCAGGTCGTTCACGTCTTTCACCAGGTAATTATGCTTGGTGATCGGCATAGTGATCCCGGTGATATCGGTCTCCTGGAAGGCATCCTTGCCCAGCACGTGGCTGCCTACCTGGCCACAGATGGCCAGCAAGGGCGTGCTGTCCATCATCGCGTCGGCAATCGGCGTCACCAGGTTCGTCACCCCCGGGCCGCTGGTGCCGATACACACCCCGAGGCGCCCGGTGGAGCGGGCGTAGCCCTCGGCGGCGTGGCCGGCGCCCTGCTCGTGGCGGCAGAGCACGTGGCGCAGCCTGTCGCGGTATTCCCACATCGCGTAGTAAAAGGGCATGATCGCGCCGCCGGGGATGCCGAACATCACTTCGACCCCCTCGCGAATGAGCGCCTCACACATGATCTGGGCGCCGGTGCGTGTCTCGGACATACGTCCTCCTCGTCGCGTGTAGTGTTGGCAACACGAAGCACAGGCAGCACAGCACTGGGCTGCTCGCGTCACCATAGAGCGTCTGGATTACGAAACGGTTACCTCTGGACTACCGACCGGCGGAGCCGCCTCGATGGGGCGTTACGCCGCTGCTCACGTCGTTGTGGGCCTGCGCCCGCGCGGGGCTGTGCGCGAGCGGTGCGGCGGTGAACAGGTTCAGGCGCCAGTTCGACATTGAAAAACCTCCCGGCGCTGGCTCGGGAGGTTCAGTCTCGCTCAGGCTGCTGGGGCTCGGCATCCCCTCCCTCAACGGCTATTGCTCCACCCGATAAGGAGGAGTACAAGCACGCCGAGGAGAAGGAAAGATACAAACCGAGACGCTGCCATCTGTGCAACCTTCACAAATCGTTATTGTGGGGAGCATACCACAGGGCCACAGGTGCTGTCAAGAGTATTGTGCGGTGATAGTTGTGCATACCTGCCGAACACGTTCGCACCGCAGAGGGCGCGCAGAGCTTCAAAATCTTCACCCTCTCCGTTCCGCTGCGTGCTCTGCGGTAAATCTGAACCGGTACTGTACGGCCTCACGATCCAGCAGAGGTGTCCCCCCGTAGAAAGGCCGCGCATTCCTCGGGGAGCGAGGGATTGATCCACACGCCGCTGCCCAGCTCGAGGCCAGCGCTGCGACTGAGGCGCGGAATGATGGCGATGTACCAGTGGAAGTAGCCGTTCTCCGGCTCCTTGGTGGGCGTTGAGCGGATGAGCAAGTTGAAATCCGGGTCGTTCAGGTGGGTGTAGAGGCGGAAGAGCACATCGCGCAGCAGCGGCGCCAGGTAAGCCAGCTCCTCCTCGGAGACATGCAGGAAACTGGCGCGGTGCTGGCGCGGCACGATCCAGATATGGAAGGGCGAAGAGGCAGCGTAGAGCACGAAGGCGGCAAAACGTTCATTGACCGCCACCAGCCGTTCCCGGCGCGTCAACTCATCGGCGAGCATGGTGCAGAAGACACACTGGCCAGTGTCATCGAAGAACCGCCGGGCCTCTTCAATGCGGTGGCGAATGTCGCTGGGCACAATTGGCAACCCGACCACCTGGCTGTGAGCATGCAGCAGCGACGCCCCGGCTCGCTCGCCATGATTCTTGAAAAACACGATATGTTCTACCCGCGGATCGGCGGCGATCTGCTGACCGCGGCGCAGGTACATCCGCAATGCCGCGTGGACCTCCTCGTCCGTCATCAGGGCCAGGGTGGTGTTGTGGAACGGATGCTCAACCAGCACCTCATGGTAGCCAAACCCGGTGATGCTGCGCTCCACCCCGTTGAAGCTACGCATGAGCGAACCGTTCTCGATCAGTGCCGGGTACTTGTTGCGTACAATGCGCGTCTGCCAGCCAGAGCCGGCGGGTTCGCGCCAGACCTCCAGGTCAAGTTCCTCGTTGCCAGGACAGAAGGGACAGCCGGGATCGCATTCGGCGCGCTCATGGGTACGCAACCGGTCGCTGGCCTCCACATAGGCATTAGGACGGCGCGCCCGTTCACGGGCAATGATCACCCATTCGCGGGTCGCGAGATTCTGCCGCAACTCGGCCATAGCATCGATCCCTTTGTTGCCGCTGCTGGCGGCGGTGATGAGCCCTGCCAGGTGATCCGGAGGAGGGACGTCGGCGTAAGCCGTTCTATTGTAGTTCGCTCTGCCGGTATGTGCAAGCGCAACTATACTCGGAGGTTGACGCCCACCCGGTTGAGGAGTATAGTGAATGCAATGATCACGCAAACTGATCATGCACCTGTCGCGCCGCGTCCAGGGTCCCACTACCCTGGCGCAAACCCTGCGCACGATGCTGTCGCCCCTCGCGCCTGCTTGCGCGGGGGCTTTTTGCATCACCGGTCAGCTATCCGGTTCGCATCCACGGCGCCGTTTGGAGGGACGCGGGGAAGCTCTGCCTCCCCCGAATGGTCATGTACACCGACACACAGCGCAACTTCGCCTGAAAGGCGTCTTTTCAAATCACCATGACGGTCTGGCCGTCGCCTCCATGCCTCCACACCGTGGAGCAATGGTCAAACTGCAACGCCCCGATCTGAACCATGCTTAACCCCAAAGGAGGACTCCGTGAGCATTAACTGGGACGAGAAGTACGCCCGCGAGGGCCTGACCTTCGACGACGTCCTGCTCATCCCCGCCCATTCCCAGGTCTTGCCCGCTCAAACCGACGTAAGCACCTGGCTCACCCGGAAGATCAAGCTGAACATCCCCATCATCAGCGCGGCGATGGACACCGTCACCGAGCATCGTCTGGCGATTGCCCTGGCCCGCGAGGGCGGCATCGGCTTCATCCACAAGAACATGCCCGTAGAGCAACAGGCCGAAAGCGTGCGCAAGGTCAAACGCTCCGAGAGCGGTATGATCACCGACCCGATCACCCTGCCGCCCGACCGCACCGTCGGCGATGCCCTCGACCTCATGGCCGAATATAAAATCTCCGGCGTGCCGATTGTGACCGAAGAGGGTGATCTGGTCGGCATCATCACCAACCGCGATCTGCGCTTCGAGAGCGACCGCACCCGCCCTATCCGCGACCTGATGACCAGCAAGAACCTGATCACCGTGCCGGAGGGCACCACCCTGGAGCAGGCCAAGGAGGTGCTGCACCGCCACCGCATCGAGAAGGTGCTGGTGGTGAACAGCCGGGGCAAACTCACCGGGTTGATTACGGTGAAGGATATTATGAAGCAGATCGAGCATCCCCATGCCTGCAAGGATGAACAGGGGCGGCTGCGCGTCGGCGCGGCCATCGGCGCAGGCGGCGATTTCCTCGAGCGCGCCGCGGCCCTGGCGCGCGCCGGTGTGGATGTGCTGGTGATCGACACGGCCCACGGTCACTCGCAGGGGGTGCTCGACGCCGTGGTACGGGTGCGCGAGGCCTTCCCCGAAGTTCAACTGATCGCCGGGAATGTCAGCACTGCTGCCGCCACGGTCGCCCTGATCGAACGCGGCGTGGACGCGGTGAAAGTTGGTCAGGGGCCGGGGAGCATCTGTACGACCCGCGTGGTTACCGGCGCGGGTATGCCGCAGATCACCGCCATTACCGAGTGCGCCCGCGCCGCCGAACGCTTCGGCGTGCCGATTGTCGCCGACGGCGGCATCAAGTATTCCGGCGATATCACCAAGGCCATCGCCGCCGGCGCCCATGCGGTGATGATCGGCTCGCTCTTCGCCGGCACCGAAGAAAGCCCCGGCGAGACGATCCTCTACGAGGGCCGCTCGTACAAAACCTACCGTGGCATGGGCTCCATCGGCGCGATGACCCGCGGCAGCGGCGACCGCTATTTCCAGACCAACGTCAACGAGACCCGCAAGCTCGTGGCCGAGGGCATCGAGGGCATGGTCCCCTACAAGGGGCCGCTCCAGGATACCGTCTTTCAACTCGTCGGCGGGCTGCGCGCGGGCATGGGCTACGTCGGCGCCCGCGATATCGAGACGCTGCGCCGCGATGCGCGGCTGATCCGCGTCACCATGGCCGGCCAGATCGAGAGCCATCCGCACGACGTGACCATCACCAAGGAGGCCCCGAACTACGAGCGCCGGTAGGGGCGGCGGGGCAACCTGGTTGCCCTACCGCTCCCTTCAGGGAAGGTCCTGGGAAGGCTGCGCCTTCCCAGACCGGCCTTCGTCGCAACGTGTATTGGGAAGCATGACATGGTCTGTAAAGTAAGTTTCCTGGCATTTCCACCCTCCTCCTAACCTCCTCCGTTGGGGGGAGATGCCGGATTCCCTCCCGCAGCGGGGGAGGGTTGGGGATGGGACGGGGGGATGTAGCGCAAAACTTTGTTTACAGACTCTTTCATCTGTCGAAGCTCCTATGGCTACCAGTGTTCCCGACAACTTTGCCGACACCGTCCCGGCTATGCGCGCGGCCCACGGGCGCATCCTCGCCGCCCTTGACGCGGCGGGGATCCCCGTGGCCCCCTTTCCGGCCAGCCTGCCCGCGCCGAACGAGCGGGGCCGGGCCGCCGCCCGCGCCTACCCTATGCAGGGGGTGCTCAAGTACCACGGGCTGGCCGACTGGAGCTACCGCACCGCCTTTCTTCCCAGTATCTCGCTCAACAACGACGCCGCCCACACTGTCACCCTGGTGGAGTTTGACCCGCGCCTGCCCGCCGACGAGGCCCGCTTCGGCGATCGTCCCGCCCGGGGCCGCGAACTGGAGCGCATCGTGCAGATCCTCGATGCGGTGCGCGCCCTCGGCGGCGCCCGCGTGCCTGCCCGCGTCACCACGCGCAACGTGTTCAAGGCCAGCATTGCCGGCAAGGGCCTCGGCACCAGCGCGGCCGGCGCCGCAGCCCTGGCCGCCGCGGCTATCGGCGCGCTCTACGGCCCCGCCCTCGTCGCCAATACGCGCTTTCTGAGTTGCATCGCCCGCCTGCTGGCTGGTTCCGGCTGCCGCGCCGCCGCGGGCGGCCTGGCCCTCTGGCTCTCCTACCCCGGCATCGCCCACCAGGACAGCTTCGCCGTGCGCCTGGACGCCGAAGACCAGCTCGCCGACGTGCGCCTGATCACCGTGCCGATCGACTCGCGCGTCGGCCTGCAAACCGAGCAGGCCCACCACGACGCGCCGCACAGCAGCTTCTTCAAGGCCTGGATGCTCAGCCGGGGCGATGAGATTATCGAGTGCCTCGGCGCAGCGCAACGGGGCGACTGGCGCATGATTGGCCAGCTCGCCGAACTCGACAGCATGCGCCTCCACGGCGTGACCATGTCCGGCTCGCGCGAGCAGAAGTTGATCGGCTGGGAACCCGAAAATATTACTATTTTTCGTATGTGTAATACCCTGCGCGCGAAGGGCGTCCCGGTCTACGCCAGCACCGATACCGGGCCGACCGTGGTGCTGATCACCCACCGCGACCACGAAGCGGCCGTCGCCGCCGCGGTCGCCGATCTGGGCCTGGAAAGCGTGCGCGGGCGCATCGCCGGCCCCGCCGCACTCATTGATGTTGAGGAGGCGCACACTGAACTTGGGGAAGGATGAAACCGGCAGCCCTGGCCGGCGGGCAATCACACGTTAAACAGGAAGTGGCAGACGTCCCCGTCCTGAACGATGTAGGTTTTGCCTTCCATCCGCACCGCCCCGTGCTTCTTCGCCTCGGACATCGAGCCAGCCTTGACCAGATCGTCGTAGGCTACCACCTCGGCGCGGATAAAGCCCCGCTGAATATCCGAGTGGATCACCCCCGCCGCCTCCACCGCTGGCGTCTGGCGCCGGATGGTCCAGGCGCGCACCTCATCGGGACCGGCGGTAAGGAAGCTGACCAGCCCGAGCAACTCATAGCTGCGCTGGATCACCAGATCGCGGGCGGGCCTGGTGATCCCGAGATCTTCCATGAACGACTGCGCGTCGGCGTCATCGAGCTGGGCCAGTTCCGCTTCGATTTTGCCACACACGGGCGCCACGGCGCTTCGGGGATAGGGATACTCCACCATCGGAGGGGCCTGCAGGTGCTCTTCGCCAATGTTCAGGACGATCAGCATCGGCTTGGCGGTGAGGAACTGGTAGCCCCGGATCAGACGCTCCTCGTCCTCGTTCAGATCGAGGCTGCGGATGGGCAGGTCGGCCTCCAGATGCTCTTTCAGACGCATGAGCAGGTCACGCTCGACGGTGCGCAGTTCCTTCTCCTTCGTGGCCATCTTGGGGATCTCGGCATTCAGCCGGTTCAGCCGCTTCTCGATAATCGCCAGGTCGGAGAAGGTCAGTTCCAGATCAACGGTTTGAATATCGCGACGGGGATCAACCGTGCCCTCGGGATGCGGCACGCCCGGATCCTCGAAGGCGCGCACCACATGCAGCAGCGCGTCGGCGCTGGCCAGGTAGTTGAGCAGGGCCGGCGGCAGGCCACCCGCCGGTTTGCCACCGCCGATCCCGGCCACATCAACGTACTGCACGTCGGCATAGGTCACCTTGCGCGGCTTGAACATTTGCGCCAGCACCGCCAGGCGCTCATCGGGCACCTTGACCGTCGCCAGGTTCGGCTCCATCTGCCCCGACGAGTATGCCGCCGTCTCCGCAGTGCCCCGCGTCAGCGCATTGAACACCGTGGTCTTGCCACTGTTAGCCAATCCAATAATTGCAATCTTCATGCAGCAGATCCTGACCCGGGTGGATTACGACCATCTGTCGCATTCTGGTGCGAGCTTTGGCAGTATAGCGCGAGCTTTGCACGAGCGCAACTGATGGCATATTAACAGTTTTTTCCCTTACAGACTCGAACGTCAACCGCTATAATGCAAAGTGATATGAAACGAGCGTTTATTAAAGTGAGCTATGGTTCACAGCTACGCTGGTTGGCGGGACACGGGGAGGTCCAGCTTCCCCTCCATTTCCCCATTCCCCCGCATCGGGTGCGCGCCCTGGCGAACCCCAGACGAGTCTGCTGCCGCTGGACGCAATACGGTGGGCTACACTCTTCGCACCCCCCAGAGAGACACCCAACCGGTCGCACAGCAAAACGATGCCTGAGCGTCGCGGCCGGATGCATCTCTCACGTAGAGCGAATGCAGGATCAGGCTAAAGATTAGTGGACGATCTGGCGCAACTTTTTCGCTTGCCGAAGCGTTTGTATCAATAAGCGGCCTGTAAGGCCGCCGGCAAGCGGAAGGGCGCGGCAGGTCGTAGGACGAGCGATGCTCTCCTCGAACCAATTGCGCGCGGTGATCGATCGCGCCCAACAGCGCGACCCGACTGCTATCAGCGAGTTGTACGCCACCTACGCTGGCATGATCCTGCGGTATCTACACGTTCGGGTGACCGAACTGGAACTGGCACAAGACCTCACCCAGGAGGTCTTTATCAAGATTATCAATGGCATCGATCGCTTCGAGTACCGCGACGAGAAGGCCTTTCTTGGCTGGATGTACACGATCGCGGCCAATGTGCTCTACAGCCACCAGCGCCGGCGCCGCGTCGTATCCACGCCGTTTGATACGCGCGACGACCTCGTCGACACCAGCAGCGAGAACGATGTCCGTGTGATCACTGACCGTATCGCTCTGCAGCAAGCCATCGGCCAGCTCACCCGCGACCAGCAGCAGGTGCTCACCCTGCGCTTCTTTGCCGATATGAGCAACAGCGAGATCGCCGGGATGCTCCAGCGTAGCGAAGGGGCGGTGAAAGCCATTCAGCATCGGGCACTGCAGAGCCTGCACAAGATCCTCAAGCGTGAGACCGAAGAACCCGCCTTCACTGGCGGTCCACCGACATCGCGAGGTGAACAGGGCTACCAGCGCCAGTGCGTCCTCAACGGGCACGAAGTAGGCGGCGCATTGACCCGGCGTGATATGGCGGCTACATCCTACGAGACGCCCGCGGGAGACTGACCGTGCGTCCGGATCTGTCACAACTTCTTGATGAGGCCCTCGAGCAACTCCGGGCCGGCGCCAGCGTCGAAGAGATCCTGCGTGCCCATCCGGAGCATCGGGCTGCCCTTGAACCAATGCTCCGAACGGCCGCCGCCATTCGGCAGCAGGCGGTCAGTTCGATGCCGCCATCGCTCGAGCAGTGGCTCGCCTCTGGACGCCGCGAGATCGAGGAGCTTGCCCGGGCCACCTACACCCGCCCCGAAACGTTCTGGCAGCGCCTGCAACGCACCCTCCGCCCGCTGACTAACCGGTTCGCGCGCCGTAGTACGTTACGTATGGCCACCGTGGCCCTCACCGCCCTGCTGATCTTCTTCCTCACGTTCTATTCGGTGGACCAGGCAGCCGCGCGCAGCCTTCCCGGCGATTATCTTTACGCCTGGAAACTCGCCTCCGAACAGGCGCGGATCGCTCTCACCGCTGATCCCAACCTGCGCGCCGATCTCGCGGCAGCCCGCGTCGAACGCCGGATTGCTGAGATCAATGCCCTCACCGAACGCGGCGACGCCGATCCCGAACAACTCAACCAGATGGTGCAGCAACTCGACAGCCAGGTACGCCAGACCATCGAGAAGTTGCCCGATACCAGCCCTGAGGTCCAGGAACAGATTGTCGAGCGCATCGAACGGCTCCTGGCGCGCGCTGAGTCCGATCTGCGCACCACCACCGCACCTGACGCCGCGACGCAACAGATTATCGAGTCGGTCGCCAACGAAGTGTCGAGCATTGCCGGAAACCTGCCGGCTGAACCTGGCGCTCCGGTTCCGCCTGCGCCTGATAGGACCACAGAACCGGTCCGCCCCACCCGCACGCCGGTGATTGCCGTTATCCCTGCGCCCTCACCGACACCGAGCCGGATCGCCGGCGGTGTCACTACGCCGGTCGCCAACCCCGAAACTGGCCAGAGCGGCCCCGCGCCCACGCCGACAGATGGGCAGACGTCGCAGCCGATCGGCGAGGAATTGCCGCCGATCTTCATGCCGACCCTCCGACCAACGGCAACGCCGACCGGTACCCGCAGCCCTGAGCCAACAGTGGTTCCACCGACGGCAACGGCTATGCCTCCGGCAACGGAGACCGCGACGGCCACCGTTCGAGCCACCAGCACACCTACGGATACCCCTACGGCGACGTCCACCAGCACACCCACGGCCACGCCCACGGCCACGCCTACCCGCACGCCCACGGCCACGCCCACCAGCACGCCCACCAGCACGCCCACGGCCACGCCCACCAGCACGCCCACGGCCACGCCCACCAGCACACCCACGGCCACGCCCACCAGCACACCCACGGCCACGCCCACCAGCACGCCCACGGCCACGCTCACCGATACGCCAACAGTGACGCCGATCGAGACGACCACGGCCGAGCCTGATGAAGGCGTCACGTTGCTTCCGGTTCTGCAGTGTGTTGCCAGGGTTAGCGACACGCGCTATATAGCGTACTTTACCTATCGCAACACCCCAACCGGGCCGGTGGTTCTTCCTGTTGGTCCGGACAATCGCTTCTCTCCCGACCCCATTGATCGAGGGCAACCCACGGTCTTTCCACCCGCTCAGCCCGAGGTCTACCCGAGATTCACGTTTAGCGTGGAGTGGGACGGCAGCATACTCGTCTGGTTTCTAAATGGAAGGACGGCGGTAGCCTCCAGCGCCAGCCCGCGTTGTGATATGCCCCAGCTGTGAGCCACCCGGGCTTCGCCCTGCCTCGAACGCTTCACCAATATACGCCCTCCACACGAGGGTTCAGCAGGGCATCGCCTTCCCACGAAGACCAGGGTTAGCGCCAGCGTTGATCTAACGTTTCCGGAGCGAGCCCCAGACCGCACATGTTGCAATGGTTCTGGTGTTTTAGCCACCAGAACCATTGCAAAACGACCTTATCAGGCGGCATAGCGGCCCCAAACCCTCTGCCGAAGGCGGACTTTGCAACAGCCCCGCAGTCACTGCGACCTTGCGGGCCATACCGATGTATAATATCGGTAGTAGAGTCCTGGCGCGCATCGCTTAACCGGATCCTCGCACAACCAGGGTTGCGGGGATGCTCCGCCTCCCCGCCCCATCCAACGGTAACGTGGGTGCGAACCACGTTGAAGCGTATCAACATCCGTGCAAGCTGCAACCCCAACAAGAGAAGCGGTGGGACCTGGCTATGGCCAACCCCAGGTCATCTTTTTCAGTGAACTCGACGGGGCCGAACTGCTCACGCGCCTTCGCGACAGCGGGCTCGCGGCCTACCTGGCCGCTCACGGTTACGGCGTCGCCGTGGCGCTCTACGACTTCACCCAACCCCTCGCTGAGGCAGTGCGCCTGTTGAACCAGCGCCAGGTCACGGTCATCGCATGGCTGCTTCTACCGCCGGGCGAAGATTTCTGGTTTAATCTCCAGAACTATCCTCAGGCCTTTGCTCGCTACCATCACTTCCGCGACTGGGTGCGAGAGTACAGATTGCACTTCGACGCCGTTGGTCTGAACATCGCCCCTCCGGGCAGCGCCATCGACCAGTTGCACCACGGCAACCTGCGCCAGTTGACCCGCCGCTTCTTGCGCGCCCGCGACAACGTGCTCTATGGCGCCGCGCGCAACGCCTACACCGACCTGGTAAGCGAAATCCGTCACGATGGCTATGAAGTACACACGTACCAGGTGCCCGTCGTGGCCGACGATCGGCGTGCTGGCAGTACCCTGGCCCAGCGCATGCTCGACATCGTCGATGTGCCCGCGGATGTCGAGGTGCTGATCTGTTACAGCAGCGTTCCGCTGGCGGCCCTGGAGGATGACCTGGGGGGCGCGTTGATCGCCAGTTACGGCCCTGCCGCTGATAGCATCGGGGTCGGTGTCGTCGACAGTGCCGGTTCACGCGCCCGAAGCATCCGGGGGCTGCCGCCCCTGTCGTGGGAGGCGCTGGAACGCGACCTGATCCTCGCTGGCCAGTTTACCGACACGATCTACGTCTATTCTCTGGAAGGATGCCTGGAACGGGGACTATTGCCGCGCATCGCCGCAATCGACTGGGAAGCGACCCCGCGCGTGCTAGCCTGGAAGCGCACCCTCGTGGCCGCCGTGCGCGTGGCGCTACTTATCGGATTGCTGCTGACCCGACTGAGCCAGACGCTGATCGCCTGGCTCGGGTGGGCGCTGTTCGCCCTGCTGTTCGCGCGGCAGCTACGCGCCACCCTGCGGCGCCGTCGCAGCTCATAAAACGCCGTGGCGCTGACTCTGCTTTGTCACTTTGCCCCTGGCGGGGGTTGCGGGGGCCTGCGGCCCCCGAAGATCCTTCCCCCCTGGTGCGGCGCGGATGCGCCGCGCTGCACCAGGAAGAGGAAAACCTGGAGGAGCGTAGCCCCTCCGAACCTCCTCGTAACGGAAACTGCGGCCAGTGACAAATATAGAGCTAAGCGCCTATCCGAATAACCAGATTATCCGATCACTTTTATGGGAGGGCATAGCTCTCCCGGACCCTCCCCTCGAGGGTAGTAACGTAGGTGTGAACCATGGCTAGCGAGGAGGCCCTCCGCCTGGCGATTGTCCAGGTAGGACGTCGGCTGTACCAGCGCGGGTTGATTGCCGCAGGCGACGGCAACATCTCGGCCCGCCTGCCCGATGGAACGATCGTGATCACCCCGGCAGGTATGTGCAAAGGCGAACTGGAACCTGAGGACCTGGTAGTGATCGACCCCGAGGGAGTGCTGCTCCGCGCAGCGCCGGGCCGCCGCCAGTCTTCGGAGCAACTGCTGCACCTGCACGTCTATCGCTGCCGGTCCGATGTCCTGGCCTGCGTCCATGCCCATCCGCCCACCGCCGTCGCCCTCACCCTGGCGGGCATCAGCATGGCCGAGCCACTCCTGCCCGAAGCGGTGCTTTCCCTAGGCCCCGTGCCCACCGCCCCCTACGCCCGCACCGGCACCGCCGAGATGGGCGCGGCGGTTGACGATCTCATCGGCGACCACAACGCGGTGCTGCTCTCCCACCATGGCGCGCTGACCCTGGGCCGCACCCCCCTTGAGGCGTATTACCTGATGGAACAACTCGAGCATTGCGCGCGCATTATCCACGCGGCAGCGCTCCTCGGACCGATCCGGCGCCTGCCCCCCGAGCGCATTGAGGAACTGCGAACCTTGCGCCAGACCCTTGCCGCCACCCGTGAGGAGAAGGGATGAAACTCTCGCCTGAAAAGATCGAGGCCCTCGCCGTCGATCTCATCGACACCCTCGCCGACGTTGACGGCGTGCTCTTTCGCGGCGACGACACGGCGCTGAAACTGGCCATCATCGAAATCATCACCGATGAATTGATGGTCGAGGAGCGCCTCGACACTGAAGTGCACAAGATGCTGCAGGCCTACAAGTATGAAATCACCATGGGGCGTCTCAACTACGACGAACTGTACCGCAAGCTGCGGAACAAGTTGATAGAGGAACGGAAGATCGTGCTCTGATCTGAAAATGGGGAAACCGGGTCCCTCCCGGCGCACCAGAGCGCCGGGCGCCGCGTTCCTGGCTCGTGCGATGTTGGATTGCGGATTGGGCGCGACGCATCTGGACGTGCCGGCGTCACGCTGATGCCCCAACGGCGCGCCTGGAACCAAACCAGGGCCAGACCGAGGATGCACAGGGCAAACCTGCCCCTCCGTCCCAGTCGCGCGCCGCTTCCTCAAGCGTCAACACCGGAGTAACACAGGCATCGAGATCGGCAAAGACAGGCAGCCATTCCTCCAGGCGTCGCCGAGCGATCAGCGCGGCAATCTCGTTGGCCAGGGCCTGTTGATCGGCATCCTGGTGTCTCGCAGTGAGATCAGGACGCCCAAGCGCCTCACAGAAGCGGGCCCAGAAATGCGGCTCAAGCGCAGCTACGGCCAGATGGCGCCCATCGGCGGTGCGGTAAGCCCGGTAGCAGGCCATGCGGCCGCTTAACCCTCCCTGCTGCTCACCCGCGCGGGCCACCGCATACCACGGGGTCATCAACCAGCGGGTCGCCGCGAGCATAGGCGCGTCGAGCAGGCAACCTGGCCCGTCCCCGCGGGCAAGCAGCGCTGCCAGAATGGCCATCGCCGCAGTCAGACCACTTACCAGATCGGCCAGTTGCGTCCCCGGCAGGGCCGGCTCGTCGCCCACTGTGGTGGTTGCCAGCAACCCGGACAGGGCCACGAAGTTCAGATCGTGTCCCGCCAGATGACTCAGCGGCCCCGACAGGCCGTAACCACTGAGCGCACAGTAAATGAGGCGCGGATTCAACGCCTGTAGGGTCGCAGGGCCCACCCCCAGGCGCGCCAGCGCGCCTGGGCGCAGGCCGTCCACCAGCACATCAGCCTGGCGCGCCAGGGAGCGAAAGGTTTCCGCGTCCTCGGGCCGCTTCAGATCCAGTTCCACCTCAACCTTGTCGGCATTGAGAGAGGGGTACGCCGCGTGCAGCGGTGGAAGCCGCCGGAGAGGATCGCCGCCCGGACGCACCACCCTGGTCACGTGCGCCCCCAGGCTCGCCAGCACCTGGGTGCAGGCCGGCCCCGGCAGATAGGTTGCCACTTCCACCACCTGAACGCCGCGCAACGCCGTTTCGATAGACATACTTTCCTCACCTCCGCAGGGGAACCCGGCGCCCTGCCCGTAACCCGGTTGCACAACCAGCCTATGGTAACACAACGGGAGGGTTTGAAAGAGGAAGTGGAGCGCGTATAAGGGATGGCGCACAGGCTTAAAACCAACGCAAGATGACCGTATCGGGAAACGCTGCGCCGCCCCGGTCTCGCCACTGGAGGCAACGGTTGCATCGGCCCTGCCTTGCAGGGACACCCTGCCGCATCGGGCCAGCGACAGGCTTCACGGCCCCATTAACGGTCAGAACCAATCTCTTAACACATCCTTGACAACACTCGACGCGAGTGCTATACTACCGATGCTGAAACGAGCCACGTCTCACTCACAGGGTTCTGTGAGGCAGACGCAACAAGCAGGGAAACAAACCGAGCGAACCGCGCTGATAGTTGTATCAGAGACGTCGCCAGGAAGCTCAGAACCATCTGAACCTTCCTGGTTTTGTTTTCCCGGCGGCTTGTTTTCAGTGAGCACCTTCACAACCAGAATACGGTAGTTGATAGAGCTGGTCCACGTCAACAACGGATGGTGAGGGCGCCGGAAGGCGCACTTCACGATCCCACGCAGAGTTTGATCCTGGCTCAGGACGAACGCTGGCGGCGTGCCTAATGCATGCAAGTCGAACGCAGGGCGCTTGCGCCGCTGCGTGGCGCACGGCTGAGGAACACGTGGGTATCTGCCCCGGAG
>CAKZSI010000044.1 GCA_937918935.1 uncultured Chloroflexales bacterium | reverse complement strand
TGGCGGGGAGGGCGCAGCCCTCCCCGCGCCCCACCCACAAGGGCGGGTCTGGCATCGGTGGCTATGGGGCCGTGGCGCGCCCTACCGGAGGCGTGCTGTGGAGGGCGCGGCCACCCGGCCCCTTCCCTGGGCGGCCCGGGTTCACGCGAGGGCGCTGGCGACGCCGCCAGCCCAGGCTTCGATCGCCTGCCAGTTGCGGAAGTCGCCGGTGGGGGCCTTGATGACGGTGATCATCATCTTTTCAGCCAGGTTCAGCTTCTCGGTATCGATGTTCCCGTGAAACACGGCCACGTCGCGGGGCTGAAGGCGCTCGACCAGGTGGCGTTGCCCCTCGGGGACGCGCCAGCCCTTGAGCAAGGTCATGGGATCGCCTTCGCCCGTCGGCCCGCTGGAGAAGATCCACACCGGTCGTTTGGACAGGACCTCGCTGTACCCTTGCAGGAACTCAACCGCTGGTTTGAGCCAGACGCCCGTGTAGACGGCGCTACCCACGACAACGGCAGTGTAGGGCATGGGGTTCAGGGTTGGCGTAATTTCGGCGACATCCACCTCCAGGCCGGCCCGGCGCAGGGTCTGGCCGATGCGTTCGGCGATTTCGGCGGTTGAGCCGTATTTGCTGGCGTAGGCTACAAGTACGCGCTGAGACATAGGGTGCTCCTCTGGTTCATGCGGTTTCCGATTGGTCACACGCGACATAACAACACACTGCAAGGAACAAAAACAGAGTTTCCCTGGGAGGGCGCGGCCCTCCCTTGTTTATTTCCCGGGAGGGCCGCGCCCTCCCGGAGCTGCTCACGTTTTTTCCCGGAGGGCTGCGCCCTCCCGAACTCTCTCACGTTGCTCTCCTGCGAGGGCCAGGCACTTCCAGACCCTCCCCCGAGCAGGAGTATGTACCTATCATACGCTTGAATGCGCCTTTTTGTCATCTATCCAGGGAAGGATTTCGTGATGCTCTGGGCGTGTTGCCGGGCCGCGGCGATGAAGCGTGTGGCGAGATGGGGGGCGGCCAGCCAGTGAATGTGAACGTAGGAGGCCAGGATATTGCCCGTACAGGCTCCTTCGAGGCGCGCGTCGGGGCGCAGGGCATCGGGCAGGCAGGTGTAGAGCCAGGGGAGTTCGGCAGGGCGATCGTCCCAGACCGAGTAGTGAAACTCGTGGCCACGCACCGTTTCGCCACTCTCCCACAGCCAGCTCGCGCCGTTGGCGCGCACCGTGCGGTAGCCCAGGGTCAGGCGCGGGGTCATCACCGAGCGTCCGGGGAGCAGGCCCACCATCGGGTGGGCCAGACCATCGGCGTCAATCAGGGTCTCGGTGAGGTACATCAGCCCGCCGCATTCGGCGTAGATCGGCAGGCCGCGGGCGGCGGCAGTGCGGATGGCCGCGCGCATGGCGCCGTTGGCGCTCAACTGCGCGGCGTAGAGTTCGGGAAAGCCGCCGCAGAGGTAGAGCGCCCCCGCGCCAGCCGGCAGGGCTGCGTCGCGCAGGGGGCTGAAAAAGGCGATGGTGGCCCCCGCGTCGCGTAAGAGGTCGAGGTTGTCGTCGTAGAGGAAGCTGAAGGCTTCGTCGCGGCTCACGGCGATGATCGGCGCTCCGGCGCCGGGGGAAGCGTTGTTGAACGCGAAGGGTGGTTCCGGCGCTGCTGCGGGCAACGCGGGCGCGGGCAGGTCGAGGGGCAGCGCAGCACGGGCCAGGGCCAGGAGGGCCTCGAGGTCCACGCTGGCTTCGATGCGCACGCGCACCTCGTCGAGCCAGGCTCGCCAGCGGCCCGCCTCGGCGGTGGGCACCAGGCCCAGGTGGCGTTCGGGCAGGGTAATGGCTTCGTCGCGCAGCAGGGCGCCAAGGACGGGCAGCCCCGCGTCGCTTTCGATGGCCGCGCGCACCATGGCGGCATGGCGGGGGCTGCCGGCACGGTTGAGGATGACGCCCACGACGCGCACCCGGGGGTCGAAGTCGCGCAGGCCGGCGACGAGGGCCGCAGCGGTGCGGGCCATGGCCCGCACGTCGAGCACAATTACGACCGGGGTGCCGGTCAGCCGGGCGATGTGGGCGCTGCTGCCGGTGTCGTCGTCGCCCGCGTAGCCGTCGAAGAAGCCCATTACACCCTCGATCAGCGCCAGGTCGGCGCCCGCGCTGCGCCGCGCCAGCACCCCGGGGATATGTTCAGGGGGCACGAGCCAGGCGTCGAGGTTGGCACAGGGACGCCCGGCGGCCAGGGCGTGGTAGCTCGGGTCAATGTAGTCCGGCCCGCATTTGAAGGGAGCCACCGCCAGCCCCCGCGCGCTCAGGGCGGCAATCAGGCCCGCGGTGATAGTGGTTTTGCCGCTGCCGCTCATCGGCGCGGCCAGCAGCAGCCGCGGCAGCGCGATGCTCATGGGTTGCTCCGATCGGAAAGATGGGCGTGGCGGGCCGCTTCATCGAACGGCACGAAGTGCTCCGCGGCTAGCTCGGGGGCGAACCAGGCCAGTTCGTCGGCCAGGGCGACGACGTCGCCGATCACCAGCACGGCGGGCGTCGGCACGGGTTGCGCTTGCAGGGCCGCGGGCAGGCTGTCCAGGGTGGCCCGCAGGACCCGTTGCTCGCTGGTGGTGGCCCGGCTGATGACCGCCACGGGAGTGTCGGAGGCGCGCCCGGCCTCCCGCAGGGCGGCGCAGATGGCCTCGGTTCGGTGCAGGCCCATCAGCACCACCAGGGTGGGCACGCGGGCCAGGGCGGTCCAGTCCAGGTGGTGGGGGGTATCGGGCGCTTCGTGCCCGGTCACCACGGCGAAGCCGCTGGCCAGGCCGCGGAAGGTGAGGGGAATGCCGGCGTAGGCCGGGGCGGCCAGGGCCGAGGAGACGCCGGGCACGATCTCGAAGGGCAGCCCGGCCCGCGCCAGGGCCAGGGCCTCCTCGCCAGCATGGCCAAAGACGCCGGGGTCGCCGCCTTTGAGCCGCACCACCTGCCGCCCGGCCCCGGTGTGGGCGACGAGCAGGTCAGTGATGGCGTCCTGCTCCAGAGTATGTCGGTCGTGGGTCTTGCCGACGAAGATCAGTTCGGCGCCCGCGGGAACCTGCTCCAGCAGTTCGGGGGCCACCAGCCAGTCGTAGAGCACCACGTCGGCCCGGCGCAGCAGGGTCAGCCCGCGGAGGGTGATCAGGTCGGCCCGGCCCGGCCCGGCGCCGACCAGGTAGGCTTTGCCGCGGGGCGCTGTTGCGGCGGGGCGCCGGTCGGGCGCGGGGGCCACCTCGGCGGGCGGCGCGCCGCCGGGCTGCCCGTTGGGGGAGCGGCCCTCGAGCCAGGCGGCGATAGCGTCGCGCAGGGCCACGGAGCGCCCCGGGGCCGCGCCGCCGCTGCTGACAGCGATGGTCATCTCGCCGGAGCGGTGCAACGCCGGCAGGTGGAAATCGCCCTCCTCCGGGGCATCAGCGACGTTGCACAGCGCGCCGTGGAGCACGGCGTCGCGGGCGACCCGGGCGTTCACCTCGCGTTCGCTGGTCGCGGCGAAGACCAGGCGCGCCCCGGCCAGGTCGCCGGGGGCGTAGGGGCGCTGTTGCCAGACAATGCGCCCGGCGGCGGCCCAGGCCCGGAGCTTCGGGCTGGCCTCCGGGCTGATCAGCCGCACCCGCGCCCCCGTCTCCAGCAACCCCCGCACCTTGCGTTCGCCCACCGGCCCCCCGCCGACGACCACCACCGGCGCGCCGCTCAGGTTGGTGAGCACGATAGGGTAAGGGGAGAGAGGTGTGGAGATGTGGGGGTGCGGAGGTGTGGCGATGTGAAGGTGTGGAGGTGTGGACTCAGGGCGAGTTCTGGCCTCATAGCCGCGGGGGGTTACCATGCGCCCGGCGAGGGGGTAGCTCTGGCTGTTGCCCACCAGCACCACGGTGAACATATCGGCCTGGGCGGGGTCAACCCGGGCCAGGGTGGTGAGGATGATACGCTCGTCGGCGCGCATCACGTTGCGCCCCAGGGCCACGGGGGTTTCCGGGGGGCGATGGGCGCGCAGGATGGCCAGGGCCGCGCCGAGGTGCCAGTGGCGCTCGCGGGAGCGCGGGTTGTAGAAAGCCACCACACAGTCGGCGGCGGCGGCGGCGGCGACACGGCACTCGATCACCTCCCAGGGCGTGAGCAGGTCACTCAGGCTAATCACGCTGAAGTCGTGGCTGATCGGCGCCCCCAGCCGGGCCGCCAGGGCCTGAAAGGCGCTAATGCCGGGCAGCACCTCCACCGCGGGCCGTGTGCCATCCCACCCCTCGTTGCGCAGGTGCTCGAAGACCGGCGCGGCCATGGCGTAGATGCCGATGTCCCCGCTGCTGATCAACGCCACCCGGCGCCCGGCCCGCGCCAGGTCGAGGGCCTGCCGCGCGCGGCCCAGCTCGTCGCCCATCGCCGGGGTGATCAGCAGCTCCTGGCGGGGGGCCAGCAGCGGGCGCACCAGTTCAACATAGACGCCGTAGCCCACCACCACCTCGGCCTCCTGAAGCGCCTGCCGGGCCGCCAGGGTCAGTTGGCTGAGGTCGCCGGGGCCGATGCTGACCAGGGTGAGGCGCCCGGGGGAGGGGGTGTGGAGGTGTGGAGGTGTGGAGGTGTGGAGGTGTGGAGGTGTGGAGGTGACGAACTCGGGCCACGCGGCCGTATCGGGGCGGAGGGCCACGGCGACGGTACAGCGGGCGAAGGCGCGCTTGGGGACGAGGAGCGGCCCGCCTGCCACCACGAGGGCGCAGGGTTCGGCCACGCCGGGCAGGTCGGCGCGGGCGCGGGCGGCGCTGGGGCTGAAGTCGGCGGGGTCGAGGGCCTGGAGGCGCGCGTCGGGCACGATGACCAGCGGCAGGCCCCGTTCTGCGGCCAGGGCCTTCAGACCTGGCTCATCGGTCTTGAGCGCGGCGGTTGCCAGGGCCGCCAGGCAGCGCGGATCGAGACCAGCGTCGGCCAGGGTCGCATCAAGGGCGGCGCGCAACTCCTCGACAGGCACGCCGCGGCGGCAGCCGATGCCGGCCACCAGGACGGGCGGCGCGTAGCGCACGGTCCTGTCGCGCAGGGCGGGCCAGTGCTCGGACAGGGCGCGCTGGCTGACCAGCAGCGCAGCAGCGAAGCGCGGGTCGGCGAGGTCCGCCGGGTCATCAACGAAGGTAAGATCGGGGCATGCAGCGAGCCAGGTCTCGATCTGGCGGCGCTGGTAGGGAAGTGCAGGGTCCACGTAGCAGCCCAGCGGTTCGCCGTTGACCAGACAGGCCATGGTGTGGGTCAGGGCCGCGTCTTCGACGATGCGCCAGCCGGCCTCCTGGCCGAGACGGTCGAGGGCGGGCAGGCCCTGGGTGTCGCTGGCGGTAGTGATCGCGGGTTGGCCCCCGGTGAATGTGGCGATGCGCCGGGCCAGGTCGTTGGCCCCGGCGCGGTGGCCGCCGAGCAGCGGGACCACGGCGCGACCGGCTTCGTCCAGACAGATCACCGCGGGGTCTACGTCCTTGTGGGTGAGCAGGGGCGCGACGGCGCGCACGGCGATCCCCGTGGACATCACCAGCACCAGGGCGCGGGCGCGGCCCCAGAGGCTCCGCACCAGGGCGCGCGCCGGGCCGGTGTAGGTCGTGGCCCCCGGCGCCTCGGCGGCGAGCTTCGCGGGCACATAGGCCGTGGCCCCCAGCTCCAGGGCCAGCCGGGCGGCCAGGCGCGCCCCCGCGCGAGTGACGGCGATCACCGTGGGCGCTTCGGCTGGCTCCGGTAGCGCGCCGGTAGTCGTCTGCCGCCGCCGGTAGCCGTGGGCGAACTCCGGGGCATAGAGCCGGCTGCGCGTGGCGGGACGCGCGGCACGCAGCGCCGGGCCGACCAGGATGAGGGCGTGGCGGGTGAGGCCGGCTTCGCGCACCTGAGGGGCAATCTCGGCCAGCGTACCGGTAATGATTTGCTCATCGGGCCAGGTGGCCCGGTAGACCACCGCAACCGGCGTGTCGGGGGTGTAGGCGCCGCCGGCCAGTAACTCGGCCACCACCTGCTCGATCTGGGTCACACTGAGGTAGAGCGCGAGCGAGGCGCCATGGGCAGCCAGATCGCGCAGGGCCTCGCCGGGGGGCACGGGGGTGCGCCCGGCCACCCGCGAGACGATGAGCGTCTGGGTCACCTCGGGCACGGTCAACTCGACGCCGAGGCGGGCCGCGGCGGCAAAGGCCGCCGTAACGCCCGGCACAATCTCGTAGGGCACGCCCTGCTCGTCGAGGGCGGCCATCTGCTCGTGGATCGCACCATAAAGGGAAGGATCACCCGTGTGGACCCGGGCCACCACCCCGCCTGCCCGCGCCGTCTCGACCATCAGGGCGACGATCCGCTCCAGATCCAGACCGGCGCTGCCGACCACGCGAGCCGTGGGCCGGGCATAGGCTGCCGGCACCGCCTCGTCCACCAGGCTGTCGGCGTAGAGGATCAGATCGGCCCGGGCAATGATGTCGCGCCCGCGGACGGTGATCAGATCTGGGGCGCCCGGTCCCGCGCCGATGAAGTAGACGGTACCAGGAGTGACGGGGTAACTCATAAACGGTCTCCTCGGCGAACAATCACGAGCGACAGGTAGGGACGATTGTGAAGGTCGAGGCCGCGCAGGTCGCGGGCGATCAACTCTTCGGGCATGCCGACGTATTCGGCATACAGGGCCTGGTCGAGCAGGCCGGTCTGCTCCAGCGCAGCAACGATGCGCGGAAGGGCCGGGCCGGCCTTGAGCAGCACGACAGTCTCGAACTCGGTGAGCAGGCGCCGCAGGCGCTCCAGGTCATCCTCATGGCTGGCGGGCAGCACGACCAGGCGCTCATCGGCCAGGGCCAGGGGCAGGGCGCCGGCTGCCGCTGCCGCGGCGAAGGAGGTCACCCCCGGGATGATCCGCAGTTGCAGATGAGGGGCCAGGGCGGCCAGTTCGCGCCACAGGTAGGTGACCGTGCCGTAGAGCAGCGGATCGCCGAGCAGCAGATAGACCCCGCGTTGCCCGGCGTCCAGATGGGCAGCGACAGTCGCGGCGGCCTCACGCCAGACCGGGCGCACTTGGGCCGCGTCGCGCACCATGAGCAGCGCCAGTTCAACCACACGCTGCCGTGCGGGGTCGAGCCAGGGAGCGGCAATACGCAGGGCCATGCTCTGCGCGCCATCGCGGCTGCGCGGCACGAAGACCACCTCGGCGGCCTGGATGGCCCGCAACCCCTTGAGGGTGATCAACTCGGGGTCGCCCGGCCCCAGACCGATTACGGTAAGTCCTGGTTCAACAGCGCCCGACAGTGTGGTCTCCATCTTTGTGCCTTTTTAGGCGGTGCGGAGGGCCGCACCCCGCGAAGCAAAAGTCGTTGTTCGTTAGTTTTGGCGACTGCGCCGCCAAAACCAACGAACCGCCCGGGATCTGGGGCACAAGGCCCGAAGAAGCTGGATCAGCCCTGTTCAGATCCGCACCTGAGCGCGGCGGAACATCGTGTTTTACTTTCCAGCATGCGCGAGCAAGACACTCCTGACGTAACGCCACGCCTGGCGCTCCGGCGGGCGGTGCGGGGCACAGGCTCACACGTTGCGTTTTACACTCGGCGCACGGCTTGTGATGATGCATCTTAATCTTCGCACGTCGTTACAATTTACTGATGTGGCTCTACCCATGTGAGGTATCAGATCCTCCCTTCACCCACGTCATCACAAACACCGGATTGAGCGCCTCGAGGCGCAGGTCGTCCTGGATGGGCGCGCCGCGGTTGATCTGAACCTGGTAGAGCCGCGCCTCGGGCAAGTGCTGGCGCGCCTCGCGCAGCCGGTCGAGGGTCACCAGGTTGAGCACCAAGCGCCCACCGGGGCGCAGACGCCGGCGCGCCATGTCGAGCAACGCACCCAGGCGCCCGCCGCTGCCGCCGATGAAGATCGCGTCGGGAGAGGGCAGCGCGGCGCAGGCATCGGGCGCCTCGCCGTGGATCAGGCGGAGGTTGGGCGCGGGGAAGCGGCGCAGGTTCTCGCGGATGTGCTCGCACAGCGCCGTCCGGCGCTCCACGGCGTAGACCGCGGCCGCCGGTTGCGCGCGGGCGGCCTCGATGCCCACCGACCCGCTGCCCGCCCCGATGTCCCACAGCACCTCGCCCGACCTCAGGGCCAGTTCCGCCAGGCTCAACAGACGCACCTCGCGCCTGGTGATCAGCCCGGCCTCGGCACTGAAGGCCGCGTCGGGCAGGCCGGGGGCACGGGTCGCCGGCGAAGCGGTTCGCGCCGCTTCCTCAGCGGGCGGCTGCTCCTCTCCATCGTGCCAGACCACCAGCACATTCAGTGGCGCGAAGGTCTGCGCAGCCGCCTCCTCCAGCGTGGTCCGCACAATGCGCTGCCCCGGCTCACCCAGGTTCTCGCAGATGGCGCATGCCGCGGTTGGCGCCAGGCCAGCCTCGATCAACGCCCGGGCGATCACCGCGGGGGTGTGGCGGTCGTCGGTGAGCATGGCCGCCTTAGGCGCCTGCCGCACGCCGCGAATGACCTCGTCAAGGGGTCGGGCGTGGGCGCTGAGCAGCGCGGCATCGTGCCAGGGCTCGCCCAGGGCGGCAAAGGCCAGTTGGTATGAGGTCGGCGCGGGGACGATCTCCAACTCCTCAGCCGCGAACCAGCGCCGCAGACTGGCGCCGATGCCGTACCACAGCGGATCGCCCGAAGCCAGCACGACCGCCCGTTCACCGCGCTCCAGGGCCTCACGCAGGCGTCGGGCCACGAGCGGCAGCCCCTGGCGGACGCTTAGCCGCTCGCCGCCGAAGGTGGGGAAGGCTTCCAGGTGACGCTCGCCGCCGACCAGCAGATCGGCGCCCAGCACGCGGGCGATCAACGCCTCGGGGAGACCGGTGCAACCGGCGCCGGTGATGCCCACCACCAGGATGCGCCGGGAAGGTTCGGGGGCGGTCTGATTCATTGGAGCCTCTTATGCCATTTTGGATTTGTGCGGCCGGGCCACAATAGAGGGAAACCCGGCGGCCCGACACCGGCTGACGGAGGGTGGGGAAACCAGGTTTCCCCACGCCCCTTCTTGCAAAGGAACGTTTCAGCGCCCATCACCATCCTCGGACCGTTTTCGGGCCAGGACCGCGCCGTCGAAGTCCACCAGGATGGCTTCCAGGCGCATGTCGGCGCGAAACCGCTGCACGAATCGCTGCATTTGCTCCAGGGCCATGGCGGTGAGATGTTCAAGGGGCGCCAGCTCGCCACGGGCCTGGCAGAGTTCGAGAAAGTGGCGCCCGGTATTGGCGCTCTCCGTCGCGGCAATCAACTCGGGCGAGGCGCCGATCTCGTGGCACACCCGGGCAAGAAAGGCAAAATCCACCGGATTGCCCGCGACGTGGGTGACCATACGGCCCTGGGCGGTTTTGATGATCCGGCTGATCATGGCGACCAGGATGGCCTCACGCACGCCGTGGTTGACGCAGGCCCGTAGCGCCGCCCCGGTAAACACGCTGATCTCCACGAAGGCCAGTTCGGGCAGTTCGGGGAACAGGCGCATCGCGTACTGCTCGGAGCGCGCCCCGGTGGCAAGTACGACCCGCTCGGGGCTATGGTAGGCGGCCAGTTGCACCGCCTGGAGCACACTGTGACGCCAGGCGGCCGTGCTGTACGGGTAGACCCTGCCGCTCGTGCCGAGGATGCTGATTCCCCCGATGATCCCCAGACGAGGGTTAAGGGTCTTGCGCGCCAGGCGTTCACCCTCGGGCACACTGATGATCACCTCAAGACCGATACGCTCCAGGATCGCCGGTCCCTCGGGGGCGATCTCGCCCAGGGCCGCGAGCACGTTCTCGGTGATCTGCCGGCGGGGCACGGGATTGATCGCCGCCTCGCCCACAGGCAGCCCCAGACCGGGCAGGGTCACCCGGCCCACGCCCGGGCCGCCGTCGAGGCGCAGGCCCGGATCAGACGTCCGGCGCACCGTGGCGCAGATCAGCGCGCCGTGGGTCACGTCCGGATCGTCACCCCCATCCTTGCGCATGCAGCATGAGGCGGCGTCAGCGGCAAGCTGGCGTTCCAGCGGCGTCATGGTGGTCGTCTCGCCCGTGGGCAGGCTGACCGTGACCGTCTCGGGCCAGGCGCCGGTGAACAGGGCCACGGTGGCGGCGCGTGCCGCCGCGGCTGCGTTGGTTCCCGTGGTGAAGCCGGTGCGCATACCGCGCCGGTTGCGCGGGGGTACGGGCATGTCCATATCGGTCACCATCACAGGGCGTCGTTGCCCGCGCCCGCCGCCAGACGCAACAGCGCGTTGATCACCGCGACCGCCACGGTCGAGCCGCCTTTGCGACCGCTGGTGACCAGCCATGGCACGGCGGTCACCTCGGCGAGGGCGGCCTTGCTCTCGGCAGCACCGACGAAGCCCACCGGCACGCCGATGATGAGCGCCGGGCGCGCGCCCGTCGCCACGAGGCGAATCAGCTCCTCCAGGGCGGTGGGGGCGTTCCCGATGGCAACGATCGCACCCTCCAGCAAGCCCCGTTCCGCGGCCAGGCGCATACTCTGCGCGCCGCGAGTGATGCCGTTGGCGACGGCGAAGGATTGCACCTCAGGATCGTCAATCAGGCAGTGGAGCGAACCGCCCAGCGCCGCCAGGCGCCCGGCATTGACGCCCACGCGCACCATGTGGACGTCGGTGAGCACCGCGCAGCCCGCCCGCAGCGCCTCCACCCCGGCCTCCACCGCGCCCGGACTGGTGCGCACCAGATCGGCGAACTCAAAATCGGCGGTCGAGTGGACGATGCGCTCGATCACTGCCGCCAGCGGTGGCTCGAAGGCGTGGCCGCGCTCGGCCAGGCCCCGGCGGATGATCGCGAAGGACTCGGCCGCGATGGCATGGGGATGGGGCGTCACGGGTGGACCTCCTTGTCGCTATGGTGATGAGCGCCATGATGGTGCGCGTGGGCCTCGGCGTCAATCGCCCTCCGGCGGTAGACGCACAGATCGCAGGTCATGGCCGCCGTGCCATCCACGATCTCGCGGTAACGGGCCGCGGCGGCGGTGAGCAGGCCCGGGTGCGGAAAGAGGTGCTCGCCAACGAGGATTTCCAGCTCAGGGTGCTGCTCCTGGGCCACACGGGCCTGCCGCGCGATGTCGTCGCGCACGAAGCCGGTGAACAGCAAATAGGGCAACACCACCACCCGCCGCGCGCCCAGCCGCGCACAGCGGGTCACCGCCTGCCCCACGTCCGGCCCGACAACCGCCTGGTAGGCGTATTCGACCAGCGGATGCCCGTATACCTCGGCGAGCAAGCGCGCCAGGCGGGGCAGTTCGGCGTTGCTCTGGGGGTCCTTGCTGCCACGCCCGACCACCAGGAGCGCTGTCGCGTCGGGAGGCACGGAGCGGGCGCTCCGGGCGAGGGCAGCGGCGGCGCGGGCTGCCAGCGTGTCAATCAGGTGCAACTGCGAGCCGAGCGGCGCGCCGTAGCGCAGCATCACGCCGGGGTGAGCAGTCTGCGCCTCGGCCAGCAGATCGGGCACGTCGCGCTTCTGGTGGCGCCCCGCCCCCAGGAAGAGTGGCAGGGCGGCGATCCGACGCGCCCCCGCCGCAACGCACCGCGCGAAGCCCTCGCCAATGGACGGCTCGGCCAGTTCGAGAAAGCAGGGCTGGATCGTCACCCCCAGGTGCTGGCCCAGGTCCTCGGCGAAGCGATGAAACTCGGCATTGCCCGCTTCGTCCGGGCTGCCGTGACCAATGAGCAGGAGCGCGTCCGGTTGAAAGTGCATGGTGGCCTCTACTTTTTTTGATGAGCAAAACAATGGTTGCTGAAGGGCGCTGCCCGGGTTACCTTCTCCTGGGGGTCCCGTCACTTCTCTGACCCTCCTCCGTTGGGGGAGGGGACCGAGCTCCTCCCCCCGTTGGGGGGAAGACGGGAGGGGGGTAGAACCCCGTTAACGGTAATGCGCCTATGACACGTAACACGTTGAGGAGAGCGGGGAAAGCTGGTTTCCCCACGCCCCTGTCTCTCGTTCAAGAACGTGACGCATTTCCGCACGCTCGCGCGCCGGGTAGCAAGGCGATGGCCAGGAGGAGCGCCAGTGTCCGGGCGATCCGGCGGGCCTCGGCGACCAGCGCGGCGTCGGGAAGGCGCGGGCCATCGCCCAGGCAGTAGTGATCGCGTTTGGTCAGCGTCGTATCCAGCGCGCCGGCCATGGCGGCCATGGGCCAGCCGGCGTTGGGTGAGGCGGTGCGGCCCGCGTCGCGCCGGGCAACACGCCAGGCGGCGGCGCCGCGCCCGAAGGTGATCTGCGCTGCCAGGGTAATCAGCGCAGCCGTCAGGCGCGCCGGCCCCAGGTTCAGCGCGTCGTCGAGGCGCGCTGCCGCCTTGCCCAGGTACTCGTAGCGTTCATCACGATAGCCCCACATCGCATCGGCGGTGTTGATCAGCCGGTAGGCCGCCAGCGCCGGCAGGCCCCCGCTCAGATAGGCCAGGGCCGGGGCTACCAGGCTGTCGGAGAGGTTCTCGGCCAGCGACTCAATCGCCGCCGCGGCCACCTCATCGGCGCGGAGATCGGCGGTGGGGCGGCTCACCAGGTGCCAGCCAGCCAGGCGCCGGGCCTCGTCGAGGTCGCCATCCTCCAGGGCGGCCTGCACCGCGCCCACCGCCCGGTCGAGGCCGCGGTAGGCCAGCAACGTCGAGGCCAGCACCCCCTGGATCAGGACATGGCGCGGCAGCAGCCGCGCGGTCCGACCGACGAGCAGCGCGCCGCCCGCTACCCAGAGGGCGCCCCACCCCAGGCGCGCCCGCGCGCTCCGGGGCGCCAGCCGCTCACCCAGACGCATCCAGCTTCCGAGCAGCACGACCGGGTGCCAGGCGTTGGGCGGATCGCCCAGCAGCGCATCGGCGGCCAGGGCAACCAGCAGCGCCTGGCAGCGTGCCGCGAGGATCTCAGCCATGTTCGGGGGGGTGTTCACAACACTGTCCGCTTCGCATCTACCGAGGAACAAGGAGACTTCCGGGAAATCCTCACCCTCCTCAACCCTCCCACGGGCAGAGGCATGCGGAAACCTGGTTTCCCCATGCGCCGCCAGGCGCTATGTTCACATGAGACTAGACTTCCATGCACTCATCGGCACCAATGAGGCGACGCAGATCCGCGTCGCCGAACACTGCGTCGGACGGGGCAAAGGCGACGACCTGCCCTGCGTCCATCACCGCCACCTGATCGGCCCACTGGCGCGCCGCGCTCAGGTCGTGGGTCGCCAGGAGCACCGTCACCCCCTGGGTAACCAGGCGGTTGAAGATCGCAAAGACCTGCCGCCGCATCCAGGGATCAAGCCCGGACGTCACCTCGTCGGCCAGGATGACCCGCGGCGCCATCGCCAGCACCCCGGCCAGGGCCACACGGAGTTTCTGCCCGCCACTGAGGGCGTGGGTGGGCCGGTCAAGCAGATCGCGCACCTCGCACAGCGTCGCGGCCTCGGCGACGCGCCGGCGCGCCTCGACGACGTCGAGGCCCAGATTGAGCGGCCCGAAGCTGATGTCTTGCGCAACGCTGGCGCTGAACAACTGGTCGTCGGGATTCTGGAACACCAACCCCACCTGGCGACGGGCGGCGAGCAGGCCGCGCCGGGTGTAGACCAGCGGCTCACCGGCCACGCGCACCTGACCGGACGAAGGGCGCAGCAGCCCGTTGGCGTGGAGCATCAGAGTACTCTTGCCGGCGCCATTGCGCCCGAGGAGCGCGACCCGCTGGCCCGCCTCCAGGCGCAGGCTGGCCCCGCGTAGAGCGGGTTCAGCACTGCCGGGAAAACGGTAAAACAGTTGTTCAAGTTCAAGCAGCGCGGTCATCGCCATGCTCCCGCCAGCAGCAGGCTGGCGGCCAGAGCCGCACCGAACCACCGTGCGCGCCGGTCGCGCCGATAGTCAAGGGGCAGCACCCGCAGCGGCCCCGCCAGGCCCCGGCTCTCCAGCGCCATCTGCAGGCGCTGGCTGCGCCGGTAGGCGTCGAGAAAGAGCTGGCTACCCAGCAGGCCGGCGCTGCGCAGCGCGCGCCACGGGCCGGCGTAGCCCAGACGGGCGTCTTGCGCGGTTGCCATACGCTGAAGGCTTTCGAGGAGCACAAAGATCGCCCGGTAGGTCAGGCTCATCAGATCGATCAGCGTCTCCGGCACGCGCAGGCGGCGCAGCAGTTCGATCAGATCGAGCAGGGGCGTGGTGAGAATAAGAAAGTTCAGCGCCGCCGCGCAGCCCAGGGCGCGGGTGAAGAGGCGTGTCGCCAGAGCCACAGACTCGGCGTTGCTGCCGAGCCAGAGCGGGCCAATGCGCACCGCAGGCATCAGCGGCGGCGACAGACTGACACTGACAGCTACACCGACCAGCGAGAGAAGCAGGAAGGGCGCCTCGGCGAGCAACGCACGTCCGAAGACTGACGCAGGGACTCGCGCCCACAGCGTGTTCAAGGCGAACATCCACCCCAGCGTGAGCAACCCGACCGCCGGCTGGTTCAGGGCCAGACAGAGCAGCAAGGCAATCAGCGCCAGGCCGCCCTTCTGAGCCGGGTCCAGCTCGCGGATGGCGTTGCTGTAGGCGTAGCGGTCAATGATATGCATCGTTAATATGCAAGCTGGAGAGCTGTGGAGCTGTAGAACTGAAGATTTGCTGGTATTATTTCGTACCTTACCTCCACACCCCCCTACTCAGTCACCCGCTCAGCGACAGCCTGCCCGGTCGGCGCTCGCTGCGCTGAGGTCGAGGCGCGCGCCTGGCGTTGCCCATGCTTGAGACCGAAGAAGTAGCCGATCAGCCCGGCACCGATAGCGGCCTGCACAGCGAAGAGCAGGCTTTCGGTCTCGCCGCCGGGCGGCTCGAACAGGGGCGTGAACCACGGCTCATAATCGGGAGCCACCTCGGCAATGGCCTCCTCGGCCGCCGCATCGGCCCCACCGAACTCCGAGTCGCGGATGAGCAGCAGGGGAACAATCGCCATGACGATCACAATCCCAAGCAGCAGCAGTGACACGCCCCACCCGAAGGGTTTCGGCTGCATAGCTACGCTCCTTTCAGCACACCGAGGGTCTGGAGTTCGGTCTCGGCGTTCGTCTGCAAGGCATTGAAGATCAACACCGTCAGGATGCCTTCGCTTATCGCGAGGGGGATCTGGGTCACGGCAAAGATCGTTCCGAACTTGACGAACGAGGCCGCGAACCCGCCGACGGCGTCGGGATAGGCCAGGGCCAGTTGCACCGACGTAACGACATAGGTGGAGAGATTTGCCAGAGCTGCGGCGAGAAACACCGTCACCCAGACCGGCGCGCGATCCTTCAGCCCTTTCCAGATGCCCCAGGCCACCAGCGGCCCCACTACGGCCATGCTGAAGGCATTGGCCCCCAGGGTAGTCAGGCCGCCATGGGCCAGCAGCAGGGCCTGGAAGAGCAGGACAATCGTGCCGAGCACGCTCATCACCATTGGCCCGAAGAGGATGGTTCCCAGACCTGTACCGGTAGGATGGCTGCTCGAACCGGTGACGCTGGGGATCTTCAGGGCGCTCAGCACAAAGGTAAAGGCCCCGGCCAGACCCAGCAGCAGCCGGGTTTCAGGCTTCTCGGCGATCAGGCGATTGATCTGGCGCAGCCCGATCACCCAGAACGGAAGGGTGACGACGAACCAGAACGCGGCCCAGAGTGGGGGCAGAAAGCCCTCCATAATGTGCATCGCATAGGCCGGGCGCCCCTCGAAGAGAAGCAAAAGCGCAGCGCCGATGACGACCAGCAACCAGCGTTTCCAGCGTTTGTCCATGGCTGTGACCTCACTTCATAAGGTATGGAACCTGTGGCCTCTGTACCATTGCACGTTCCAGAGCGGTGTGGCAACACGATACCGCTTCGGAACGCAGTGTGCGGAGGAGCCTCGCCCATCCGTGGCGCCCCTGTAGCCTTTCTCGCAGCGATGGTGGAGCGAGCGCGGCGAGCCTTACGGCTCAGTGTCTTCAGCAGATCAAGCATGCCGGTCAGTGCTCTAAAACTCGATCCCTGGCTGAGCCTTGAGACCCTGGTCGCGGAAGGGGTGCTTGACCTCGCGCATCTCGGTAACCAGATCGGCAGCATCAATCAGGGCCTGCGGGGCATCGCGCCCGGTGATGATCAGGTGCAGCATCGGGGGCTTATGCTCGCGGATCCATCCGATGACTTCGTGGGTATCGAGCCAGCCAAAGTGCAGCACGTAGGTGAACTCGTCGAGCAGGAAGACATCGTAGTTGCCGGAGACAATCTTTGCTTTAGCCGTCTCCCAGCCGTGCAACGCCCTGGCCTGGGTCTCATCGAGATCACGGCTGGTCCAGGTGAAGCCATCGCCCATGGGCGTGAGGGTGATGCCCATGCGCTCAAGGGCCCGCAGTTCGCCATAGTTGGCGTTCTCGTGCTTGATGAACTGGATGCCACCAACGCGCAAGTCGCGGCCCCAGGCACGTACCAGGATGCCGAGGGCGGCGGTGGTTTTGCCCTTCCCATTGCCGGTATTGACGATGAGCAGACCCTTGCGCGTGGGGTTGGCGCGCGCGGCCTTGCGGCGCTCGGCGGCTTCGGGGGTGGAATCGATCCGGGTCCCCCCCGGCTCGGCAGGTGTTTCGGCAGTCATAGGCATTCCAGGCTCTTCTGATGGGCCAAAGCACTGGCTACGACAGTGCTTACTGAAACGCCCCGGCCTCTTTCGAGGGCCGGGGCGACGATTGTCCGGGCGGGCCGTGACGCGGGAACATACGGCGGGCACGGGGCATGTTCGTCCTCCCTGGCTCGAGAAGGGTTGAACGGCACATCGCGGCAGGCGTCCTGGCTTCCGGCCATTGTGAGGCACGGCCGGTTACAGTTGCGGCACAGCGCTGGACTTACACCAGCTTCCACCTTTACGCCCTGGCATCCGGGCTATCGGGTCACCGCGACGATATGGGAATTGTATGCGTGCACTGTGATCTGGATTATAGCACAGGCGACTGCAAATGCAATGCTGCTACTGTAGACGTGCTGGAAGGGAACCTCAGAATGCAACTGCCTGGCTGAGGAGGCAGCAGCATTCAGCGAAGGAGGTGAGAGGCCACTGGCAAAGGTTGCCTGGTCTACGCCGCGCCGGCCTGAGGGTCAATTGCCGCCACTTCGCCCCAGATCACCGCAGCAATTTCCGGTGAGACGGTGGTATCGCGGTTGCAACTCCGCAGGGTGACGCCATAGGTTGGCGAGGTATCAGGGATAAAGAACCGGGTTCCGGGGAGGAGACGATTAGCCTCCAGATAGCGCAGCAGATCGGTACGTTCCTCAGCCTCCTCTTCGATCCGCCGGACGGTGAAGAGCGTGCCCACCGGCGCCATATCGAGACGGACAGCGCCCTGGTAGCTCTCACCGCTGCCGGGGATGGGATTGCCGTGCGGACAGGTGACGGCGTTGCCGACCAGGGCAGTAATCCGGTCCTCCAGGGCGGGCGACAGGGCATGTTCCAGGTGTACTGCCTCCTCGTGCACCATGTGCCAGGGCACACCCAGAATGTCCGCCAGGAAGCGTTCGAGAATGCGATGGCGTCGCACGATACCCTCGGCCAGGCCAACGCCGAGAGGGGTGAGGGCGATCTCACCGCGATCATCGCGCTCAATATAGCCCTTCTTTTCCATTTCCTGGAGGGCGTGGCTGACCGTGGGCGGCTGCAGGGCAAGCCAGCGGGCCACCTGCGCCGCGATGACCGGTTCACCCCGCTGCGACAGGTAGTAGAGCACCTCCAGATAATCGCGCTCCTTGGTGGTCGGGCCATCCATCCCAACTCGCCGGCGCTGACGCGGGTTAGCGCGCTTTGTTGATGGGATCTCCGCCATGCTCATCGCCTTCTGAAGGTTCCCGGAGGGAACGGAATCGGTCCTGGGACCGCACCTTGCGGCTTCGCCGTCCAACAGCGCCACAGGGAAGCTCCTGGGAGGGCTTTGCACTCCCAGACCCTCTCGTGCCGGAGTGGGCAGGCAATTGATTACTTCGTGATCGTAGTGTTTCGGTTGCTAACTACCATGAGTATAGCATGTGGCAGAGGCAAACACAATCCCCCTTCATGGCAGGGTGCGAGGTGCATTCTTGCACGCGCCGCTACCCGACGGCCCGACCACACCACCTGCATGCCTTGCCCAATCGGGTATAATACCACTTCAGATTGCAGATGTTGGATTGCAGATTGTCGCGCAAGGCGTCCAGGCGCGCTTTGACGCCACGCTCCTTGCGGAGGGTTCAAGTGAAATTGGTATAATATGCTCCATACCGGCGCCAGGTTCGTATATTAAGCCCTGCGGGTCTGGAAGTGGAACAGCTATGGCTATGATCGATACCGTGGATCGGTTCTTCGCCCGTTTGCTCCGGGTTCCCCTGCCGCCGCAAGCGGTGGCCGAAACATGCGACGCAGGCGTTGAGAGCGAGGTAGACAGCGCCCCGGCTACCCGCGCCTTCGGTCTGTCGCTGCTGATTTCGGGGCTGCGTTGCACGCTGCAGTACATCATCCTGCCGGTGGTGCTGCCGCTGATCGGCTTCGCCACCGACCTGGCCCTGCCACTGGTCATCCTGCTCGATCTGGTCGCGCTGACGCTGCTGGTGCGGAGCCTGCGCTATTTCTGGGCCGTTCGCCATCCCCGGCGTTTTGACATGCTGCCCCTCTCGGCGGTGATTCTGCTGATCATCCTCCTGTCGTTGGGCTTCGATCTGTGGAGGCTCGTCGCGTGAGCGCCCTGCTCGCCCTGGGGCTGGCAATGCTCGCCGGGTGGCTCGCGCTGGCGCGCCTGCACCTGGGCATCGCCAATGAAACCGGCTCGCCCGATCCCGCGGCGCCTTTCTTCGTCACCGACCCCACCCTCGCTCAGGCGCTTTATGGGCGGCTCCACGAGGCCCACCCCGTCGACCATTACGCCTTCAACGGGCGCGCCGGCGAAGACGTGCGCCTCTTGCTGCTCGTTCCCGCCCGCGATTACGCAGCGGGCTTCCAGGTTCACTTCACGCTGACCGGCCCCTGCCTGCCCCCAGAGGGCCTGACGCCGCCTTTCACCGCCACGCCCCTGACCATCGTGGGCCGCGACTACCGCCTGGTGCAGAGCCACGTCCCACCGCTGCCCGCCGATGGCCCCTACCGCGTTGCCGTGCGTCGCGATGCGGGCACGGGAGCCTATTGTCTCTGTCTGGGCAGGCGCGAAGGCGCGTATGCCGATGCCGCCATGCGTGCGCGCATCGACCGCCTGCTCGACGGCGCCTGAGGCGCACCCTGGAGACCTTTGCCCCTCCAGCAGGGGATTGGGGAAAGCAGGTTTCCCCAACCCCCTGCCAGGTATGTCACCCCTTCGCCAGACGTCCGTGGCCGTGCTGTCTATTTGCTGGCAGGCGCCTTCGGGTACGCGGGAGTATGCTGATGCTACATCACCGCTCACATCGCACCACTGGCCTCACCGTCACGGGCCACCTGCGTACCGGGAAGGAGACTGCCTATGTACACCGACTACTTCTCCCTCACCGATCTGCTCCTCGCTGCACTGAACGCGCTTGTGACGCCTCTCGGGCTGCTGTTGCTCGGCGTGATGCTGCTGGTTCTGCTGCGCCCTACGCGCCCTGCACCCACGGTCGTGTACGTGCCGGTGGAGACCGAGCGCGAGGAACATCGGGGCGGCGGTTGTCTGCCGCTGCTGGCGCTCGCACTGGTGCTGATCCTGGCGCTGGCCCTCTTCAGCTAGGGAAGGGCCTGTCCGAATAACGCCCACGCGAGGGCAGGGAAATCTGCTTTCCCCACGCCCCTGCCTGAGGGGAGGGTGCGGGAGCGTTATCCCCTCCCGCAAAGACAGTCGAAAGGAGACCATGTGATGTCACTGGTTTGCTCTGCTGCCACGAAGCGCCGGGCGCTCGCGTGCACCCTCCTGGACCGGCTCGCGGCCGCCGCGCCCACCGAAAGCGGCGCACCCGGCCAGCTCGTGTACCTCGAAGAGAGCGCCGGGCGAAACTACCTGCTCGGTATCCTTGACGCGCTGACCTTCCTTGGTGCGCTGCGCCAGACCGACGATGGCCTCGGCGCCTCGGTGGTCTCGCCCCAGGCGGGCTGGAGCCTGCGGCTGTTGAGCGATCTGCTCGACAGCGGCGCGCCGCTTATCGCCGACTGGCACAGCCCCGGCGTCACCGTGCGCCGGCCTTTCCAGCGCTCCGGCGACCTGCTGGCGGCGCTGGAGGCGCGTCGGCGCGAGGTGCTGCCGCAGGCGGCGCCCGTGCGCGAGGTTGAGGCAGCCGTGGGGGTGATTTCCCGCGCTGAGGGCCACGACGAGCGGCGCTTCTTGCTGGCCTTCGATGCCAACGCGGGGGCCTGGCAACTGCCCGGTGGCCGGCGCGCGCTCAACGACACCGGCATCGAGGCCACCCTGCTACGCGAGTTGCAGGAAGAACTGGGCCTGCGCCGGATCCGCGTTCCCAATGATCTCACCCTGCGCCCCCTGCCCCCGCTGATCGCCGTGCGCGACTCGCCAACCTATGGCGTGCGTACCCGCACTCGCTTCTACCCATTCGTCGTCACGCTCCATCACGAACCGCCGGTCGGCGAGGGCGTGCGCTGGTTCAGCGAAGCGGAACTACGCGCCGGGCGCGGTTCCGATGGCCAGCGGATCGATGCCGGCCCGCTGCTTTCCTTGCTGGAACGTCCTGATCTTGATCTGGCAGGACGCGGCTGTGATGTGCCGGCTCCCGCTCCGCACGCCAGTGCTTCGGCCCTCCTTGAGGTGAAATAATGCTTCCCGAGCATGCTATACCCCCGCAGCCGCTCACCTTCCGCGCCAGCTTGCTCCAGCGGGTTGCCGCGCGCCTGCGAGCGGGTGAGTGTTGTTCGATCGTCGGCCCCGGCGGCGTCGGCAAGACCAATCTCAGCCGCTTTCTGCAGCGCCAGGATGTGCAGGGGCAGTACTTCGCCGACGCGCCCACCTGGGTGGCGCTGATCGATTGTAACGCTCTGGCGGCCCAGGACGGCTCACGCGAGTTCGCGGTGTTTGAACTGATCGCCCACCGGCTGATCCGCGAGGCCGAGCGCCGCAACCTCCCCGAGAACGTGATCGCCCCGCTCGACCGGCTCCACGTGACCCTGCTCAACGAGGGCAACCTCCTGCTGGCCCTGCGCTACCTCGAGCGCATCTGCGGGCGCCTGATCGAGGACCAGGGGCTACGTCTCATACTCCTCTTCGACCAGTTCGAGGACATCTGGCGCGAGCTTGACGCGGGCCTCTTTCGCAATTTGCGCTACCTGCGCGACGAGTTCAAGTATCGCCTGATCTACCTGACAATCACCCGCGAACGGTTGTCCCGCGCGCGCCAGCGGGCCCGGGGCGACCTGGCCGCCGTTGAGTCGTTCTGGGAGCTCTTCGAGCCGCATACCTTCGGCCTGGGCATGCACGACGAGAATGACGCCCGCGAGATACTCGAACGCATCGCCCGACGCCGCGGCATCACGCCCACACCGGAGTTAGCGCGGGCAGTCATTGATGCCAGCGGTGGCTACCCCGCCCTCATCCGGGCGCTTGCCTGGACGCTGGACGAACAGCGGCACGACGAGACGTCCGAGCGAATCGCCACCCTGTCCGAAGTGGCTCAGGAATGCGCCAAACTCTGGAACGATTTGACGCCCGATGAACAGCGGGTTGTCAGACATCTGGCCGCCGGGCTGGACATGAGCGACGGTGATCAGGAGACCCTGGCGGACTTACGCCTGATCGAACTGGTGCGCGACGAGCCGCCCCAACTCTTCTCGGCGGTGTTCGCCGCCTATGTACGCAACCAGCCCGGCGCGAGCAGTGACGGGGTCGTGGTAGGCCGGCGCCAGCGGCGGGTCTGGGTTGACGGGCGTCTGTTGCCAGGACAGTTACCGCCGCTGGAGTTCAACCTGCTGGCCTACCTGGCGGAACGAGCCGGGGCGGTCTGCCCGCGCGAGGAGATCCTGAGCGCACTCTATCCCGAGGAACGGCTGGAGGCAAACGACGAACGGATTGACACCCTGCTCAAGCGCCTGCGCGACTCGATCGGCGATGACGGGCGCAACCCACGCCACCTGATCACCCACCGGGGCGTCGGGGTGCGCCTGGCCCGCGGCCGGTTGGAAGAAGGGTAGCACAACCTTACCCATCCACGCGGTGGGGCGCGGCCCACTCCACCTGCGGCCAGGCGGGGGGCGGCCAGACCTCGGCCTCCCACTGATCAAGGCGCTGGCAGATAACTGCTGCGAAGAGCATGGTGCGCTGCCAGCGGGCGCTCTCCGGCATCAGCTTGCTGGAGACAAACAGATGGTTGCAGAGCAGCCCCCACAGGTACTCGCGCCGGTCGTCGTAAGCCGCACGCGCCGCGGCAAGCTCTTGCAACGCCTGCACCACCAGGAAGCATTTACGCGCCTCGCTGTGGGCCAGAATGGCGCGAGTCGCCCGCATCGGCTCGTGCGGGGCCTGCGGCCCGCACAGCGCCACCGCCAGTTCGTAGACCAGCGGCAGTTCCTCGGCGTGCAGCACGGCGATACGAGTGGTCACATCCTGCACCAGTTCAACGAAATCGCGCAGCAGCGGGCCGTAGCCGGTGCGCTCGAAGTCGATCGGCCAGGCGGTGTGCCGATCGACAAACAGATTGTCGCCGTGCAGATCGCCGTGGGTAATGACCTGGCGTAGCCAGCGGAGTTGCTCGCAGCGTCGCCAATGCTCCACGAACCAGCGGCGGGGATGGGGCAGGTCTACGGCAAGCGCATCCAGGCGCCAATCAAGGGGTTCGGCGCGCCAGACCGGTTCGAGCCGCGAGAGCGCCTGATCCCAACTCCGGTCATAGGCATCTACCAGCGTCCCCTGCAACGCCTGCACGTGCGATCCGCGGTACCAGTCGCCCCAGGCGGCATAGGAGAAAAAATCGCGTAGCGGAGCGATTATTGTCGCCGGATCGGCGGTGCGACGGTAGAAACGCGCAAAGACCTGCCCTTTCCCCTCGGCCAGATGCTCGAAACCGACCAGACGGTAGGCGATCGCGCCCATGTCCCAGAGCAGCGCGGCGCCGGTCAACTCGGGGCGGCGCAGGGCATCGCTGCCGGCCTCCACATAGCGTCGGTAGTTTTCTCGCTCACGTTCGATTTTCTGGGTGCGCGCGAGTTTGACCACCTGGAGCGCCCGCTCGGCAGCGATTTCGGCGACGAATACGCGCGATTTGCGTCGCAGCGAGGCGTTCACCGATGGGCTGACCGATTCCGTGCCAGAGTCGCCGTTGCCCGCGGTGATCATGGTCAGCCGCACCCAGGGCTTATCCTTGAACAGCAAGCGAATGAGCGCCTCGGGTTCATCGGCGGGAATAGCCGGCTGATCGGGAAACATCTCATCGCGCACCGCCGCTGAGGAAAGACTGCTCTGCCACTGCACCTCCGGACCGTTCCCGCGCAGGCACAGGCTATCGGCGACAGCGTTGAGTTCCGCGCGAAGCGCCTCCGGCGCCTCGCCCTTCCCCACGAACGAGGCTGCGCCATACTGCTGGATCGCCAGGCGGACCATCGGGGTGCTGTCGTAGCCGGTGATCACGATCGCCTTCGTGTACGGCAACCGGCGCACCAGCTCCAATCCGCTGATGTCGCTTCGGTCGTGGTCTTCGACCAGACGCAGATCGACCAGAGCGATCGGGCAACGCTGCTCGGCGGCCAGGCGCAGGGCCTGGTCGGGCAATTCCGCACCATCAACTTCTACCACCACCGGTTCGTAGCCCCAGTCGCGCACCAGCTCGGCGTACTGCGCGCGAAACTCGGGAAGGTTGTCAACGATCAGCACCCGAATCGGCGCACTGGTCATGAGTTGCTGCTCCTGCTTACCAGTCTGTGAGGGCGGGAAGGCGGTATGAATTCCGCCCTACGAGGGTCATGAGTTGCTGCTCCTGCTTACCAGTCTGTGAGGGCTTTTGCCCGCGGCGCTTTTACTCTCACTGCGGATCATCCGGTTTCGCCAGGGGGAGCCGGAGGGCGAACGTCACCGGCGAAATCGGACTGACCAGGGCCATCTCGCCGCCCAGGGTCTTCATCATTGAACGGGCCAGAAGCAGGCCACGCCCGCCTTCGGTGACACGCTGCTCGCGCCGGATGGGCTCCACGAAGAGGCGCTGTTGCACCTCGGGAGGGATCGACGGGCCATCGTTGGCGACCGTGATGCGGACAAAGGCCCCCTCGCGCGCCGTGGTGACGGCAATACTGCAATCGCGCGGTCTGGCCTGTCGCGCGTTGCGAATAAGGTGTTCCATCACACGTTCGAGGAGGATTTCATTCGCCCGCACCAGCAGCACTTCGGCTGACAGCATGTACGTTACCATCACCGGGGCGCCGGCGCGCCGCTTGATGATCTGCGGCACATGCTCCCGCAGCCAGGCGCCAATGTCGTAGGGCGGCTCACAGGAAGGCTGGTCGGAGGCGCGGGCCAGGCGCCTGATCTCGCCGAGGCTCTGGCTGATGCGCGTGATGTGCATCATCTGCTCGGGCTCGGCCGTCTTGGTCAGCCAGTAGATCGCGTTGTTGGCCCCACTGATCACATGGTCAATGTCGTGGGCGATCTGACTGGCCCAGGCAGTCATCGCGGCCACCGACTCGCTGAAACGACGCTCCCGGTTCTCGCGCGCCCGGGCAATCGCGAGACTGATCGTTGGCGCCAGCCGCTCGATCAACTGCTCATCGGCAAACGAGAAGGCGTTCGTGCGATCGGTTTCGATGACCAGCACACCCAACAACCTGGGTTCGGAATGATCGTGTTCAGGATTGAGCAATGCCATCGTCAACTGGGCCAGGGTGCGCGGGTTGGCCTGCACGTAGTCCGGGTCGTCCCGCACATCGTTGACGGTCTCAAGGATGGCCCTGCGCTGCTCCCTGGCCTTGCGGGCCACTCGCGCAGCAATCGTGCCCGGCTGGGGATCGGCGCCATTGGGCGGTGGGTAAATGGGAAAGATTTGCCGTTCGACCACAAACTCCCAGTGGTAAAACTCGCGCGAGGCGGGGGTAAAACTAAGGTGCTGCTCGGTTTCGTCGGCCAGCAGCACGCTCAGACCCAGACGGCGATGCTCGTTCTGGATCAGATCGCGCAAGATAGCAAGCATGCGCCGCAGGGTCTCATCGAGGTCGAGGGTAGCTTCGAGCACGGCCCTGGCCAGATCGGTGGCGGCCTGCAACTGCCTCTGGCGCGCAGCGAGCCGCTCAACGTGGAAGGCATCACGAATGCACGCCGCAACGACGCTGGCCACAATCGGCAGAATGACCCGCTCTCGGCGAGTGAAGCGATGGGGTTGCCGGTAGACCAGAAAGAGTACGCCGATCACCCGGCGTTGCCGCCCATCAGGAAACGGCGGCAGCCAGATCGGCATACCCACCGGCTCATCATCACTGGGGGTTTCTCCAATTTGCAAGGGAAAGGCGACACAGGCAGCCACGTCCTCTTCATGCACGAACCGGCCATCGAGCATCGGCTCGGCGCGGGCGTCTTCCGCCCAGAGCGGATCGAGCCGGCGCACCACCCGGCCCAGCACCGTCTCCTCAGAGAAGTGGGGGTCCTCCACCAGGTGCGCCTCGTGACGCACGCCGTGGGTCACGCCGGGTGCCAACGCCCGCCGCTGCTCATCCCAATACCAGATGGTCACAGCCGACAGGTTGGGCGCCAGGATCAGGATCTGCTCCAGCACGGCCTGGAGAGTGGTTCGCAGCGTGCCGGCGACGATCATCGGCGCGACGGCCTTGTACAACTCGCGCAGTTGTCGCTGGGTCTGGCTGACGTCAATCGCCAGGGCCACGATGTTGGCAAGCCGCTTGAGGGCCTCGCAGTGGGCCGATGTGAACGCGCCGACCTGCGGTGACTCGACGTTGATCAGCCCGAGCACCTGGTCCTCCAGGCGGATGAGCACATCAAGCTCGGCCCGCGTCCCGCGTGAGAAGCGGTCGAAGAAGATCGCGTTCCACGGCGGTTCGTTGACATCGTGGACCAGTTGCGGCTCGCCTGTCTCGAAGGCCCGTCCGGTGATGCCACGGTAGAGGTCAAGATCCTGAACATATTTCAACTCATCATCAAGCAAAAAATACTCCTGGCGAATGGCACGGGCCTGCCCAGGCCGGTCGGGTCGTTGCCAGCCTCGTAGAATTAGACCGGGACGCGCATCGG
This sequence comes from uncultured Chloroflexales bacterium, assembly GCA_937918935.1. Taxonomy (GTDB): domain Bacteria; phylum Chloroflexota; class Chloroflexia; order Chloroflexales; family Chloroflexaceae; genus JACAEO01. The sequence goes on along the minus strand of CAKZSI010000044.1, from coordinate 58,233 downwards.
GCCGGTTGAGCAGCCTGGTGGCCGCCTGGAGAATGCGGGTGAAGAGGACGCGCTCAGCGTCAGGCGCGTCCAGCTTGAGGCGCAGCGTGTCCTGGAGCAGGGTCGCGAAGACCTCCTGCTCACGCTCCAACAAGGCGCGCTCATCATAGTTCCGCATGGCCTGTCCGGCCAGTTCGGCAAACGAGCCAGACAGTCTGCGGTCACGTTCGTCAATACTCCGCTGACTGCGATAGCCGATGACCAGCACGCCCCGGGGATCGCCGCTCAGGTGATCGAGAATCGGCGCAGCAATGAACGAGCGGAGCCATTCACGTGCCACGAAACCCGGTTCGGGATCGTCCGCGACGGTCCAGGGCGGTTCGTAGGCGTTTTCGACGGCGAACGGGCCGGGCGCCTCGAGGATCTGGGTAATGAATGGCTCTGGACCGGGAGACCATGCGGATTGTAGCAAGGCTGGATCGCGGAGGCCATCACCGGCGGCGTGCCTGGCGGCAACGTGTGGCTGACGGAGGGAAGAACCCGGCTCGAGCGGCAGGATCGCCGCGCAACTGGCGCTCATCAACACCCGCGTCGAACGGCTCAGTTCCTCCAGGGTCTCACGCAGCGGGCGATCGGCGGCGCGCGCCAGGACGGCACGGCTGATCTCGGCCAGTTGCTCACCGGCACGACGCTGGCGCCGGGTCTCGAAGATCAGCGCCACCTGGGCGAGCCAGGTGGTCAGCAGATCGCGAGGCATATCGTCGAGGGGGCGGCGCAAATGGGGATTGGCAACGATCACTATACCAATGCGCCGGCGCGCAACCATCACCGGCGCGACCTCGTAGTCAGCCGGGGGCAGGCAGGCAGCGAGCTGCGGAGGAAAACGCTGCGTCAGTTCACTCTCGGGCACCCGCACGCAGGCCAGGTTGAGCACCGCCTCCCCGAGGGCGCCTGTCCCATCCTGGACAGGGATCTCCAGCCCGCGCACCAGACCGTCGAGCACCGTGGGCCTGATGGCGCCCTGGCGCAACTGCTCCAGGTAATGCTCAAAAGTCTGGCCGCGCTCTTCGTCGGCGGCCCAGGCGCGCCGGGCCTGGGTCAGGGTCACCTGCCCGATGGCGAGGCGCCCGCGCAGCAGGGTGCGCCCCCGGTGAAGCGAGAAGTACGCGGCCAGGTTGTAGCACAGACCGTAGCCGGCAGTGATCACCGTCAGCGCGGCATGCCAGAGACGATCGTCATCCTGAGGATCGTCACCCATGGCGATCAGCGCCGCCGCGGCCTGTTGCATCAAGATCAGGCGACGGTTGGTCAATTCCGCCGCTTCACGCAGGCGCCGGTTGTGCAGCGGCCCGGCGATCTGCGCCGCCACCGCCTCCAAAAAACGCTGGTCGTTTTCAGAGAACCATTCGGCGTGCCGCGTGCTGAAGAGCACCAGGGCCCCGACCGCGCGCCCGGCGACGAGCAGAGGCACCCCCAGCCAGCTTCGTGCGACCAGGCGCCGTTCCAGCCGCACCACGCCGTGCCGCCAGCGAAAGGCGCGGATCTCTTGCGGCGTTCGCAGGAGCACGGGCTGGCCGCGAACCAGATGCTGGTGAATCATGCCCCGCCCCGGCGGCAGGGAACGGCGCTCGCCGTGCACCCCTTCGCTCACATCCAGCAGCAACTCGATCCAGCCCGAGGTTTCGCTGCGCATGGCCACGATAAAGTTCTCGACGTCAATCCGCGGGCTGAGGGCCTGGCGCACCGCTTCGAGCAAGGCCTGGTCGCTGCGTTCGGCCGGATCGGCCCCCGCCAGGCGCCCGATCTGGCTGAGGATCTCGGTTTCGGTCTGCAGCGCGGTGCGCTCAAGTGCGGCGCCAACCTGCCGGGCAAACAGGATCAACGCCTGTTGCAGCAACTGATCCTGCCGCAGCGGGGTCGCCCGGCGCCGGTCGAGCATCAAGGCGCCCCGAAACACGTCGCCGGCCCTGAGCGGCAATCCAACCCACTCGCCCGCCGGCGGCGCGTAGCCCCGACAGGAGCGCTGCTGCATCAGCCAGGTCTTGCCGTGCTCCAGCTCACGGAAGATCACCGGCACGCGGCTCTGTACCACACGCATCAGGTAGGGCGACTCGGACGCGCGCAGACGCAGGCCGCGAAACTGCTCCAGCGGTTCGCGCCCCGCGCAGGCGGTGGCGACGAGCGTCTGCCCGCCATCGGAACTGACCCACAGCCGCACCCGGTCAAAGCCCAGTTCCAGCCCGCGTTGCACGATCACGCCCTCGAGCGCCCTGGCGGCGTACAAATGCTGCGCATCCTCGGCGAAACGGTTGATCACTTCGAACCAGGTCAACTGATCGCGCGTCTGGCGCCAGGCGCTCAGATTGATGAGCAGGTGCAGGAGCGCCTCGGTGCTGAAGGGCCGGGGAAGATAACTGTAGGCCCCGGCCGCTCGCGCACGGCGCCCGGCCTCCTCATCGCCGGCCTCGGTAAAGACGACCGCGCTGCTCTCGGGGCTGAGGCGCAACAGTTGTGGCAGGAGGGCGATGCCATCGGCGCCAGGCGCCAGGTGCTGGTCGATCAGCAGCACGTCAACCGGCGTCAGCGCCTGCTCCAGCACGGCCAACGCCTCATCCGCCGCGGCGCACAACGTCCACTGGAAGACCTGTCCTTCGCAGCGCCCCAGGGTCGCCGCCACATGAACTCTTCGCTCGGGATCGGCGTCAATGATCAGCACGTGCAGGGGACTCCGGAAGACCGGCGTTCCTGGCTGCCCGGTCGGGTTTTCGGTCATGGGCCGTCCTTTCACGTGATGCGCCACCAGGTATTGTACGCGACGGCCGGCTCGCCAGGCGGGCATCTGAATGGCGATAAACGGGCAAAGGCCCTGCAAGTGCCTGGCGTTTCTGATGTGTATGCGGAAACCGGATTTCCCCGTCCCCCTGCCAGAGAGCACGCTGTGTTGCAACCCTCCGAGTTGCTGGCGAGATCCCGCCAATCTGTGGTAGGATCAGCGCCAATCACTAGCCTTACCAGGAGCGCCTGCATGTCCGACCAGCACCACCACAGCGAACATCACGCGCACCATCACCACCACATGACCACCCGCTTTGATCGCGCCTTCGCCATCGGCATCGCTCTGAACCTCAGCTTTGTGATCGTCGAGTTCACCGTCGGGGTGATGGTTGGCTCCCTGGCCCTGGTAGCCGATGCCGGCCACAACCTGAGCGACGTGCTGGGCCTGCTGCTGGCCTGGGGCGCCACACTGCTCGCGCGGCGACCCTCGACAGTGCGCCGCACCTACGGCATGCGCCGCGCTACCATCCTGGCGGCTCTGGCCAACGCCGCGTTGCTGTTCATCGCCATCGGCGGGATCGCCTGGGAAGCCGGTCAACGCCTCTTCGCCCCCGCCGAGGTGCCCGGCATGACCCTGATCGCCGTGGCCGGCGCAGGCGTGGCGATCAACGCCTTCACTGCCTGGCTCTTCGCCCGGGGCCGGGCAAATGACCTCAACATCCGCGGCGCCTTTCTGCACATGGCCGCCGACGCGGTCATTTCCCTGGGGGTGATTGTCGCCGGCGCGCTCATTCTGCTCACCGGCTGGTCATGGATTGACCCGCTCCTCAGCCTGGTGATTGTCGCCATGGTCGGCCGGGGCGCCTGGAACCTGGCCCGCGAGTCGATTGACCTGGCCCTCGATGCCGTGCCCGCCGCGGTTGACCCGCTGGCCGTGCGGGCCTTTTTGACCGGCCTGACGAGCGTGCGCGAGGTCCACGATCTGCACATCTGGGCGCTCAGCACCACCGAGCCGGCCCTGACCACCCATCTGGTGCTGGCAACTCTGGAGGGATGCGACGCGCTGCTCGCCCAGGTGCGCGCCGAACTGCACCAGCGCTTCGGGATTGAACATGTGACCGTGCAACTCGAACAGGGCGACCCGCGCTACCCCTGCGCTGCATGCCGCGAAGGTTTGTGACTCCTGGACATGCAGTGCCCTCTGAAGGGTTAAGGGAGGAGCGACCTCCTCCTTCGGCGAGCGATCATCCTACACTGCCGCCTGCTCCAACACGTCAATCGTCCCTTCGATCAACTCCACCGCCTCCCATAGCGCGCCGGTGTCGAAGGCAAAGCGTGCCCCCGCCGCCCGGAAGAGATCGGGCAACGTGACGGCGCCACCGAGGGCCAGGGCGCGGCGATAGGCCGCCACTGCGCCGGGCTGGTCGCTCAGGGCATTGCGCCACACCTGCACCGCCCCCAGTTGGGCCAGCCCATACTCCACATAGTAGAACGGGTAACGATAGATGTGCTGCTTGCGGTGCCAGCCGGTCATCCGCTCGGCGTCGAGACCGCTCCAGTCCACTCCGTCCATGAACCGCCGCCAGAGCCGATCCCAGGCCACGTCGCAGGCGGCGGGATCATCGGCGGCCTCGGGGTTGGTGTAGGCCCAGTGCTGGAAGCCGTCTACCACGGCCATGTAGGGCCAGAAGGTGAGGATGCCCTCCAGATGCTCGATCCGCGCACGGGCATATTCCGCCTGGTCGTAGTACCCGCCGTCAGATCGGCGCAGATAGGGAGCAGCGAGCAGTTCCATGGCCATGGAGGCGACTTCGGCGAACTCGATGGGCGCATCGCGCTGCTGGTGGTAGGGGAGATGGGCCATCTCGAAGTCATGGAAGGCATGCCCGGCTTCGTGCAGCAGGGTGCGCACATCGCCGGGCATGCCCACGGCGTTCATGAAGATGAAAGGCCGACGCACAACGGGGAAGTAGGCGCAGTAGCCGCCGGGCGCCTTGCCCTTGCGATTGTCGAGGTCAAGGAATCCCTCGCGGCGCATGGTGGCGAAATAGCCCCCCAGCTCCGGATCTACCCGCATGAGCACCGCCTCGCCCCGCTCGGCCAGCTCCGCGCCGTCGCGAAAGGGGCGTAGCGGCGCCTCGTGTAGAGCGCGGGCGTGCGTATCCCAGGGACGCAACCGGTCAAGCCCCAGGCGCGCCGCGCGCCGGGCATAAACCCGCCGAGCCGCGGGGACGGCGACGGCCTCGATGGCCTCGTGGAAATGCAGGCAGTCGTCGGGAGTGTAATCGAAGCGCCGCAACAGGCGCCAGGCGTAGGCCCGGTAGTCGGGCAGACCGGCATTGGCCGCCAGTTGCCGCCGCAGGGCCAGGAGTTGCCGCCAGAGCTGGTTGATCGCCTCGCGATCGGCCAGTTGCCGCGCGGCGGCCCGCCGCCACACCTCCTCGCGGACGGCGCGATCAGGCTCTTTGAGCAACGGCTCGGTCTGCGGGATGGTCAACTCACGCCCCGCCCATTCGATTGTCTGCCCGCCGATGATGCGGTTATACTCGTTCCCCAGGCGGCGCTCCTCCGCCAACAACGGCAGGCTCGCCTCGCGAAACAACTCGACCTCGGCGCGCAGATTGCGCAACGGCACGGCAAAACCCTCCGGTTCGACCCTCGCATCGAGAAACTTGCGCTTCAACACCTGATCGGCGGCCAGGGCGCGGGGGTACACATGGCCGAGAAAGGCGCGGTAACGCGCCTCGGCGTCGCTGTCGGTGGTATCGCGAGTCGTCGCCACCGCGAGGCGCGAGGAGGTCTCGGCCAGCAAATCGGCCACCTGCGACCAGGCCGCGAGCCAGGCAGCGGGATCGGCGATCGGCGCCGCCTCCAGCGCAGCGTAGAAGGGCTGCCAGTGTTCCCAGGACCAGTCGAGGGTCGTTTGTGCGGATGCGGGAAGGTCGAGCAGCATAGAGCTTCCTTTCGTTCTATACGTATGGGCAATCCTGCTTTCCCTGCGCCTGCCACCGATTGGCGGGGCGCTGCTCCTCACCCTCTCCCTGCTTCACCTATCCATACGCCGCGCGCGCCGCCGTAGGTTATAATAAACGACGAAGGATCGAAGGAGAAGCACGATGACGCTACCGATCGAGTGGCTGAACGTCCTCCTCTCGCCTCAGGCTATCGCCGCAGCGACCCTGTTGATCTTCCTCGCCGGACTTTCCGAGGGCGTTGGCACACAGGGCGTGACGCTGCTGATGAGCCGCATCACACCTCTGCGCTTCGCGATGGGCCTACTCGCCTCGGCCCTGTTGTATGTCCTGAGCGCCGTCATCTGGATGTGGACGCTCTGGCTGGCGATGCGCGCGCTGTTCGGCGTCGAGGTGCCCCTGCGCCTGTTCTTCGTCACCGTGAGCACCGCCTACGGTCCATTACTGCTGGGCGCGCTGGCGCTGCTCCCACTGGTAGGCCCGGCCATTCGCTGGGGGCTGCGGCTGTGGAGCTTCAGCATTGCACTGGCATCAATTGTAGCCGTTACCGGTCTGACGCACTGGCAGGCCGCCGTGGGCGCCCTGGCAGGCACCCTGCTGATGGAGGGCGCCCGCTGGTTGTTGAGCGAGCCAGCCGAGGCGGTCGCCCGTCGCATCTGGGCGCTCACTACCGGCAAGCCGCACCTCGTTCGGCGCGAGGAGCTTCCGCAGGTGATTCCCGGTTATGAGCCGGTGGTCAAAGGCGAACGATGATTACAGCATTGTCCTGGCTGGGTTGGGCGCTGCTGATCCTGTTCATCCTCTTCGCGATTGCTATTCCACTCTCGGTCTTGATCTGGTGGGCAGGGTGGCGCAAGGCTACACCGCAAAACCGCTTGCAGCCACCCGGCCCGCCTGCTGCCGGGCCGTTCCTGGTGTACCTCTCGGGCGTTGATGACATCTCCGGCGAGTTCTCGACTCCCTTCGAGGATGCGCTCCTGGATGCCATCGCCGAACGCATCCCCGGCCTGGTCATCGTCACCGATGTCTTCGCCTATTCATTTGCCAATGTGGGTATCACCAGCGAGGGCAACCTGGCCTGGTTCTGGGCCTGGCTCAACTCGCTGCGACTCAACAAGAAAAGCCCCTTGCGGCGCGTGGGGCGCCTGATCAACCTGCGCAACATGCTCCACGTCGCCGTTTCCGCCGACCGGCGCTACGGACCGATGTACAACTACGGCGTGGCGGAAATGATCATTCAGGCGTTGCTGCGCCATGGCTACGTCCTGGGCAGCGGTTCGCAGGTCGCCCTCCTCGGCTACAGCGGCGGCGCCCAGATCGCCCTGGGAACGTCGGGCTACATCCAGGCCACCCTGCGCGCGCCCGTTCAGGTGTTCTCACTGGGTGGCATCATGAACTCCAGCGACAGCCTCAGCCGGATCAGCGCTCTGACCCATCTGTATGGAACCAGGGACCGATGGCACCACCTGAGCGACCTGATTTTCCCCGCCCGCTGGCCGATCTTCCGCGGCACGCAGTGGAATCAAGCCCTGGCAATGGGCAAAATCGAAAAGGTCTGCCTCGGCCCCATGGTCCATACCGGCCGCGGCAGTTACCTCGACGCGACACGCTACGTCGAGGATGGGCGCAGCTACCTCGATGTGACCGCCGATACCATCGCCGAGCGGATCATGCGCCTTACCCCCAGCACTGCCGCAACGTCTCTGGGAGCATAGCCCGCCAACCCCTACCGCCGGAGGCGGATGTCTTGCACCTCACCCCCAGGGCTGCGGTAAAGATGTGGGGCAGACCCCAGACTCCAGGTTTGTATCTGGTTCCGGCGGCTACACCGCTCTGCCCCCTGCTGGAGGCGAATGCGCAGCGTCTCTGGCCTCACCCCGGTACGCGAGCGGTGTAAGCGGACATCTGTTATGATAGAAGAGATAAGCATAATGCGCCTGGGAGGGCTACACCCGCCCCAACCCTTCCATATGGCAGAGAGGAAGCCGAGGTATGAAACCCTTCAAGAAGCCCTCAGACGAAGAACTGCGCCGCAGGCTCACGCCCCTGCAATACCGGGTGACCCAGCACGAGGGCACCGAGCCGCCCTTCGCGAACGAGTTCTGCAACAATAAGCGCGAAGGGATCTACGTTGACGTCGTCTCGGGTGAGCCGCTCTTCAGTTCCCACGACAAGTACGACTCGGGCACGGGCTGGCCAAGTTTTACGCGCCCTCTGGCGCCCGAGAACGTGGTTACGCGCGCCGATTATCAACTGGGCATGGAACGCACCGAGGTGCGCTCGAAGCACGCCGATTCGCATCTCGGCCACGTGTTCGACGATGGCCCCGCCCCCACCGGGCTGCGCTACTGCATCAACTCCGCTGCCCTGCGCTTCATCCCGGTCGAAGATCTCGAACGGGAGGGCTACGCCGAGTATCTGGCCCTCTTCCGCTGACGTGATCCACCCGAGCATCGCCCGTCCCGAGGCGCGACGTGCACCGGCCGTTGCCGCGCTGTATGCGGCAACGGTGGCGGTCTACGCTGGCATGTACATCACCCAACCCATTCTCCCCGTGCTCTCGGCGGAATTCGGGGTTGCCCCCGCCACCGCCGGGATGAGCGTCTCGGCGGTTGTGCTGGCGACCGCCCTTGCCTCCGGCGGCAGCGGCCCGCTCAGCGATGTCCTGGGGCGCAAGCGTGTGATGGTCTGGAGTTGCATGCTGCTGGCCCTGCCGCTCCTGTTATGCACCCTGGCCCCATCCTTCGAATGGCTGCTCGCCGCCCGCGCGCTGCAAGGCGTGTGCATCCCGGGCCTGACCACGGTCGCCGTCGTTTACCTCAGCGATCGTTTTCCCGCCAGCGATCTTGGGGCGCTGGTCGGCGGCTGGATCGCCGCGACCGTGACCGGCGGACTGGCAGGGCGGGTGCTCAGCGGGTTGATCACCAACCTGTCTGGCTGGCGCGCGGCCTTTGCCAGCTTCGCCGCGCTGACCATGTTCTGCGGGCTGGGAATGGCGGCGCTACTGCCGCGCGATCCGGCCCGCCCCCCCTCGGGATGGATCAGCGCCTTTCGCAGTATGACGGTCCATCTGCTCAACCCGCGCCTGGCCGGGGCCTATCTGATCGGCGGCGCGTTGTTTTTTGGCTTCATCGGCGTCTTTACCTACCTGCCGTACTATCTGACCGCCGCGCCCTTTCACCTTTCGCCGACCATGGTCTCGATGGCCTATCTCAGCTACCTCGCCGGTGTCGTGGTATCACCCCTGGCGGGCCGCCTTTCAACACGGCTCACGCGCCCAACGCTGATTGGCGCGGGCCTGGTGGTGGCGATGATCGGCGTAGCAGGCACGTTGCTCCCCGTCGCGGGCAGCATCGGGTTGAGCCTGGTGGTGCTCTGCGCGGGCATGTTCACCGCCCAGGCGGTTGCCCCGGCCCATGTGGCGGCCACGGCCCAGGAAGCAAAGGGTGGCGCGAGCGCTCTCTATCTGATGAGCTACTACATCGGTGGCGCCCTGGGGGCGGTTGTGCCCGGTGTGGCCTGGCAATCGCTGGGCTGGGCCGGCGTCATCGCGACCTGCGTGGCCGCCTTCGGGATCGCCTTGCTCGCCAATCTGACGCTCTGCTGCGGGAAGAGCGACCGCGTGGGCAGTTAACAGCTAACGCGGGACGCCTTCGCCCGCCCGAGAAAACCCGCATTCCACCCGTTGCTGCGCCACGCAGCCGAACAGGGAAACAATGCACATCATCACTATCAAACTATCCCTCGCCAACGTCTTTCTGGTGCGCGGGGAACGCTGGATCATCGTAGACAGCGGCGCCCCCGGCGACGGCCCCGCCATTCTGCGCGCTGCCGCCCGCCACGGGATCGCCCCCACCGACATCGGGCTGATCCTGCTCACACATGGCCATATTGACCACTTCGGCGGCGCCGCGGAGTTGCGCGCGAGCACCGGCGCCCCGATTGCTGTTCACCAGGCCGATCTGCTCTTGCTGCGCGAGGGCCGCAACCCCTCCTCCCTGCGCAGCACCGGTCTGGAAGGCCAACTTTTACGGCCCTTCCTGCCCTGGCGCACCACGCCCCTGGAACCCGACATCACCGTTGAGGACTCCTTCGACCTCACACCGTTTGGGATTCCGACCCGCACCATCCACACCCCCGGTCACAGCGCCGGGCACAGCGTGGTGCCGTTGCCCGACGGCAACCTCATCGCCGGCGATCTGTTGCGCGGCGGCTTCCTGGGCGGACGGTTGCGGGGGCGCCTGCCCAACCCGCCATACTTCGTCACCGACGCGGCACAGCAGGCGGCCAGCCTGCAAGTGGCCCTGAGTCTGCCGGCCCACACCTGGCACATCGGCCACGGCGGGCCCCTCGCCGTCGAACACATCCGCGCCCGGGCGAAGCGCCTGGGACTGGGGTAAACAGAGGCTCCGCAGGGGAAGGTCTGGGAGGGCGAAACCCTCTCAGGAAAAACTCTCTTTCATCCCGCCGGGGAATGGAGAAACCAGGTCTCCCCATTCCCCTGCCTGATGGGAAGGTTTAGATGGCGCCCATCACCGTCTGGATCCTCGGCGATCAGTTGCTGCGCGCGCACCCGGCCCTGACCAGCGCCGAGGCCGCCGCCGGGCGGGCCGGCGTGCGCGTGCTGCTGATCGAAAGCGCCGCGCGCCTGCGCCAGCAGCCCTACCAGCGCAAGAAGCTGGTGCTGCTCCTCAGCGCCATGCGCCATTACGCCGCCACGTTGACCACCATGGGCTACCAGGTAGACTACCGCCAGGCCCCCGATTTTCTCAGCGGGTTGCGCGCGCACCAGGCCGCCTATGGCCCGACGCGGGTGCTGACCATGGCCGCCGCCGAGGAACCCACCCGGCGTTTCCAGCAGGACGAAGCCGGCCCCGCCCTGAACACGCCGGTCGAGGTGCTGCCCAACACCCAGTTCCTGACGGGCCAGTTCGATCCCTTCCCCAACGCCCCGCCGGAGCGCACAATCATCATGGCCACCTTCTACAGGGCCATGCGCCGCCACTTCGACGTGTTGCTCGAGCGTGACGGCGCGCCCGTGGGGGGCCGTTGGAGCTACGATGCCGAGAATCGCAAACCGTTGCCCCGCGGCGCGCAACCCCCGCCGCCGCCGCGCTTCCCGCCCGACGCCATTACCCGCGCCGTGATGGACGAAGTCGCAACGTTCCCTGACGGCGTTGGCAGCGTCGAAGGCTTCGACCTGGCGGTCACTGCCGAAGAAGCCGAACTGGCCCTGGAGAGCTTCATTGCCGAGCGACTGCCCGATTTCGGCGCCTACGAGGATGCGATGAGCCGGCGCTCGGCACTGATCTACCACTCCGGCCTCTCGCCCTACCTCAACCTGGGCCTGCTCACCCCCTTGCAACTGGTGCGCGCCGCCGAGGCGGCTTACACCGCCGGCCGGGCGCCACTCAACTCGGTGGAGGGCTTCATCCGCCAGGTGCTCGGCTGGCGCGAGTACATCTACTGGCAGTACTGGCGGCGACTACCCATCCTGCGGAGCGCCAACCGCTGGAACGCCACCCGGCCCCTGCCGGCCTGGTTCTGGACCGGGGACACCGACATGGCCTGCCTGCGGCACGTGCTCCAGGGCGCCCTGAACACCGGTTACACGCACCACATCGAGCGGCTGATGGTGCTCTGCAACTTCTGCCTGCTGGCGGGCATCGAGCCACAGGCGGTCAACGCCTGGTTCCTGGCCGCCTATGTGGACGCCTACGAGTGGGTTATGCTGCCCAACGTCATCGGCATGGGCCTCAACGCCGACGACGGGGTTGCGACCAGGCCCTACATCGCCTCGGCCAACTACATCAACACCATGAGCGACTACTGCGGCGGATGCCGCTACCATCCAAAACAACGCACTGGCCCGAACGCCTGCCCGTTCAACCTGCTGTACTGGAACTTTCTGATCGAACACGAAGCCGCATTGCGGGCCAAGCCACGCCTCGGGCCGGCGGTGCTGGGCCTGGGGCGCCTGGCGCCCGACGAACGGGCGAGCATCCCCCGCGAGGCGGCGGCCTTTCTGGAGCACATATGCGGGGAGTGAAAAAACAACATCTGCCCGAGAAAACCTGCGCGGCCTGCGGCCGGCCCTTTCGCTGGCGCAAGAGCCTGGCAAAGACCTGGGACGAGGTCAGGTATTGCAGCGACGCCTGCCGGCGCTACAGGGCCAGTGGCGGCAAGCCGCCCCGGAGGAGGTGATCCGTGCCTGGAGATATGCGCCGCGACTTCAGCGATCGCGAGGAGCTGATCGCCTACCTGGCGGCGGAGTTTCCCGCCGCCGCCGCCGAGAGCGACGCCGTGAGCGCCACTATTGGCGGGCGTCAGGCCGCTGAGGCACGCCTGGCGGCGATGCGCCCCGCCCCCTACGCTGCCACGCGGAACTTCCTCAGCGGCGCGGTCACCCGCCTGTCGGCCTATATCCGCCACGGGGTGCTGAGCCTGGCCGAGGTGCGCCGGGCGGCCCTGCAAGCCGTAACACGCCCCGAAGAGGCGGCGAAACTGATCAACGAACTGGCCTGGCGCGACTACTGGCAGCGGGTGTACGCCGAGATCGGCGAAGGCGTCTGGGAGAACCGCGAAGCCTACAAAACCGGCCTCAGCGCCAGCGACTACGCCCCTGAACTGCCCGCTGACATCGCGACGGGAACGACGGGCCTGGCCTGTATGGACGCCTTCAGCCACGACCTGATCAGCACCGGCTACCTGCACAACCACGCGCGAATGTGGCTGGCGGCTTACGTGGTCCACTGGCGGCGCGTCGCCTGGCAGGCCGGGGCGCGCTGGTTCCTCAGTCATCTGCTCGACGGCGACCCGGCCAGTAACAACCTCTCGTGGCAATGGGTCGCGAGCACCTTCAGCCACAGGCCCTACATCTTCAACCGCGAAAACCTGGAGCGCTACAGCGACGGTGTTTACTGCCGCGAATGCCCGCTGCGGAGCAACTGCCCCTTCGACGCGAGCTACGAGACGCTCCAGGCGCGCCTGTTCCCCGACGCGCCGCCACCGGCGGCCCCCCGGAGGCGCCGATGAGCATGCAAAACCCGATCATCTGGGTACACGGTGATTGTCTGAGTCCGCGCCACCCGGCGCTGGCCGCCTACCCGGGCGCACCGGCGCTCTTCGTGTGGGACGAGGAACTGCTTGCCGCGCTGCGCGTCAGCCTGAAGCGGATTGTTTTTATGTACGAGTGCCTGCTGGAACTGCCGGTGACCATTCGCCGCGGTGACGTGGCCACCGAGGTGCTCACCTTCGCCGACGAGCGGGGCGCCGACGGCATCGTCACCAGCGACAGCCCCAGCCCGCGCTTCCGGCGCATCCGCGAGCGCCTGGAAACCGCGCTGCCGGTGCGGGTCATGCCGGTGGAACCCTTCGTGCGCGCGCGGCAGCGGCTGGATCTGGCGCGCTTTTCACGCTACTGGCAGGCAATTCAGGTCGAGGCCCTTTCCGATTCTTCCGATAATGCGCTATAATTGTGGGCGCAACCTTTCCCAACGTGCGCGGCCGCAGGTATCCGGCATAGGCAAGCCAATGCACGGATATCAATCACAAGGAAACTTTTCTTAACCGCGACTATTGACACGTGTCCTAGAATGAGGGCGTTAACCTGCTCGCCGAATATGGTGCCGATGCTGTCACCCCTCCTCCACCCCTGTCGGTGGCCGGCGGTTGCGCAATCGCCTGGTACAGAAGCACAACTGTGGAGACCGGCGCACATGCTGGCCGGTATGGCAGTGTGCGTGCACCCCGAAGCGGCATAATCCCGGGCCGTGAGCCTCCCGGCGCATGCCGGCGTGGCCCGCGACCGGTCGTAACGATACTCAGAGCGCCTCACATATGAGTGGCGCACCAGGGGGCGCAACAAAGCGATGCAGCGAATGGCGCCCCCAGGAGCAGCGCGTAGAAGCGTAGCGAAAGGAGTCACCATGCGTATCGGGATCCTCACCGGCGGCGGTGATGTGCCCGGCCTGAACCCCGCCATCAAGGCGGTGGTGAATCGGGCGGCCGCCAATGGCTGGGAAGTCGTGGGCATCCGTAGAGGTTGGGCCGGTCTGCTCAACTACAACCCCGACGACCCGGAGGGCAGCGCGGAATGGATCGAACCGCTTACTCCCGCAAGCGTGCGCACGATCGACCGCTATGGCGGCACCCATCTTCATACTTCCCGCACCAATCCGGCCAAGGTCAAGGAGTCGGCCATGCCCGAGTTCTTGAAGGGCCGGTTTGAATTCAAGGGTGAGAAGAAGGTTGCCGATGCCACGCCCCACGTCTTGCGGGTACTCGAGCACCTGGGCATTGACACGCTGATCCCCATCGGGGGTGATGACACCCTCAGCTACGGGGTGCGCATGCACCAGGAGGGCGTGCGGGTGATTGCCATTCCGAAGACTATGGACAACGACGTCTTCGGCACTGATTACTGCATCGGCTTCAGCACCGCCGTCACCCGCAGCGTCGAGTTCATTAATGCGCTGCGGACACCGGCCGGCAGCCACGAGCGCATCGCGGTGGTCGAACTCTTCGGGCGCAATTCCGGCGAAACCGCGCTGATCTCCGCCTACCTGGCCGATGTGGATCGCGCCCTGATCAGTGAGGTGCCCTTCGACGTTGAGAAGGTGGCGAAGTTCCTGGTCGAGGATCGTAAGAACAACCCGAGCAACTATGCGGTGCTGGTGATCTCCGAAGGGGCCAGCATGATCGGCGGTCAGGTGGTCGAGTACGGCCAGGAAGACGCCTACGGCCACCGCAAACTCGGGGGCATCGGCCAGATCGTCGGTGAGGCCATCAAGCAGATCACCGGCATCGAAATCGTCAACCAGCAACTCGCTTACCTGATGCGCGCTGGCGCGCCTGACTCGCTCGACCGCATGGTGGCCATCTCGTATGGCAACCTGGCCGTGCAACAACTCGAGAAGGGCCACAACGGGGTGATGGTGGCACTGCAGAACGGCGTCTACACCACTGTGCTGGTAGACACCTGCATCCAGGGCGTCAAGCGCGTGGATGTGCCCGAATTGTACGACACTGAGCAGTACAAGCCGCACATCACCCACCTGGTCGGCAAACCGATGTTCCTGTACTAGGCAGAGAGGAGAACCGCTATGGCTAAGGTACGGTTGACCCGCGGAAAGTTCCAGGGCATCTCGGCATGCGCCGATGAGCGCGGGATCATCGCCGCCGCCGCGATGGACCAGCGGGGCTCGTTGAAGAAGGCGATCGCCAAGGCCCGTGGCGAGGGCGGGCAGGCCACCTTCGAGGATATGGTCGCGTTCAAGACGGCAGTCACCAAGATCCTCACCCGCCACGCGAGCGCCATTCTGATGGACCCCGAGTACGGTCTGGAAGCGCTCAAGCAGCGCGCCCCGGGCACGGGCGTGCTGATGGCCTATGAGAAGACCGGCTACGACGCCAGCGTTAAGGGCCGCCTGCCAGACCTTCTGTCCGAGTGGAGCGTGCGCCGGATCGTCGAGGCCGGGGCCGACGCAGTGAAGATCCTGCTCTACATTAATCCTTTCGACGACCCCAAGATCAACTCGGTCAAGTACGCCTTCATCGAGCGTATTGGCGCAGAGTGCGCCGCGCTGGACATTCCCTTCTTCCTCGAGCCGCTGGCCTATGATGACGAGGTCGGCGATGAGAAGAGTTTCGCCTTTGCCAGGGTGAAACCAAAGTACGTCACCGCCTACATGGAGGAGTTCTCCAAGCCACGCTACGGGGTTGACGTGCTCAAGGTCGAGGTGCCCGTGAACATGAAGTTCGTCTCGGGCACGCGCGCCTTCACCGGCGAAGAGGCCTATACCCGCCAGGAGGCGATGCAACTCTTCCGGGATGCCGCGGCTGCGGCCACCAAGCCCTTCATCTACCTCAGCGCTGGCGTCACCGACGAGATCTTCCGCGAGACGCTCGAACTGGCCGCCGAGGCCGGCACGCCCTTCGCCGGCGTGCTCTGTGGCCGCGCCACCTGGCAGGACGGCATCCCCATCTATGCCCAGGGCGGCGTCGAGGCCCTCGAGGCCTGGTTGAGCGACCGCGGCGTGCAGAATATCGAGGCCCTGAACCAGGTGCTCGCCAGGGGCGCCGTTCCGTGGTGGACGGTCTACGGGGGCAAGGAGAACATCGAGGTGATCGACCTGCCGAGCTGGCAGTACCCGCCCGGACGCTAGTACCGCGTCCAGGCATATGGTCTGCCCTCATCCGGCAGGGCCGAAGCAGTGGCGTAGCCACTGCTTCGGCCCAACAGAGCATGGTTTCCCCACCGCCACAACCGTCCAGGCATTCACGCATGTGAAAGGAGTTCACCAGTATGGGCAAGGTCGCCATCCACGGCTTCGGGCGCATCGGGCGTTCGTTGCTCCGCGTCGCGCTTCAGCAGAACCTCTGGTCGCCGGTCTCGGTTTCGGACATCAAGGATCCTAAGACCCTCGCTGCGCTCTTCGAAGTCGACACCAACTACGGGCGCTGGCACGAACCGGTGTCGGCCACCGAATCGGGAATGACCATCGGCGGGCGTGAGGTGCTGTTCTTCAACTCAAAGAACGAACTGCCCGACTGGAAGGCCCTCGGCGTGGATCTAGTCATTGACTGCACCGGGCGCGCCACGCGCCGCCCCGGCGCCCAGGCGCACCTCGACCGCGGCGCGAAGCGCGTGCTCATCTCGGCGCCCAGCAAGTCGCGCGAGGACGCCGATGCCTTCTTGCTGCCCGGCATTAACATGGAGAGCTTCGACCCGGACAAGCACCGCATCATCAGCATGGCCTCCTGCACTACCAACGCCCTCGCACCCGTGGTCAAGGTCGTGCTGGAGAACTTCGGCATCAAGTACGGCCTCTTCTCGACCGTCCACGCCTACACCAACACCCAGTCGCTCACCGACCAGCCTATGGACGACCGGCGCGACTCCTGGGCCGCTACCGAGAACCTCATCCCCTCCTCCTCAGGCGCGGCCAAGGCGCTGGGCTTCATCTGGAGCGGCCTGAAGATCACCGGCAAGGCCTACCGCGTGCCGGTCAGCACCGGCTCGATCGTGGAACTGAACGTGCTCACCGAAAAGCCGGTGACCGTCGAGGCGGTGAACGACGCCTTCCGCAAGGCCGCCAGCGAGGCCCCGCTCAAAGGCATTATGGACGTGCTGGAAGAGGAGTGGGCCTCGTCGCGCATCGTCGGCGATCCGCACTCCTCGATCGTTGACCTGCCCCTCACTCAGATGCAGGGCGATCTGCTCTCTGTCGCCGCCTGGTACGACAACGAATGGGGCTACGCGAGCCGTCTGGCCGAAACGGCAGGGTTCTTGAGCCAGCATTAAGATGATTGTTTCATTGGTTTTGGCGGCTATGCCGCCAAAACCAATGAAAACATCCGTCGTCTAAGGCTTTCCCCCATCTTATTCATCCCCAAAACAAATCCCCATATCGCGCGCCGTCAGCATGGTGTCACTGTCGAGCGGCACGGTCTTCATGCGGCTGGTTGCCACCTCTAGCGGTACATACTTCACCGTCGGCGGATCAAGCGCGACCATGATCCCCGACTGGCCCTCGGCGATGGCCCGCACCGCCGCTGCGCCAAAGCGCAGCGCCAGCAGGCGATCAAAGGTGGTAGGCGAACCGCCGCGCAATAGATGGCCAAGCACCACCAGCCGCGTCTCGCGACCGGTCAACTCCTCCAGGGCGTGGGCAACCTTTTCGCCAACACCGCCAAGACGATCGGCCCGTCCTGGTTCGCGCGCCACGACCGAAAAATCCCCCCCTTTGGGACGGGCGCCTTCGGCCACGACGACGATGGAGAAGTAGCGCCCGGCTTCCTCACGCTGGCGGATCTTCTCGGCCACCAGTTCCAGATTGTAGGGAATCTCCGGAATAAGTATGGCATGGGCCGATCCGGCTATCCCGGCATGCAGGGCGATCCAGCCGGCGTAGCGACCCATCACTTCCACCACCAGCACCCGCTGGTGGGCATGAGCCGTGGCGGTCAGCCGGTCCAGACATTCCGTGGCGAAGGCGACGGCGGTGTCAAAGCCGAAGGTTGACACGGTACCGTCGAGATCGTTGTCAATCGTTTTGGGCACCCCGATCACCCGCACGCCCTTGCGGGCCAGCGCCGCGGCGATTTCCATCGAGCCGTCGCCACCGATGGAGATCAGAGCGTCAATCCCATAGGCTGCCAGGCCGTTGACCAACTCATCGGTGCGATCCCGCTCGTAGACGGTGCCGTCGGGCCGCTGGGTCGGGTAGCGCATGGGATGCCCACGGTTGGTTGTGCCGATAATCGTACCGCCCAGACTGGTGATCCCGCGCACACTGTCACGGGTAAGCGGGATCACCCCTCCATGGTGGTACTCCTTCGGTGACAGAATGCCAGCGAACCCATCACGAATCCCGTAACATTCCCAACCCCGATGCAGCGCCGAGAGCACCGCGGCGCGGATCACGGCGTTAAGCCCCGGCGCGTCACCGCCGCCGGTGCTCAACGCGATGCGAAAGGGTTCAACATGTGCGTGTGCCATTGTTCCTCTCTCCCCTCAGTCCGAGCGTCCATCGGCGTGCTGCACCCAACCGTGACCAGCGGCCATGCGCAGTGGATGGACGCTCACTCCTTCTGCTCAGGATAGTTCCTGCGGGAGGATATGGGAGGGCTTTACCCTCCTTTACCCTCGTTCCCGGGTCGTCTGGAAGAGATGGGGAAACCGGGTTTCCCCACGCCCCTGCCTCGGGGAAGGGGCCGGGAAGGCGGCACCCACCCAGAACGTAATCATACAACCTGATTATCCGGACAGGCTCTTAACGTGGCTCCGCGATGGTGATCAGGCGGTGGGTCATATCAACCGTGGCACCGTTTACAATCACCTTGTCGCCAATGCATGACACCATGGTCACCTGCTCCCGGCCAGTGGGCAAGATGTATTCGACCTGATCAGGCGTCACCCAGACCTGTTGCGTGACTACATAGGCATGCTCGGCGCCATCGGCAGTGTACAGGGTGATGCGCGCGCCTACGGGCGCCTCGTTCAGGCGCGCGAAGGGCGCCGGGATATGCGGGGCGTTGCGGAAGCGCAGCACATGGCCCCAGAGCACCACGTTTTCACCCTGACCGGGAGTTGCGCTCAGGTTGTACCAGCCAACATCGTGCTTCGGCACGACAGGTACACCGTTGCGGTCCAATCCAACGGGTACCAACTTCTGATCAAGCTCGATCACCGGGATCATCAGCCGTACCGGCGCCTCCCCATCACGCCGCGCCGCCGGCGCTGGAGTAGCCGTCACTGGCACAGGGGTGACCGTCGCGGGCACGGGGGTAGCCGTCACTGGCCTGGGGGTGGCCGTCGCGGGCACGGGGATAGCCGTCACTGGCGCGGGGGAGGTGGCGGCGGAACGCATCAGGGTGGCCGGAGGAACAAGACCGCAACCGGCCAGCAGCGCCAGGAGAACGAAGACGCACAGGCGCATAGAAAACCTCCGGCAGGAGCGTGGCGCCATCAACGTTGCCCCGCTTTCTCCGACTGGCTGTTAATCGTTCGGAGATAGTTGCTTCTAGTTGGCGCCGCAACAACCTTTCACTGTCACTATAACACATTCCTGTCACGGCGCCATTGCAACGGGCCGCGTGAGATAGGCTATAATCTGCGAGAAGAGCCGGTTGAAGGGAGAGGGGGAAGCAGTCAGCAGGTTTTGCCCTACGCTGCTCACTGCCTGAGGGTCCGTCGCCGAGGAAGCTATGAAGCTCAAAGGACGCGTCGCCATTATCACCGGGGCCTCCAGTGGCGTTGGCTACGCCACTGCACGTCTGTTCGCGCGCGAGGGCGCGACCATTGTCGCGGCGGCGCGCCGCCGTGAACTGCTGGAGCATTTGATCGCCGAGATCGCTTATGAGGGGCATCAGGGGCTGAGCATTCCCGCCGATGTGACCGACTCAGCACAGGTTCAGCATCTTGCTGACCAGACCATTGCGCTGCTTGGACGGATCGATATTCTGATCAACTGCGCTGGTGGGGTGATGAAGATCTCGCCCGTGGAGCAGTTCAGCGACACCGAGTGGCGCGCGATCATCGACACTAATCTGACCGGGGTCTTCTACGCGACCCGTGCTGTCGTTCCGTATATGAAGCGCCAGCACAGCGGCACGATCGTGAACCTCGGCTCGCGCGTGGGCAAAATGGGGATCGCCAATATCAGCCCCTTCAGCGCGGCGAAGTTTGCCCTGGCCGGCCTTTCACAGTCGCTGGCCCAGGAGTTGCGCCCTTACAACATTTTTGTGACCAATGTGGTCGCGGGCATGATCAACGCCGATCTGGCGCCCCTCAACCCCGATGAGTCGCTGCGCCGGCGCCTGCTCACTACCGAAGACGTGGCCCAGGCCCTGCTCTGGGTCTGCACCCTGCCTCCCAGCCTGCGGGTGGACGAGTTGCCGATCATGCCCCGCCACGTGGATCTGTGATCCTCCTGGGGGTAACGAATGGAGATCGCTGTTGTTGGTGAATACGAAATAACCTACACCCCCAACCACGAGCCGGCCCTGGTCATCCACCACGTGGTGCGCGGCTACGATGCCGCCGTCCTCGACGCAGCCGCCGTGGCGGCACTGCGTGATATGCTTTCTATACAACAAAAACGCATCCGCAACCTGGCTAATTATCAAGTGATATTTGGATCTGGCGGCGATATGACCCTCTACACCGCCACCAATCAACGCACCGTCTACCTTAATGCCGAGCAGACCGCGCGGCTCGCAGCGCTGATTGGCATGACCGCCCGAGGGTAGCCGGCAGCCGGGTCTATGTCAACGCCCTCGCCTCGCCGCCGGTTGCACCGCTACATCGTACACGCCCTCGCCGCCAGCGGGTATGCCTTGCTGGCGGTGCTCCTCACCTGGCCAACGGCGGCCTGTCTGACCACCCACATCGCCGTAGGAGATGGCGGGCGTTTTGCGTACTCGGGGATCAACGACGCCATCCAGCATACCTGGAACTTCTGGTGGACCCAGCGCGCTCTGTCCAGTGGGCGCCTTCCGTTCGCAACCGAATTGCTCTATTATCCTGAAGGCGCCCCGCTCTATCGCCACACCCTTGGCCCGGCGCTTACCTTGTCGCTGGCGCCGATCACTGCTTTCGCCGGGCCAGTAGCCGCCTATAATCTCGCCCTCCTGCTCGGTGTCGCATCCGCTGGCTATGCCGTGTTTCTGCTCGCCAGGTATGGCGCCGGTCATGACATGTGCGCCTGGATCGCCGGGGCCCTGGTGGCCGCCAGTCCGTTTCTGGCGATGAAGCTACAGGTCTCCCACCTCAACCTGCTCTACGTAGGCTGGCTGGCCCTGCTCCTCTTCGCCGCGCTGCGTCTTGCCGAAACCCGCGAGGGACGCTATGCCCTGCTCGGCGCCGTGAGTCTGGCCGGCGTCGCCTACACCGACTGGTACCTGGCCCTCTGTGCCGGTTGCTTGCTGCTCTCATGGGTGGCTGTCAGTCTCTGGCGCACTCCTCGCCCCCTGAGCCTCGTGCGTAGCTATACACGTATGGGGTTGCTGGCGTTCCTGGGCATCGCGCCACTGCTCCTCGGGCTATGGATGACCCGGAAGCGCTACGCCCCCTTCAGCCCGAGCCAGCGCGCCTCGTGGCAGGTCGGGGTCGAGGGGTATTCGGCAGATGCGGTGGGGTTGTTCTTCCCCTCACTCCTCCAACCGCACTGGCGTGGCGTCGCCGAAGCGCTCACTGCGCCTCTGGTGGCCAGCGTGCCGGTGATCGAGGGCTGGTACATCGCCGCAGGCTGGACATTGCTGGGGCTGGCGGCGGTGGGCGTCTGGCGGTACGGGTACGCCCGGTGGCGCCTCCTCATCGTCGCTGCAGTTGGCTGGCTCTTCTCGCTGGGACCGGAGATGCGCATTGCTGGCGTACAGACCGGTATACCCATGCCCTACGCCTTACTGCAGCAACTGCCACTCCTCGAAGGCGGGCGCCGCCCCAACCTCTTCGCCCTGATCTGCATCCTGGTCGCGGCCATGTTCGCCGCCCAGGGCCTGCGCTGGTTGCTTGAACGCTCAGGACGCTGGCGTTATGTGCTGCTGGCTGGTGTCGTGCTCGTAGCTGGCGTTGAACTCTGGCCGCCGCCTCGCCAGCCCGCGGTCATCGAGGCGCCCACGATCTACGCTGCCATTGCCAGCCGTCCGGGGCCAGTAGTGGACGTGCCGGTGGGCAGCGACATCGAGGCGCGGACCCTGCTTCACCAGATGGCCCACGGACAGCCCATCCTGCGCGGCTACCTTGCACGCCCACCCGATTATCCAACGCTGGAGCACAATCCGCTGGTACGGTCTCTGGCGCTGCTGGAGCCGCTTCCCACGCGCGACATCGTGGCCCTCGACAATGTGGCGCTGGAGGGGATGCAGTGCTTCTATCGCTTCCGCCACGTGGTCGTTGAGCGACCACTGGTCGCGAGTGAGTCCCGGAGCTGGCTGGCCCCACTCATGGCGCGGCTAGGGGCGCCAGTCCCCTGGTACGACGATGGTCGTTTCGTGGCCTACGAACTGCCTGTTCCCGCGCCGCCGTGCCCGGCCTTCAGCTATCTCGGCGCAGGGTGGCACGGCCTCGAACAGGCTGACGAGCGCATCTGGCGCTGGATGGGTGAACGTGGCGAGATCTGGGTTGTGAACCCGGTTCCGGGCCCCGTGTTGCTCACCCTGCGCACCGAAGGTTACGGTCCACCCGATGCCGGACAAACCACAACGCTCCACATGGACCACGCCGGAAAGCGCCTGGCCACCGTGCCCATCGCCCGCAGCGCCCGCGTGTACCACATCGTCCTGAACCCGCCTCCGGGCGCGACACGCCTCGACTTTACATCCGAGCAGGTCACCAGCGATAGGGGCGGACGTTTAATAAGCATCAGTGTAGCCACAATCCATGTGCGCGCCCTGGAGGCGTCCCTGGCGTTCTCTCCAGATGCTTCTTCCTCGACGGCGCGGTTCCCGCTGACCTGGTCCTGGCATCAGCACGATGCTTCCCAATATGCTATGCTCAGTCAAAAATCCAACATCAAACATCTGCAATCGCCCCTTTCTCCACCTGCACCGCCACTTGCAGACGCTCCACTACCTCCAGATCAAAGCGGCCGCCGCCGATGGTCAATGCATCGGCGGTGCCGCAGGCCACCCCCAGGCGCAGGGCCTCGGGCAGGGCGAGACCACGCAACAGGCCGGTGGCCAGGCCCGCCAGCAGCGAGTCGCCGCTGCCCACACTGCTTACGATGCGTATCTGGGGCGGGCGCGCCCACCAGGCGCCGCTCGCGTCGGCGGCCACGCAGCCCAGCGCCCCCAGGCTGATCGCCGCCAGTATGACACCCCGCGCGCGCAGCGCCGCCAGGGCCGCCAGCGCCGCCGGAACATCGCTCACCGAGCGGTTGAGCACTGCCCCGGCTTCGTGCCCATTCACCTTGACCCCCCAGGGCCGCGTCGCCAGGGACGCTTCCAGCGCCGGCCCGCTCGTATCCACCAGCACCCGCAGCCCGCACGAGGCCAGATCGGCCAGCAATGCGCCCAGGGCCCCCGGCTCGACCCCGCGGGGCAGGCTGCCAGACACCACGGCGAGCGCGGCCCCGGAGGCGGCCGCCAGCACATCGCCGGCAAAGGCATGCCAGTCGCTGGAGTCGAAGATCGGCCCGGACTCGTTCAGCGCGGTGGCGTCACTGGCCTGGCGGTCAACCACCAGCACGCAGGTGCGGGTCTCCCCGGCCCGGTGGCGCGTCCAGCGACCCGGCAGCCCCTCGGCGGCAGCCAGGTGAGCTACCAGATCGCCGGTCAACCCGCCAAGGGGCGCGCAGACCAGCGCCGGCTGGCCCAGAGTACGCGCCGCACGAGCCACGTTCAGCCCCTTGCCTCCCGCTGCCACGATGACCTCATCGGTGCGGAAGACCCCGCCGAGGCGCAGCCCCTGGAAGACCATGGTGCGATCCAGGGCCGGATTAGGCGTGATGATCAGCAGCACAGGTTTTCTCCTGATATGACCCGGAGAAATCAGGCTTCTCCGAGTCCTTACCGGTAGACAATGGGGCAGCCCCGAAGGTTGACCCATCAGCCCTGGTGAAGATCAAGTCATCCCTTAATCATCTCCTAAAAGATCAATAACACGGATTTCACCTCTACCCCTTATCATCATCGCGTCCATTGTACCCGCGCACGACACATCATGGCCCTGTTGCCAGAACCTCGAGCGTTGCTGGCCCGGGCTGGCGACGCCTGTTCGTGCGTTCCATGGAGCAAGACAGACACTAGAAGGAGCCCCTGGTCATGGGTGGTCACGACGAGAAGGACAAATGGATCGTTCGCTCTGAAGAGGGAGTTGGCGACACCTTTGACGCCATTCTGGAGCGCCGTCTGAGTCGCCGTGAGGTGCTGAAGAGCGCCACTATCGCCTCTTCGGTTGCGGTGATCGGTTCGGTCGCCCTCGGCGCCGAGACGGCCTCCGCTCAGCGCATCTCTACGCCGCAGTTCGCCCGCGTCGAACCGACGCCTCCGGAGTTTGACGATATCAAGGTGCCTGAGGGCTACTACACCCGCACTCTGATCCGCTGGGGTGAGCCGCTATCGGCCAGCGCCCCGGTGCACAACGTCTGGGAACAGACCCCCGAGGCCCAGAGCCAGCAGTTCGGTTACAACTGCGACTTCCTCGGCTACCTTCCGCTGCCGCTCGGCGCCAACTCCTCAACTCGCGGTCTCCTCGTGGTAAACCACGAGTATACCAACGAAGAGTTGATGTTCCCCAACTACGACCCGAAGAAACCCACCCGTAACCAGGTGGACGTGGGCATCGCCGCCCACGGCGTATCGGTGGTGGAGATCCAGCGCGCCCCCGACGGCACGTGGAGCTACGTGCGCAACTCGCCCTTCAACCGCCGCATCACCGGCGAGACGCCGATACGCATTAGCGGCCCTGCTGCCGGCCATCCGCTCATGCAGACCAGCGAGGACCCGACCGGCACCGTGGTGCGCGGCACACTCAATAACTGTGCCGGCGGCAAGACCCCGTGGGGCACCGTGCTGACCGCCGAGGAGAACTTCCACCAGTACTTCGGCAATTTTGGCAAGTTCGATAAGAATGACCCGCGCTACGCCATTCATCGCCGCTACGGCATGCCTGCTGAGCAGAGCGAGCGCGGCTGGGAGCTGTACCACAGCCGCTTCGACGTGGCCAGGGAGCCTAATGAGGGCTTCCGCCACGGCTGGATGGTGGAAGTTGATCCCTACGACCCAAACATGACCCCGGTGAAGCGCACCGCCCTGGGGCGTTTCCGCCACGAGGCGGCAACGATCGGCATTGCCCCCGATGGGCGCGTGGTCGCTTACATGGGTGATGATGCCGTTTTCGAGTACGTCTACAAGTTTGTCACCAAGGGCAAGTACAATCCCAGTGACCGGGCCGCGAACATGAACCTGCTCGACGAGGGCACGCTCTACGCGGCTCGCTTCAACGACGACGGCAGCGGCGATTGGCTGCCCCTGGTCTTCGGGCAAGGGCCGCTGACCGCGGAGAACGGCTTCAACTCCCAGGCCGAGGTGGTGATCAACGCCCGTCGCGCTGCCGATCTGGTGGGGGCCACCAAGATGGACCGCCCCGAGGATGTCGAGCCGAACCCGGTGAACAAGAAGATCTACGTGGCGCTGACCAACAATACCCGCCGCGGTACTGAGGGCCAGCCAGGCACCGACAAGGCCAACCCCCGGGCAAAGAACCAGGCCGGTCACGTCATCGAAATTACCGAGACCAATAACGACTACGCCAGCACCACCTTCCGCTGGGAGATGTTCATCATCGCCGGCCTGCCCAGCGACCCCACGACCTACTTCGCTGGCTTCGACAAGAGCAAGGTCAGCCCGATTGGCGCCCCCGATAACGTGGCCTTTGACAATGCCGGCAACCTGTGGATCGCCACCGATGGCGCCCCCCGGGCGATCAAGTACAACGACGGCCTCTTCGCAGTGCCGGTGCAGGGACCGCAGCGGGGCAACCTCCAGCAGTTCTTCTCCAGCGTTGCCGGTTCGGAGGTCTGCGGCCCCGAGTTCACGCCCGACAACCGCACGCTCTTCCTGGCCATCCAGCACCCCGGCGAGGGCGGCACCTTCGAGAAGCCGATCAGCACCTGGCCGGATCGCGTGGGCCTGCCCCGGCCGAGCGTGATCACCATCCAGGCGTTCGACAACCGCCCCATTGGGAGCTAAGGTCCTCCCTCTTCCCCTGCCCTCTCCCTCTCCACCGAGGTGGAGAGGGAGAGGGCGTTGAGCATTGAGGCAGTGGAGGGTGAGGAGCAACGCTTGCCGGCAGCAAGAAGAAGGCGCCTGCGCTATTTCAGCACCAGCGGAAGATAGACCTGCTGGTTGAAAAGCTCCGGCACGACCAGGGTGCGCAGAGACTGATTGACGCCATCGCCAGTGACAAAGAGGGTCGTTCCGCGCCCCGCGGGAAGCACCAGCGACGGTGCCAGGATGATTGGCTCGCCCCCGTTACGACCGGTAAAGCGCAGATGGTACACGCCGCCGTCAATGGTCAGCAGCGCCTCGCTGCCAAAGGGCATCTCCGCCTGACCGCCAAAGATAAAGTTGCGCTCGTCGCGCAGATCAAGTTGCCCGCTCACGCCCGTCCCGAGGGGCGCTGCGTGCAGCACACGCAACTGCGCGCTGAAGGGCGGGGGCTCGGTCATGTCCGGGAGCAGGACCAGCCGTAGCGGCGCGCCGTTGGCCCCGCCAATCGCCGCCACGGTGTAGCCACGGCCCCGCTCCAGTTCCACCTCCAGACTGGTCAGTTCCGCGGGTGGCGTCCCCGGACGGTCAATGGCCAGCCGGTAAGCGCCTTCTTCCAGGGGCAGCTCCTCACTCAAGGCGGAGTACGCCAGATTCTCCAGCACCCGCGTCGTGTTCACCCGCACATGCACCGGGGCAGTCCCGCCAGCGAAGGGCGCGACGTGCAACACACGAATGCGCGCCGGCGCACGCCGCTCGCGGGGGATCTCGATGATACGAAGCGGTTGCCCTCCAGCCCCGCCGACCACCGCCAGCACCAGCTCCTCACCCGCGGCAAACACCCGCGGCGGCAGATCGAGGAGCGGCGGGGCGACGGGCTGGCCCGTGGGGACGATCTTCACATCAATCGCCTGGCCCACCGGCACGGGGAGCGGCCCTGGCGCCTGCCCGAAGGCGATGTTCAGCAAGCCCGGAAAGGCCTGACCGTTCTCAAAAACCACATCCACCGTTGCTGCGGCGCCGGCAGCGAACGGCGCCGCATGCAGCACCCGCAGGCTCGCCATCCCGGACGCGGGGGGTGCGGCGCTGTCAGCGACGGTGATGAGGGCAAGGGGAAAGCCATTAGCCCCGCCGCCGATCAGCAAGGTTTGATCCCGGGCGGCTTGCAGCGTGGCCGTGGCGGTCAGCAGCGGCGTCGCGCCAGACAGTTGCTCCTGGGTCAACGCGCCGGCGAAGACCAGCACGGGGTAGGCGCCCGCGGGCAAGTCGCGGTAGGGCAACCGCTCACCAAATTGGAGGCCGCTGCCAATAACAGTATTAACCCCGGCGATCTGCAGCGCGACGGTGACCAGCGCAGCGACACCTGGCGGCGCGGCGTGCAGTACGGCAACACGGGCGGGCGCTACCGCCAGCGGCGCCGCGCGCCCGGCGGGCAGAACGCCCGCCAGCAGCAGCAGAGCCACCAGGCTCCCGACAAGGCGTAGAAAGCGGGGAACGGGCATCAGACGCATACGCTGCTCCTTTGCTGCCAGGTCGGCGCGGGAGTCAGGCGCTGCCGGGGCGCCCGGCCCTGCCCGTACCTGAGGGCGAGTCACGTGGCGCGTTCTATGGTACGATCAGGAGCGTGTTCTGTCGAGGGGGGCACGAATAAGGCCGAAGCAGCGGCACAGCCGGTGCTTCGGCCTTACGAGTCAAGGGCCGACTTGCCACTTACTTAACGCACCGCAAAGGGCAGGAAAATCTGTGTGAGCATCAGATCCTCCAGGGGCAGCAGAGCGGGCTGCTGGTTCGTGGCATCACCCACGGCAATGGCCGTGATGACCTGGCCATCGGCGAAGATCAGCGGCGGCAGATCGAGGATGGTCGTACCCGGCGCGAGCGCCGACACCAGACGTAGATTGAACGGCGTCGCGGCAGGCGCCGTCAGGTAGCCAGCAACCTCGGCGTAGTCAAGCCCCGTGACCAGCGGCGGGCCGCCGGTGGTGGACACGATATGCACCTGGTTTTCTGCAACGGTAGGCGCGAAGGGCGCGGCGTGGACGATGCGGAGGCGCGCCTGGCCCGGCGGGGGCCGCGTCGGGTCATCGGTCAGCAGAAGCACATCGATCGGATACGTAGCCGTGTTCCGGCCAATCGCCACCGCGGTGTAGTTTGTATTCGGCAAAAACACCACCACCCCGTCGAAGACCGGCGTACCGGTCGCCGACGTGCCGGCATAGATGCGCGCCTGATAGACGCCAGCCGGAACGTTGCTGTAGGCAGTGGCCTCACCGAAGTTCAGGGCGTTGGTCACCACGGCGCCATTGAGGGTCACCGTGGCTGTCGCCGTGCCGGTGGCGAAGGGCGCGGCATGCGCCAGGCGCACCCTGGCACTGGAGGCCGCGGCCGGGACGACCAGCGGTCGCACGGGCTGATGTGTGCCGTCGCCAATAGCGAAGACCGAAAGCCGCTGCCCCGGCGTGAGTGAGAAGGCGTCCGGGTCAATCAGCACCACATTCGTACCGGCCAGGCGCACTTCCACATCAATCGGCGTGCCACCGGGCAAGGTGAGGAACGGAGTGCTATCACGGTAGCGCACATTCGTGGCGATCGGCGCACCGCCCGCGTCGGGAACGACGTCAACTGCCGTCGCCGGCAGGCCGGAGGCGAAGGGCGCGGCATGCACCACCCGCACCTGCCCCTCAGCCGAACCGGGTGGCGGCGTGGCGGGAGTGCGATCCACGAGGGGCAGGAGTTCGAGCGGAAAGCCGTTACTGCCGCCGATTGCCGCCACCGTATAATCAGTGCTTGCATCCAGAGTCACGCCCGGCACATCGAGGGCCGGCGTCACACCTGTGGGAACGCTGGAAAACGAGCCGACGAAGATGCGCACCCGGTACGTGCCCGGCGGTACGTTCAGGTAGCTGATCACATCGCCGAAGGCGAACGAGTCACTAACCAGCAAATCATCGAGAAACACGGAAACCGTGGCGCTGCCCGCGGCAAAGGGCGCAGCGTGTACGAGAGCCACCCGGGCGGGAATGACCTGTTCAGGTTCGGCCTCCTGCGCAAACAACGCTGTGGACCGGGTGACCGCGAACAGGGCGGTGGACAGAACGATCGCCATAACCAGGGCGATCCGTACCAACACGATCCGACGCATACAGGCTCCTTTGCTTCCAAATTGTGGCGCATTTGTGCATCTCAGCATGCAGCCACCTTGTGTGTCATTACTACGTATCTTCAGCGTATGTGGATGCCCTCTATGGGCAGATCGTTGAGGAAAAGCGTAGAGTCCGGCCAGGGCTGTTGCAACGTCTTTGCGTCTTACCTCAAACCCCAGGTTTTTCGATCCTGTCTGGCAACTACATCGCCCTACACCCTACCGTGGGAGGCGGACGTGGCACGAACCCTGAGAGCCTGATAGACCGGCTCGCACCCCGCGGATGGGTCTGATATAATACCCGAAACGCATATCGTCAGAAGGAGCTACGTGTGCGCCTGTTCACCCGCATGCTGCTCGTCGCCACCGGGCTGCTCCTCGCCGCCTGCGGCGCCTATGCGCCGCCCGCACCTACCCGCTCGGCGCTGGAGGAGATGCAGACCAGCGTTGCCCTCCAGGCGCGCCCCACCCTTGCCCCGATTGATCCAGAGCGAATACCCACACCCGCGCCTCGCCCTCCGCTGCCCGACATTGCCGAGGCTCTGCAACTGCGCCCCGATGACCCGCGCGCCCTCGGCGAGCCCGACGCGCCGGTGCTGCTCATCGAGTTCACCGACTACGAGTGCCCGTTCTGTCAGCAGTTCTTCCGCGACACGCGCCCGCAGATCATCGAGTCCTACGTGCAAACCGGGGCGGTCCGCTTCGTGGCGCGCGACTTTCCCCTGGCCGACATTCACCCCTCGGCCACCCTGGCGGCCGCCGCGGGCCAGTGCGCCGCCGAGCAGGGGCAGTTCTGGCCCATGTATGAGCGCCTCTTCGCCACCCATCAGGAAGAGTGGGGCGGCGTGCCCAAACGCGACCGTGAGGTGTTCATGGAGTTCGCCGGTGACCTGGGGCTCGACGGCGCCGCCTTCGGCGCCTGCCTCGACGACCCGGCCACACTGCGTCGCATTGACGACGAACAGGGCGCCGCGGCACGCTTTGGAGTCAACTCCACGCCCAACTTTCTGGTCAATGGCCAGTTGCTGCGCGGCGCGCTGCCCTTCCGGGTGTTTGAGGATGTGATTCAGCAGGCGCTGGAGTAGCGATTGAGGCGATAACGATCCGTTGTTCCTTGCCGCAGTTTCCCCCGCGAGGAGGTTCCGAGGGCTATCCCCCTCCGCGCTTTCCACTTCCTGGCGCGACTTCGCCGCGCCAGGAAGGGAAGATCTTCGGGGGCCTGCGGCCGCTCACCACGGGCAAAGTGACAGCGTAGAGATAGACGCACCTGGGAAAGGGGGAAGCCAGGTTGCACCATGCCCCTGCCTGCGAAAGGGTCTGGGAGGGGCCTTGCCCTCCCAAAAACGATCGCGACGCGACCCGCTGCCAGCTCTCAGGACCTCAGTTCATCGATGGGGTAAAACACCGCCTCGGGAGTGACCGTGGGCTCAGGAGCGGGACCGGTGTCGGTCCAGCCCTGATTTTCCCGGGTCATACTGACCTCATCAATCACCATATCGTGGTCGCAGACGATCTGGCAGGCCAGACGGTAGTGGCCAAAGAGGTCGCGCTCGGTGAGCTTCTCGTACTCGGCGCGGGTCATCGTGGCCGGTTCACCCTCCGCAAAGGTCACCCGGCAGGTCGTGCAGCGCGCATAGCCACCGCAACGGTGCCCGATTTCCACACCGGCTTCCTCGATCGCCAGCACCAGACGCTGCCCGGACGGCGCTTCCAGCGTTTTCCCTGCTACGGTCAGCTTCGGCATAGCTATAACTCCATTTTTATCAAGGTTTATGGAGGGCTTCGCCCTCCCGTTTTTCAACGTAACACAAAGGCGCTGGCGCGTCAATGCGGGTCATCAGCCTTCACAGGGCTCGTGCATGGTTCGCGGCCCCGGTGGGGTGTCAGACGCGCCCCTGGAACGTTGCACCAACCTTGCGGCAGATCCGCCGTCCATCGCGGGCATGTTATAATTCAGCCCATCGTAAGGAGCGTTCAAAACTGCGCCGGACGGGCCCCGGCCCGCGCCGCACTGCCAGGAGGTCACCCCGATGGAGCGAAAAATCCGCGTGCTCGTCGCCAAGCCCGGCCTCGATGGCCACGACCGCGGGGCAAAGGTGATCGCGCGCGCCCTGCGTGATGCGGGCATGGAGGTGATCTACACCGGGTTGCAACAGACCCCCCAGATGATCGTCGAGGCGGCGTTGCAGGAGGATGTTGATGTCATCGGTTTGTCCATCCTATCCGGCGCCCACATGACCCTTCTGCCGAAGGTCACCCAGTTGCTTAAAGAGCAGCAGATGGACGATGTGCTCGTCGTGGCAGGAGGCATCATCTCGGACGCGGACGCGGCCATCCTCAAGGCGCAGCACGGGATCGCCGAGGTCTTCGGGCCGGGCGCTTCCACCCAGGACATTGTCAGGTTCATCCAGGATCACGTGAGTGTCTCCCGCGAATGAGACGGCGTTGCGCAGGAGTGGTGTGAATAGTCAGGATCTTGTTGCGCGATTGCGCGTAGGTGACCGGCGCTCCCTGGCCCGGGCGATCAGCATGGTGGAGACCGGCGGCCCCCAGGCCCGCGAACTGCTGGCCGCCGCCTATCCCTACGCCGGCAACGCCCACGTGGTCGGGATCACCGGGCCGCCGGGCGCGGGGAAGAGCACGCTGGTCACCGCGCTGGCGCTGGAGTGGCGCAGCCGGGGGGTCACTGTTGGCGTTGTGGCCGTGGATCCGACCTCACCGTTCACCGGCGGGGCGGTGCTGGGGGATCGGATCCGCATGCAGGCCCTGGGCGGCGATCCCGGGGTGTTCATTCGCTCGATGGCCAGCCGCGGTCGCCTCGGCGGGCTGGCCCGCGCCACCGCCGATGCCGTGGCTATGCTCGACGCCGCCGGCTTCCAGGTGGTGCTGATCGAGACGGTCGGCGCCGGCCAGGGGGAGGTGGACATCGCCCGCGCCGCCCACACCACCCTGGTGGTCGAAGTGCCCGGTATGGGCGATGATGTGCAGAGTATCAAGGCCGGCGTGCTCGAAATCGCCGACGTGTTCGTAGTCAATAAAGCCGACCGCGAGGGCGCCGATAAGACCGTGCGCCAGTTGCGGGCCATGCTCCATCTGGCCGACCGGCAACCCGGCGAATGGGAACCGCCTGTGCTCACTGCGGTAGCTACCACCTCCACCGGGAGCGCGGCAATTGTGGACGCCGCCACGCGCCACCTGGCATACCTGCGCGAGACGGGGCTGGCCGACGCGCGCGCGCGCCACGCCGCCGAACGCGAACTGGCCGCGGCGGTACAGGAACTGGCCCTCGAACGGCTGCGCGGTCAGGCCTGGCACGACCTGGTGGCCCGCATCGCCAGTCGCGAGCGCGATCCGTATGGCAGCGCCGAGGAGTTGTTTAACGCCCTGTTCCACGGCTAGAAGCAGCGCCGCGCACCACCGGCGTAGCTTTTCCTGGAAGGGCGCTGCCCGTCCCCCTCGGGCAGGGTCGTGGGGCAACCTGGCTTCCCCAACTTCATCCGGCGACCGAGAGCACTGCCTGCCCAACCCCTCCCCTCGAGCAGGGGCGTGGAGCAACCGGGTTGCCCCACGCCCCTCCAACGTATTGCACTTGCGCTGGACGAGCGATTCGCGCTACACTCACCATAGCGCCATACACGGCGCGTCGTGGATTCAGGGGTATTCTTTTGTGGACCCGCCGATGCCGTTTCGCACCCGCCTGACACTTGCCTATACCGGTTTCTTCGCCCTGGCCCTGCTGCTGCTGGGCTGCGGGATCTACTTCTCGGTGCGCCAGGCGCTGCTAGCTGGCGTGCAGCGCGATCTGTGGGCGGCCACGCGCCAGGTACGCGCCATCTTCAACGCCGGCGGGCTGGAACCGGTACGCACCCCTACCGGCGAACTTGACCCCTACCTGCGCAGCGAGTTCATCCAGATCTTCAATAACCCCAACCTCGGCGCACAGGTCTTCGACCGCAACGGCAGATTGCTCAACAGCACACCAAACCTCGACGGGCACAACTTGCCGCTCGCCCCCGAAGCCCTGACCCTCGGCGCCGAGAGTGTGGCCACCGGTCTGACCACTACGCACGAAATAGACGGCATTAACCTGGTCTCCCTGGTCACTCCGCTGGTGCTACAGAGCAACAATCGGGTGGTCGGCTACCTGCAGGTCTGGCGCCCCCTGCGCGACGTGGAAACGACCCTGCGCATGCTGACCGGGATCTTGCTCGGCGGCGGGGCCATCGCCCTGCTGATGACCGCTGTCGGCACGGCGCTCCTCTCCCGGCGGGCCCTGTCGCCGATTGACGAGATTACCCGCACTGCGCAGAGCATCGTTCGAGCCGAGGACCTGGCCCAGCGCGTGCCGGTGCCGCCGCAGCAGGATGAACTCCATCGCCTGGCAGTGACGATGAATGAACTGCTGGAGCGCCTGGAGAAGCTGTTTAACGCTCAACGGCGCTTCGTCGCCGATGTCAGCCATGAGTTGCGCACCCCCCTGGCCGCCATGCAGGGCAACCTCGAGGTACTGGAGCGCGGCGGGTTGAACAACCCCGAACTCGCCCGCGAGGCCCTGGCCGATATGCGCCGTGAAACCGGACGTCTCATCCGCATGGTGAACGACCTGCTGCTGCTGGCGCAGAGCGACGCGCGGGTACAGGTGCGCTTCGAGCCGGTCGAACTCGATACCCTGCTGCTCGAGGTCTATCGCGAATTGCGCCCCCTTGCCGTCGGTGTGACCCTGCGGATCGGCGCGGAGGATCAGGTCACCGTGCCGGGTGACCGCGATCGGCTGAAGCAGGCCCTGCTTAACCTCGGCGTAAACGGCCTCCAGTACACCCCGCCGGGCGGCACGGTGACCCTCGGGTTGGAGCAGCGCGATGGCTTCGCCCTGCTGACTGTCTCCGATACCGGTGTGGGCATCAACGAAGAAGATCTCCCGCACATCTTCGACCGCTTCTACCGCGCCGATCGCTCCCGATCGCGCTACAGCGGCGGCGCTGGCCTGGGCTTGTCCATCGTCAAACGGGTCGCCGAGGCGCACCACGGCTACGCGACCGTCGCCAGCGCCCCTGGCCGGGGCAGCACCTTCGCCATCTGGCTGCCGCTCCCCCCACACCCCGCACCCGTCGAGCCCCTCCAACAGCCCACCCTGGAGGTGGAGGCGAACGATGGAGCACCCCTGCCCGCATCACGGTGAAGCGCAGGAACACCATCACACCCGATGCAAATTCTCACCGTCAGCGATGAGGTCGTTCCCTCAATCTACAGTTTGAACATCAAACAGCGCTTTGGCGCGATCGCGATGGTGCTCGGCTGCGGCGATTTACCCTATTATTATGTCGAGTTCATCGTAACCATGCTAAGCGTGCCCTGCTTCTACGTCCACGGCAACCACGACGCGCCCGAGTTGCAATCCAACGGCGCTCTGCTCCACGAAGCACGCGGCGCGGTTAACCTGGAGGGGCGCGGCGTACACCACGCGGGACTGCTGATTGCCGGGTTGGGCGGCTCGCTCCGCTACAAGCCCGAGGGCGCCCATATGTACACTGAGGCCGAAATGATGCGCCGCGTCTGGCGCCTGGTTCCCTGGATGCTGCTCAACCACGCGCGCTTCGGGCGCTACCTCGACATCCTGATCACCCACGCCCCGCCCTTCGGCATTCACAACGGCCCCGATTATGCCCACCAGGGCTTCCACGCCTTCCTCTGGTTGATGGACCGCTTCCGCCCGCGCTACCTGATCCACGGGCACATCCACCTCTCCTATGGCTACCACGATGCGGTTGAAACGGTCTACCGGCAGACCAGGGTCATCAATACGGCTGGCTACCGCGTGCTGGAAATCGCCGCGGAACCCACCTGATGTGAAAACAGACCCTCTTCGCAAGGGTCTGGGAGGGCGCGGCTCTCCTACCAGATTACGTTCTGGGAGGTGCGGAGGGCCGCGCCTCCCGTGCTGGCCATCCTGCGGGAGGCGTTGGGAAGGCGGCGCCATCCCAGGACAATTCTCCTTCATTGCCCATGGTCTCACGGCACAGCCGCATGAAAGTTGACAGCGCAACAATGAACCTTGCAAAGATTGACGCCCTGTGCTACCCCTGGGCTGAGACCGGAACGGCTACGGAGGTTCGTCACCGTTCGACCAACCGGTCCACAGCGTGGTGCGACGTGGCAGGAGCATACCTATGTCCTGGATCGGTCAGATCACCCGCGATAACTTTGACCGGGCGCGGCGCAAGGCCTTCCTCGGCCAGGTGCTGGCCCTGCTGACCCGCACGCCCAACGACTTGCTTTCCTTTGATGACGTTCGCGCCCGTCTCAATGTGCGCGGTCAGCACCACCTCGGTCTCCAGATGGCGCCCCTCGAACGTATTATTGGCAGCGAGGGGCGGTATGCCGACTTCGACCGGCAGTTCGCCCCCCGCAACGAAATCACCAGACAGCGCTGGTTGTCGGTGGATCGCGCCTACCGCGAGGCGCGTGGCCTGCCCCCCGTCGAGTTGTACAAACTCGGCGATGTCTTCTTTGTCAAAGACGGCCACCACCGCATCTCGGTGGCGCGCCTGCAGGGCCAGCGCGAGATTGAGGCCCTGGTCACCGAACTGGTGGTTGACGTGCCCCTCGCGCCCGATCTGAGCATACGCGACCTGCTGCGTAAGGAGGAGTACAGCGACTTCCTGGAGTGGACCGGCCTGGCCGATCTGCGCCCCGACCAGCGTATTGAGTTCAGCGAACCGGGCGGGTATCTAGACCTGATCGCCCACATTAATGCCCATCGCTACTTCATGGGTCAGGAGGCGGGCCGCGAGATTACACTTCAGGAAGCGGTTGTTTCGTGGTACAACCGGGTTTACCTGCCGGTGGTGCAGGTTATTCGCGAGACCCGGGCGCTGGAGGCTTTTCCGGGGCGCACCGAGGCCGATCTCTACTGCTGGATCATGCAGCACCGCTGGCACCTGCGCGAGCGCAACGGCGGCGCCGATCCAGGGCCACTTGTGGCGACGGAGGACTACGTGCGGCTCTTCGGGCAGCGCGGCCTCAGCGCCTTCGCCGCGCGGCTCCTCCGGCGGAACGCCACAGCGCCGATATGACACGAGCGCCACGGGGGAGGATTGGGAGGAGCGTGGGGAACCCCGGGTTCGCCACGCTCCTGCTTGCGAGGCGGGCGCCGGTGGTCGCCTCGCCAGTTTGGCAGGGGTCAGGGGAAACCTGGTCTGGCCCTACCCCTGCTCGATGGAACCTACGGCACCCCCGGCCCGGTCACGATGAAGGCTCCGACCCCGGTAATGTCGCTGCGTTCGCCGTGGGCAACCAGGCTGTAGAAGCCAGGGACCAGTTCCCCCGTCCCGAACACGATGCGGATGCGCCCCGCCCCATCAGCAGTGGTGATGATGTCAAGCGGCACGACGTCAG
The DNA here is from genome assembly GCA_937918935.1 of uncultured Chloroflexales bacterium. Lineage (GTDB taxonomy): Bacteria > Chloroflexota > Chloroflexia > Chloroflexales > Chloroflexaceae > JACAEO01. The sequence goes on along the minus strand of CAKZSI010000044.1, from coordinate 21,756 downwards.
TTTCCGTGTTCAACCAGGTCACGATCTCTTCGCCAGGCGCGAAGAAAGCGCCGGTGAAGACATGGGCGGTACCGGGCGGCCCCCGGTCGGGAGACACGCTGAGACTGAAGGTCCCTCCGACGCCCTCTTCTTCATTGCGAATGACCTCCACCTGCACCAGGGGAGTGCGGCAGGTGCGCACCGGGCACTGGAAGGTCGCGTAGAGCGGGATACGGTCGCCGATCGGCGCGTCGCGGCGCACGAAGAAGTTGATCCGCCCGGTACGGGTTTCGCCCGGCGCCAGGTTGTTGACCCGTACCGTCACCCGCGTATCGTCAAAGCTAACCTGCGCATCTCGAGGATCAAGCGCAGTTTCGGTAAAGATCAGCAGGCGCGAGGCGTAGGAGAGGTTGATCAGGGTTGAGGGAGCAGCGACCTGATCGACGTTCGTCAGACGAAATTCGACTGACAGAACGGTCCCCCGCTGCACGCGCTCGAGCGGCACCGGGCGCAGGGTTAGCTGAACATTGGCCCTCGCGCGGCCAACCACCGGAAGAAACACCACCAGTCCCCCGCCCTGTTCGGGGAGCGCTTCATCGCCCACCGGCCCCGCGGTCGGCCCTTCCTGAGCTACGACCGGCAGCGCTCCCAGCAGTGCTGCCAGCAGCGCCACGAGCAGGGCGACCCTGCCAATGCGTCCTTTTCGATGATCAGTCTGATTCATAGCTCTACTCCATGGCTGTGCATGGTCCGGCGATCCAACTGCGGACCTGCAAAATGTGCGGGCAAAGCTTGCTCAACATCCTTCCGGCGGGGACGTGAGTGGTCTATGAACTGCGTTTTTCGCTAAACCCCCACCCCGGGCTGGGGAGAGCGCCCGGCGCCTCCCCCCGTTGGGGGAGGCTCGAAGGGGGGCAGCAATGCAAGGCAACTTACGTTACAGACCAGTGAGGTATGCCCGCGAGGGCTACACCCTCCCGGACAGTGAAGCTACGACGACCGCCTCGGCTCCGCAATGACCACCAGGCGCTCGGTGAAATCAACCACAGCGCCGCCAACAACGATGCTGTCACCGCTGCAGGAGATGATCGTCACCACTTCGCGACCCTGCGGAAAGAGCAAGTCGATCTGTTCGGGAGCGACGCGCAGTTGCTGCGTCACCACGTACTCATGGCGCTGCCCGGAGGCATCGTAGAGCACCACCTGCGCCCCCGCGCCCACCTCACGCAGACGCGCAAACGGCGCCGGGATGTGCGGCCGCGCCATAAACGGCAGCACGTGCCCCCACAGCACGATGTTCTCGCCCTCGCCGGGCCTCGCGCTCCCGCTGAACCAGCCTACATCGTGATCGGGAACCACAAATGCGCCGGTCTCATCGGCGCCCACCGGCACGGTGGCAGCCTCCAACCCGATCGCCGGGATCACCAGGCGCACCGGCGGGCTCAGGTCAACCACGGGCGCGGGGGCCGGTGCTGGCGCCGGCGCGGGCGCGAGCGCGGCCAGCGCAGCGCCAGGCGGGTCAATGGCTACCGGCTCGGCTTCGCGTCCGAGGAGCCCGCGCAGCACCAGCGCCTCGGCAATCTCCGGGTGCAACTCGAAGCGCGCGCGCTCGAACCACTGTACGACGTAAGTGGACCCATCGGACAGTTGCTCGGTGCGGGGCGGCGTGAGCGGCAGACCGTACAGAGCCAGGCTCTCGCCTTCGCGCAGCGCGCCATCACCGTCCAGATTCGCACCGCCGGCGAGCCAGGCCGCGAGGAACTCGCCACAGACGCTCAACCCCGTCTCGGCAAAGGCGCGGCACTCGCCCACCATCGCCGTGCTGGCCACCGCTCGCATAGGGGCGCGACGGGCCAGGGCCTCGGCGCCCACGCGACCGATCAGCGCATCGTAGGGGTAGGGCAACTCGGGGTGCAACTCGATGCGCGCCCGTTCAAACCACTGTAGCATCACCGTGCGACCTTCAATAACCTCCGGCTGAAGCCCGGTGATGGGAAATCCGAATACCATCAAACCGCCGCCGCGTTCCCAGAGTTCGCGGATGCGGCCGTCAATGCAGTAGCCAGTTTCGGTGAAACAGGCTGGCGCCATAGCTTGAGGAAGCGGGGCCGCTCTCCCGACACTCGTGGCGATCCACCACACCGCCAGGACCAGCAGCGGCGACAACGCGCTCATGGATACGACTCGTTTCACAATGATCATGACGCGACCAGTGTGCAGCAGGTCACAGCACGTGACCACCAGAAAGCCCCGCCGGTCCAACCTGGCACAGGCAGGACGGCGGGGCCGCAACTATGTACCTCTGGACGTGGTTCAAAACTGCTTACCGTTGCGGACATCACCTCCGCAGCCCCACAGCCAGGTTATGTGGAGGTGTGGAACTGCGGAGTACCGCCAACGCGGGCATTGCTGACCCTGAACAGCGTCTTATGCGGGGACCCGTTCGCCGCGAGGCGCGAGCAAGCGCCGGGTGGCAAACGCCGCCAGGGCGCCCAGCAGGGCCAGACCGGCAATCAGCAGCGGCAGGGCGCCGGTGTTCCCGTTCGGCAGGCGGACACCAACCAGCGTAATGTTCACATCGCTCACCGGTGCGCCGCCGGTGATCACCCGGTACACCTGGTTGGTCGAATAGCGGATCTGACCACCAACACTGATATTGGCCTGCACCGTATACAGCCGGTTGGGATCGATCCGCGCCGGATCATAGGTCACGGTGTAGCGGAAGGGGGGCTGCGCGTTGTTGGTCGTAAAGCGCTGCTCGGCAATCAGCGCGCCGGTTCGACCGGCGGCGGCCACCTCGGCGATCTGCACTGTTACCACTGCGTTCCCCGGCAAGGCGACCCGTTCGCGCAACGAGAGCGTCCCGGAAACTGCGGCGGGCGTGGTCTGGGCCGTGGCAAGCCCGGGTATGGCCATGAGCGCGACGGCGAACAGCGAGACGAACGCCAGACGAAGGGCCTTCATAACTACCTCCTGCAAGGCAATCAACGATTTCCCGCCAGGACATACGGTCAGTTGCCAGCAGTACAACGAGACTGCGTCTCGGCGGGGGTTACAAAGGCCTGTGGCCCCCACAACATTTCCGTTCCGATGCGGCACGGTTTCGCCGTATCGGAAAGAGGTTTTTGGAGGGACGTCGTCGCTCCGGGACGCACCTACAGAAACAAGTCTCGCTGTAAATTGGCAGGTGTTGCCACAACGATAGGTTTTATGTGTAGAAAAGAGTATAGCAGGAGTTTTGGCATTTGTACAGATAGGCATACTACGATCAACAGAGCTTATGCAACGTGGGCCTCCCCTGGCAGGCTACGGGGCGGCTGCGCCGCCCCGGGGGGTTGTTTTTTAAGGGATTTTGGCAGCCACGCCACTATGACCTCCGAAAAAACCGGGGTTTGGGGCTTGCCCCACAGCGATCCCACAGGCCCTGATAACGATAAATGGGGACATGAAAAGGGAGCAGTAGAGGAGAAGGCGAATTTCCCCTCTACTACCCCCTGTGGATACGGCACGATACGGCAGCGGGCCCTATTTCAATCCTGCGCGCATGCGTTCGAGTTCTTCTTCGACGATCTTCTCATCGAGTTTCTTAAACAGGGGCTCTGGCTGGCGCAGGGTCTGGCCAACAGGCAGACGCGGCGGTTCCCACCGGCCGATCCAACAGCCATAGTTGCCCGTCAACACGCGATGGCTACGCCCATCATCTTCGGTGTACTCTTTGAACTCCAGCGGCCCGGCGATGTACCCATCAAACCCCAGGTACTCGTGCAGGCGCTGGCTGCTGAAGGGCAAAAAGGGCGTAAACATGATCTTCAAACTGTTCACGCAGCGCAGGGCCACGTACCAGATCGTCGCGGCACGCTCCGGATCGTCCTTGATCACCTTCCAGGGCTCTTGCTCGCTCAAATAGGTATTGACCTGGGCCGCCAGGCGCATGGCTTCCGTCAGCGCGGCCTTGAAGCGCACATCTTCGATCATTGCGCCAATGCCGGCGAAACCGCCCTCGACTTCATCGAGCAGGCGCTGATCGCCCTCTTGCAGAGCCCCGGGTCGCGGCACCGCCCCGAAGGTGCGGTGCACATTCGTGAGGGTGCGGTTCACCAGGTTGCCCCAGGTAGCCACCAGTTCGTCGTTGTTGCGGCGCACAAACTCGGCCCAGGTAAAATCGGTGTCCTGGTTCTCGGGGCCGGCGATGGTAAGGTAGTAGCGCAGCGCGTCAGCATCGTAGCGGCTCAAGAAGTCTTTCACATAGATCACCACGCCGCGACTGCTCGAAAACTTCTTACCTTCCATCGTCAGAAACTCGCTGCTGACGACGTTGTAGGGCAACTGCAACGACACCTCGGCGAAGGCCCCTGCGGCGCTGCCCGCATAGTACCCGTCGCTGGACACCCCCATCAACTGGGCGGGCCAGATAATCGTGTGAAAAACGATGTTATCCTTGCCCATGAAGTAGAAGTGGCGCGCGTAGCGGTTCTGCCACCAGTCGCGCCAGGCATCGGGCGTGCCGCGGTTGTGGGCCCACTCGATACTGGCCGAGAGGTAGCCAATCACTGCGTCGAACCAGACGTAGATCCGCTTGTCGTCACGGTGCTCGTACTCCGGCAGCGGAATGGGCACTCCCCAGTCCAGATCGCGAGTGATCGGCCGTGGCTTCAGATCCTTGATAAAATTGAGCGAGAAGCTGCGGACATTGGGCCGCCAGTGCTCCTGTTTCGCGATCCACTGCTGCAGGCGATCGGCAAATGCGGGCAGGTCCAGAAAGAAGTGTTCAGTAGTCTTGAACACCGGGGGGCTGCCGTCGATCTTGGAACGGGGATTGATCAGGTCGGTCGGATCAAGCTGGCTGCCACAGTTATCACACTGATCGCCACGCGCCTCGGTGTACCCGCAGATAGGGCATGTGCCCTCGATGTAGCGGTCGGGCAGGGTGCGACCGGTCGTGGCCGAGAAGGCCCCCAGCGTCTCCTGGCGCAGAATGTAGCCTTTGCTGAACAGGGTCCTGAACACGTCCTGCGTGACCTGGTAGTGATTGAGCGTGGTGGTGCGCGTAAACAGATCGTAGCTCAGACCCAGGTTGTGCAGATCATCGGCGATGACCCGGTTGTAGCGATCGGCCACTTCGCGGGGCGTCAGACCCTCTCTTTCGGCGACGATGGTGATCGGCGTGCCATGCTCGTCGGTTCCCGAGACCATCAGCACACGATTGCCCGCCAGGCGGTGGTAGCGGGCAAAAATATCCGCCGGGACGCCGAAGCCGGCCACGTGGCCGATATGGCGCGGCCCGTTGGCATAGGGCCAGGCGACGGCAACCAGAATATGCTGTGGCATACATCCTCTCCGCGTCGTGCCTGCGGAAACCCGGTTTCCCCAGGCCCCTGCCTGATGGGAGGGTCCGGGAGGGAACGACCCTTCCAGGAACACCTTATCTGGCAGTTTGCGCGCAGCGCGCAGGTACCTGCATGCGATTATACCATGTTTGCAGAACGGCCCCCCTTGTCATATCATAGTGGGGATGTGTCACTAATAAAGGACAGCGTTGCTATGCAAGATCTGCTCAGTCAGCTCGATCTGCCGATCATCATCGGGTTAATCATTCTGGTGCTGATCATTCTGGTGGTGGTTGTGCTGCTCGCCCGGCGCGCCCGCCAGGCTCAGACTCCCCCGGCGAGCCAGCCGTCGGTCAGCGAGCCGATCGACTATACCTCGCTGCCCATCGATGAAGAACCGACCAGTATGGCCCAGCGTTTCGCGGGTCTCTCCCTTGCGGGGAAGATTCTGGTTATCCTGGTCCCCATTCTGGTGCTGCTCGGGGCGCTCGCGCTGGTGCTCACGCTGCTCCCAGGCGGCAACGAGAGCGCCGTCGCACCCACACCCGTGCCCGTCACCCTGCGCGTGCGCGACGCGGCGGTGATTCGCGCTGATCCGCCGACCATCGGTATTACCATTGAGACAACCGGCCTGGCCAACGGCGCGGTTGTCACCACCGAACTGCTCGAAGACGGGGCGCCGTTTCCCTGGATGAACCCCGACCAGGCCCAGGCTACCGTGCGCAACAATCGGGCCGAGTTGCAGGTTCAGCGGGCCGATGGCGCGCCCACCCCCACCGAGGGTCGCAGCTACACGGTCATCGCCCGCGGACCCGATGGTACAAGCAGCGCCCCGTTGGAACTGAGCGTGCCATCCATCGCCGGGATCGCCGAGGCCTTCTTTGAAAAGACAGTGGCCGAAGCTCCCACCACACCGCCGCCAACGCCTACCAGCGCGCCCACCCCCACCCCCGCCGCGACTCCCACCCCCGCGCCCACCCCCGCACCCGAACTGCCCACCGGTCCGGTCGCCAGTGTAGGCAACGGCGGCAACGTGCGTCGGCAACCGATCGTGGTGGCCAACAACGTGGTGGCGGGGGTCAACGCCGGCGAGGAGGTGCAACTCCTCAGCCGCACCCCCAATGCCGCCTGGTACCGGGTACGCACGGTTCGCGATGAGATCGGCTGGGTCTCGGCAACGCTATTACAAATCCCGCCGGGGGTCAACGTGCCCGTGGCCCCCGTGGTCACGGTCTTCGTGACCGGCCCGGTGTTCGAACGTCCCGATCGCGCCAGTACCGAACTCGACCGGGTGAACCAGGGCGAGGTAGTGGAACTGACTCGCCGCACCGCCGCGGGCGACTGGTACGCGATTGTGAACCTGCGCGATGTGCCGGGCTGGGCGCCTGCCGAACTGCTCGGCATTCCGCCCGAAGTGGCCAACGCGGTGCCGGTAGAAGAATAGGAAGGTGTATGTCCACTCAACTGCGCGACTTCCTGGAGATCCCCTACGATCAACTGGAAGAACTCAACCTGGAGGCAAAGGCGCAGCGCCTGAGCCGCGCCCCGATTGACACCATTCGCGAAGAACGGATGCGCTACCTCAGCGACGAGAAGCGCATCAAGGCGGTGACCGTCTGCTTCGCCGACCTCGAGGGCCGGCTGCACATGCTGGATTACGACAAGAAGTTTCTGCTCAAGTCGGCCGATAACATGACCTTCGACGGCTCGTCCATCCGCGGCTTCTCGGTGCAATCCGAGTCGGATCTGCGGCTGGCGATTGACTGGCCGGCCTTCTACTGGCTGCCCGCCGATATTTTCGGCCCCGGCAAGGTGCTGGTCTTCGGCGAGGTGCGGGCGCACGACGGCTCGCCCTATGAGGCCGATTTGCGCACCCGCCTGCGAAGCTACACCGACGACCTCTTCGAGCGCGAAGGGCTGACCTGTAACGTGGCGAATGAGATCGAGGGCTTTCTATTCCAGGGACGCAACGCCGAACAGCACTACCGCGATACCGGTGAGTTCAAGTTTGTCAGCACCGGCGGGTACTACCACTCGCTTCCGGGCGACCCGCTGCGCATCTTCATCGATAGCTGCGCGGAGGCACAGCGTGCCATGGGCTTTTCCAACGAGAAGGATCACCCCGAGGTCGCCCCCTCGCAGTTCGAGATGAACTACAACTACACCGAGGCGAGCGTCGCCGCCGACCAGATTTTGCTCTACAAGTTGATCTGTCGGCAGGTGGCCAGCCGCCTCGATATGACCGCCAGCTTCCTCCCCAAACCAGTGACGGGCATCAATGGCAATGGTATGCACACGAACCTCTCCGTGGCCCGCGGTGATGAAAACCTGTTCTACGACCCGCAGGGCGAGGAGCAACTCTCGGCCTTTGCCTGGAGCTTCGTTGACCGCATCCTGCACAGCGCCCAGGATCTCTGCCTGGTGTTGAACTCCAGCGTCAACGCCTACCGGCGCCTCGATCCCCACTTCGAGGCCCCCAACGAGATCAAGGCCTCGGCGGTGGATCGCGGGGCGATGATCCGCATCCCGATCGGCAACGCCCGTTCGGCGCGTGTTGAGGTGCGCGCCATCGCCCCTGACGCCAATCCCTACCTGGCGATCTACACCCTGCTCCGCACCGGTCTCGAAGGTCACACCCCCTCGAGCCACCTGCGCGCCGGGGGTGAACACCTGCCCGACAACATTTATGACGCCATCACCCGCTTCCGTGAGAGCGCCCTGATGGCCAGTCTGCTCGGCGTGGATGTGCGCGACAAGTACGCCGACCTGAAGCAGACCGTCGCTGATCGCTGCCCACGCAAACTGGGCACGCTGATCAAACGCGCCGAGGTGCAGTTCCACCACGAGGTGACCAACCAGTACCTCTGGAGCCGGTTCTGAGTTGAGGAGATTCGGGGAGAGCTGCGCCCTCCCCAAAATCCTCCCCTCAGGCGGAACGCTGGTAGTTCACCCGGCAACGACTAGACAAAACGCCCCCCAGCGTCTATACTAATGGCAGTACTGAGTACATGCTAAGCATGGGTGGGGAAACCAGGTTTCCCCGCCTCCTCCAACCGACTGTCAGCGGCGCCTCTGGTGACGGGGGGTGAAAGAGATGGGAACCTGGATCGCTTTTGCACAGATCGCCCTGGCCCTGGTCGCGGGATGGATGGCCCTGATACCGCTCATGGCCTCGATACGCGCGCGCCGTGGCCTGCAGTGCCTTTCCGTCCTGGCGAAGCCAGTTGCCTGTGGGCATCGTCCCGGGCCGCGGGGCGATCTGGCGGAGCGTGTTTCCGGTGACTGACTCCGCGCCACAGTCCTGGCGCACCGTACTTGCCAGGAGCGGTGATTGCGGTGAGCACCAGAGACCTGTCGCGCCACGTTGCCGCATCTGACAGGTTTCGACGGTCCGAAGCAGGGCTGCGTATCAATCCTGCCTTCCACCGGCATAGCCGTTGACAGCCGTCAACTCCTACGCTATACTCTAGTCGCGATGAGACTCCGTAGCTCAATTGGATAGAGCGACAGCCTCCGGAGCTGTAGGTTGGTGGTTCGAGCCCACTCGGAGTCGCAGAAGTTTGTCCTATGAGAAGCGCGCCCCCTTCGACCGAAGTCGTCGGGGGCGCCGCTATTGTCTGGAGCCTGCCCGATGCCGTCAGAGCCTTTTCTGCCCCCCCTGGAACATCGCTGCGGCGACCTGGTGATCCGCGCCTACCGGCCCGGTGATGGTCTGGCCCTCCAGCGCGCGATGGTCGCCTCCTATCACCACCTGCGCCCATGGATGCGCTGGGCGAAGGCCGAACAGAGCGTTGAAGAATCGGAGGCGATCTGCCGGCGCTTCGCCGGGCGTTACCTGCCGGGTGAGGATTTCGTGCCGGGACTGTGGATCGAAGATGAACTGGTGGGCGGCACGGGCTATCACCTTCGCAATGGCTCCATGGCGGCAGGCAGCGCCGAAATCGGGATGTGGATCAGCGCCACCCGTGCCGGGGCCGGCCTGGGCACCCGCGCCCTGGCGGCGCTCCTGGCCCGGGGCTTTACCGCCTGGCCCTGGGAACGGCTGTTCTGGCAGTGCGACACGCGCAACCACGCCAGCGCCCGCGTGGCCGAAAAGAACGGCCTCATCCGTGAGGGCGCCTTTCGCTCCGACAACGTTGACGCCACCGGCACGCGCCGCGATACACACCTCTACGCCATTCTTCGCACCGACTGGGAGCGCCGCGAAGCGCTCCGCGAACGGTCCTGGTAGCGTCCACCGCCATCTATGCAGCCACCCGACTACAATCCTGCCGTGCCCTACCTCCCCCTGCTGACCCACCCCGATATCACGGTTCAGCGGCACGCCTGCGCCATCCTCCTCGGCGCCTACGGCAACCACGCCCTGACCCTGCTGCGCCGCTGCCTTTCCTCGCCCGACGCTCTTGTTCGCCAGCAGGCCCAGCTCGCTCTGCGGCACATCGCGCTCCTTACCGATGCGCCCATCCACACCGAACCGTTCACGGGGGTTTACATCGAATCGCTGGGCCGGCTACGCCTGTTTGTGGATCATCAGGAGGTGCGCCTCGATGCCTGGGTGCGCCGCGAGCACGGCAGCGTGGGCTGGCAGAAGCTCCAGGGAGTGCTGGGGTACCTGCTACACTGTGGCCGGCAAGGAACCACCATCGCCGCTCTCGAAACGGCGGTCTGGGGAAGCAGGCGCGCAGCCACCACCGGGCGGACCCTGCAAACCCTGCGCGACCTGCTGGCGAGCCTGCGCGACCCGGAGTTTGCCGACCACGCCCTGATCGTCGCCGATAACCACTGCCTGCTCAACCCCGAAGCCTATCGGAGCGATGTGCGGGCCTTTGAGCAGACCTTTGCCCTCGCCACCCACACCGAGGCAACCGGAGGGCTGGAAGCCGCCGCGCCCCTGTACGCGCAGGCGCTCCACCTCTACGGCGGCCCCTACCTGATTGATCTGCCCAACGGCGCACTCTGGGCGCAAAGCCGGCGCGACCATCTCCGGGGCAATTTCCTCATCGCCGCGGAGCGCGTGGCGGAAGCGATGTATACCGGCGGACGCTTTGCAGAGTGCGGCGCCCTGTGCAGCCAGATCTTCGATAGCGACGAAAGCGCCGACGAGGTGGTAGCCTGGCTTCTGCGAGCCTACCACCAGCTTGGACAGACCGGACTCCTCGAACACACCTACCGCCGTTACCTGCTGGCAAATGACCTCGATGATCACGGCTCGGATGGGCAGCACGACGTGGTGGTCACAACCTACGCCGATCTCCACGGACGCCGCTGAATCCCGTTTCATCATCAGGCTGTCGATTTTGTCACTCCTGCCTCACCCGCTACCAGCGGTCGTTTGTTAGCATATTCGCAGAATGCGCCGCGCCAGGGCAGCGACTGGCGCCGATGCTACCAGACAATTGAAAAAAGATCCTATGGGCGACCCGACAGGCAGGCGCCTGGACTCCGCGGCGTGCACAGGGATGACCCATGTGCCTGCCCGTCAGGTCCTGGCCTGATCTCCACTATCGCCTGGTAGTAGCTTCGCCGCAACATGGGGGAAAAGAGACTTCCAGGGAGAGCCGCGCCCTCGCGACATACGAGGCCCATGTTCATACCAGGACACAGAAATGCCAATGACAAATTTCGTGGGAGATGGCATGAAACCCCTCAAGCTCTTTGTGCTCGAACTGAACTTCACCGGCGGGACGCAACGCGGCTACTACCTGTTGAAAGAACTGGCGCGCGGCTTCCCGATCGACCTCTACCTGATGCAGCGTAACCCGTTGACCGCTGAACAACTGGCGGAAGTTCAAACCTACGCCCGGATGATCCACCAGATCCCGCGCCGGGACACGACCCTGCGTGATCAACTGGCGATCGCCCGGCGGTCCCTCACCCGCGGGCTGTCATACCATGCGGCCATGGCCGAACACTCCTTTGCCGCTACCCCCCAACTGCGAGCGCTGCGCCCGAAGCCAGGCGACCGGGTAGTAGCCGCGCTGAGCCTGTGGACGGCGCCGATCCTTGAGGCGCCGGGACCGCGCTGGGTGCTTGACCAGTGGGACGCCGACGTGCACTACTGGGACGTGCATGCCCGGCAGTTCAGCAACCCGCTGCTACGCCTGGTGGCGCGGGTCAATCGCAACCAGACCTACCGCTTCTGTCGCCGGGTCTATCCCCGCTTCGGGCGCATCCTCTCGGTATGCGAAGAGGACCGCCAGCTCACCCTGGCGATCAGCCCGACCGCGAAGGTTGATGTGCTGATGAATGGCCTGGATTGCGAGTATTTCGCCCCTGACTGGTCAATTGATCCCGGGCGAACGATACTCTTCACCGGCACCTCCGATGTGCGCAATCTGAAGGCCCTGCGCTTCTTTATGCACCAGGTATACCGGCGGGTGCGGAGCGCCGTTCCCGATGTACGCTTTATTCTGGGCGGGGCCTTCAGCGAGGAGACACGCCAGGAATTCGCCGACGTTCCCGGGGTCGAGTTTACCGGGCGCGTCCCGGACATCCGTCCGGTGTACCGCCAGAGCGCCATTTTCGTCAGCCCCTACGAGGATGCATCGGGGACGAAGATGAAGGTTTCCGAGGCCCTGGCGATGGGGCGCTGCCTGGTATCGCTGCCCGCGGGTATTCGCGGGTTACCGCTGCGCCACGAAGAGAACGTCCTGCTGGCGCACAATGCCGAAGAGATGGCCCACCAGATCATTCGCGCTCTGAACGACCCGGGGCTGGTACGGCGGATCGGCGCCAACGGACGCACGTTCGCCGAGCGACACCTCGACTGGGAGCGGGTGCTCGGCCCCCGCCTGCGCGACATCGTCGCCGAGGTTGGCCAGGTCGGCGCCATCACCAGCAGCAGCGAGGCGCGTCTGGTGCATCAGGCTTCCTGAAACGCGCCAGGCAAGGCTGATGCAACGTCCTGTATCAGTGCCACATCTCAACCCGTCAGGTGTGGCAACACGACATACCAATCAACAGTCCTTCACCGCGATTGCCGCACCTGAGAGATCGTTCTCACCCCAGGCCAGGCGCCCAGGCGGCTGCGCCGCACGCTACCCGGATCATAGATGTTCCTCGCAAAGCTGCGCCCTCCCGGACCCTCCCCTGACAGGAGGGTTCTTCCTATTCTAAAAACCCTTCGGGTAGGAATGCCCTGACCTACGCCGCGTGGATCAGGTACACTCACTATGGCACACCATGCCGTGCAAAGCCTGTGTTCACCCTGGAGCTTATGGAACCTCTCAAACGTATCGCAGATTACAACCCGCTCAATCGCACAACGTCAGCATGCCAGGGAGAGATAGCGAATGGGCAGTCGGCGCAGTGGTTCTGGCACGGCTGGTTAACGCGCTGGCTGGCCTTGCTGGCGCTCATTGCTTGCATTGTTATGTTAACTTCAGACTGGTGGCTTCCGGCAATCGGTCACTGGCTGGCGCGTCCTACCCAGGTAGCGCCGGTTGACGCCATCGTGGTGCTGGGCGGACGCTACCCGTACCGTGATCAGCACGCCATTGATCTGTACCAGCAGGGCATGGGGCAGGAGATCTGGCGCACCGGCCCGGTGGAACTCCCGGCCGGACGGCTCGTCCAGCGGGCGCGGCAACTGGCGCGGGAGCAGGGTGTTCCAGAGGAGGCGTACTTCGTGCTGGAGTCGTACAGCACCTGGGACGACGGCCAGCAAATCGCGGCCCTGGCCCGTGAACGGCAGACGCGCAGTGTGCTGATCGTGACCGACTGGGCCCATAGCCGGCGAGCGCTGTGCGTGATCGGGCGGCATCTGGCAGGCAGCGAGGTGACGGTGCTCTACGACTACCCGCGCGACCTCGCTATCCATCCCGACAACTGGTGGCGCGACGGGTATGGACGTGAAGCGGTACTCACCGAGTTGGGCAAAATGGGCTTTTATGCGTTGCGCTATGGAACGTTGCCGTCCGGGTGCTAGCGACATCCTGGCGCGATGGTAGCGCAATCGTACCTGCGTGTTCGAGGTTACCACGGATGACGCAGGGGGGCGCAGAGGCCGGGTTTTTTTAACCCTCCGCGCTCTTCCGTGTCCCCTGCGGTATCTATGTACAAGGTTCACGTTAACCCCCATCCCGGCGCGACGGCCCTTTGCGCGACACCCCGATTGGCGGTACAATCGAGCCATCCGGAGCGAAGCACACCTGCCAGCGAGGCAGGACCGGCCCAGGAGGAAGCGGCCATGCGCGTGGTGGCAATGATTATGGCCGGAGGCGAAGGCACCCGGCTGAGCGTGCTCTCGGAGAAGCGCGCCAAGCCATCGGTGCCGTTCGCAGGGAAGTACCGGATCATTGACTTTACGCTGTCGAATTGCGTGAATTCGAGCATTTTCGATGTTGGGGTGCTGACGCAGTACCGGCCCCACTCCCTGAACGATCACATTGGCATCGGCAAGCCCTGGGATCTCGACCGTACCCGGGGGGGCGTGCGGCTGTTGCAACCCTACCAGGGCCGCAGCGATCAGTCGTGGTACCGCGGCACCGCCGACGCGATCTACCAGAACCTCAATTTTATCCAGGAGCGTCGCGCCGATCTGGTACTGATCCTTTCGGGCGATCATATCTATAAGATGGATTACAACACCATCATTGACACCCACCGGCGCCACCGGGCCGACCTGACCGTGGGAGTCATGGAGGTGCCGCTGGAGGAGACCCATCGTTTCGGGATCATGACCACCGATGAGGAGGATCGGATCATCGAGTTCACCGAAAAGCCCAAAGATCGCGACAAGGGCACCCTGGCCTCGATGGGGATCTACGTCTTTACCACCGATGTACTGATCCGGCGGTTATCGGAGGGTAGCCAGGAGCGGCCACGGATCGACTTCGGCAAGCACGTAATCCCGGCGATGGTCGCCGAGGATCGCGTCTATGCCCATCGTTTCAGCGGCTACTGGGTTGACGTGGGCACGATCCAGTCGTACTGGGAAACGAGTATGCAACTGCTCGATCCGCAGCTTGACTTCGACCTGTTCGACCCGAACTGGCGCATCCGCACCCGCAGCGAGGAACGCCCATCGGCCAAGATCGGGCCGCAGGCGCGAGTGTCGCGGGCGATCATCTGCAACGGCTGCACCATTCGCGGCACGGTCGAGCGCTCGGTACTCTCGCCGGGGGTGTATGTTTCGCCGGGGGCGATTGTGCGCGATAGCGTGGTCATGAACGACACCTGGATCGGCCCTGGTGCGGTGCTTGACCGGATGATCGTGGACAAGCAAGTGGTCATTGGCGCCGGAGCGCACCTCGGTGTTGGCGACGAGCTGACGGTGCCAAACAAGGCCGAGCCGGACAAACTCAACACCGGCATTTCGGTGATCGGCAAGTCGGCCCACATCCCTCCAGGCACAAGCATTGGCCGGAACGTGGTGATCAATGCCGATCGTGATGCGGAAGATTTTCCGAGCCGCGAGATCCCGTCGGGGGAGACGCTGTAACCCTTACGCGGCGGCGGTACGGCGCGGCCCGTCGCGCTCCCGTCGGCGCCCCTGAAAGCTATGCTCCGCACCCTGACCCTGATCCTGGCGGGCGGTGACTCGCCTGCCCTCTCCGTCCTCACCGCTGAACGCACCGAGGCGGCGGTTCCGTTTGCCGGTAAGTTCCGGATCGTTGATTTTCCCCTTTCCAACTGCGTCAACTCGGGCCTCTACAACGTCGCGGTGCTCACGCAGTACAAGCCCCGCTCGCTCCATGCCCACCTGGGGGTGGGCCGCCCCTGGGACCTCGACCGGGCCCAGGGCGGTCTGCGGGTGTTGCATCCATCCCCCACCCCCGATGGCGGAGGCTGGCAGCGGGGCACCGCTGACGCGGTGCGCTACAACCTTGATCTCATTGAAGACCAGCCGGTTGATGCCGTGCTCCTGCTCGCCGGGGATCACATCTATAAGATGAACTACAACCCGCTGCTCGAACTGCATGCCGAGCGCAATGCGGATATGACCCTGGCCGTGCACAGTGTCAGCCCGCACGATACCCATCGCTTCGGGATCGTGACCATCGGCAGCGATGGCCAGGTGGATCGCTTCGAGGAAAAACCGCGCCGTCCCCTCTCCAATCTGGCCTCGATGGGCATCTATGTCTTTCGCAAGCAGTTCCTGATCGATATCCTCTCCGGCACTGAGCACGATTTCGGTCGCCATCTCTTGCCGCGGATCATTCCCAACTCCCGCACCTTCGCCTTCAATTTCCAGGGCTACTGGGCCGATGTGGGCACGGTGCAGGCCTACTATGAAGCCAACCTGGCCCTGCTGGTCGAGACGCCAGCGCTCGACCTTTACGACCCGGAATGGGTCATCCACACGACCAGCGCGGATCTGCCCGGCGTGGAGGTTGGCGAGCACGCCCGCGTGGAGAACTGTCTGCTGAGCGACGGCTGCCGTGTCTACGGCACGGTGACGCACTCGGTACTCTCACCAGGGGTGTATGTTTCTCCAGGGGCGGTGATCCGTGATTCTATCGTGCTGGGCGATGCGTGGATCGGTCCAGAGGCGGTCGTGGATCGCTGCATCATTGACGAGGGGGTGCGGATCGGCGGCGGGGCCGTGGTGGGCGAAGGGGATATTGCCACGCCCAACCTGGCAACCCCCGACCGCCTGAACACCGGGCTGACGCTGGTGGGCACGCGCGCGCAGGTGCCCGAGGGCGCGACGGTGGGACGCAATGTGGCCATTCGCCCGCGCACCCCTGAGGGCGCCTTCCCGAAGAGCGGCGTGGTGCCGAGCGGGGCCACGGTGTGACTATGCGTCATGACCATTCCTGAGGTTAACTTTGACCCGGCGTTGAAGAGCCGCCTTATCGCCGGGCACCCCTGGATCTACCGTAACCACGTTCGAGAAGGCCAGCGGCTGGCTTCGGGCAACTGGGTGCGGGTGCGCTGCGGGAGCTTTAGCGGCTACGGTCTCTGGGACGCGCATGGCGCAATCGCCGTGCGCCTCTTCAGCCGGAGCGCCCCGCCCGACGCGCAGTGGATCGCCGAACGGGTCTGGGAAGCATGGGAAGGTCGCGCCGCCATTCGTGAGACGACGACAACCGCCTACCGCTGGATCTACGGCGAAGGCGACGGTCTCCCCGGCCTGGTAGTGGATCGCTACGGCGACTACGCTGTGCTCCAGACCTACGCCGAGAGCGTGCGGGTCATAGCGCCAGTGGTAGCATCGGCCCTGCGAACCTGTGACCCGAGCCTGCGCGGGATCGGGCTGCGCGAACGCCCATCCGCCGACACCCCCGCCGAGGAGCGGGATACGGGGGACGAGGAAACGCCCGTCGCCCTGCGGACGTTGTGGGGTGAGGCGCCTCCGCCGGACCTGGTGGTGCAGGAGCACGGGCTGTATTTTTACGCCGATCTCTACCGGGGCCAGAAAACCGGCCTGTTCCTCGACCACCGTGAGAACCGGCGCACGGTGGAAGGGTTGGCGCGCGGGCGCAGCGTGCTGAACTGCTTTGCCTACACCGGGGCCTTTTCGCTCTACGCCCTGCGGGGCCAGGCAGCGAGCGTCATCAGCGTTGATCTGGGCAAAGGTCTTGCCGAGGCCACGGCGGCAAACCTGACCCTGAACCGTCTTGACGCCAGCCGCCACCAGTTCATTACCGAAGACTGTTTCACGATCCTCGACGCCTATGCCAGAGCCGGACGGCGCTTCCAGGCCGTCATCCTCGATCCGCCCAGTTTCGCCCGGCAGAAACGCAGCCTGCACGGGGCCATGCGCGCCTATGTACGCCTCAACAGCCTGGCCCTGCGCTGCCTGGAGCCCGGCGGCTTGCTCATCTCCGCAAGTTGTACCAGCCAGGTGGGGCCGGAGCAGTTCCGGGCCCTGCTCGCCGACGCGGGAGTGCAGGCCCAGACGCGGGTGCAGATCGTGCACGAGGCAGGCCAACCGGTTGACCACCCCGTGCCGGCGGGGTTCCCCGAGGGACGCTACCTGAAGTTTGTGGTAGCCCGGGCGTTAACGCAGGGATGAGCGGAGAGCGTTGTTGGGAGGGCTGCACCCTCCGAAACCCTCCCCTGTCGTCGAAGGGCCGGAACTTTCGTGCTATAATCTGCCTGACATGCACGTACTGCACATTGCCTGGGAATACCCCCCGCACATCGTTGGCGGCCTGGGCCGCCACGTCGCCGAACTGCTCCCGGCCCTGGCCAGCCAGGGAGTGCGCCCGGCTGTGGTGACGCCACGCCTGCGCGATGGGCCGGAGACCGAACTGACTGATGGCGTCGCGGTGCGCCGCGTGCCCGCGCCACCCATCCCCGACGCCGATTACCCTACCTTCGTCGCGCACGTCAGCGACGATCTGGTGCAGGCGGCCAGGGAGTTGCAGGAAACCTACGGGCGCTTTGATCTTGTCCACGCCCATGACTGGCTGGCGACCGAGGCGAGTGTGCGGCTCAAGTACCAGTGGCGCGTGCCGCTGATCGCCACGATTCACGCCACGGAACGCGGGCGCGGACGTGGAGGGCTGCACAGCGACGCCGCTCGTCGCATCAACGACCTGGAGTGGCGCCTGACCTACGAGGCCTGGCGGGTGATCGTCTGCTCGCACTTTATGGCCGGCCAGATCCACGACTATTTCCAGACGCCCCTCGACAAGATCGACGTGGTGCCCAACGGCGTGTACATCAGCGGTTCGCCGTTCCGCGACGCCGACCACTGGCTGAGCTTCCGGCGGCGCTACGTCGCCGACGACGAGCGCATGGTGTTCCACGTAGGACGCATCGTGTACGAGAAGGGTCTGCACGTGTTGCTCAACGCCTGGCCAGCGGTCACCGCCCGGGTGCGGGCGCGTCTGGTGATCGCCGGCACCGGCGGGTACCTCGAAGCACTGAAGGCCCAGGCCGCGGCGCTGGGGATCAGCGATCAGGTCACCTTTGTGGGCTTCGTCTCTGACGAGGAACGGGATCAACTCTATCACGCCGCCGATCTGGCAATCTTCCCCTCGCTCTACGAGCCGTTCGGCATCGTGGCACTGGAGGCCCTGGCCAATGGCTGCCCGCTGATCGTCAGCGACGCCGGGGGCCTTGCCGAGGTGGTGCAGAATGGCATCACCGGCCTGGTGGTACGCGCCGACAATTCCGGGGAACTGGCCGACGCGATTACCTCGGCCCTCAGCCGGCCCGACATCGCCCGCGCCCGCGCCGCCGCTGCACTGCGCGAGATCCGCGAATACTACACCTGGCCGCGCATCGCCGCCGCCACCGTTCAGGTCTACACGCGGGTGATCGAGGCGTGGCGAGAGAGCGAGTGGGGGCAGGAAGCCCGCCGGGAGTAGCTTCTGGCAGGGAAGGGCTGCGTCCTTCCCCACCCTCCCTGCGGGGATCATCGGGGGAATCAGGTCTCCCGATGTCCTCCACTGTGGTAAACTACTTTATATCTGCATGTGGTCAAGAATTGTATGCCAGGCAACAGTTTTGGACATGTATTTCGCCTCACTACCTGGGGCGAGTCGCACGGGCCGGCGGTAGGCTGCACGGTTGACGGCTGTCCGGCGGGGTTGCCGCTTGGCGAGGAGGACGTGCAGCGCGAACTGGATCGCCGCCGCGTGGGGCAGAGCAAGGTCAGTTCGCAGCGCCAGGAGGCCGACCGCGTGCAGATCCTCTCCGGCGTCTTTGAGGGCCAGACCACCGGGACGCCGATCAGTATGGTGGTTTTCAATACCGACGCCAAACCGGGGCACTACGAGGCAATCAAGGACCTGTACCGCCCTGGCCACGCCGATTATACGTGGGACGCCAAGTACGGCTTCCGCGACTGGCGAGGCGGGGGGCGCTCCAGTGCCCGCGAGACAATCGGGCGCGTCGCCGGGGGCGCGGTGGCGCGGAAGTTGCTGGCCCAGATCGGCGTTCACATCTTCGCCTACACCCTGCAACTGGAGGAACTGCGCGCGCAGACAATCGACGAGGACGAGATCGAGCGGAACATTATGCGCTGTCCCGATCCCCAGGTGGCGGCCTTGATGGTCGAACGGGTCGATCAGGCCCGCCGTAACCTGGACTCGCTCGGAGGCATCGTGGAGGTGCGCGCCCGCGGGGTCCCGCCCGGTCTCGGCGAACCGGTCTTTGACAAGCTCCAGGCCGATATTGGCAAGGCCATGTTTTCGATTCCGGCGATCAAGGGCGTGGAGTTCGGGGAAGGCTTCGAGGTGGCGCGTATGCGCGGCTCGCAGCATAACGACCCCTTCGTGCGCCGCGCTGATGGCAGCATCGGCACGCAGAGCAATCACCATGGCGGCATTCTCGGCGGCATCTCCACGGGTGAGGAGATTGTCGTGCGGCTGGCCGCTAAACCGCCGGCCAGTATTGCCAGGCCCCAGACCACGGTGGACCGGGCGGGCAACCCCGCGACCATCGAGGTGCATGGACGCCACGACCCCACGGTGTTGCCACGCCTGGTGCCGATTGCCGAAGCGATGCTGGCGCTGGTGCTCGCCGATCACTGGCTGCGCCAGCGCCTGGCGCGCGTTTGAGGGGCGATGCTCAGCCCGCAGCGTCAGACCTCGTTGCTCCTCGGGGCCGTGGCCGGGCTATGCTGGGCGGCGGCCCTGTCGTTGCTGCTCTTCGGCAACCTTGCTGCCGAGCGCGAGCCGCTCGCACTCCAGCGGCTGCTCTTCTATGTGCTCATTCTTACCGCGCCACTGCTCACCTTCGCGCCGGTCGAACGGAGCCTTGATCTTCCTGGGCTGACCGTGGAGGGCGTGATCGGCGCGTTCGCGCTGCTCTACATTCTGGCCTTCGTGCCGGCGCCGCGGGCCTGGCTCCTGGCCCTGCCTGAACTGCCGGTGTACACCCTGTTACTGATGGCGCTGTTCCTCTGCGGCGCGGCGGTCAGTCGCCCTTTCATCCACGCCATCAGCACGCGGCTGTTTCGAGCGCGCGCGCGCGCCTTCGACCACCGCCGGATACGCCGCCAGTCGTATGAAGTCGGACTGCTCGTGGCTGTGGTGGCGGCCCTGGCCGGGCTGCGGGTGCTCACCTGGGTCAGCCTGTTGTTGCTCATCCTGGCCCTGGTGATCGCCGAGTTGCTGTTCCTCTCGCAAGTGCCGATCGAGACGGGCGAGGGGTAAAAGCCTGCCCGTATACCTGCTGTGAGAGGGACCGGGAGAGCAACGCCCCTTTCAGGTCCGGGGTTTTTCGTGCAAGAAGAGGGCTTCGGCATTCCAATGCGCCGGCAACCCTCACCCCCCTGCCTCGCAGGCGCAGGGTTTTTCGAGGGAGAAGGGGTTTTCGGCATTCCAATGCGCCTGCAACCCTCACCCCACTGCCCTGGATGAGGATGTGCCGGAAAACCCCACACCTGAGAACCTGCCCCCCTCCCCCGCACGCAGGAGATGAGAGCATCAGGCTTCCTAATACCCCGAATGGGGAATGCGAGGCATCGTCTCCCCGCAGCCTTTCCAACCATGGAGGAGAACCGGATGATTCGCGTCAGCATTATCGGTCTGGGACTGATTGGCGCGTCGCTGGGGATGGCCCTGCGCAACGCCGACCCCGCCGAGTCGCCCCTCGGCCCGGTGGAAGTGGTGGGCTTCGACCGCGACGCCAGATCGATGCGAACGGCCCGCGGGCGCCTGGCGATTGACCGTGAGGCAGGTTCACTGGCCGAGGCAGTGCGCGATGCGCAGATCGTGGTGGTGGCCACGCCGGTGCTGGCCGTGCGGGAGGTGTTCACCGACCTGGGACCATTGCTGCCAGCCGGGGTCGTGGTGACCGACGTCGCCAGCACCAAGACGGAGGTGGGCCGCTGGGCCGCGACGTTGCTGCCGGCGGGAGTCGGGTATGTCGGGGGGCATCCTATGGCGGGCAAGGAACGCGCCGGGGTTGAAGCCGCCGATCCTGACCTGTTCAAGGGGGCGATCTACTGCCTGACGGCGTCGCCACGGGCGAACCGCAGCGCGGTCGAGGCGGTGGAGGCACTGGCGCGCGCGGTTGGTGCGAAACCCTACTACATCGATCCCGAGGAACACGACGCGTATGTGGCAGGCATCTCGCACCTGCCGATGCTGCTCTCGGTGGGACTGGTGGAGGTGACCGGACGCAGCCCGGCGTGGAAAGAACTCGCGCCACTGGCCGCGACCGGTTTCCGCGATGTTTCGCGGCTGGCCTCGGGCGACCCGCAGATGCACCGCGACATCTGCCTGACTAACGCGCAGGGTATCACACGCTGGCTCAACGAGATGATCAGCTTCCTGATCGAGACGCGCGACCAGATCGAGGCCGGCGATGCCGCGGTGCTGGAGGACCTGCTGCGCCGGGCGAAGGCGCAACGCGACGCCTGGATCGAGTCGTGTCCGAACCTGCGCCCCGGAGAGGAGGCCTTCCTCCAGCAACCCGAGGTGCAGCGCCCCAATCTGTTTACGTTTCGGCGGCCCAATCGGCAGGGGTAGGGGGCAGGCAGGGGCGAAACATTCTTCGCCCAGACATCTTGCAGCATGGGAGGGTCTGGGAGGGAGCATCCCTC
>CAKZSI010000043.1 GCA_937918935.1 uncultured Chloroflexales bacterium | reverse complement strand
GGGCTTCAGCCCGCGCTACACGTACCGTGCGGGGCTTCCAGACCCTCAGGCAGGGCTGTAGCCCGCCGTCGTAGCGCGGGCTACAGCCCGCGCTGCATGCGTTAAGTACAAGCCGCGGGCTTCAGCCCGCGCTACGTGCGTGAAGCCGCAGGACCAGCCGCGGGCTGAAGCCCGCGCTACGTGCGTTAAGCGGCGGGGACAAGCAGCGGGCTAAAGCTCGCGCTACATGGTGCGGGGCTTCCAGGCCCTCAGCCAGGGCTTCAGCCCGTAGCGCGCTTAATCCTCATGAGCGGCCAGATGTGGGGTGGATAGCGGATTATTTGTCCAGAGACCATCGAAACTTCACGGCGGGGAAGTGGAGGCAAACCAGGGTTGCGGACAGGCGCTTTAACGGGGAATGTGAGCATTGATCTGGCTCGCCCGCGGCGCGTGCGTGCTGAGAACCTCGGTCAGAGTCTGGATCAACACTTCAGGTGTAAAGGGCTTCTGGATGAAGCGCTCACCCTGGATGGCTTCAATCCGCGCATCGTCAGTGTAGCCGGACATATAGACGACCGCTATCGCCGGGCGGTGGGCGCGGATGGCGCTGGCCAGTTGCACGCCATTGAGGCCCTCGGGCATAACGATGTCGGTGAGCAGCAGGTCAATCGGAACGGCGTGCTGCTCAGCGAGTTGCAGCGCGTGATAGCCATCACTGGCCTCCAACACGGTGAAACCGATGCGTTGCAGGATCTGGCTTGTGAGCAGTCGCACGGCGACATCGTCTTCTACCAGCAAGACCGTACCGCCGGCGACGGGCAGAACGTCAGAGTGGGCCAGGGGCGCCGGACTGACCGATGCGACACTGGTTGCCGCCGGCAGGTAGATCTCAAATGTAGTGCCCTGGTTAAGGCGACTATTGAAGCGGATGAAACCGCCGCTCTGCTGGACGATGCCGTGGACCAGGGCCAGACCCAGGCCCGTGCCCCTGTCACGCGGCTTGGTGGTAAAGAATGGTTCGAAAATGTGGGGCTGCACCGCGGGATCAATACCGATCCCGGTATCACTGACAATGAGCACGACATAGGGTCCTGCCTGCGCGCCAGCGGCGGGCGGCGCAGTTACAATATCAGTTACAATATCAGTATCACAAAGGACGGTCTGGATCACCAGTTGGCCGCCCTGAGGCATGGCATCGCGGGCATTAATTACCAGGTTCATCACCACCTGCTCGATCTGCCCGCGGTCGGCCAGCACCGGGGGAAGATGATGGCAGAGGAGCATGGTGAGCGTCACATCTTCGCCGATCAGGCGGCGCAGCATCTGCTCCATGCCCGTAATCACCTCGTTCAGGTTGAGCAAATCGGGTTGCAGCACCTGACGCCGGCTGAAAGCCAGCAACTGACGGGTGAGCGCCGCGGCGCGTTCAGCCGCTTGAAGGATCTGCTCCAGACCGTACCGGCGCGGATCATCGGCGGGCAGATCGTCCAGAAGCAAGCCCACTTCGCCCAGGATGACCGTAAGCACGTTGTTAAAATCGTGGGCGATACCGCCGGCAAGGCGACCCAGGGCCTCCATCTTTTGCGACTGCCGCTGCTCGGCCTCGACGCGCTGGCGTTCGGCCAGTTGCCGACGCGCCTCTTCGTACAGGCGAGCGTTCTCCAGGGCAATCGCGGCCTGGGTGGCGAAAGCCGCGGCCAGACGTGCATGTTCGTGGGTAAAAAAGCCCGGCTGGTACTTGTCGAGGGTCAGCATGCCGGTCAATCGCTCGCCAAAGATAAGCGGCACGCCGAGCCAGGAGTGAATCGGGTCGGCGTTGTATGGCTCGCTATTGAAATGAGCATAACGCACGGGAGCATCGTCCAGGATCACTGGCGCACGCGTGGCGACGACTTCGGCATTCGGTGTCACACCGGGGGTGAGGTCGAAGCGGAAGCCGATCACCTGTTCACCACGCTGCAGACCATAGGCGGCGATAATCTCGGCATACCCGTCGTGCACCACCTGCACTGAGGCGCTGTTGTAGGGCACCACCTTGCGCAACTCAGTTAAGATCAGGTCAAGCACCTGGTTCAGATCGAGAGTGGAACTGAGGGCTTGCATAGCTGCGCGGAGGGTTTCGGCCTCCTGGCGACGGCTCTCCGTAGCGGCAATCGCCTCCCGAAGGCGGGCCACCGTGTGATCGAAGGTCCGGCCCAGAGCGCCAATTTCGTCATGGCCGGCGCTAGGAATGGGAGTGTGCAGATCACCGTTGCCCACACGCTCAGCCGCGGCGGCCAGGGCAAGCACCGGGCGCACGATGTCGCGCGTCAGACGCATGGCCGTCACCTGGGCGATCAGCAGGGCGCCCAACGTGACAACAACAATCATGATCTGGCTAACCCAGATCCGGCCAGTGATCGCGCTGACCGGAAGTGTATAGATTACCGTCCAATCTAATCCGGTCTGGTCAGGTGGCCGAACAGGCACAAAGACCTGCAGCATCTGCGAATGCCCCCCGGAGATCAGCAATATGCTGCTGGCGTCGCCGAAGACGTGCAACCTATCACGAAGGGGGGGCGATGATGCATGTAACACTCCAGAAGCACCTGACCGGCAGGCGACGGATTGAAAGAGGCGAGTCCCCGAGGCATCAACAATTGAGGTGCACACGCTGGATTCGGAGTCGACCAGAGCCTCGAAGAGCACCTGAGCCGGCAGTTCCAGGGTCACCGCAAGTGGCGCGCCATCCTGACGGTGCACCAGGGTCAGCAGAGATAGCACGGGTGCGTCGGAGGCATGGCCGTCAATCAGCACAACAGGAGCAGGCTGGCTGCCAGACTGCCCGCCACTGCTGGACAGCACTTCGTGCGCCGCATAGACTACCTTCGTCGGTGCAGCCTCCACCACAGGCGTCCAGGCAGCCTTCTCGCCCGGAAATGGCGAGCGCAGACAGCGCTGCTCGCCAGCGGCGATAGCAAGCGTGCATAGAGCCTGATAGGGATTGCCCGCCTGCTCCAGAAACACGGTAAGATCCGCCAGGAGCGTATCGTTCGTATCAGCGTGGAGCAGGGATGGTGATTGGGCCACTGCTTGCACATCCGCCACCGCACTTGCCACCAGCGCCTCAGCATAGCGGGCATGCATCTCAGCACGCTGTCGGTACTCGAGGCTGGCCCGTTCCAGCAGCAGCGAGCGCATTTCCACTAAATGGTAGAGTGCGAGGATCAGCGTGGGGATGAGGCCGACCACGATGAAAGCGACGATTAATTTGCGCTGCAACGAGAAGCGGGCCACGAATTGCATAGGCGCATCCAGCAATCATCTGGTAGAGGGTTTCGTGTACTACGTCCGACTGCCAGAGAGCATCTGATGGTTGTCAGACGCGCATGGCAACGAGGTCTCTGCCACGGTTGGCTGCGTGTCCGTCTCCCGGTGTTCTCGGCACCCGCGGTGGCAGGCCTGGTGTCACACGTCTCATTGTTATGTCAAAAGAGGATGGATCCTCAGGTCAGCCCGAGGTCATTATACGCTATCAGTATTACAACGAGAGAATTGTGAACCCCAAACAAGGCGGGCCCAACCAGAACCCGGTTCGCACCTGCGTTACAGTGGGAGGGGCACGGGGAGGCGTAGCCTGCCGGGACCCCCGTCCCGCCTGTAGCGAGCGGACGCCGTGGCATAACGAGGATACGACCGTCGTCGCGGGCGGAACCAGCGGATCGCGAAGAGCCAGGCCCTCCGCAATCCACCCTTGCAGCCCGAACATTGGATTAATCTTCACTTTATATAAAATTAAAAAATTCTTGAATATTATTTAACAATAACCCGGTAGGATACCAGACAACCCAATGGGCATGTACGATACGGTGTCGCTATCCCACCTTCCGCGACCCGTTGCTATCCCGGCGGTCAGACAGCGCCTATGCCCACCATTCTGCTGGTTGAGGACGAGGTGACCTTCGCCGAGACCCTGCGCTACAACCTTGAGCGCGAAGGCTACACGGTGTTGCAGGCCCTTGATGGCGTCGAAGGGTTGGACCTGGCGCGCCGCCACAACCCGGATCTGATCGTCCTCGATATTATGCTTCCGCGCCTCGATGGATTCTCGGTGTGCCGCATCCTGCGCCAGGAGAGAGACACTCCTGTCATCATGCTTACCGCGCGGCAGGACGAAGTTGACCGCATTGCCGGGCTGGAACTGGGCGCCGATGATTACATTACCAAACCTTTCAGTCTGGGGGAGTTCCTGGCGCGCCTGCGGGCCATCCTGCGGCGCAGCGAGGCCCACCCGCGCATCTCAGGGCGCGAGGTGCTAATTGCTGGTGGGATCAAGATAGACACCAGCAGCCGGCGAGCCTGGCGCGATGGGGCCGAACTGAGCCTGGCGCAGAAAGAGTTCGACCTGCTGACCTGCCTCATCCGCAACCGGGGTATCGCCCTGACCCGCGACCTGCTGCTCGAACGGGTGTGGGGCACCGAGTTCGCCGGCGACAGCCGCACGGTTGACGTCCATATCCGCTGGCTACGAGAGAAGATCGAACAGGACCCGGCGCGACCGCGGTACATCCAGACTGTTCGGGGCGTCGGGTATCGCTTCGACTCGGTGGACGAACCAGCATGAAATGAAACAACATGCACTAAAGTGGAGCAATCGCCACTCTTTATTGATGTTTCTTTAACTTCAATTTTAATCTTACTTAACAATACCCTGTTAGCATCAATCCTGCCAACTGAGAAGGTGGCGCGCTTCGCCGAGAGCTAGCTGACGAAGGAGAACACGGTATGGCACGGACCACGATCGTTCGCGTATTCGCAATGGTGCTCGCCGTTGTAACACTACTCACGCTGGTAAGCCCCGCCCAGGCCCAGAGCTGGGCGCCCCGTCAGGTGCAGGCGACCTTGAAAGGCTCTGGCGCAACGTTTCCGGCTCCTCTCTACGCTGCCTGGATCGACACGTACAAGAAAGTAGTTCCTGGCGTCTCGATCAGCTACCAGCCGGTAGGCTCAGGCCAGGGCATTCGCGACTTCATCGCCTACCTGACAGACTTCGGCGGCACGGACGCAGCTATTTCGGTGTCGCGGGTGCAAACCGAGGCGCCCGATGCCCTGCACATCCCGATGGTCATTGGCGCGGTGGTGCCGACCTACAACCTCCCTGGCATCACCGATCTACGCTTCAACCCGGAGATCCTCGCCGGGATTTACCTGGGGGCTATTCGCAACTGGAACGACCCGCGCATCGCTGCCGCGAATCCCGGCGTGCGCCTGCCAAACCAGGCCATTACAGTCGTGTATCGCTCGGATAGCTCTGGCACCACCTCGATCTGGACCGACTACCTGAGCAAGATCAGCACCGACTGGCGCACCCGCGTCGGTTCGGGCACAACGGTGCGCTGGCCAGTGGGCGTGGGCGCCCCGGGCAACCCCGGTGTGGCCAGTACGGTGAAGAATACCCGTGGTTCTATTGGCTACGTGGAGCAGGTCTTCGCTACCGCCAATCGTTTGCCCTTGCCGCCGGTGCAGAACGCCTCGGGCAACTTCGTCGCTGCATCAATCGAAGCGACCTCGGCTGCCGCCGACGGCGTGGCAATCCCGGCAAGCCTGGTGGCCTCAATCACCAACTCACCCAACCCCAACGCCTACCCGATTGCCGGTTTCACCTACATCCTGGTGCGCCAGAACACCTACAAGGACGTTACCAAGGCGCAGGCGCTGACCGACTTCCTCTACTGGAGCCTGACGGAAGGCACCGGCGCGGCCACGCGCCTGGGCTATGCGCCGCTGCCGGCCTCGCTGCGCGTGCGCGCCATCCAGTCGCTGCAGTCCATCACCGTTGACGGGCAGCGCGTCTTCGATGGCCCGGCACGCTGAAGCTTCGATTGAAGAGAGACGTGGTGCGACGTCAGGCGTCGCACCAC
>CAKZSI010000042.1 GCA_937918935.1 uncultured Chloroflexales bacterium | reverse complement strand
AAGTGGGAACTGCGCCTCAAGATGAGTGCTCTCGCTGGTCTAGCCAGGTAAGACTCCCAGGAGATGACTGGGTTGAGCGGCGCCCACTGGACGCGTGGCGACACGTGCAGGTCAGGCGTGCGCACAGTCGAGGGCTTCCCTACCAACTGATGCGCGGTGTTTTGGCGAGTGTGCGCGTTACCTGGAACAATCTGAGGATGTGCGGTTGGTACGGCGCGGCGTGGAGCAGTGGCAGCTCGTCGGGCTCATAACCCGAAGGTCGCAGGTTCGAATCCTGCCGCCGCTACCAGTGCGTGTGTGTTGAGCGCGGTGGTCCCACCCCGTCCCATCCCGAACCGGGTCGTGAAACGCCGCAGCGCCGATGATACTGGGGTTTGAGCCCTGGGAACGTAGGTCCACGCACGCTACCATCATAGGGTCGGGGGTGATTGTATCACCTCCGACCTTTTTTGTTCTGGAGGCCGCTTCCTCTCCAGTAGCTGCTAAATATGTGAGACCTGCCGGGTAGGCGCTACGACTCCGCAGCATCAAGAGGGAAAGCCCGCGGGCCTCCCTGACAGGTCCTGGCGTCATCTCCGCTATCGGTGGGTGGCTACGATCCACTGGTCTCATCGAGGCCGGCGCGGCTACAAAAGGCGGGGTCGCGGATATCGATTTCCTGGCCGGCCAGGTCAGCCGCTGTGGGATGGCAGAGGTAAGCTACGGCCCGCGCTGGAATGCGTGGATCGGCCAGGTCCTCGCGGCGCAACCGGCTGATGGCGTTGATGCCCGAGGCCCGAATGGTGGCCTGCATGTCGGTGTCAACCACGCCCGGGCGCAAACCGTAGGCCCGAATACCGCGTTCGCCAAATTCCAGCCGGATCGACCGGGTCAGCATGGCCATGCCTGCCTTGGCGGCACAGTAGGCGCTCCAGCCCTCGCGTGGCGTGCTTGCCGCACCCGAACTGATGTTGATGATCACCCCGCCGCCCCGGTGTACCATGACCGGCAGCGCCGCCCGGCAGCCATGAAATGCGCCCACCAGGTTTACCGTAATCGCGGTGGCCCATGCCTCTGGATCGACCGCGTCGAGAAAGCCGATCGGTTCGATGATCCCGGCGTTATTCACCAGAATGTCAAGCCGTCCAAACCGCTCCAGGCTGCCTTCGACCACGGCCCGTACCTGGCTGTAGCTGCGTACATCACAGATCGGCGCCCAGCCCAGGTCGTTCACCCGGGCCAGTTCCTCGCCCAGTTCCTCGGCTGCCTCCGTGGTGCGCACTGTGGCTACCACCGTTGCCCCGCGGCGCGCCAGTTCCAGCGCCGTGGCCCTGCCAATGCCACGACTCGCCCCCGTAATGATGACCACTCTTCCATCGAGCGCCAGTTCACTCATACGTCTGGTTCCTTCACTGATGTAACATTGGACCGTGGAGGGGCAGCTTTGGGAGGGCTGCATGCTCCCGGGACCCCCTCTGTATCCTGTCGTTGTGCGGTGAAGCCGCATCAGGTCTGACGTAAACAGCGTCGGTTGGAGGAGAGCGGGGAGCAGGTTCCCCGCGCGCTGCTGTAAGTGACCGCCGCGGTGACCGGGCCGTTCGAGTTCTTTATTGCCAGACAATTGAAAAAAGACTGCATCTGAGATCTGACAGGCAGACGCCTGGACTCGGCAGCGTGCACGGGGAAGGTCTGTGTGCCTGCCGGTCAGGTCTTTATGTCGTCTCCACTATCGCCTGGTAGTATGCAGACAGATACAGTAACGGGTAGTATACGAAAAAAAGACCTGGCGTTCAAGCCAGGCCCGAATCTGTAGTGTTTAAGCGAATTCTTATGCTGTAAGCAGATCTAAAATTGCAAGCTTAAAAATATCAAAGTTTGGCGCGCCTTGATTGTAGTAGGAAGATGGGTTGTACAATTACTACATTCTTGTTTATTTATTTGACAAACGAAAAAGTTTTTGTTACTTTAGACATCAATGCTTTCAGGCAAATAACCTGGATAAAGGAGGTCGTATCGGGAAACCTGGGCCTGATGCTTCGCCTGGCTATTCATTCGGTAGAAGCCTGTTCTGTCTGCGTCCTGAGTCGCGCTTGTCGTGTCGGTCGATCCGTAATCAGATAGGAACGGACACTTATCATGCTCTACAGACGTGTGACTCTGGTTGTGATGGTAGTGCTGCACGTAATGATGGCCGGGTTGACGCTTCCCGTGGCGATGGCGCAAAGCAAAGGAGAGGGAGGCCCTGCTCCAGCGCAGGCTCCCGGTCAGACGATCAACGGTGCGCCCCTGACGGTAACGGTGCTGGATACCCTGGCCATGGCGGTGAATTTTGACGGGCGCAATCAATTTTACGGAAATACCGCCGGAGGTACGTTTGTTCAGGTAGATGGGGTTGTCTACGGCAGTACGCCGCCAGCGGGCGGCGCGTTTGCCCCGCGTCCGTTCACGCCAGTATCCAATGGTCCGGTGACAGGTTCAGGTACCGCGGCCGATCCCTTCAGGATCGTAACCGAGGTGGATGCCGGGACCTCCGGCGTGCGCATCTCTCAGGTAACGACCTATGTGAATGGGGAGCCACGGTACCGGGTCGAGATCACGGCCAGAAATACATCATCGGCCAGCCGCAACGTGCGCATTTTTCACGGCGCTGATCTCTACCTCAACTTCCCGGGGAACGTCCTCGATTCCGGCTTTGGCTTTTTTGATCCGCCCACCGGCGCAGTAGGCGCCCTCTCGCAGGATCAGCGCTCGGTTCAGGTCTTCATTCCTGTCACCCCGCCGACCGCCTATCAGGAAGCTTTCTATAGCACCTTCTGGAACCGGATTGGCGGCGCCAATGGTGCGCCTGGGCCAGGCTTCGACAACACGATCAATTCGAGTTTCCATGATACGGCAGCCGGTCTGCAATATGACCGGACGGTCGCTCCCGGCGCCAGCGAGACGGTCAGCCTGCTGGGAGCCTTTGGCCTGGCCGAAGACGTGGGGATCGGGCCACCGGCGCTTGAGTTGTCCCCGGAACCTGCTGATGTCTGGGTTGTCACCCGTCCGTCGTTCAATCTGTTCGTGGCGCCACGATCTATCATTGCCTTCGAGATCGTGATCACGAACATCGGAAGGGGCGCCGCAAGCAGCACCGAGATCATCTTTCCGTTCGATCCGGATCTCCTGCAAGTGGTTGATGCGAGCTTCGATGTCCCAACCACGTGGGTGGCAGCCGTCAACCGCGATTCGCTGGTGATCCGCAGCGGTCTGCTGGGTACCCGTTCCGGGCGCACGCGAGGAACTATTCGCTTCGTGGTGCGCGAGAACGCGCGACAGGGAGCTACTATCACTGGCCGGGTGCAACTCCGCTGGACGGACGGCGGCAGAGGCGGTCGCAGTCAGGGTAATCTCTTCCTGATCCCGGTAGGTCCCGCCGCACAGGGCAGTCCTACTTACGCCATGGTGGTCGAGCCAGCGGCGGGATCGGCGGGCGCGGTGTTCAGGTTCGCAAGCCCGATCTTCGTCCCGCGTGAGCCGGTGGGAGTCTGGTACAACTTGCCTGATGGTCGTGTCGTTGCTGTCAACACCCTTCGCGCCGATGATGACGGGTCCTTGACGGTCAACTTCACCAGTCGCGATCTGCCGCCGGGGACTTCCTCGATGGTGTTCTACGGCCAGTGGAGTGAGTTTACGGCGGTGGCGCCGTTTGTGATCCGGTAGGGAAAACGGGCGCGGAACCGGTAACGCACCCCCTCGCGCCTCCGGGGCGCGAGGGGGTGGTCGTTGGGGTTCTGTCCTCGTGTAAGGCAGGGCTTGACAAATCCTCCATGCGGATTAAGATACAAACAGATGTTCGTTCGACGCGGGAGGGCAGGGATGAGCCTGGATACGGCCGATATTCCCCAGGCGGATCAACTCTGGGATGTGGCGCGGGTGCCCGAGGCGATCGCGCGGGGCCGTCACAGTACTGAGGAGATCGCAGCCTACATTGGGATGAAGGTGCCGCGCCAGGGGCACTACTACACCCAGGCGGCGCGTATTCTCGGCCTGGTGACCGAAGGCGGACCCGGAGAAGCGCCGCAACTCACCACCCTCGGTCGGAGTTTCGTTCGCAGCAATCGGGTCGAGCAGCGCACCTTCCTGCGCCGGTTACTGCTCCAGCGTGAGCCGACCCGCTCGATTATCACCAGGCTGCGCGCGTGTGACGGTCTGGATCGGCAGGGGTTGGCCGAGGCGTTGCAACAGTTGGCGCCGCTCGCCGCCAGCACCGCTGGCCGGCGTGCGCATACCATCGTGGCCTGGCTGTGTGCTGTGGATCTGGCCCGGTGGCAGGACGATCGGCTGGTCTACACCGGCCCCGCCTTCGTCGGCGCCGCCGAGGTTCAGCCGGGCGCACCGGCGAGCGATACAGGGCCCCGGGGAAACCTGGTCTCCCCCGCATGAACACGGGTCTTCGTGGGAGGGCTGCGCCCTCCCGGACCCCTCCATCCCAGACCCCTTTCCACGTCAGTCTTCTGTCATACCCACCCGCACCAACGTTTCCACATCGAGCGGCGAACCGCCGGGTTGCAACCAGGCCAGAAACTCGACATTTCCCGCCGGTCCGGTAATTGGGGAACGGGTCAGGCCGCACGGGGGCAGGCACAGTTCCGCGGCCGTTACCAGCACCTCGCGGAGCACGGCCCGGTGGACGGCAGGATCGCGCACGACCCCGCCGCGGCCCACCTGCTCCGGGCCAGCCTCGAATTGCGGCTTGATCAACGCCACGATCCAGCCAGTTGCGGCTACGAGCCGGCGCACCACGGGCAACACCAGTTTCAGAGAGATAAATGAGACGTCAATGGTCGCACAATCAGCGATGACCCCACCGGGTAGGGATTGCAGATGGCGAATGTTGGTCCGTTCAAGCACCGTTACCCGCGGGTCGGAGCGCAGGCGGTAGTCGAGCAGGCCGTAGCCCACGTCCACGGCGTAGACGTGCGTGGCGCCCCGCTGGAGCAGGACGTCGGTGAAGCCGCCGGTGGAAGCGCCGACGTCGAGCGCTACCAGCCCTGTCGGGTTTAGTTTAAAGACGTCGAGGGCATGAGCCAGTTTGTAGCCCCCGCGGCTGACATAGGGGAGCGCCGCGGTTACTTCGATCGTGGCGTCTTCGTCTACCATGATGCCCGGTCTGGTTGCTGGCTGGCCCGCCACGCGCACGCTTCCGGCCAGGACCAGGGCCTGGGCCTTGCTGCGCGTCTCGGCCAGTCCACGCGCGACCAGGAGTTGGTCAAGGCGTGTTTTTGCCATAGCTGCGGCCACCACAGGGCTTGTCAGAAAACGCCGCCCCTGCGAGGTTACGCCCCCTTGCCTGGCGGGCTCTCATTCCTCGCGCTTGCGCGGGGCCAGGCTGGCGCGTTCGCGCTCCAGGCGCGCGATCTCCTGCTCCAGATCCGCCGCCATTTGCCGAAGCCAGACCGGTGGCGGGTTGTGGGGATCGTGGAGCTTTGGACGCAGGCGGCGCAACTCGGCCTTGCGTTGGCGCAGGGCCGCATCGAGCGCATCGGAAGGTTCGGGCGGCGGCGAGGGCGGCTCCGCCTGCGTCTCCAGGTAGGCCACGACCAGTTCGCTCAACAGGTCGTCCAGGTCGCGATCGGCGTGCTCCAGCAAACGCAGCAGTCTGGCCCGTTGCGTCGCCGTGAGGTAGATCCGCGTGGGAATGGCAAAGCGTCCTTCGTCCATTTCTTAGTGTAACTTCTCGCGCAGGTAGAGCGGCAGGTCGGCGATGGACACACGTTCCTGGGTCATGGTATCACGGTCGCGCACCGTCACGGTGTCAGTAAGCGCCGGCTCCTTGCCCTCGCCGAGGGTGTCGAAGTCCACCGTAATGCAATAGGGCGTGCCAATCTCGTCCTGGCGGCGGTAGAGTTTGCCGATAGCACCGGTGTCATCGTACACCGTCCGCGCGCCGAGTTCCAGTTGGAGATGTCTGCGGATGCGCCGCGCCGTTTCGACCATGGCGTCGTGGTTGCGTTTGAGGGGAAAAACGGCCACTTTTACCGGCGCCAGGCGGGGGCGCAGGCGCAGGACGGTGCGGAAGTGCTCGTCGATGAGCGGTTGGGCCTGGCCGCGCAACTTCTTGCCCAGTTCAATGGCGTCGGCGCCGGGCATGGCCAGCAGCGGCTCCACCTCTGGCATACGCTCAGGCAGGTTGTTGCCGATGGCCTCGCCATAGGCAAGCAGGGCGTCACGCGCCTCAGGCTGGAGTTTCTCACTTCGGCCCACAGATTTGAGAAAGGCGCTCAGGGCGTCGGCCACGACCTGCACCTTCTCTGCGGGCGGCGGTTTGGTCATCTCTTCGGCATAGGCCTCGCAGAGCACCGCCAGTATGGCACGCCCCACGCCAGCCGAAGGCTCGATCACGTAGGGCACCACGTGTTGCCGGCGCTCGGGATCGAAGTAGGTCAGGCGCGCCGTACTGTCGGAGTTTGGATTCACGCGCGCGGTCAGATTCAGGCTGGCCTGATCCTTCGAATGCGAGCCGAGGTCGTAGTCGGTACGGTTGGCAATGCCCTCGATCTCCTGGGCGCCAAGGTCGGGATACCGGTACATCAGATCGTAGGTGCGCTTGGAGTAGTGGGCCAGTTCCTCGGGGGGCACATCATAGATGGTGATGCGCTCGCGGGGCACGCCGACGTTTTCCCACCAGCGCAGGCGATCCTCGAGCCACTGCTGGTGCCAGGCCTCGTCGGTGCCGGGCATCACGAAGTATTCGATCTCCATCTGCTCGAACTCGCGCACGCGAAAGAGGAAGTTGCGCGGGTTGATCTCGTTGCGGAACGCCTTGCCCACCTGGGCGATGCCGAAGGGCAGCTTGCGGCTGGTGGTTGCCAGCACATTGGCGAAATTGACGAAGATACCCTGGGCAGTTTCAGGGCGCAGGTAGGCCAGGGCGCCGCTATCGGCCACAGGGCCGACCTGCGTGCTGAACATCATATTGAAGGGCCGCGGCTCGGTGAGATCGGTCGAGCCGCAGTTTGGGCAGCGGCCATGAATATGATCGGCGCGCCAGCGGCTCTTGCAGACACGACAATCTACCAGCGGGTCGTTGAACGTCTCTTCGTGACCCGAATATTTCCACACCAGGCGGTTCATGAGAATGGCTGCATCGAGGCCCTCCATATCATCGCGCTCGTAGACATTGGCGCGCCACCATTCAGTGATGAGGTTGTTTTTCAGTTCAACCCCCATGGGGCCATAGTCGTAGATCCCCTGAAGCCCCCCGTAGATCTCGCTGCCGGGGAACACAAAGCCTCGACGTTTACATAACGATACGATTTGATCCAGGCTCGTGGCGGTCATACGATCTCTCCTGTGAGCAGGTGGCGGTGCTGGTCGCTCGTGTTGGCCCGGGGCAATAAGAAACCCCAGGCGACTGACCATCGCCTGGGGACGCATCACAGCGACGCGCGGTTCCACCCCAGTTAGCGGCGCACCGGGCGCACGCTCACCTCATTCAGAAGGAGCGCGGGGCGCTCCAGCAGCGGCTCCCCGGCGCCTTTCCCCCGCACCGTGCCACCGGGCTCGCACCATTCCCGGTTCGCTGGATGCCGGCGTGCGGGATACTCCTCCGGATCATTGCCGTCAGATTGATACCATAAGTATACCACAGGCCAGGCGATATTTCACCGATTCCCGGCCCCCCGGCCTGTGGGAGGTTCAGGAAGGGCTTTATCCTACCGGAACGTCACTGGATAGCCTGATTATCAGGAGGGGCGCTTATTCCTCTTCCTCGACCAGCACCTCCTCGTACACCCCGGAGTGCTGGCCATTGCGTTGGCCGGGTTCGCCTGGCCGCGTGGGCCGGCGCTGGGTAGGCGAACCATCGGGCAACTGGGTGTAGATCTGGGTAGTGGAGAGTGAAGCATGACCAAGGCGTTCCTGCACCTCGCGCAGTTCGGCGCCGTTTTCGAGCAGGTGAGCCGCAAAGGAATGGCGGAGGGTATGGGGGGTAAGATCGTGGAGCCCCACCTCTTCGGCATATCCTTTAAGAATGAGCCACAGCCCCTGGCGGGTGAGCCGCTTGCCGCGATGGTTCAGGAAGAGCGCCTCCGTCGGCTGGCTGCCATTGTGCAGCAGGCGCGTCCGCGCCGTGTCCAGATATTCCTCAAGAGCGGTCACCGCGGTTTCGCCAAGGGGCAGGATCCGTTCGCGGCCGGCCCGCCCCGCGCAGCGGACGGACCCCTGCTCGATCAACACATCCGAGACGTTTAACGCCACCAGTTCGCTGACGCGCAGCCCGGTGGCGTAGAGGAGTTCGAGCATCGCCTTATCCCGGAGGCCCTCAGGTGAGGAAGAGCGCAGGGGTAATTCGAGCAATTCGTCGACCTGATGCTGGGATAGGGCCCTGGGTGGATAGCGATCCACCCGGGGTGAGTCGATGCGCCGGGTGGGGTCGTTTGCGATGAGATGCTGCTCGGTGAGGTAGCCGAAGAACGACTTTAGCGCCGCGGTACGGCGGGCGATCGTTGAATTGGCGTAGCGCCGTTCGCGCAGGTACAACATGAAGCCCAGCACGTGATCGGAAGTGACGCTTTGCCACTCGTTCAGGTTCTGGTCGCGCAGATAGGCGCAGAGTTGGTCGAGGTCGGTACGATAGGCGGCGATGGTATTAGTGGATGTGCCACGCTCCGCCGCCAGGTACTCTAGAAACTGATCGACTTGCTCTTGCATATGTTCCTATTTTGCCCACTAAGAGATGAGATCAAAACGGCCGACAGTCAATTGTAAGAAAGGCGGGGAAACCCTGGTTTCCCCACGCCACTGCCAGAGGGGGAAGGGTCAAGGAGGGCCACGCCTCCCGGACTCTCCCGTGGGCCAGGGCAGGGGGAAGGCTCGCCGTGCCTCCCCTGAACTATAACATAGCCGATTGCGCAGCCAGACCGTATCCTGTGCCGGTAGTGCGGCACGCGGGCGGCACAGGCCGCCCAGGGGTGCGGAATGGGGCGTATGGTACCGTAAAGGTGGGGTAGTGTCAACCGCGGCTCGTAGCGGGACACATGATCCCACAGATGGCATTTGCCGCATCAGGATGCGCCAGATGGCCCGGCGGCGCATCCTGATGCGGCAGGCCGCGCGCTTGCCGGTTCGAGAACGCCGCGCCAGCCTCGAGGGCGAGGCAGCGTCCCAACCGTCCCCAACAGGTACGTAACGGTCCGCCCGGCGATGATCATCAGCCGCCAGTCGAGGGGGAGCGGACGCTACGTCACACCCGTCGAGAGGTCCCAACGCTACAAACGGCGAAAGCGTATGGTATACTGCCACACGTTGTTCTTCCGGCTCTACGGCGAAACTATGCGCACAATGCTCGTGTTTAACCCGAGCGCGGGCCAGGCCGAAGCGCTGGAAAGCGAACTGGCCGCTGCCGCAGCCGTCTGGCGCGAAGCCGGGTGGCAGGTTGAAGTGCAGCCAACCCTCGCCGCGGGCGACGGGCAGCGCCTTGCCCGCCTGGCGGCCGAGCGGGGCTTCGACCTGGTAGTGGCCGCCGGAGGCGATGGCACAATCAATGAAGTGATTAATGGCCTGGTCGGTTCACACACGGCCCTGGCCCCGCTGCCCCTGGGGACCATGAACGTCTGGGCGCGCGAGTTGCGCCTGCCCCTGCAACCTCGCGCCGCCGCGGCGGCGATCCTTGACTGGGAGC
This sequence comes from uncultured Chloroflexales bacterium, assembly GCA_937918935.1. GTDB lineage: Bacteria > Chloroflexota > Chloroflexia > Chloroflexales > Chloroflexaceae > JACAEO01. Next base: position 45,244 of record CAKZSI010000042.1, on the reverse strand, counting down.
CCCACCCGATCGACCTGGGCCGCGCCGGCAATCGCTATTTCCTGCTTATGGCGGGCATCGGCTTTGATGCGGCCATCACTGCCGGTGTGCGCCCTGCCGAGAAGCGTCGCTTTGGCGCCCTGGCCTACGTGTGGCGGGGGATCGAACAGGTGCTCAGTGTGCGTGGGGCCCGGGCGCGCCTGACGCTCGATGGGCGTCCGCTCCGTGGTCGTGTGTTGATGGTAGTGGTGGGGAACACCCAGCTCTATGGTGGATTGGTGAAAATCACCCATCGCGCCTGCATTAATGACGGCTTGCTTGACGTGTGCGTTATCAAGGGCGAAAATGGTCTCAGCGCCCTGCGCAGCTTCTTCGCCATTCTTGGTCGCCGCCAGGGCCACGATCCGGAGATCCAGTACTACCGCGTGCGGGTGCTCACGGTGGCCGCCAGGCCGCCCTTGCCGGTCCAGGTGGACGGCGATCCGATCGGCTTCACGCCGATGACCTTCGAGGTGGCGCCGGGCGCCCTGCGCGCCCTGTTGCCGCCAGATTTGCCCGAGGATCTACTGCAGCAGAAGCCCGCACTGGAGGCGTCGCCGCCGAGCCGCAGGGGTCGTCTCGCGTGGCGCTCCGGTCGTTTCTAGTACCCTGTCCGAGCTTTGTAAGGCCGAAGCGCTGGCGCAGCAGATGCTTCGGCTCTGCAACGGGGCGGGGGGCGAGCCGATGCACCCTCTCGCTCAACGACCGGACGAAGCAGCGTTATCCTGGGAGGGCCCAGCCCTCTCAAACTCTCCCCCATGCACAGGTTGTACACGACAATAGTGGCGGTTTTACTGATCCTGCCGCTGGCGATATTCAGCGCTGGTTGTAGCAGGGGGGCGGACAGCCCTGAGGCGTCAGGCGCGAACCCGGCGGTGCGTGGTGATGCTTTGCCCGGCCGGTTGTTGTTCGTGCGCCAGGGGGTGATCTGGCAGTGGCGTGGGCGCGAGGCCGCGCCGTTGCTCGGCGCTGGCGCAGCCTTCCAGCCCGCCTGGGACCCGGCGGGTGAGCGCATCGCCTACATCGTGCGCGACAACAGCTTCAGCGATGTGTGGCTGGCCGATGGCACGGGGCAACCCCTTACCCGCCTCACCGACAATGGCTCGCAGGCGCCCCCAAACAGCCTGGCCCGCGTCGCCGAGAGTCGCTGGGCCTTTTACCCTGCCTGGTCGCCCGACGGCATGCGTGTGGCGGTAGCGATGCAGACCCGGCCACCCGCCGGCGATCCCCTGGCCGACGCCACCCTGGAGTTGATGCTGTTGCCGGTGGGCCCTGGCGCGCCGCTGCCGGCCTATGGCGATGGTGAGGTCAGTGTGGGGCGCAGCGTGTTTCTTGCCGATGGGACAGGACTGATCGTTACCCTTGCCGGTAGCGGCCCAACCGGACGCCAGGAGTTGTATCGCCTGGATCTGGTCAGCGGGCGTGTCGAGGCGCTCACAGGGGCGCCCGAGGGCAGTTATGATCCGGCCCTCTCGCCTGATGGGGGCTGGCTTGTGTTTGCCGCGCCCCAGAATGGGCGCACCGATATCTCTGCGCTCCCCGTCACTGGAGGCGCTCCGGTGCGGCTCACTGATCAGGGTGCGGCGCGGGCGCCGGTGGTCTCACCTGATGGACGCCTGCTGGCGTTTCTGGCGATTGCTCCGGGCGAGCCGGGTTTTGACCTCTGGATCGCCGAACTCACGAAAGAACCCGGTGGCGCGCTGTCTGCCGGTCTATCGCGCCGGTTAACCAGCGGTCTGGGGATTGACGCCGACTCGGGCCTGGCCTGGGCGCCGTAGTTAGAGGTCTATCCCTGACCGTCGCGGAGGGCCGTAGCCGCACCGGGGTGTCGCTGAATGATGTCGTACTCAGTAACGATGATGTCCAGGGGCACGTCATGGGTCTCGTGCGGAAGGCAGGGCTCTTCCTGGACAGCGAAGGCCACCCCGATGCTCACGCCGCGCGTCTGCGCCAGCAAGCGATCGTAGTGCCCCTTGCCGTACCCGAGGCGATAGCCGGCGCGGTCGAAGGCCAGCAGAGGCGCCACGGTCAGGTCCCAACTTCCGGGCGCGGCGGGGCGCATGGCGCGCGGTTGCAGGGTGCCATGGGGACCGATGACAAACGCTTCGGTGTCAAGCCGGTCGATCCAGCTATGATCGAGGTGATGGTCGTTGGTCACCACAGGCACGGCCACGGCTTTGCCTGCGGCCAGTGCAGCGTCGATCAGGAAGCGGGTGTCCACTTCGGAGCGAATGGGCAGGTAACAGTGGATGGCAGCGGCAGCCTGAAAGATCGGCAGGGCGGCAAGCCGGGCGCAGATCACCGCGCTGCGCTCGGCGTGATCGTCAATTGCGTTGCGGCGCGCACTGGCCTGGCGTCGCAACGCGCGCTTGAGAGAGGATGTTGTTGGGAGGGCTTCGCCCTCCCAGACTCGCCCGTCCATGGTTTCGCTTCACCTCAGAGATGCGGGGCCTTGATCTTGCGGATCAGTTCGGCGAATGGCGGATCGGGCTTACGGCGCGGGTTGAACTTGAACCAGCCAAGCTCGGCCCGCACGGCCTGCTCCTTCAACTCGGTGGCGCCCCAGATGAACGATGCGCCGGTGATGCCGAGGAGGGCCGACCAGCCGGGATTGGCAATGAAGAGCGACCCGAGGATCAACAGCACGCCGAGGGCCAGAGGGTAGGGCCACCAGAGATAGCCCAGGTGGTACTCCATGCGGATGACCCAGAAGAAGCCGAAGCCGATGATGCCGAAACTGAACAGGCCGAGGGCAATTCCACCCCAGTGCATTGGCTGGCGCTCCCTTCAGTCGGTGCTGGCCGAAGATGGGCGATAAACGTCCGACGGGCGTTCAGTTGGGCGCCACGGCGATGGTTGTGGCGTAACGGGGCGACCGGTTGGCTCGCGGTCAAGCAAGTCGGCCGTGGTGGCCGAACCACCAGCAGCCAGGTAAGCGGCGTGGCGCGGGTTGGCGGGATTGGCCGGCGCGTGTCCTTTGCGCACCCGTTTCGCCTGCCGGAACAACTCGAAGGCGTCCCACAGCAAGGTCACGCCAATGATGCTGCTAACACCCGCCAGGGTGAGTGTGGGGGCGAAGAGGGCGTAGAGGTTCAGCCCCAACCCGGCGATCGTCAGGATCAGCGCGGGCGGACCGATCCGCACAGTGTGGGCCTCAAGCCAGCGCACGCCAACGTGTCCCCACCAGATCCCCAGAAACGTGGCGAGGGCCATCCAGAACCCGGCCAGTTGCACCATCCCCAAACCCTTCTAGATCCCCCACAAACCTATCCAAATCTAAACAATTCTTCAGAAAACGCTCCTCCATTCTACCCGTCACGAGGAGCGGTGTCAACTGTTGGTTGCCGTTCCACGCCTTGACGCGCCGGATCGGGTTCTCTATAATCGCTTGCAATTGCAACTATTGCATTGCCGAGGGTTAAGCCTATGTCCCCACCCGTAGCGCCCTCGATTGCCCACGAGCAGCACCGGCTCATTCACGACATTTACGTTCTTCTCGATGATGGCGATCGGCGTGTGCTCCAGAAGGTCAATCTATCGCCGCTGGAATTTTCGGTGCTCCAGCGTCTCGACACGGCCCAGGGTCGCCGTTTGACCGACATCGGTGCGGAACTGCTCTGTGTGAAGAGCACGATCACGCGCCTGGTCGATCGCCTGGAGGCGCATGGGCTGGTACGGCGGACGCCCGATCCCGACGATCGGCGCGCCCAGCGTCTGCTGCTGACGCCGCGCGGCCTGGCGTTGCGCGATGAGGCCATGCGCTTGCATGACGCCGCGGTAGAGCGGCGCATGGGTCTGCTCGATCCAGCGGAGCAGCAACAACTACGGGCGCTGCTGGAGAAACTGCGTGCCGGGCTGAGTGAGGAGCTCGAGTCCGACAATCGGTAATGACAGAGGCTACGCGAGCACTGTGCTGCGACGGCCCCGTGTCTTCCTCTCTTCCACTACGAGCCGCAGATCCGATCAAGAGCGGCGTTCCAGGCTTTCATACGCTCCGGGTCGCCCCCGACATCGGGGTGATGCAGGCGCGCCATAGCTTTGCGGATGGCGTTGATCTCATCTTCGCTAAGTTGCCCTGCCAGACTGCTGATATCGAGGACCCGCTGCGGAACCTGGGGCTCGGGCGCCATCCCGGCTTCGAGGCGCTGGGCGCGGGCGCGCCAGATGTCGCGTTCGTGGGCGAGGGAGGTATTCTCACGCATCGTCTCCGTCAGGGTGGCGACCATCTTGGCGTGGGCACGCTGCGCTTCATTGGCAGCCGAGAGTGCCTTTTCGAGTTGACGCCGCAGCCCGCGGTTCAGCGCGTGGGCCTCGGCGAGCTCCCGCCGGAGTTGCTCATACTCACGCTGGGTACAACCTTCCAGAGTCGACGGAAGTTCTTCCGGCTTTAGCACACCTTACCTCCTCGCCAGTCGCTTACTCCACCGTTGTAATCGCGTATGGTGATGGGACTTTTCCACATAATCGCGCCCGGTGGGAGCACGAGCTATAGTATAACGGCTTCGGCGCACTTGCGCTAGGGGGTTATGGATAGCGGCATCGTCACAACCTGTCGCGCCATGTGGCGAGCGGCTGCCTTGCGGCAGCCGCTGGGGGTGAGTGAGGGGAGCGACAGGGGGATAAAGAGGGGAGTGGCCCGGCACGTCTGTCGCGTCGTTGCCGAACCGACGCATATAGTATAACAGATTTTGACGCACTGCGCTATCCGACTCTGGTCTCATTTGCTCGCCTGATGCGTGACATCTTTGCCCCTCCGTCAGGGGTGTGGGAAGGCTGCTCCCCCGCAACTCTGAGGGAAGTCAATGCGGTATATCTCCGGAGGGACCTACCGCCGCAGGGCTGTTGCAGCATCTCTGGGACGTGCCCCAAACCAGGTGTGTTCCGTTGATGTTGGCGGCTACGCTGCCCTGATCCTTTCGCCGGAGGCAGGGGTTGCACCGCCCCCCCCGCCACTGCGGATGCATTGCTTATTGGCAAGAAGTATGACGTGCTTGCCGTCTGGGTTGCACCGCCCCCCCCGCCACCGCGGAGGCATTGCCCTGCCGCGAGCGGCTATGGTACAATGCACAGCGTGGCGAGAATCACGCTCGGATGTTCGCTATAGCCTATGCTGCTTGAGTTGCAGATCAGCGACTTTGCGATCATCGATCGGCTGCACCTGCGTTTTGACACCGGCTTTAACGTGCTCACCGGCGAGACCGGCGCGGGAAAGTCGATTATTATCGACGCGCTGGGGACGCTGCGCGGTGAGAAGGCCGATCCTTCCTTCGTGCGCGCCGGTTGCCCCCGCGCGCGCGTCGAGGGGGTCTTTAGCCTGGAGGATTGCCCGCGCGCGCTGCCCCTGCTCCAGGATTACGGTCTGCTCGACGACGGCGAAGAGCAGGTGATCCTCACCCGCGAGATCAGCGCCGAGACGGGCCGGAGCGTGGCCCGGGTGAACCGTCAGGCGGTGAGCCTGAGCGTGCTCCGCGAGATTGGCGGGCGGCTGCTGGATATCCATGGGCAGCACGAAGGGCTGTCATTGTTCAATACCCGCACCCACCTCGATCTGCTCGACCGCTTCGGCGATCTGCTCGTGCTACGCGAGCAGGTGTCCGTCCAGGTGGCCCGCCTGCGCGCACTGCGCGAGGAACTCGCCGAGTTGCGTCGCGGCGAGGCCCGCCGCCAGCAGCGCATCGAGGAACTGCGTTACTTGCTGGAGGACGTGCGCGCCGCCCGACCGCGCCCCGAGGAAGAGGGCGAACTCCTGCGCGAACGGACGGTGATGCAGAACGCGGCACGTATTACCGGCCTTGCCAACGATGTCTATGCCGCCCTCTACGAGGGGCGCGAGAGCGGTCGCTCCGCCGCGCTCTCGGTAGTCGAGGCGATGGCGCGCGTTGCCGCGAATCTCGAGGAACTGGCCCGCTTTGACCCCGCGGTGACGGCTATGGCCGGCACGGCCAGCGATCTGCACTACCAACTGGAGGATCTGGCCGCGGCAGTGCGCGGTTATCGCCTCGGGCTTGATTTTGAACCCGGGCGCCTCGAGGCGATCGAGGATCGCCTGACCGTGCTGCGCGATCTCCAACGCAAGTACGGCGGCGATCTGGCCCAGGTCATCGCCCGTGCTGCCAGCGCCGAGGCGGAAATCGAAAAGCTGACCCATAGCGAGGAGCATATTGCGGACCTGCTGCAGCAAGAATCCGTGGCCCTCGCGGAACTGGCCGAACTGGCCGGTGAACTGTCGCGCCGTCGCCGCCTGGTTGGTGATGAACTCGCGCGCCAGATCGAGCAGGCCATGACCGATCTGGCCATGCCGAATGTGCGCTTCGCGGTCCAGGTGCAGCACGCCGATGATCCTGATGGTGTGCCGCTGTACGGTCGCCGCCTCGCCTGTGACCGAACCGGGATCGATCGGGTGGAGTTTCTGATTGCCCCCAACCCCGGCGAGCCGCTCAAACCGCTGGCGAAGATCGCCTCGGGTGGCGAAAGCGCGCGCCTGCTGCTGGCGCTGAAGTCGATCCTGTCACGGGTGGACGAAGTCGCCACCCTGATTTTCGACGAGATTGACGTCGGGGTTGGCGGTCGCGCCGGTCACGTTGTGGGCCAGCGGCTCTGGACGATCAGCGAGAACCATCAGGTTATCTGCATCTCCCACCTGCCGCAGGTGGCCGCGTTTGCCGATGCGCACTTTCACATCCGTAAGGAGATCGCCGGCGAACGCACCCGCACCAGCGTCACCCATCTCGACGAGAGCCAGCGTATTGATGAAATTGCCGCCATGCTCGATGGCGCCTCGAGTGAACACAGCCGGGCCAACGCGCGCGAGATCCTCCTGCGCGCGGCGCAGTGGAAAGACCGGCGCCAGGGACCATCGAGTTCGGGGGCCAGCCGGCGCGGCAGTGTCGCCCCGGTATAGTCATCCTCGCGAACGGCCCGGTACGCTCGTTGGCCGCGGCCTTCCCTTCTTATTATGATGCCACCCCGGACAACGATCGGCCGATGGTCGGCGCGGGTAACCGAAGCCTGCTGGGTGCTCGCGCTGACCACAGTACCGATCGTCTTCAATCTCTACTCGGCGCGCCACTTCGAGCCGGATAAGGCCGCACTGCTCCGTTCGCTGGCGCTGGTCGCCATCGCCGCGGTGCTCATCCGCTGGCTCGACGCCCTGGTCTCGCGCGAACCGCGCCCCGTCAACGAAACGGCGCCGGCAAACGCCCCTGCGCTATGGCGGCGTATCGCGGCGTTGCCCCTGGCCGTGCCGGTCCTGCTCTACGCTCTGGTCTACCTCCTGGCCACGGCGCTGTCGATCGTCCCGGGTATCAGTTTCTGGGGTTCCTACCAGCGTATGCAGGGCACGCTGACCCACCTGTCGTACATTGCCCTCTTCGTGGCGATGGTCGCTACCCTGCGCCGCGCGGAGCAGACCGAGCGTGTCATCACCGTGAGCATGGCCGCGGGGTTCGCCGTGGCTGGCTACGGGGTCCTGCAACATCTGGGGCTCGATCCGCTGCCCTGGCGCGGCGACGTGATCACCCGCGTGGCTTCGACCATGGGCAACTCGATCTTTGTCGCGGCTTACATGATTATGGTTGTGCCCCTGGCGCTCTACCGGCTGGTGGCCGAGGGGAGCGCCGCGCGAACGGCGCCCGCGTCGGTCCACCCGCGCAACGAGTGGCTCTGGGCGCTCACCCGGACGCTGCTGTTCGGCGCCGGGCTGCTGCTGGTGCTGGCACTGATCAAGTTCGGGGCTGCGGTACGCACGGTTGATTTTCGCTACTGGTGGGCCTTGCCGGGCGCGGTTGTCTGTGCTACGGCCCTGTGGTGGCTGTTGACGATCGGCTACGAACGTGCGGGAGCGCGGCTGCCCTGGTGGCCGGTACTGCTGCTGCTCGGCTACCTGCTCGCTCTGGGGGCGCAGTTCGCGGCCACGGCCAGCGCCGGATTGCAGGTCTTTGTGAGCCCGAGCACGGGAGGGCACGCGCTCGACTGGTGGCTCTGGCTGGCCCTGGGGGTGCTGCTGGCGCTGGGCGCCTATACCCTGGCCCATGCCCTGCCACGCCTGCCGGAGCAGCCTTCGCGCCTCTGGCGCCGCTGGCTGGCCGCCGAGGCCGGGGTCGCTGCCCTGGTGCTCCTGGCGGCGATCTTCTTCACCCAGAGCCGTGGCCCATGGCTGGGGCTGGGGGCGGGGCTATTCGTCTTCTGTTCGCTGCTGCTGTGGCAGGCGATGCGCCATGCGCGGGTTGCGGGCAGCGGCGTCCAGGTGTGGCGCCTGCGCGCGCTGCTGAGCGGCTGGATCGCCGTGGCGACGCTGGGGGCGATCTTCTTGCTGATCTTCAATCTTTCCCAGGCCCCGTTGTTTCAGCAACTGCGCGAGGTTCCTTATCTGGGCCGGATGGGACGATTGTTGGAAGTGGACCAGGGTACTGGCCTCGTGCGCCGCTTGATCTGGTTCGGCGACGAACACCCGGCCACGGGGGCAATGGCGCTGATCACCAGTGACTGGCGGCGCATGCTCGTCGGATGGGGGCCGGAGAGCATGTTCGTGGCCTTCAACCGCTTCTATCCGCCCTCGCTGGCGAATGTCGAGGCGCGTGGGGCCTCGCCGGATCGCTCGCACCAGGCTTTGCTCGACGAACTGGTGACCAGGGGGCTGCTCGGGTTGGTGAGTTACCTGTTCCTGGTGTTCAGCGCTGTGGCTTTGTCCTGGCGCCTGATGCGCGCGAGCGACGAGTGGCGCTGGCAGGTATTTTTTATCGCCTGTCTGAGCGCCATCGTCGCCCACGTGGTCGAAGGGTTGACCGGCATTCCCATCGTTTCGACCCTGATGATGTTCTGGGTGATGCTGGCCCTGGTCGTGACCGGCGGGGCCGTGACGGGCCAGTATTCCCTGTCGCTAGCGCCGGTTGAGCCGTCGCTGGCGTCTGGAGAGGCGGGAAGCGCGAATGTGGCGCGCGACAACACCCAGGGCGGAAAGCGGCGTCAGCCCGCGCCGGCGGGCAAGGGCGCCAGCCGCGCCGGAGCGCCGCGCCAATCGGCGCGCGCCGCCGCGCCGAGCCTCGGGTCATGGCTGGCCCTGGGGTTGATCGCCGCGTTGACCCCTGGCGCAGTCTGGCGCTTCAACGCGGCCCCCATCGTTGCCGATATGCACTTCCAGCAGGGCCAGGGGTTGAGCGAGGGCGACCTGGACCTGAACCGGGCGGTGCAGGCGCTTGACGAATACCTCCAGACGGTGCGCAGCAATCCCGGCGAAGATTTCTACTACCTGCACCTGGGGCGCACGTTGATGGGCGTCGCCGACGCGCTGCGCGTCGCTGGCGTGCCGCCGGGCGAGGCCCCGGCGAAAGTTGACATAAATCACTTGCTCAACCTCAATGGCCAGCAGGCTGTCGTCAGCTTTGTCGAGCGCACCCGGCCGATGGAGATGATGAGCTACGCCGAAGCGGTGTTGCTGCGTGCCCACAGCCTGAACCCGCTGAACAAGGATCATTTCGCCAATCTCGGACGTCTCAACAGCTACTGGTACAGTTGGAGCTACGATCCGGGCCGGTTGAGCGCCGCGCTGCAGTGGTACGAGCGCGTGACGCCGATTGCGCCCCGCGATGTGACGTTGCTCAACGAGCGGGCCGGCGTGACCATCTCCGCCGGTGACTACTACGCGGCCAATGGCAACGAGGAACAGGCGCGCCAGTTCTACGAGCAGGCCGCCGAGTTGCTGCGCTACTCCGAACAACTCGACCCGCGCTACGCCGACACGTATGTGCGTCAGGGCGACCTGGCGCGCCTCCAGCACAACGATCCCGAAGCGGCGGTAGCGGCCTATGTCAAAGCCATCGAGTTGTCGGGAACACTGGTGGCCGGTTCCATCGAGCGCATCGCCGACGATCTGGCCGGGCGTCCGGATCTGCTGATCCAACTGCGTGACGCCTACGCGCGCTCCGCGGCGAAGCAGGAGGAGCGTCTGGCGGCCGCCCAGGCAGGAAAGGCGCCGGGGGCCGACATCGAGACGTTACGGCGGCAGGTGGCCCTGCTTTACAGTGCCACCGGTCTGTTGTCGGTGCGGGGGGGGGACATGCGCGGTTCGGTGGAGCCGTACCGGCGCGCCGCCGAGCTGCAACCGGCCCAGACGAACTACCGCCGCAACTACGCGATAGTGCTGAGCGACACGCTGCGCTACGACGAGGCGCTGGCCGAGGCGCGGCGGGCGCTGGAGGCGCTGCGCGCTCAGCCCGCAACAGAAGAGGAGATCGCCGTCACCCGGCGTCTGATCGAGTTGATCGAGCAGGCGCGGGCGGGAGGGTAGGGCGATTCTGGATTGGGTACAACACTCCCATGGCATGTGAAGCCGCCGCGACACATCCGCAATCTAAAAAAGCCCGATCGTGATGGGCAGCCAGTGGTGAAAGGGTTATGATCCAGATTGCGCTGATCGCCCTGGTCGCGCTCACCTTCTCGATGGTCGCCACGCCGTTGATGCGCCGGGTGGCGCTGCGTGCCGGGGTAGTGTCCGTTCCGCGAACGCGGGACATGCACATCGCGCCCGTGCCGCTGCTGGGCGGGGCGGCGATCTATGCGGCTTTTGTCACTGCGCTGCTGCTTTTCGGTGACCGGTTCTACATCCGTGAACTGGTAGGGATCTTGCTCGGGGCCACGCTGATCTCGCTTTTCGGCTTCGCCGATGATCGCTGGGGGCTGGGGGCGCTCGCCAAGCTGGGCGGGCAGGTGATGGCCGGGGCGGTGCTGGTCCTGGGCGGCACGCAGGTGCAGCTCTTTCCTCAGCCCTGGCTGAACTGGGTGCTGACGATCGTCTGGGTGGTGGGCATCACCAACGCGCTTAACTTTCTCGACAACATGGACGGGTTGTCGGGCGGGGTTGCAACGATCGCGGCGGCCTTTTTTTTGCTGCTTGCGGCGATGAACACGCCGCGCCAGGTGCTGGTGGGGGCAATGGCGGCGGCGCTCATCGGGGCCTGTGTGGGCTTCCTGCGCTATAACCTGAACCCGGCGACGATCTTTATGGGCGATGCGGGTAGTCTGTTCATCGGCTTCGTGCTGGCGGCCCTGGCGATCAAGCTGCGCTTTCTGGGGAACACCCCGCTGGTCACCTGGATGGTGCCGGTGTGCGTGCTGGCGCTGCCGATCTTCGACACGGCCCTGGTGGTAGTGGGGCGGCTGCGGCGGGGGGTGAATCCCTTCACAACAGCGGGGAAGGATCACCTTTCGCACCGCTTGCACGCTCTGGGGCTTACCAGACGCGAGGCAGTGCTGACCTGTTACCTGCTGGCCGGGGCCTGCGGGCTGGTGGGGGTGTATCTTACCCAGGCCCGCCCGGTGGAAGCATATATCGTGGCAAGCGCTCTGGCCGCGACAGGAGTAGTCGGTATCATCTGGCTGGAGCGGGTGTGCCCGTCAGGGGCGCCATCACGCCCGAGCTCAGGGTAGTGGAAATGCCGCTCTGGAGCGAGGCGTAGGTGGTAATGCTGCTCAGATCAATGCCAAGGCCGACAATCGTCTGGGCTACATCAGGCCGAATGCCGACAAGAATGGCCCGCGCGCCGAGGAGACGGGCAGCCTGCATGATCCGGATGAGGCCGTCAGCCACCTGGGTGTCAACCACCGGTACGCCGGTCACGTCAAGAATGAGGTAGCTGGCGTTTCGGCATTCAAGGGCCTGAAGGGCGCGGTCCTGGGCCTGGGCCAGGCGCCCGCTGTCGAGGGTGCCGACAAGCGGCATCACCAGCACATCGTCACGGACGGGGAGCACCGGCACGCTTATCTCGCGAATCAGTTCTTGCTGGGCAGTGATAGTCTCCAGTTGCCTGCTTATCTCGCTGCGGGACTCCTCGGCCTGGCGGCGGGCTTCCTCCGCGATGGCGAACTGGGCCTGTAACTCGGCAGTACGCTGAGCGATCATTGCTGCCATATGATCGAAGGCCAGGCCTAACCGGCCAAGCTCATCAGCGCCGTCGAGGCCAGTGCGGGCCGACAGATCACCCTCTGAAAGCGATTGAACTGCCTGGTTCAAGCGCGCGAGCGGGCGGGTCAGACGATAGGGCAGGATCAAGCTCGAGACCAGAGCAAGAAGCACCGCCGCGGTGCCAAGCAGCTCAAAGACGGTCCTGACGATGTTTGCCGATCGTTCCGCCTCCAGACCGGCCTGTTCAGCTTGAGCAGCTTTGTTGTGAGCGACCTTGAGAGAAAGATCAGAGAGGAATTGAATATTGGGTTGGTAGACTGCGAAGCGACGCACCGCTTCCTGGGAGGCTTGAATCTCCCCCTCTCTGACGGCTTGAGTAATGCGCTGGAACCCTTGATAGTAGAAGTCAAAGGAGGTTCTCCACAGGTGAGCCTGGCGCTGGTCGGTTTCAGTACTGACAGTCTCGGCGAAGGTCGTAATTGCGCGATCCAGATCGAGCATAGCAATTGACCACAACTGAACGAACTCGTCGCGTTGTTGAGGATGCTCGAAGTGCAGAAAATAGCTCTGGTCGTAGCGACGGGCGATCTGCACGTTCATAGCCACGTCATTGGCGAGCCGGCTAAGGCGTGACTCAGTCTGGATGGCCCTGCGTGCCGTGGATTGGATGTACCCGATGCCTATCAGAGCGGCGATGGTCAGGGTGAGCACCAGGAATGCAAGCCCACCAAAAGCCAGGCGCAGGCGCTGGTGCAAAGGCAGGCTGTTGTGCAGACGAAGCAGGGAGCGTAATGCCATGGCGCCCTCCGTGAGGGTTGTTAGTTATCCATCGCCATCCTTGGCAGCGCTGACAGGTTGGTGTTATTCCAAGCATAGGCCAGGAATATTACCTGGGTGCAACCATATGATGGAGAACGTTTAGCAGGACTAATTGTTAAGATCAGCAAGTATCTAGAGAGAAACGCGCCGGGACGCCCCCACGGGGCGTCCCGGCGCATGAGGCGGCGCTAGCTGATGCGGACCGGACTATGCGCGCTCACGCAGCATTTCGGCCCAGGCTTCGTACAATTCGTCCTTCGTCTTCAGGCCGGGGCGGGGCAGGGCGTGGTTGACGACGTAGGTGGCCCCGGCATGGCGGTTCTCCCACATGGCCTGGTGGGCCTCGGAGAGATCCTTCCACTCGACGAAGACCGGTTCGGTGATGGAGAGGAGGCCGGCGCTGATCTCATCGAGCAGGCGCAGGATCTCGTAGGCGTTCGAGAGGTGGGTGCCCCAGATGTTGGCAGTGGGCATGTAGATCCGGCGCTGGCGCATCCAGATCTGCGGGGCGAAGAACGAGTAGCGCCGCCCGCCCAACTCCTCGAAGTAAACGATGCGCCCGATGAAGGGCTTGACCAGCATGGCGCTGACGTTAAGCGCGTCGTGGCCGGCGCGCTCGATGATCATATCGGGATAGCCGCGGGGGTTGTCGGCGCTGCTGAGGAAGACGCCCACGGCGCTGCCCAGGGGCTTGAAGGTGAGATCGTTGAAACGGCGGATGGCCTCCTTCAGACCTTCGGGATCGGTCTTGGAGTCGGGCAGGTCGGGCATCGTGCGGGGCCAGTCGAAGTCCTCGCCGTAGCGGCGGTGCAGTTCTTCGATACTGACCACGCCGCGGAGGGCCGCGCCGAAGCCGAGGCTGAGGACGAACTCGCGCTGGGCGTCGGTGTAGGTCACGACTACGATCCGCGCGCCCATCGAGCGAGCGGCTTCGATGGCCTCGAGGCCGGGCTCATCTTCCAGGGCGCCATCACCTTCGACACCGTAGTAGATCAGCACCGCCTGACCGGCGCGGAGGCCGGCGCGGCGCATCATCTCTTCGGGGCTGGCGTGGCCAGGCTTGCCGAGGAAGGTGAAGTGGTAGCCCGAGCTGGCCCCGTAGAAGGTGAGGGTGGGGATGTGACCGTCGCGCGGTTCGCCGAGGAGCTGGAAGCTGCGCGGGAAGGCCTGTTCGCCAGCGTGGGAGATGGCGTAGTCGGCGAGGTGATGATTGTTCTGAGCGCGGAACATATTCAGCAACGGCTCGCCGGCCTTCTCCCACTCAGCCCACTGCGACGGATCGGCAGGGATGCGGGTGAAGATGCTGGCGATGGAGGGGTCCTTGCGGTTGATAAAGCCCTTGCCACCGGCTTCGAGCAAGGTTTTGGCGCGGGCCTCGCTGGAGACCATGCCGATCACATTGAGGCCGTTGCGGGCCGCCGAGCGCGCCGCGTCGAGGCCGGTGCCGGTGGCGGCGCCTTCGATGAAGATGCTCTTGCCGGGCTTGATGGCCAGGGTGGTGAAGAGGGCGCGATAGGCCGTGCCGAGGTTGAGCATAAAGCTCCCGGTCGCCTCCAGCGACATATCCGGGGCCAGCGGCATACACTGGGGCGCCTGGGCCAGCATGAACTGCTGGTGCGAGCCATCGGGCGTGTTGTAACCCTGGATGACGAAATCGGCGGCCATGGGGTCAAGACCGACCATGGGCGAGAGCAGGTCGTTCTGGCCGGAGTAGATCGCCACCAGATCGCCGACCTTGATGCGGCCTTCCTTGCGCAGCTCTTCGCCCACGGCGGCGACGAGGGCCACGCCACCTGAACCGGTGACGTGCCAGTCGCGGTCGTGTTCATCGAAGAGCGAGACTGGAATGCCGGTAATGGCCCAGATGTCGTTGAAGTTGACCTCGCTGGCGAGGATGTAGAGCAGGGCCTGGTTGGGTGCAGGATGTTCGACCGGAATGATGATCTGCCGCTCGGCATCCCTGGGATCGCCCAGGATGGCTGCCCCGGTCTCGGGGTCGCGGATGACCCCCTGGGCATACTGCCAGTTGGGAATGGGGGTGACGCCAGGGAAGAAGGGCGAGCCGATGGGCAGGAGCTGGCCGGTTTCGAGATACATCTTCTCCTGCTCCGGGGTAACCAGGGTCCGGCGCGTGGGCAGCGGCGCCGAGTGCTTGTCCATGAAATCCTGGATGCCCTTCTTGCCGCCCTCGGGATCAACGACGGCCTCGGCGAAGAGGCGCGCTTCACGGGCGAGGCCCTGCTCGAGGCCGTGCTCGAAGCCGTAGCGAATGGCTTCCAGGGCGCGCTCGACGGCCTTGCTACGGCCGGCGGTGGCCGCCTGGGCGACGATACGCTTGATACGCGGGTTCTGGATGATGGCGTTGAGTTCGTCCTTGACGAAGTGGGGCTGGGGCTCCTCCCAGGCGGCAATAGCGGCCTTGCGGCGCTCGAAGGCCTCCTTGAGGACGCCGCTGCCGGTGGCGTACTCGCGCACCAGGGCGCTGGCGACGCTCAGGCAATCCTGGGCATCGGTGGCAAGGACGTCAACCAGGCCAATTTCGGCAGCCTCCTCGGCGGTGATGGTGCGTCCGCCGAGGATCATCTCGAGGGCGCGCAGGGTGCCGGTGCCATTGTTCTGCTTGTAGAGCAGGCGCGGGAGGCGCTGGGTGCCGCCGTAGCCAGGGAGCAGGCGCAGATTGATCTCGGGCTGGCCGAACTCGGCGTGCAGGTCGGTGACGCGGAAGTGGCAGGCCAGGGCGAACTCGAGACCGCCGCCGAGGGCCACGCCGTTGATGGCGGCGACGCAGGGCTTATCCATGCGCTCGATCTTGCGGAAGGCCAGGTGGGCGTTGTTGGGCAGGGCGATGGCATCCTCAACCGTGTGGATATCTTCGAGCAACTGGCGAATATCAGCGCCGGCGACGAAGCTCTTCGTGCCCTGGCCGGTAAAGATCACAGCGAAGACGTCCTCGCGGCGTGACAGGTGATCGACAATGGTGTTCAATTCGTCGAGGGCGCGCTCGTTAAGGGCGTTGACGGGCGGGTTGGTGATCGTCACAATCGCCAGGCGCTTGACGGCCTCGGCGGCCTTCGCGCGCGGGCCGGCGGTGATGGCGTGGTACTCGATGCGGAAGTAGCGATAGCGCTCGAAGATCTGCTGCTCGTCGGAGAGCTTCTGCTTGCGCTTCCACTCATCAATCTTCTGGCGGATCTCATCGAGCGACTCAGGGTTGCGCAGGGTAGTGGTATCGCCCAGGGGTTCATCGAGCATCAGGTTGCGCAGGAAGCGGCGCATATACTTGCCGCTGCGCGTCTCGGGGAAGGCCGAGACCTCGATATAATCCTCGGGAACGGCGACCATGCCCTTCTCATTGCGCACCAGGTCATCGAGGCGCCGGCGGTCGGTGCTGGTGAGGCGGCGGCCAGGGGCGGTGAGAATAAAGGCGACGGGAGTAAGGCCCTTCTCCCGATGGGGTGCGCCGACGACGATGCAGTTGCCGACGGGCGAGTCGGGGGTGATCTGCTTATCGCGGAGGATGGCGCCCTCGATCTCCTCGGTGCCCATGCGGTGCCCGGAGACGTTGATCACATCGTCGGAACGGCCGTGGAGGGTGAACGAGCCATCGGCGTACTTCATCGCGAAGTCGCCCTGGACGTAGGCCCACTCGCCATTCGGGCCGCGCCGCCAGTAGGTCTTCACGAAGCGTTCGGCATCGCCGCGCCAATCGCTCAAGGGGCGCTCGCCGCGCACAGCGGTCTCCAGTGTGGGCACGTCGCCCCAGATCGTGCGGGTGAGGTAGGGATAGGCGGCGGTAATGACAATCTCGCCCTTCTCCTCCAGATCGGCCGGGCGGTAGACCGGCTCGCCGCCTTCTGGCGGTGTCTCGGCCACCCAGACATCGCCGACGATCCAGGGCAGGGGGTAGGTATGCGCATCAGGGCGCAGCGGGAAATCATCGTTGCCGTAGAAGTGGGTCCAGACGATCCCGCCGTGCTCGGTCGCCCAGTACGAGTTAATGTACTGGGGCGACATAATCTCCATGCCGAACTGCTGGACCGCGGGCGAGACCGGCTCGGCGCAGAAGGTGCAGACGCGGAGCGAGCTCATATCGTACTGCTGCACATCGGCCACGTTCTGGGGATTAGTCATCACCGACTTGAGGAAGGTGACGCCGGCCTTGAAGACCTGCACCTTGTTGCGTTCGATGACGCTGGCGAAGCGGCCCGCGCTGGGGAAGACCGGCGAGCCTTCGAGCAAGATGCTGGTGCAGCGGCTGGCCAGGCTGGCGGTGATCATATAGCTCTGGCCGGTAATCCAGCCCGGATCGGCGACGACGAAGACCGTGTCACCCGGCTCGGCGTCGAAGCTGACCTTCATGGTATGGACCAGGCTGGCCACGTAGCCGCCGTGGACGTGTACGACGCCCTTGGGCTTGCCGGTGCTCCCGCTGGTATAAATGATGAACATCGGGTACTCGGCGTCCACGGGGGTGCAGGGGGCCAGGCTGCTGAGGACAGAGTAGAACTGTTTGACGGGCAGGGCGAGCAGGTCGGCCTCGGAGTTGACAGCGAGGCCGTTGGCCCGAGCGGTCGTCAGGATCTGCTCGAGGGCCTGGGCGGTCAGTTCGTGGCTCCAGCGATCGCGCTCGGGGCGCCAGAGGAGTTCCTGGGCGGTATGCCTGACCACGATCACGGCTTCGACGCGGGGCGGCGAAGCCACGAGCGCCTTGGCGACAGTGGTGCGGATCTGGGACTGCACGGCGACATCGAGGCCGCTCAGTTCCTGGAGCGCCTTGCCGACGCCGCGCATCACATCGGAACGCTCGACGGTGATGTCCTCGGCGATGGTGGCCTGCACCGTGGTGACGATCTTGCTGGCGTGTTCGGGCTTGATACCCAGTCTGGCGAGGGTTTGCTCGACAATCTCCACCGCCGTCTCAACGGGGATGAACTTATCGAGCGCCTGGTCGGTATAAACCTCCTTATAAGGCACGATCTGGGCGTTGCGGTAGGCCCCATCGGAGGTGATCACCACACGGGCGCCAGCGTTATGAATGCGGTCGCTGAGGGTCTTGTCGGAGAAGCCGCCGAAGACGGGGGTGTAGATGATGCCCAGGCGCTTGGCCGCCTCGGTGTAGTAGATCTGGTCGAGGATGTTGGGCATATTGAGGGCGATGCGATCACCCTGCTTGAGACCGAGACCGGTGAGCACCAGGGCGGCCTTGACTACCTCGAGCAACAGGCGCTTGCGGGTGACCTTCTCTTCGGTCACCGGCCCACCACGCCCGCCGTTGAGCGAGTTGTCCCAGCGGTCGCCTTCGAAGACGAGGGCGCACTCGTCGCCATAGCCAAGGAGCACGTGGCGGTCAACTTCGTTAAAACAGGCATTAGTCAGACCGCCTTCGAACCAGCGATAGAAGGGCGGGTTGTCGGCGTTGAAGGCGCGCGCCCAGGGCTGATGCTCGGCCCCATACGGCACATCGACCGGGGCGCCGGTCGCGGCGTCCAGCCCGGTCCAGCGGTTTTCCGACTCGTCCCAGGTAATCCAGGCCTTGAGGGCCGGATCGTACCAGTGGATCGCGCCGCGGGCGATCGCGCTGAAAAATCCGCCGGGATCGGCCAGAAAAGCGCGGCGTTGGGCCTCCCAATCGGTTCGGGAGCGGATGGGGTTTGTGCGCGGCGCGCGAGGGGGGGCGAGGTGCGCGGCCTCGATCATCGGTAAGCCTCCACTTTCAATACTACACCTACCGGGTGTCGCATCGTTCCGACACTTCCAGGCTCGCGTCGGTTGTGACGCGATGAACAAAGGGGACTATAGGCTAGCGTAACCGGTATGACGCACTTCGTCAAGGGTGACTTGGGCGGGAGACGCCTACCCGTTCTGGTGGGTAGGGGATACAGTGCTTGTGCCTCCTTTCGATCGGCGCGGGGGGCCAATCTGGTTTCCCCACCCCCTGCCATCCGATGTCACCAGGGTATGCCTGGGAGGGCGAGGCCCTCGTCCTTCACGGTATGTTCTGCTCATGGGTGACCACCCGGTAGGGCGTGAACCCACGGGCCCGGTAGTTGGCGAGGGCGTAGGGTCCATCGAGGGTGCAGGTATGCACCCAGACGCGCCGGGCGCCGTCGGCGAAGGCGCGCTGCACGCCGGAAGAGAGCAGGTGCCGGCCATAGCCGCGCCCATGGAAGGGTGGAAACAGCCCGAAGTAGGCCACCTCGGCGCCCGGTTCCTCCGACTCGTGGTTCAGTTCGATGTAGCCGGCCGGTGTGCCGCGCAGGTAGAGCACCAGCAGCGAGACGTTCGGGTGCGCCAGATAGCTGCCGAGGCGGTCATCGCTCCAGGCGAGCCGGTCGATCCAGTGGTACGGCTCGCCGACGGCGCGGTACAGAAAGCGATAGAAGGCGGGCAGCGGCTCGCGGGCCTCGATGATCCGCAGCTCGGGATCGGTGCTGAAGGCCGGGCGGAAGTGCTCGCGGGTCGGCAGTTCAAGATAGGTGGTGGTGACGGTGACGATCGGCATAGACTCGGTGTCACATTGCAGATTCTTGATTGTGGTTTTCTGGTTGCCAACTGGGCGTGGTGTGTACGCGATTGTGATTGGTGATCACGGATTTGAAATTGCCGATGGAGCGCCGCGGCAGGACAGGTTAACCTCATCTTATGCTACCACACGCCGGGACATCTCTGGTTACACGACCGGCCGGTCCTGGCCCGGTACGGCCGAAGCACCGGCAGCGTCAGCGCTTCGGCCTTACTCCTTACAATATCGCGCGCTGCTGCGCATAGGGATAGCACAAGTCACGAGTTGCCTGTATACTACGCTCCAACGACACACGAGACGAAAGCTGGAGGGGCGCGATGCAACGCTACTCATGGACGTGGCTGTGGACCGTCTGGCGCGCGCGGGTTGAACCGCTGGCGCTTACCGCGCTGCTGCTGACGGGGCTGAGTTTGCCACCGCTGCTGATGCTGGAGGTGCTGACGGCCGGGCAGGCGGCCCGCGTGGCGATAGCGATGGGCTGGGTGGCGGGCGGGCTGCTGGTGTTGCGCCTGGCGCCGCTGCTCCAGCGCGAACGCTGGCGCCTGGCGGTGCTGGCGCTGATCCTGGCGGGCGCGCTGGCCGGAGCGTGGTACCTGTTCACGCCAGTGGCCCAGGCGCAGGGCGGGTTGAGCTTCAAATCGGCGCCGCGCATCTCGCAGGGGGCCTTCAGCCAGATCCTCGCTGCTGCCGGCTCGCCCGCCGCGCCGCACGCCGATGAACTCTACAGCATCATCGTGGCCTACGGCCTGGATCCGGCGGTGGCGCTGGCCTTCTTCCAGCACGAGTCGCAGTACTGCACCACCGGCGCCTGTGCACGGGGCGATCTGCGGAACTGGGGCATGCAACGGCGGGCCATCCGCGCCGAACGCTCCCCCGGGGTGGTGCAGGGCTTTGCCCGTTACCATACCTGGCAGGACGGGGTGCGCGACTGGTGCGAACTGATCCTCGGCTACATCAATCGAGGCATGGATACGGTCGAGAAGGCCGTGCCGGTCTACGCGCCCCAGTCGGATGGAAACGTGCCGACGGCGTACATCGGGGCCATCCGGCGGCAGGTGGCGGCCTGGTCAGGTCGGGTCATCGGCGAGCCGTCGTTACGGGCGTATGAGGGCTCGCTGGAGCTGGCCCTGGTCGCGGAGACCTTTCTGGCCTCCGATGTGCAGTTTCATCCCACCTGGGCCTTTCACAACTACATGCTGAGCGAAGCCCACGCCGGGCGGCCCCTTGGCGCGCCGCTGGACGAGAGCCGCATCATCAATGTTGCCGGCCAGCGCTTCGCGGTGCAGGTCTTTGCCCTCGACACGCTGTACACGCCGGTTGCCGCGACCGCCAGCGAGACGAACTGGGCCGATGTGCGCCGTCTTAGCGACCTGCTGCGCCAGGGGCCGGCGCCGACCCCCGCGCCAACGAACACGCCGCCCAGGCGCTGAGCATCACCGGAGGCCATACCGTTCCATAAGGGCGGTATCGGCGAGCAGGGGGGCGCCGGGGCCGTCGTAGACCACCAGCCCCTCGTTGAGCACGATCACCCGCGGAAAGGCCTCGGCGACCATGGCCAGGTCGTGGGTGGCGACGAGCATGGCCTGGGGCAGGGCGCGCAGCAGGGCGATCAGGCCGCGCCGGCCGCGGGGGTCGAGGCCGGAGGAGGGCTCGTCGAGGGCGAGCAACACCGGATCCATGGCCAGGACGGTCGCGATCGCGACCCGTTTGCGCTGCCCCGGGCTGAGATGGTGGGGCATGCGCCGTTCAAAGCCGCTCATGCCCACCTGCTCCAGCGCCCGGCTCACTCTGGCCTGCACCTCGGTTTCGGCCATACCCATGTAAAGTGGCCCGAAGGCGACGTCATCAAACACGGTCGGCGAAAAGAGCTGGTCGTCGGGGTCCTGAAAGACCATACCTACCCGGGCGCGGACGTGGCGCAGGGTGGCATTGCTGACCGGAGCGCCCTCCACCAGCACGGCGCCGGAGGTGGAGCGCAGGAGGCCGTTCAGGTGTAGGAGGAGGGTGCTCTTGCCCGCGCCGTTGAGCCCTACCAGGGCGGCCTTCTCGCCTGCGGCGAGGCGCAGGGAGACGCCGCGCAGGGCCGGGGTGCCGTCAGGATAGGCATAGCGCACCTCGCGCAGTTCGAGCAGTGGAGGGGGGAGGGAGAGGGAGGGCGATGGATGGGTTCGTGGTTCGAGGGAGGCGCTCACGAGGGTGCTTTCAACGCCAGTGGGCCAGCCAGACAATGGCGGCGAGCAGGGCGGCGCCGGTGATCAGCAGCCCTTGCTCGCCGCTGGTGAGGGGGCGGGCAGGCAGGCTGCGCCACTCGCCGGTGTAGCCGCGCGAGAGCATGGCCGCGTGGATGCGCTCGCTGCGCTCATAGGCGCGCAGAAAGAGCGTCCCGACCATACCGCCGAGCACCTCGGCGCGCCAGGCGATGGTCCCGCCCGTGCGGCGCCCCGGCAGGGCGGCGGCGCGACTCTCGCGAGCGCGGAGCAGGCGTTCGGCCTCGTCAACCAGCACGAACAGGTAACGGTAGGCGAAGCCGAGCATTGCCACCAGCATCGAGGGGAGGCCGAGGGAGCGCAGCGCGCCAAGCACCTCGGTGAAGCGACTGGTCGCCATGAGCAGCAGGGCGGCCTGCACCGAGAGCCAGGTCTTGAGGATCACCGCCACGAACGCGACCAGGCCGGCATCGGTGATGGTAATGGTCAGAGGACCAGGGGACAGGGTGACGACCGGCGCGCCGGGGCGGGTAAAGGCCAGGGTCATAGCGGCGAGGGCGAACGGCGCCGCGATGAAGGCGCGCCGGAGGATGAGGCCGGGGCCAACCGCTGAGCGAAGAATCGCCCACCAGAGCAGGGCCGCGATGGTTGCCAGGGCCAGCCAGCGCCCTGCGGGGACGAGGGCCAGGGCCAGCACCAGCGCCAGGGTGAGCGCGAGCTTCACTCGCGCATCGAGGGCGTGAACAGGGCTGGCCCGGTCAACATACGGGTCGAGAGACGATGCGAGCGCCATGGCTGTATTGTAGCGTTCTCCCGATGAGCCGGCAAGCCCTCGCTGGAAGCAGTGCCACATACCTCCCCTCGGAGGCGAAATGCCAGAGCAGCGTTACCTCGTTGTCTCCTGCCCCGACTCCTGGCGACCGCGGATCAGGAGCATAATGCCGTAGGCCAGGGCGAAGACGATGAGGAGGCCGATCACCCCGGAGAGCACAGTGGAGAGCGGCCCGTTGAGGCCGGGGATGGTATAGTCGGGCAGCAGGTTGTAGGCCGGGTCCAGGGCGCGCTCGATGAACCCGTGGTCCTCGGCGACGCGCTCGAGGCCATCGGGGTCAGCCGAGGCAAGCGGTGAGAGCAGGGCCAACCCGACGGCGATGGCCAGGCCGATGAACGTCACGGTGAGCATGGCGCCGCGGCTCATAGCCCGGCCAAGGGCGCGGGCGTCGAGACTGCCGGCGAGGGCGGGCACGAGATCGGGCCGCGTGGTGGCAACTAAGGCCAGGGCGGCGACGGTGATCAGCCCCTCGCCGACTCCGATGAAGGCGTGGACAAAGAGCATGGCGGGGAAGACCACCGCGGCGGAGAGACCCGACAGCACCAGTTGCAGCGAGGTCAGGAAGGCGGCGAGCATCACCGAGAGCCAGGCGGCCACAAAGCCGGCGACGATCAGGCCCCAGGGCCTGCCGCCAGCGGCGCGGATCAGGGGCATCCCTACGCCATAGCCCGCCAGGGTGGTGGCCACACCCATGTTGAACACGTTCGCGCCCAGGGCCAGGAGGCCGCCATCCTGAAAGAGCAGCGCCTGGAGCGCGATCACGCAGGCCATCACCAGCATTCCCGCCCAGGGGCCAGGCAGTAACGCCGCGAGCGCACCGCCGAGGAGATGGCCCGAGGTGCCGCCGAGCACGGGGAAGTTGAGCATCTGGGCGGCAAAGATGAAGGCCGCCATCACCCCCATCAGGGGAACCCGGCGTTCGTCGAAGCCCCGCAGGCGCTGCACGGCGACGGCCAGCGCGGCGATGGTCAGCACCCACCACAGCAGGGCCACCGGTGCGGAGAGAAAGCCGTCCGGAATGTGCATCCCCAGCAGCATGGCCTGACCAAGGGCTTGCACCAGCATACGCTCCTCCTTGAGACTTCACGCATCGGATTACAACGAGACGTTTGCAGGGCCGCGTTCCGGCGCGGTTTCTTGGCGCGTCAAAACGTGCAAGGGCGCGGGGGCCGCAGGCTCCCGCCCGCTGCCGCCACGCAGGCTCGTTGTGCACGCAAGGGCTGTGAAGTGTATTATACCCGATGGATGAGAAAAGTAAGAAGGCCAGGTTCTCTGTGAACTACGTTTTTCGGTAACTCCGCCCCCTCCCCAACTCTCCCCCAGCGGGCAGTTCAGCTCCTTCCCCCAACGGGGGAGGTTGGAAATGCAAGGAACCTTCGTTCACAGACTACTAACGCCTTGCGCAACGTCCGTGGGGCGGCGGCGTTGCCCGATGACTCGCCGCAGGCGGCGCACGTTGCATCGGCGCCGGGTGCGGCTCGCCCGGCGCCTCAGGCGCCCCCGGGTCGTTCGTTGCATTGCCGGCGCATGTACTCCAGTACAAGCGGATCGATCAGCCCCCGATCCAGGCCGGTGAGGCGCATCTCCAGGTTTTCGATTCCGCCGTAGGTTTCCAGGGCGGTGCGGGTGAGGGTCTCGAAGCGGCCATCGGTCGGGCCACTGTAGTAGCCCATGGTGTTAAGAACGAGTTGGATCTCACGGGTCAGTTCGGGGGTGAGTGGAACGAGGGTGGCCGGGTCAGGAGCAGTGAGATAGAAGCGGTGGAGACGGAGGAGCCGATCCAGTTCAGCGAGGGGGTCGGGATGGTCGTCCACGCGCAGGTCAACGTAGCGATCGAAGTTGCCACCGTAGGCGCCGCCAGCGCGAGCGATGTAGAGCGCCGCCGACCGGCGACCGCGCCGGTCGCCGCCGGCCCCCTCACCGGCGGCCAGGGCCAGCACCAACCGCTCGGCCAGTTCGCCCCGCGCGGTCTCGAAACGCTCGGCCATAGCCTCGACAACCCTCGGCCCGGCGAGGATGTTGCCCAGTACGACATAGCCCGCGCCGAGCCGATGGCCGGCCCAGGGCATACATGCCGAGCCCGTGTAGGCCGCTACGCCACCGCGGGCATCAACCAGGCCCACCTGGCGCTGATCGCGGCCCGGGTCCTCTTGCAACAGACGCGCGAGCGTTTCGGCAGCGCTCAGGCCCTCGGCCATCAGCGCCAACCCGTCGGGGCCGTAGCGAATGTTGGCCAGCGCCTGGGTCGCGAGGGCGCCCGCGCCCGCGCGCGCCCAGGGCACAACCGACCCAACGGCCAGAAACTTCGATTGCACGGCGACGCCCAGGTCGCCATTCGTGGGATCACGGGCCACAACCGAGAACGTGGCAAGCACCGGCATGGCTGTTCCCTCCATCTTATGTCTGCGCGTACCGCGCGCATGCTCTAGCGAGTTTTCCTGGCAGGGCGCAGCCCTCCGCAACATCTGAAGCCTGGGGCTGGCCCGCAAGACGTCGCATTAGCCCCCGGGGCCACGTCAAGGTCCTGGCTGAAGGTCCTCACCCTCCTACCCCCCTCTTCTCAGGTACAGGGTTTTTCGAGGAGAAGGGGTTTTCGGCATTCCAGCGCGCTTACGACCTTCAACCCCCTGCCCCCTCTCCTCAATGCCGCGGATGGCAAATGGGACGGGAGGATGTGCCGGAAACCCCTGCACCTGAGAAGCTCGCCCCTCTCCGTTAGACGGTGGAGGGGGTTTCCGGCCTGGTGAGCGACCTTAACGTAGGCCTGAACCCCCTGCACCCGGATCAGTATAGTAGTATACTGGATGGACATTGCGACAGGTGAAGCCTGGAAGGACTCGGATCCTCATCAGCGCAGTATGACGTCACGCTACCCCATTCCAGCCGGCAGGGCGCGCGCCGAACTGCTGGTCGTCAATTCGCGTTTCGTCGCGACGGCGGGACCGGCGCCCGGCGTGGAGGCGGCGAAGGCCTTTATTGCCGCGATCCGGCAGGAATTACCGGGGGCCAGCCATCACTGCTACGCCTTTCTGGTTGGCCATGGGTCGAGTGTGACCGCGGGGATGAGCGATGACGGCGAACCGGCGGGCACGGCCGGGCGCCCAATGCTGGCAGTGCTGCGCGGGTCAGGCCTTGGCGACGTGGTCGTGGTAGTGACGCGCTACTTCGGCGGCACGCTGCTGGGCACGGGCGGCCTGGTGCGGGCCTATGGCGATGCGGTGAAGGCGGTGCTGGCTGTCCTGCCACGTGGCGAACGCATCCCCGCGCGGCGCCTGACGGCATGGATTGGCTACGAGGCCTATGGCGCGGCCCGTCGCGCCCTCGAGCAGGCGGGCGCGATGATCACCGGCGAGGAGTTTGGGGTTGAGGTGCGTCTGGAGGTTGAAGTGCCCGTGGATGCATACCTGGTGATTGTGGCTGCGTTGGAGACCGCTACCGGGGGGCATGCCCGCATCGAAGAACGGTGAGCGCCTGGTGACGCTCACGCCTTAGTGCCGCGCCGGACAGGTTTCGACTCCTCTCAGGCTGCATTGGCCCTGGCGCCACCCGCGGGCGGCGCGGCGTGCTATAATCCCTGACGTATGAGCGCGCTGCACCCGTTCACGGTCCATTTTCCCATCGCCTTGCTGCTGGTGAGCGGGTTGTTCACTCTGATCGCCCTGCGCCGGGGTGAGTCTGCCTGGGAGACGAGCGCCTATCATTGTCTGCTGGCCGGCTGGGTGGCCGGGGTGGTTGCGGCGCTCAGCGGGGCCTTCGACGCCGCACGGCAGTTGATTGGTCCTGATGCGCCCCGCGCCCTGGCCGGCTGGGTCAACGCCCATGCCTTCGTCAATATCGCGGCGCTGATCGTATATGGGCAGGCCCTGCTGCACCGGCGGCGGCGCCCCGATCTGCTCGCCGATGCCACGGCCCGTCGCAGCTATCTGCGTCTCCACGCCATCGGGGCGTTGCTCCTGGTGGTGGGTGGCTGGCTGGGAGGGCAACTGGTGTACCGCTTTGGCCTTGGGGTGAATCTGTAACAACGCCGAGAGGTCACACCTCCCCGCGCCCTTCCCGGGATGTCAACGCTGTCTTAGCATCTCCACCGGAGCCGTGATGTTTGTTGCTGTTGTTTACACGCTACTCTACATCTTCACGAACTTCTGCCGGTTGATCGGCTGGTTTCGCTGGCGGGTCGAGGGCCTGGAGCGCCTGCCCCCGCGCGCGGCGGGGGGGATGGTCATCGTGATGAACCACATTCACTGGATGGACATCCCCGTGATCGGCACGCTGCTGCCCTTACGCTACCGGCTCTCCTGGCTGGCCAAGGCCGAGTTGTTCCGCAATCCGCTGGTGGGCCGATTGCTGCGCTGGATGCACGTGATTCCCATTCAGCGGGGGAAGAGCGACGCCGCGGCGCTCGACGCGGCGGCCCGGGCGCTGCGGAACGGCGCGGTGCTGCTGGTCTTTCCGGAGGGGCATCGCAGCCGCACGGGGGTGTTGCAGCCGGGGCGTGGCGGCGCCCTGCGCCTGGCGATGCAGGCCGGCGTGCCTATCGTTCCCTGCGCGATCCAGGGGACGGAGCACGGCCTGCGGGGAACCCTCAGGCGCAGGCCCGTCCTGCTGCGGCTCGGCGAGCCATACACCGTCGCGCCGTTTCCCGATGGTCAGATCCCGCCCGACCAGATGGAGCAACTGACCGCCGACATGATGTACCGTATCGCGGCGATGCTGCCCGAGGCGTGGCGCGGGCCTTATGGTGAGAGAAACACCGTGCCCTCGGGCGAACGTTCGGCCACCCAACCGGCGCCCTCGGCGGCTTCGACGCGCCACCAGACATAACCATCGGCCTCGACCGGGCCTTCGAGCACCGTCACTTCACGGCCTTCAGGGATGCGCGCAGTCACCGGGCTGGATAGCCCGGGGGCGGTGCGGGCGCGCAACGCGGCGCCGCCCAGGTTGGTCACCCGCGCGCGCGCACCCGGGGCCAGCCCGGCGGGCGCAGGCGCCACGAGCGTGGGCGACGGCGTCAGCGTGGGCGCCCTGGTTGGCACGGGGGTAGGAACCAGGGGTGGGGCGTCGGTGGCAAGGGGCGCAACCGGCGCGGCAGATGGACGCGCGGACCACCAGTACAGGGCGCCGGCCGCGCCCAGGACGAGCAGCGCAATGACTATGCCGACCGGTATGGATATGCGGCGTTGCCGGCGGCGGAACTGGCGGCGGGTATCGTCGTAGCCTTTGCGATAGTAATAGTAGTGCTGGTAGTAGAACGGGTTCAGTTCGTCATTGACGGCGTCACGGACACCACGGTCGTACATCTCGCTGTTGCTCGTCGGCATGATCTGGACGGTGCCGGCACGACCTGCGGGTCGCGCCGGCATGGGGGGCGTCGAGCGAACGGCGTTACTTCTTCAGCACCAGATCCTCGCGGCCCATTTCGCGCAGGAGCTTCGGATACAAGGTGTAGGCGGGTTCGACGGCGGGAAGCAGTTTCAGGATCTTGGGGATTGGCCCTTTGGCAATGATCTGGCGGCGGGTCAGGGCGGCCATCAGATTGACCTGGCCGTGCCAGAAGCGATGGGCAACGTCGGCCTTCATGCTCATCTCGACATCCGGCTTGAGAGGCGATTCGCCCCAGATGACATCAATGTACGCCCCTGGCTGAGTGGGGGGATGGGCCGCATCAATTGTTACCACGCCTTTAGGTTCGTCGTAGATCCAGCGAATGATGATCTTGGCCTCGGAGATCTTGGGTGCAACCTGAGCATCAGTTTTCAACTGGTCAAAGAGCGCGCCAAGGATCTGCTGCAGTTCGGCTTCGTCCTTGAAGTAGGCCATTGGCTTGTTCCCCTGAAGCTATGGCGCACCCGCCCCCGCGGACCATACGGCTGGCCCGAGCGTGTTGCTGTGCGCGCTTTTCCGTGGGTCCTGGTGCCGATTATACGAGAATTGTGGTGGCTCTGCAAGACCAACTGACGCATTGCGTTAGTGGTGGATATCGAAACGTCCGCTCGCGTCCTGCAGGCCGTGGAGCCAGGCAGCGCCGGGCATAGGGCGCTTCCCGGCGGGTTGCACCTCAAGCAGTTCCAGGGCGCCCTGGCCCGTGGCCACCAGCGGCCCGCCTTCCGAACCGCGACCGAGCAGGGTCCCCGGAGGGGCTGCCCCCGGCGGCTCGGGCCGCACGGCCGCACGCAGGAGGCGCAGGGTCTGGCCCCGCCACTGCGTATACGCGCCCGGCCAGGGGTCGTAGGCGCGGGTCATACGTTCGATCTGCACCGCCGGCAACGACCAGTCAATCTGGCCGTCTTCTTTTTTGAGCATGCGGGTGACCGTAGCCCGGCTGTGATCCTGAGGTTCGGGGGTGAGCGTGCCGGAGGCGTAGGCCGCCAGGGTTTCGACCAGCAGGCGCGCTCCGAGGCGGAACAGTTCGTCGGTCAGCGGACCGGCCCGGGCATCGGGCGGTAGTGGAACCACGCTCTGGGCCAGGATCGGTCCGCTGTCCATCCCCGGGTCGAGTAGCATGATGCTCACCCCGGTCTCCTGATCGCCGGCGAGGATGGCCCCGGCCACCGGGGTGGGGCCGCGATGCCGGGGTAGTAGCGAGGGATGCACGTTCAGGTAGCCAAGGGGTGGGATGGCCAGCACGTTGCGGCGGAGGATCTCGCCGTAGGCGGCCACAATGCCCGCCTCGGGGTGCAGAGCGGCCAACCGGGCGACGACATCCGGGTCGCGGAGGGTGGCAGGCTGGAGCACGGGCAACCCCAGGCGTTCGGCAGCCAGTTTGACCGGTGGCGGCGTCAGACGCCGGTCGCGCCCGGCCGGCCGGTCCGGCTGGGTAATGACCGCGGCGATGGTGTGGCCGGCGGCGACCAGGGCCTCCAGGGGATGGACGGCGAAGGCCGGGCTGCCCAAAAAAATCAGTCGCATGGGTTCATTTCTCCTGCGCCAACCGGCGCGGCGGGGCCTTTGCAACCTCCAGGGGCAAGCCCCAGACCCCGGTTGTTTCGCTGGTTGTGGCGGCTGCACCGCCCAACCACCGAAGCATCATCCCCCGGGCGGCTACGCCGCCCCAAACCTCGCCGTGGGAGAAGACCGACCTTGCTCGATCCCCGGGTGCGGCCAGGGCTATGTCAAAGACCTGGCTGCAGGCCCCCACCCCTTTTCCCCTTCTCCATGAGTGATAGCGATCACCTGTGACATTCTGATGCCTGTTCTGCTCTCCCGGCTTGATGGAAAGGCGGCCTGAGGGGGTGAGGTTCAGGTGCGGTGAGCGGTTTTGACATAGACCTGACCGCCGCACGTGTGGGGTCATAGGTTGCATGCAACCCCCACGACCGCGACCCTGCCGGCAACAGTCTGGATCCCCGAGCGCCCGTGACGACCCTCCAGGGTGCGTAGGGGCAGCCAGGAGGGCTGCGCCTACGCCGCACCCGACCGCCGCAAACTCGGGTTGCGTCATCTGTCATAACTTATAGTATAATCCACAAAAATCTCCAATGAAGCAACTTGTTCGACGCCATGACGCGGTATTAGACGTCTGCATACGGATCGAGATGCGTATGCGTGCATTGCTCTTCGACGGAACGCTCCGTTTCGTGACAGACTATCCTGAGCCCCCTCTTGTTCCTGGCGAGGCGCTGATCCGTCCTCATCTGGTCGGCATCTGCAACACCGACATCGAGATCACCCGCGGCTACATGGGCTTTCGCGGGGTCCTCGGCCATGAGTTTGTCGGCACGGTGGCGGCCTGTGAGGATCCGGCGTGGATCGGGCGGCGCGTGGTGGGTGAGATCAACGCGGCCTGTATGCAATGCCCGACCTGCCGGCGTGGTGATCATACCCATTGCCCGCAGCGGACTACTCTGGGCATTGACCGGCGCGATGGGGCAATGGCCGACCTGGTGTCGCTGCCGATCCACTGTCTGCATGCCGTGCCCGAAACGATCAGCGATGAGCAGGCGGTATGGGTGGAACCCCTGGCTGCCGCGCTGGAAATCCTGGAGCAGTGCCATCTACGCCCTGGCGACCAGGTTGCGGTGGTCGGTGATGGGAAGCTCGGGGCGATGATCACGCAGGTCGTGCGGCTCCCGGGTTGCGCGGTGACGCTGGTGGGGCGGCATCCGGAACGTTGGGATCTCTACCGCCGCCAGGGAGCGCGCTGCGTCAGCGCCGCAGAGGTGGCCGGCGAGCGGTTCGATGTAGTGGTTGATTGCACCGGGCAGCCCGCCGGATTGACCACGGCCCGCGCCCTGGTGCGGCCGCGGGGGCGTCTGGTGCTGAAGAGCACCTTTCACGCCCCCTCCGAACTGAACCTGACCATGCTTGTCGTGGACGAAATCACCCTGATCGGTTCGCGGTGCGGCCCGTTCCCGCCGGCCCTGCGCCTGCTCGAGCGCGGCTTGATCGAAACCGCGCCGCTGATCAGCGCGCGCTATGACCTGCGCGATGGCATCGCGGCCTTCGCCGCGGCTCGGGGAGCGATGAAAGTGCTGTTACGGATACGGCCGGAAGGCGCTGATGCATGACCTCCAAAGCATGTCTCAAACCCCGAAACTCGGGGGGCGATAAGATGGCTAAAATGCCTCAAACCATTCTCATTGGCGATGATGACCGGCAGTTCTGCCAATTGATGTCCCTGTTGCTGGTTGAGGCAGGCTTTGCCGTTCTCGTCGCCCACGATGGGCACACGCTGGTGCGCCTGGCCCAGGAGCATCTGCCGGACCTGATTCTCATTGACCTGGTGATGCCCAATCTGGACGGCTACGAGGCGCTGCGCCAACTGCGCAACGATACCCGTACCGCGCACCTGCCGATCATCATCGTCAGTGTTCGGGGCGCCCCGCGCGATCTGGTGAAGGGCTTCGAGAACGGCGCCGACGATTTTGTCACTAAACCGGTGATCGGAACCGAGATGGTGGCGCGGATCCGCAGTCACCTGCGCCGGGCCGCGCGTCACCCGGTGCATAGCCCGCTGACCGGTCTGCCGGGCAACACGCTGCTTGTCGCTGAGATCCGACAGTACCTTCGCCGACGGGTTGCCTTCACCATGCTCCACGCCGATCTGGGCAACTTCAAGGCCTTTAACGACTTCTACGGCTTTGCCCGCGGTGACATGGCCATCCGCGAACTCGCCACGGTGCTGCGTCAGGTGACCCGCCGTGAGGCGGCCGCCGCATTTCTTGGCCACATCGGCGGCGATGACTTCGCCATTCTCTGCCCGCCAGAGCAAACGCGGGCGATATGCCGCGATATTATCGCGCGCTTTGAAGGGATCGTGCCAAAGCTCTACGAGGGTGAAGAACTGGCCCGCGGCTATCTGGAGGCCCGCGACCGCGACGGCAACTGGCGGCGTTTCCCGCTGATGGGCGTGGCGATTGGCGGGATCGTTCATCACGCCGGGCCGTCCCACGACGCTGAGGATCTCAGTCGCCGGGCCGCCTCCATGAAACAGGTGGCCAAGCGCTACCGCCGCAGCGCCTACGCGGTTGATCCCGCCGATGGTTCGCCCTACTGGGTCGGGCCATAGCGTTTCGTCTGAGCTTTGTTGCCGGAGTGTTGGGCCGAAGCATTGGCACAGCCAGTGCTTCGGCCTTGCTCACGGATGTAAGCGCTTTGACCATTCCTTCCACAGACGGATCAGGTAATACAACTTGATCTCCACGAAAAACCCCTTACAATAAGGGCAGGAGCGTCTGGACCCGAGCGGGCCCTGGTTCCGCCGGGATGGAGCCGCTTTGATGAACCTGCTGCTCCTTGCCGCTATCCTTGTGCTGGGGCTTTGTATCGTTGGCCTCCTGGTACTGGCCTATCGCTGGTGCGCGTCGGTGCGCAAGCATCGCCGCGCCGCCGAAGATACCACTGTCGTTGACCTTGAGAAGCGCGAGGAGAACGGGGCCACGATCGCCGCCTTGCCCGAGCCCGAGGGGCGCCATGGCTGGCGTGAGTGGCTGGCCGGACAGCCGCCCTGGCGCTGGGGCGTGGTTGCCTTGCTCACGCTGGTGGTCGGCGTGGCCCTCTACCTACTTTTGAGCCCGCTGTTTGTTCCCCCGGCTGCGCGCTTCATCGTGGCGGTGGCCCCCTTCGACGATGGCGGTGATGGGCAAACAGGTCGCAATGTTGCCGCCACCCTTGTCCGCGAGATCGAGCAGATCTCGCAGGGGGCAATCACCACGCGCCTGGTCGAGCGCCGCCCCGCCACGGCCCAGGAAGCCCTGGAACTGGCCACTGCCCTCGATGCCGACATTCTGATCTGGGGGCAGGTCGAGCCAGGCGCCATCCTCGACAGCCCCTCGCTTCAGCCACGCCTGATCTACCAACCCACCGGACCGTATGCGCCCAATGGCTGGGATGGGTACCTGGGCCGCTTCGCGATGCCGCGGAGCTATACGCTGGCCCGCGCGCCGATCAACGGGCGGGCCACGCTGGCCCCGCTGATCCTCGCCTTGCACGCCTATGCCCGGGGCGAGGCCGATCGGGCCTTCACTGCACTTGGACGGTTGTTGGAGGACTACCCGGAGTTGCGCGCGCCGCTGCCGCGCGCCCTGCGCGGCAATGTGCTCTGGGCGCGCCGGGCCTATACCGCTGCGGCTGAGGAATACCGCCTTGCGCTGAGCGAACCCGCGGATGAACAGGCCCTGCTGGCGAACAACCTTGGCGCGGTGCTCCTGGATGGTGGCGATCCGGCTGCCCTCAGCGCCTTCGCCGAGGCGGTACGGCTGCTCCAGGGACTGGATCTGGGTGAGTTGCGCGTCAATCTGGCGTTGCAGGCCCTGCGCGAGAACCGTCCGGGCGATGCGAGGATCGAATTGGAGCAGGCGCGTAACCTGTTGCCCGCCCATGCCCCCCTGTTGTTGACCCTGGCCACGGCCTACCGCGAAAACGGGCAGCTCGACGAGGCCGCCGCCGCGCTCGAGGCCGCCCGCCGCGCGCGTGATCCCGACAGCCAGATAGTGGCCCCGGTCTATCGCCCGATGTACCGGCAGCGCGTGGAGGCTGCCCTGAGCGAGGAGAACGCTCTGCTCGACCTGGCCCGCCGCATGGATGCCCAGGGCCAACTGCTCTGGGAGTTGGAGGTGAGCCCGGCTGTGCCGTTCGCCGACCTGGCCGATGCGCGGGCCGGCCTTGACCAGGCCGCTGATGGGAGCGCCCGTGAGGTGACGCAGTGGCGCCAGCGCGCTATCGCCGACGGCGCTCGCTCCGGCGAGGCCGGGTTCGTTGGGAGCGGCCAGGCCGAACGGGCCAGGCTGAACGCCGATCGGCAACGCTTCTACCAGGCAGTCGTGGAAATGGAACAGACTCGCACCCGTCCGCGGGCGCGCTCGGGTCTGGGGGCGCTGTTCGCCGCCGCAACTCCGCGCCCGCCGTACCTGGTCGCCCTTGAGGCTTTGCAGCAGCGGCGTCCAGGCGACCCGCGGATCAGCGCGGCCATCGGGCGCGCCCACCGCCTCCTGGGCAATCTCGACGCCGCTGAACAGGCCTATGCTCAGACGCTGCAACTGGCGCCCCAGGCGCCCGAGGGCTACTTTGGCCAGGGTGCGGTCGCTCGCGCTCGCGGTGATTTGCCACGGGCCATCGAACGCTACACGCTCGCGCTGGAGCGCAACAATGCCTTTTTCCCCGCGCGTGTGGAACTGGCCGCCATCGCTGAGGCCCAGGGCGACTTGCAGGGCGCCGTGGCGCAGCGCCGTGTGCTGCTCGATCAGCGCCCGTCGCCGCAGAGCGCCGTGGACCTGGCGCGCACCCTGCGGCAGATGGGCCCGGACTTCTACCCCGAAGCCGAGGACATTCTGACCAGGTACAGCCCGTCCAGCGCCGTCGCGGCCGTAGAACTTGGCCAGTTGTACGAAGCCGCCGGTCGCCCCGATGCCGCCCGTGACGCCTATACCGACGCCCTGAACCTCGACCCGCGTTCGGCCCCCGCGTTACTCGCGCTGGGAAGGCTGGCCGTTACGGAGAACGACTATCAAACCGCCGAACGGCTGTTCCGGCAGGCGGTGCGCGCCGATGAAGGCAACGTCGCCGCGCGTCTGGCCCTGGCCGACCTCTACTACGGCCCGCTGAACGATCCGCGAGGGGCGGTGCAGGAGTATCGCCGCGCCCTTGACCACGGCATTGACGACGCGGAGAAGCTGGTCGCGATTGGCGACGCCGTTATGACCCAGGAGCAGTATGACCTGGCCCTGGAAGCCTACGCCAGGGCAGTGGCCCTGCGACCGGGCGAGGCGGCCTACCAGCACCGCCTCAGCCGGGCCAGTTTCGCAGCCAGACAACTGCCGCGCGCCGCCGACGCCGCGAATGCGGTGCTGGCCCTGACCCCCGACCCCGGCGACCCCGCCCAGGCATTGCTCCGCGCCGAGGCCCTGGTGACCCTGGGTGATGTACGACGCCTGAGCGGCGATTTCGAGTCGTCAGTGAGCAGTTACACCCAGGCGCTGCAGGTCAATCCCACACTCATTTCGGCGCAGCTTGGCCTGGGACTGATCGCTGTGGGCCAGGGGAACTGGGGCGTCGCGACCAGTTATTTTCAGACCGCGGCGAACTTCCCCGGCGGCCAGGACGACCCGCTGGCGCAGTTCTGGCTGGCCGAGGGGTTGCTACGGCAGGGCAATTACGCGGGCGCCGCCGCAGCCTATCAGCGCACCCTGGAGCTGCAGCCGGTCTTTCCTGAGGCCTATCTGGGTCTGGCGCAACTGCAGAGCGCCCGCGGCGACATCGGCGTGGCCCTCGAAGCAGTGCAACGCGCCCTGGAGCAGCGTGCCGACTACGCCGAGGCCCTCCTGTTCCAGGGCAAGCTCTACCAGGAACTCGGTCAGACGGCTGAGGCCAGAGCGGCCTACGACGCCTCGATCCGCGCCAATGACCGCATCCCCGAAACCTTCTACCGGCGGGCCATGCTGTTCATGCAGGCGGGTCGCGAGGATCGGGCCATCCGGGATTTGCAACGCGCCATTCGTCTGCAGGAGAACTTCCCCGAGGCGCATTACTGGCTGGGGCGGGCCCACTACGCGCAGGGGCGTCTCGAACCCGCCCTCAACAGTTTTCGTCGCGCCTTCGAACTGAATGTCAACTATGTGGATGCGGTCTTCTTTATCGGCCTGGTTTCTGAGGATCTGGGACGTACCGCTGATGCCATTAGCGCCTACCAGACTGTCATCAGCATCGACCCGAACAGCTACTTCGCCAGTAAGGCCCGCGATCAGATCAGCCGCCTGACCTGATGCCCGAGTTCTATGAGCACGTTCAAACAGTACCGTATCGCGCTCCAGATCTTTCAGTCCAATCGTCTCCGCCGCGATTACCGTGACCTGGCCGAGATTCCGCAGTACGAACCGGTTGGCGAGTTTTTCTTCAACGAGATCTACGGCCCCCGCGACTTCACCGAGCGCGATCGGGGCGCACGCCGGCTGCATCAGTTTATTCATGCCCTGCCGGGCGTGCGCCTGCGCGATGTGGAAGAAGTGCTTGAATTGCTCAACCTGACCAATCGCCTCGACGATGGCCTGGCGCTGATGATGCTGGAGCACAAGGTTGGCGCCGATTTTGATGAAGCAACCTACGAGCGTTTCTACTATCTCGCCAACAATTATGACGACCGCCTGAAACAACTCGAACTCGTGCGCAGCAGCCTGTACAATGTGTTCCGCCTCTCGCGCTCGCACCTGCTGGGGATCGGGCTGCACCGTTCGCGGCTGCTGGCGCGCCTGCTGGGTATGGAGGCGGCCCACGAGTTTCTGGTGAAAGGCTATGACGCCCTGCAGGGCGTGACCAGCATTGACCACTTCGCGGTAACGGTCTATGACCGCGAACTGGCGCGGCTGAACCGGATTTATGGATGCAACACCTGATCTGCCACTCCCGGCCTTCGTGGTGGTCCCCGCTGTTCCATTCCTGATGGGCACGCCGGAGGCGGACCTCAGCGACCTGGCGCGACGCTATGGCGGCACCCGCGAGAGCTACCGCGAAGAGGCCCCCCGGCACGAGGTGTTGCTGCCGGCCTTTGCCATTGCGGAGGTACCGGTCACGAACGCCCTGTATGCGGCCTTCGTGACCGGCGCCGGGGCCCCGGCGCCGCTGGCCTGGCGCGGGGCCACGCCGCCCGCAGGGCGGCTGGACCATCCTGTGGTTGACATAAGCCTGGATGAGGCGCGGAGCTTCTGCGACTGGCTCCGGCAGCAGTCCGTCACCTTCCGCGATGTGGTCGGCAACCCCCTCGCGGTGCGCGGCGGGCCGCGGTTGCCCACTGAAGCCGAGTGGGAACACGCCGCCCGTGGCAGCGACGGGCGTACCTTTCCCTGGGGCGAGGTGTTTGCCCCCCATTGCGCCAACACCCGCGATGGCGGGCCGGGCGCCACCACGCCGGTGGGCGCATACCCGGCAGGCGCAAGCCCCTATGGTTTGCTCGATATGGCCGGCAATGTCTGGGAGTGGACCGCCAGCCTCGACCGTCCCTACCCCTACCGTCCTGACGATGGCCGCGAGGACCTGGTGGCGCCCGGGCGCCGGATCATGCGCGGTGGCTGTTATGCCAATCCCCACGGCTATACCCGCTGCGCCTGTCGCTTTCGTTTGCCGCCAACCGTGCGGAACGAGTTTACCGGTTTTCGCCTGGCCGTGAGCCTGGCGCGCGAAGGGAGCAAGGTATGACCATTAAGTATACCCGCTGGCTGCGCAGCTATGTCGGGCACCAGCGCATCCTGCAGGTGCGCGCGAGCGCCTTTGCCCGTAATGATCAGGGTGGTATCCTGCTCTGCCGGCGCGCCGATGTGATGTTGTGGGACGTGCCGGGGGGTACCATTGGCCTCGACGAGGCGCCGGCGCGCGGCATGACCCGCGAGGTGCAGGAGGAGACCGGCCTGGTGCTGGAGGCCGAACGGCTGATCGGCGTCTACACCGGCTCCGATTTCCACTGGACCTATCCTAACGGCGACCAGTCGCAGATCCTGGCCATCTTCTTCGCCGCGCGCATCGTTGGCGGCGAGTTGCACCCCACCGGTCACGAGAATGTCAACGTAGGCTTCTTCCTGCCCGATCATCTGCCACCCCTTCTGCCGCGCACGCGGCGCATGCTGCGCGATGCCTTCACCGGGCGCGCCGAGGCGTATTTCGACCGCTGATGCTATTTTGGATTTTTGAAGCGAGTTCCAGGACCTGCTGCAATCGCCCTACGCGCTTTCCTGATATGGCGATGCGTATCATTGCCAGGTCTCCCCGTGACGCCACAAATCCAAAATCAATTTAGCGCGTCCGCACGTACTGCATCGGCGCGGCCTGCCGCGCCAGGCCCTTGAGTTCCAACAGGGCCAGCGCCGCGGCGACGGTGGGGGCCGGAAGTTCGACGGCCCGTCCGAGTTCGTCAATGTGACGTGGTTCGTAGCTCAGCTCGGCCAGGAGCGCCGCTTCGACCGGGTCAGCAGGCAGTTCGATGCGCGCCTCACAGTGCGCACTGGCGGTAGTCAGATCGAGGGCGGCGAGCACGTCGCTGGCGCTGGCGACGAGGGCGGCGCCGTTGCGAATGAGTTGCAGGCAGCCTTCGCTCTGGCGGGAGAAGATCGACCCCGGCACGGCCAGCACGTCGCGTCCCTGCTCTAGCGCGAACTCGACGGTGATCAGCGCGCCGCTGCGCGCACCGGCCTCCACCACCAGCGTGCCGTGGCTCAGGCCACTGATGATGCGGTTGCGTGGGGGGAAGTTGGCTGCGGCGGGCAGGGCGCCCAGCGGGTAGTCGCTCACCAGAGCGCCCTGGCTGATAATGCGTTCTGCCAGTTCGCGGTGGCGTTCGGGGTAGGGTCGATCCACCCCACAGCCGAGCACCGCCACGGTGCGTCCCCCGGCCTCGAGCGCCGCGGCATGGGCGATCGCGTCAATCCCCAGCGCCAGCCCGCTGACGATGGTGATGCCGGCGCGCGCCAGGTCGCCGGCCAGATGCCGCGCAGCCTCGCGACCGTAGGCCGTCGGCGAGCGGGTGCCCACCACGGCCATAGCCCATTCGTCGGCGGGGGTGAGCGCGCCGCGAACGTAGAGCAGTGGCGGGGCGCCGGGGATCTCGCGCAGTAGCCGGGGATAGCCGGCGTCTTCGATGCTCAGCAAGGTGACGCCGAGCCGTTCGGCGCGCTCCAGTTCACGGTCGAGGTCAACCCGTTCCCGCGTGGCGATGAGCGCCGCGCTGGTCCGTGCGTCCACGCCGGCGGCGGCGAGGTCGAAGGCATCGGCGTGCCAGGCGTGCTCCAGTGAGCCGCAGTGGGCAAGCAGGCGCGCCAGACGCGCCGGTCCCAGCCCTGGCACCAGGTTGAAGCCGAGGTAGTAGCGGGTGTGAGCAGGGTACATGCAGATTCCTCCTTCGCATGTACCGTTCCAGGCCGCCTGAGGATACGCAAGGCCTTGAGTGGTCTGTACACAACGTCTTTAGTGAGCGGCAACCTCCCCAACCCTACCCCGCCGGGGGAGGGAGTCCGGCGCCTCCCCAACGGGGGAGGCTGGGAAATGCTACGAAACCTACTGTACAGACTACTGAGGGGCGAACATCTTTCGCCCGGACAGGAGGATGGGGCAGGCTGGTTGCCCCCTTCTGATCCCAGAACGTGGTAGCATACAACCAGGTTCGCTTCCCGCGCAGCGAAAGGCGCAGTGCAATGACCCGGGCCCTCTCGAACCGCGACATTGCGGACATTTTTCTGGAGATTGCCGACCGCATGGAGATCCTCGGCGAGGATCGCTTTCGAGTGCTGGCCTACCGGCGGGCGGGCGAGGCGATCGCCGATCTGCGCATGCCGCTGGCGGATTATCGCGCCCGTGGCGCGCTGGAGGAGATCCCTGGCATTGGCAAGACTATCGCCGAGAAGATCGGGGTGATCCTCGACACCGGCGCCCTGCCGCTCGCCGAGCGGTTGCGCGCCGAGGTGCCCGACGGCGTGCTCGACATGCTGCGGGTGCCCGATCTCGGCCCCACGCGGGCGAGTCGGCTCTACCGGGAACTGGGGATCGCCAGCCTCGAAGATCTGCGGCTGGCGGTGGAGAGCGGCCGGTTGCGGACCCTCAAGGGCTTCGGCCCGAAGAGCGAGGAGCGTATCCGCCAGGGCCTGGCCACGCTGGCCGAGGGGCAGCAACGCACCCTGCTCGGACCGGCGCTAGCCACGGCCGAGTTGCTGCTGGCCGAGTTGCGCGCTGTGCTGCCTGCCGTGCCGCGTCTGGCCTACACCGGCAGTCTGCGCCGCGGTCGCCCGACGGTGGGCGACATTGATCTGCTGGCCGCCGCCGAGGATACCGCCGCGGTCACCCGGGCGTTCACGGCCCTGCCGCAGGTGGCCCGTATCCTCGGGCAGGGCGAGGTCAAGGCCTCGGTGCTGCTCCATAACGGCCTGCGCGCCGACCTGCTGGTGGTGGCCCCGGAGCGCTGGGGCAGTGCGTTGCAGCATTTCACCGGCAGCAAGGAACACAACATCCATCTACGCCGGCTGGCGCAGGAACGCGGCTACAGCTTCTCCGAACAGGGCTTCGCCCGCCCCGATGGTTCGCTGATCACCTGCGCGAGCGAGGAAGAGGTCTACGCCACCCTGGGGTTGCCGTGGATCCCGCCGGAGTTGCGGGAAGACGCCGGGGAGTTCGAGGCCGCAGCGGCCGGGCGTCTGCCGGACCTGATCCCCCCTGAGGCGCTGCTGGCCGATCTGCACATGCACAGCCGCTGGAGTGATGGGCGCGCGGCTATCGCCGAGATGGCCGCCGCCGCCGTGGCCCGCGGGCTGCGCTACATCGCCATCACTGATCACAGCGCCTACCTGGGGGTGACCGGCGGCCTCGACGCGGCCCGACTGCACGAACAGGCCGCCGAGGTTGCCGCAGTCAACGCCGAGTGGAATGCCCGCGGCGCATCCTTTCGCGTGCTCCACGGGGTTGAAGTGGACATAACAACTGATGGCGCACTGGCGCTACCCGACGAGGTCCTGGCCACGCTTGACCTGGTGGTGGCCTCGCTTCACGTAAGCCTGCGGCAGCCCCGCGAGCAGATCACTGCCCGTCTGCTGCGGGCCATCGCCAACCCGCACGTGGACATCATCGGCCATCCGACCGGACGCATCCTCAACCGGCGGCCCGGCGCCGACCTGGATATGGAAGCGGTGTTCCGCGCCGCCGCGGAGCACGGTACGATCCTGGAGATCAATAGCGGCCCCGACCGGCTCGATCTGGATGCAGCCTATGTACGTCGGGCGCTCGAACTGGGGGTCGTTCTGGCGATCAACAGCGACGCGCACCATCCCGACGAACTGGTCTGGACGCGCCTGGGCGTGCTCACCGCCCGCCGTGGCTGGGCCTCCGCGGAGCGCGTGGTAAACACCTGGCCGCTCGAGCGCCTGCTGGAGCGGGCGCAGAGGAAAGGGAGATGAATCTGCAAGGCATCGATCACGAATCTTCCTTCCCCGCGCGACGTTGGAGGGCATAGACGACTTCACGAGCAAAGGCGGCCAGCAAGGCCGCCTCGCGGCGGTCAGGCTCGGCGCGGGTGATGAGGGTGCGCAGGCGGCGCAGCACCGCGGCGCCCTCACCGGACTTGATAAAGCCGACGGCCTCGACAGCGGCAGCAAGGGCCTCGAAGGTGGCGGACAGTTCCGCGGCGGTGGCAGGCGAGCGCGACGGCAGCGGGGGCAACGGCCCCGCCGCGGCCATCCGCAACTCGTAGAGGGTCAGCAAGACGGCCTGGGCCAGGTTTAGCGAGGGGTAAGCGGGATCGGCGGGCAGGGTCAGCACAGCCTGGCAACGGTCGAGGGCGGCATTGTCGAGGCCGTGATTCTCGGGGCCGAAGAGCAACGCCACCGGACCGGCGCTTACAGCGCGAGCGACGAGTTCGGCGGCGAAGGGGCGCACATCGGCGCGCATGGGGCGATCGGGGTGCGCCCGCTCACTGGTGCCGACGACATAGCGCACGTCGGCCAGGGCAGCGTCGAGATCGGCATAGACCTCGATGCCCGCCAGCAGGGCCTCACTGCGATGGGCGACCACGGTGAGGTCCGCCGGGTCAAAGGGCGGCGGCTGCACCAGACGCAGGCGGTGGAAGCCCATATTCTTCAGCGCCCGCACCACAGC
Organism: uncultured Chloroflexales bacterium; assembly: GCA_937918935.1. GTDB lineage: Bacteria > Chloroflexota > Chloroflexia > Chloroflexales > Chloroflexaceae > JACAEO01. Next base: position 3,893 of record CAKZSI010000042.1, on the reverse strand, counting down.
GCCGATGTTGCGCACATCGCGGGGGCGGTGAAGCACGGTGATGACCTGGTCCATGGGGGTGAGGTCAATTGTCTGGCAGCCTGGCGGTCGCACGCAACAGAACGTTTTCTGCTAATCCACAACTTGAATCAGGATGCCGCCCAGGCGGGCTTCCTCGGCATAACAGCGCCTGCCGCGAATGAAACTCTCATGTGAAGGATATGGCTGACCGCTTTCGCGCAGGATAGCGTAAAAGCCGCCACCCATGCCTTCGTTATAGAAAGCAAGTGGGCGGCCTTGCGAATCGCAAGCCTGCGCGGCACATTGCGGGCAGACGGCGCGCGGGTAACGCGGGGCGAAGGGCGTCGCCGCGCCGCACAAGGGACAGGGGTGACTGGTATCCATGGTGTTCAGCATTCGGGAGAGGAGACGGTTCAGGGTAGTTCCCCTACGTCAGGGGAGCCTGCCATGGCGTCGTGATCGTCGCCACCGGCCACGTAGTTCCCCTACGTCAGGGGAGCCTACACATCTCGTGACTGGCGGCGTGGGATTGTCCACGTAGTTCCCCTGCGTTACGGGAGCCTACAGGTCAAGTACCAGGCGCAAGCCCTGGTCGACGTCGGCGAGCGTTGTGGCGGATACCTGTCCGACCTGCGCATCAAGATCCGTCTTGTCGAGGGTGATGATTTGCGAAACGTTGATCACAGAGTCTGTGGGCAAACCCGACTCACGTGCATGCAGCAAGACATTCCCCGGTGCTGCGGCGAGACGCAGGTTAGTGGTGATGACGGCAACGACGACCGTCGCGATACGACTGCGCGTAAACGAATCGGCTTGAACGAGCAGCACCGGGCGACGAAAGGCGGGGCCTGAACCAGCGGCGTCGGGAAGGTTTGCCCACCACACATCACCGCGTTGCATCACCAATCGTCCCCGGCAAGCATACGCCGCTGTGTCGCTTTGAATATCGGATCGAGTGCGCTCGTTTCTTCTGCATAGACCTGATCGAGAGCGGCAGTAATCTGCTCACTTTGCTGGATTTGGAGATAGATCTGAAGCGCGCGGGCATACAGCTCGCTGCGCGACAGGCCGTGCGCACGAGCGTACTCTTCCGCAGCCTTAAACAAGGCATCTGGAATAGAAATAGCGGTCTTCATAGCGGTCAGTATAACCCGAAGTTATACCGGCGGTCAAGAGCGGTGATGGTGGCACAGGCTTCTACGGTAGAGCGGCCCAACGGTGGGGTTCAGCCGTGCCGCGAAGCGACGCCGTACCCTCAACAGCAGACCTGGTTGTGTGCGCTTCCCCTCCGATTGCAGGCGGCGAAGCCGCGTCGGGCTTGAAGCGATGTTGGGCCGCATTTTTAGTTTTAAATAACACTCTCAGCAGGTTGTAAAATGAGGTATCCATCAACTGTCGCTTCTGGTGCAAGGGAGGCCACCTTGCTTTCAAACTCGGAAGGTGTTACATTATGTGCCTCTAACAATTGATATTGCGCCTTATATCCTTCCAATACATTACCTCGAGCAACAAGTTTCTGAAATGAAGGAATGCCTTTTTCTTTGCAAGAGCGGCTGGTCGAAGCCGGTCTGGAACTTTTCGGCGATGATGAGGAAGCGGTATTCGGGCTTCTTGAACCGTTCGGCGGTCTGCCGTTCGGGGAAACCGTTCACGCCCGCTTCGGTGTAATCCAGGCCGTGATACTGCACTACGCTGGAGAACGCCACCAACGCCCGGATGGGGTAGCCCTGTTGTTTCAGATAGGCGTCGAAGGCTTGTTTATACAAGACGGCATGCAGGCGGCTGGCAGCAACCACCATCGCTTTTGCCTGCCCGACGCCATGTGCATCGGGGATTTTGTGGCGCGTGGTTTCCCAGAAATGCTCGACCATTATGGCAGTCTTTTGCGCAATGGTAAGGCGGTGCGGGCTGTCGCAGCGTTTGAGCAGGCTGAAGGCTTTGCTCTTTTCGATGCGCGGGTCTTCGGCGGCTTTTTTGAGCAGGTTGAAGTAGGTTTCGTAGGTGGTGTAGTTTTGCAGCACATCAAGGATGAAACCTTCTTCGATGGCTTGCCGCATGGTGTAGCGATGGAACGGGCGGAAGGCGCCATCGGGCTGTTCGATGCCGAACAATTCCAACGTCTTTTGCTTGGGGGTGGCAGTGAAGGCGAAGAAACTCAGGTTGGGCTGACGCCCGCGCGCCGCCATGCTCTGGTTGATGAGGTCTTCGCCGCTCGGTTCGCCAGCTTCGGCTGCGCCATCTAACTGCTCGGCTTTTTCCAGCGATTCGGCGCGCAGGACTTCTTTGAGCCGTTTGTTGGCTTCGCTGGTCTGCGAGGAGTGTAGAGACGTTGCATGCAACGTCTCTTCGTCTACGATAACGGCAAAGGTTCGTTGAGACGTTGGATCGTGTAGCGACGTTGGATCGGTGTAGAGACGTTGCATGCAACGTCTCTACACGATCCAACACGAAGGGGAATTTTTGCAGGGTGCTGACGATGATGTCTGCACCGCGGTTGAGGGCTTCGGCGAGTTGGGCGCTGTCCTGGTCAATGACGTTGACCACGCCCGGTACCTGCTCGAACTGGCGGACGGTGTTTTGCAGTTGCCTATCGAGCACGCGGCGGTCGGTGATGACGATGACCGAACTGAAGACGCGCTGATTCTGGTCGTTGTGCAGCGACGCCAGGCGGTGCGCCAGCCAGGCGATGGTGTTGCTCTTGCCGCTGCCAGCGCTGTGCTAGATGAGATAGTGATGCCCGGCGCCATGTTGGCGGGCGTGCGCCACCAGTTTTCGCACTGCATCGCGCTGATGGTAACGCGGGAAAATCAGACGAGCGGGCTGGTCGCCGTTTTCGACATGCACGAAACTGCCCACCAGTTCCAGCACGCTGGCGGGGGCGAAGAGGTCTTCCCACAGGTAGGCGCTGGCGTAGCCATTGGGGTTGGGCGGGTTGCCCGCGCCGCCGTTATAGCCGCGGTTGAAGGGTACAAAGCGGGTGCGCACGCCTTCCAGTCTGGTGGTCAGCCAGACTTCATCATCATCCACGGCAAAATGCGCCAGACAGCGGCGGAATTGCAGCAGCGGCTCGTTTTCAGGGTCGCGGTCTTTGGCGTATTGCGCGCGGGCATTCGCTACGGTCTGACCGGTGGGTTTGTTCTTGAGTTCGAGGGTGAAGAGGGGCAAGCCGTTGAGGAAGATAACCAGGTCGAGGGCGTCTTTGGTCTCGACCGCGCTGTACCGGCACTGGCAGATGACCGAGAGGATGTTTTTGCCGTAGAGCGCCTGATGCGCCGGGTTGAGGCTGGTGGCGGGGGCAAAGTATGCCAGTTGGAAGTAACAGCCCGAATCCTTGACCCCGCGCCGCAGCACGTCCAGCGTGCCGCGCCGCTCGATTTCGCGCACCAGGCGGCGCTTGAACTTTTCCACCGCCTGCGCGCCGTGCTGTTTTTCCAGGTCGCGCCAGGTGTCGGGCTGGGTGGCGGTGATGAAGGAGAGGGTCAGTTCCCAATCGAGGCAATCGGGGGAGAGACGTTGCGGCGCTACCTGGAGACGTTGCGATGCAACGTCTGTACTACCGCTCCGATTCAGATAGCCATGCACGGCGACCAGATGGTTGACGATATAGGTCTCGAAGGCATGTTCGGAGATGTCCATAGGGTTACATCCACAGATTTTCAGGGTGGTTTCGGTCGTCTTCCCATCGTAACGGGTTTTCGAGAATATAGCGACGAATGTTTTGTAAGTCGGTTTCGTTGCGGATAATGTGGTCGTAAAACCGCGCCTGCCAGCCAAATTCGGAGTATCCATTTTGGGCGCACCAGCGCGACACGGCGGATTTGTACGAACGAATGATGGCGCCCAATGAACCTGCGCGCGGGGATATGTGCGCCATGGGGTTGGGCGTTGTCGTT